>NZ_JAKUZW010000001.1:0-767740 GCF_030128605.1 Klebsiella sp. K5-45 | reverse complement strand
CTGGTCATCCTCTCAGACCAGCTAGGGATCGTCGCCTAGGTGAGCCGTTACCCCACCTACTAGCTAATCCCATCTGGGCACATCTGATGGCATGAGGCCCGAAGGTCCCCCACTTTGGTCTTGCGACGTTATGCGGTATTAGCTACCGTTTCCAGTAGTTATCCCCCTCCATCAGGCAGTTTCCCAGACATTACTCACCCGTCCGCCGCTCGTCACCCGAGAGCAAGCTCTCTGTGCTACCGCTCGACTTGCATGTGTTAGGCCTGCCGCCAGCGTTCAATCTGAGCCATGATCAAACTCTTCAATTTAAGTTTGATGCTCAAAGAATTAAACTTCGTAATGAATTACGTGTTCACTCTTGAGACTTGGTATTCATTTTTCGTCCGAGGACGTTAAGAATCCATGTCACTTTGAGTGCCCACACAGATTGTCTGATAAATTGTTAAAGAGCAGTTGCGACGCGCTTTAGCGCTCTGTCGCGAGGTCCCGTATAATACGTTTTCCTCATTCAGAGTCAAGCGCTTATTTTGCTTTTCTCTGTCGGCTTCAACGTTATCTTTCGCCGTTGAATCCTGCTGCCCCGGCGGCTTGCTTGCCGTTGTTCCGTGTCAGTGGAGGCGCATTATAGGGGGTAATTCTGAAGTGACAAGGATAAATTCAAAAAAAGAATTCAATCGCTCACTTTTCAACCAAATCAGGTATTGAGCTTTAATTTTTGCCTGGTTTTTAAACAAAAACGAGCCCGCTGGGCCCGTTTTTGTCGTTTTGTGACTTACTGCACTGCCACGATACGGTCGTCTTTCACTACCAGCTCGACGGTTTTACCCGGAATCAGCTCACCGGAAAGGATCTGCTGGGCTAACGGGTTCTCAATCTGCTGCTGAATAGCGCGTTTCAGTGGCCGCGCGCCGTATACCGGATCGTATCCGTTGGCGCTGAGCAACTTCAGCGCCTCATCGGACATCCGCACTTCATATCCGCGCTCTTCCAGACGTTTATACAGGCGCTGCAGCTGGATCTGGGCAATAGAAGCAATGTGTTTCTCACCCAGCGGATGGAAGACCACCACTTCATCGATACGGTTGATGAACTCCGGACGGAAGTTCTGGCTGACAACCCCCAGCACCAGGTCCTTCATATGTCCGTAATCCAGCTCGCCGAACCGTTCCTGAATCAAATCGGAACCGAGGTTCGAGGTCATGATGACCACCGTGTTACGGAAGTCGACCGTTCTCCCCTGGCCATCGGTGAGGCGCCCGTCGTCGAGTACCTGCAGCAGAATGTTGAACACATCCGGGTGCGCTTTTTCCACTTCATCCAGCAGGATGACGGAATAAGGACGACGGCGCACCGCCTCGGTCAGGTAACCGCCCTCTTCATAACCGACGTATCCCGGAGGCGCACCGACCAGACGCGAGACGGAGTGTTTCTCCATAAACTCGGACATATCGATACGCACCATTGCGTCGTCGCTGTCGAACATAAAGTTAGCCAGCGTTTTACACAGCTCGGTTTTACCGACCCCGGTCGGACCGAGGAACAGGAATGAACCAATCGGCCGGTTCGGATCGGACAGCCCGGCACGGCTACGGCGAATAGCGTTAGATACTGCTTCAACCGCCTCATCCTGACCAATCACCCGATGATGCAGTTCCTGCTCCATACGCAGCAGTTTGTCACGCTCGCTTTCCATCATGCGGGAGACCGGGATACCGGTCCAGCGGGCCAGCACTTCGGCGATTTCAGCATCCGTCACTTTATTACGCAGCAGACGCATGGTTTTTCCTTCGGACTGAGTGGCTGCCGCCAGCTGTTTCTCCAGTTCCGGAATTTTGCCGTACTGCAGCTCGGACATCCGCGCCAGGTCACCGACGCGACGCGCCTGTTCGATGGCGATTTTCGCCTGCTCCAGCTCGGCTTTGATGGTCTGGGTGCCGGAGAGGGACGCTTTTTCCGCTTTCCACTCTTCTTCCAGCACCGAGTACTGCCGTTCTTTATCCGCCAGCTCCTCGTTGAGCATATCAAGACGCTTCAGACTCGCCTCATCAGACTCTTTCTTCAGCGCCTGCTGCTCCAGTTTCAACTGGATGATACGGCGATCGAGACGGTCCAGCTCTTCCGGCTTTGAGTCGATCTGCATACGGATGCTGGACGCCGCCTCATCGATAAGGTCGATGGCTTTATCCGGCAGCTGACGGTCGGCAATGTAGCGATGCGACAAGGTCGCCGCCGCCACGATAGCCGGGTCGGTGATCTGCACATGGTGGTGCAGTTCATAACGTTCTTTCAGACCGCGCAGAATAGCGATGGTATCTTCTACCGACGGCTCGGCGACGAACACCTTCTGGAAGCGGCGCTCCAGCGCAGCGTCTTTTTCAATGTACTGACGGTATTCGTCGAGCGTCGTCGCCCCGACGCAGTGCAGTTCACCACGCGCCAGCGCCGGCTTCAGCATGTTGCCCGCGTCCATCGCGCCGTCGGCTTTACCAGCGCCAACCATGGTATGCAGTTCGTCGATAAACAGAATGACGTTGCCTTCCTGTTTCGACAGGTCGGTCAGCACGCCTTTCAGACGCTCTTCAAACTCACCGCGGTATTTCGCCCCGGCCACCAGCGCGCCCATATCCAGCGCCAGTACCCGGCGGCCTTTCAGCCCTTCCGGCACTTCGCCGTTGACGATACGCTGCGCCAGGCCTTCGACGATAGCGGTTTTACCCACCCCGGGTTCACCAATCAGCACCGGATTGTTTTTGGTACGGCGCTGCAGTACCTGAATGGTACGGCGGATCTCTTCATCACGGCCGATAACCGGGTCCAGTTTGCCCTGTTCGGCACGCTCGGTGAGATCGACGGTAAATTTCTTCAATGCCTGACGTTGGTCTTCGGCACCCTGATCGTTCACGCTTTCACCTCCGCGCATTTGTTCAATCGCCTGAGTCACGTTGGCGGTTGTTGCTCCGGCGGATTTTAAAAGGTCGGTCAGCGTACCGCGTGATTCAAGCGCCGCCAGAACAAACAGTTCTGACGATATAAAGTTGTCCTTTTTCTTTTGCGCCAGCTTGTCGCAAAGGTTCAGGATCCGCACTAAATCCTGAGAAGGTTGCACATCGCCGCCGGTGCCTTCCACCTGCGGTAAACGGCTCAGAGCCTGTTCGATGTCAGTGCGCAGTTTCCCGGCATTCACGCCCGCCGAGGTTAATAAAGGACGTACCGATCCCCCTTCCTGATTCAGCAAGGCGCTCATTAAATGAAGAGGTTCGATGAATTGGTTGTCGTGCCCGAGTGCAAGCGACTGGGCATCGGCAAGAGCAAGCTGGAATTTATTGGTAAGACGATCCAGACGCATAACTCCTCCCATAACAGGTCAAATTTGCTACTGGAGATTAAATGAGGTCATCCCTCAATTATTCAAGGTTAAAGACCTGAACTATGCGAAAAATAAGTTTGCCTTCTGGATCGTCTTGATTCTCTAGGTTATATCAGCCAAATGAAATTTGCCATACGACCGGTGGTCTTGTCGCGCCGGTAAGAGAAAAAATCATCCTTTTCGCTTAGCGTGCAGCGATCGCCGCCGAAAATCTGCTCAACGCCGACGTTTGCCAGGCGCTGCCGAGCCAGCTGGTAGATATCAGCAAAATATTTTTCGCCTGCCGGACGAAAAGCCTGATGCGCATTCTCATCCTTAGCCATAAAAGCGTCGCGAACTTCTGGGCCCACCTCAAACGCCTGCGGACCGATGGCGGGTCCCAGCCACGCCATAATGTTTTCGGCTTTATCGGCGAAACGGGCGACCGTCTCTTCCAGAACCCCTTCGCATAAGCCGCGCCATCCCGCATGCGCCGCGGCGACTTCAGTACCGGCGCGGTTACAGAACAGGACCGGCAGGCAGTCAGCGGTCATCACCGCGCAGACAGTCCCTGGCGTACGGCTATAAGAGGCATCCGCGCGTTTCGACGGATAGGGTCCGCCGTCCAGCGTGAGCACATCGGTACCATGAACCTGCTCAAGCCAAACCGGGTAAGACGGTAAGCCGCCGGCGGCAAACATCCTCCGCCGGTTTTCTTCGACATGCTGCAGATTGTCGCCGCAATGGGCGCCCAGGTTGAGCGAGTCATAGGGCGGCAGACTCACGCCGCCGATGCGGGTAGAACTACAGGCCGCCACGCTGCCGGGCATTGGCCACTGCGGTACAATCAGTTTAGTCATAACCAGTCAATATCGTCCTTATGGGCTTCAAAATCGGCGCGCATCGCCTCGATGAGCTCGACCATATCTTGTGGGATGGGCGCGTGCCACTCCATTTCAATGCCGGTAATCGGGTGGTACAGACGTAGCATGGTGGCGTGCAGCGCCTGGCGGTCGAATTTACGCAGCGCGGTGATGAACTCCTCCGACGCGCCCTTCGGCGGACGCGGGCGGCCGCCATACACCTGGTCGCCTACCAGCGGATGGGTGATATGCGACATATGCACGCGGATCTGATGCGTACGACCGGTTTCCAGACGCAGGCGCAGGCGGGTATGGATGCGGAAATGTTCCATAATGCGGTAGTGGGTCACCGCCGGTTTGCCCATCGGGTGCACCGCCATATGGGTACGCTTGGTCGGATGACGGCTGATCGGTTCTTCAACCGTACCGCCGGCGGTCATATGACCGATCGCCACCGCTTCGTATTCACGGGTGATCTCGCGCAACTGCAGCGACTCCACCAGCCGGGTTTGCGCTGGAATGGTTTTCGCCACCACCATCAGACCGGTGGTGTCTTTATCCAGACGATGGACGATCCCCGCACGCGGCACATCGGCAATAGGCGGATAGTAGTGCAGCAGCGCATTCAGCACAGTACCGTCAGGGTTGCCCGCGCCAGGATGTACAACCAGATCGCGCGGTTTGTTGATCACGATGATGTCATCATCTTCGTAAACGATATTGAGCGGAATATCCTGCGGCTGGAAGCGCGCCTCTTCTTCGATTTCCACATCGATAGCGATGCGTTCTCCCCCCAGCACTTTTTCTTTCGGTTTATCGCCTATGGTGCCATTGACTAATACGCGTTGGTCGAGGATCCATTCTTTTATCCGCGATCGCGAATAATCAGGGAACAATTCGGCCAAAGCCTGATCTAAGCGTTGACCGAGTTGATTTTCGGTCACCGTTGCGGTGAGTTGTACTCGTTGTGCCATATACAGCTTCTTCGTTTAACGTTGGGTTTTACGGCTTTGCCGTTTAATATAGTGTGCTATTGTAGCTGGTCTTAATCGGGAGCAGGAACAGAGATTCTCCCGCATAAACATTTTGAGGAAGTCAAAACGTCATGACGCGCATGAAATACCTGGTGGCAGCCGCCACACTGAGCCTGGCTTTGGTGGGTTGCTCCGGCTCTAAGGAAGAGGTGCCTGATAATCCGCCGAATGAAATCTACGCGACCGCCCAGCAAAAACTGCAGGACGGTAACTGGAAACAGGCGATAACGCAACTGGAAGCGTTGGATAACCGTTATCCATTCGGCCCTTATTCCCAACAGGTACAGCTGGATCTGATTTATGCGTATTACAAAAACGCCGATCTGCCGCTGGCTCAAGCGGCCATCGATCGCTTCATGCGCTTGAATCCCACCCATCCGAACATCGACTACGTCATCTATATGCGCGGCCTGACCAACATGGCTCTGGATGACAGCGCCCTGCAGGGCTTCTTCGGCGTCGATCGTTCCGACCGCGATCCGCAGCACGCGCGCGATGCCTTCAATGACTTCTCCAAACTGGTACGCGGCTACCCGAACAGCCAGTATGCCACGGACGCCTATAAGCGCATGGTATTCCTGAAAGATCGCCTGGCGAAGTATGAGCTGTCGGTAGTGGATTACTACACCGACCGCGGCGCATGGGTTGCCGTCGTTAACCGCGTGGAAGGTATGATGCGTAACTATCCGGATACCCAGGCCACCCGCGATGCCCTGCCGAAGATGGAAAATGCCTATCGTCAAATGCAGATGAATGCTCAGGCGGACAAAGTCGCGAAGATTATCGCCGCGAACAGTAAGAACACCTGAGCCTGACTCATGGATCGCAAACGGCAGCCACTGGCTGCCGTTTTTTTATTCGTTATCCTGGTTAGCTGAAGCGGTTTAGCGTCGAGTTAACTCATCAAATATGGCCTGCTTTGGCAGGTTCGACAAGTAAAATCTCACTTCTTCCTGCCCTGTCTCACAAAATGAATTCGTTGACAAAAAGTGACAATAAAACGTGATTTAGATCACACATTTTGACATTAGGAAAGGTATGCTGGATTCACCAAGACGGGAAAGACAAGAGGTAAAATTTATGACAATGAACATTACCAGTAAACAAATGGAAATTACTCCGGCAATCCGCCAGCATGTCGCAGACCGTCTCGCCAAACTGGATAAGTGGCAAACTCATTTAATTAACCCGCACATCATTCTGTCTAAGGAGCCGCAGGGTTTTATCGCCGATGCAACCATCAACACGCCAAACGGCCATCTGGTTGCCAGTGCGCGTCATGAAGATATGTACGCCGCCATTAACGAATTGATCAACAAGCTGGAACGGCAGCTCAATAAAGTGCAACACAAAGGGGAAGCCCGCCGCGCCGCGACGTCGGTGAAAGAGGCAGGCTTTGTGGAAGAAGAAGAGTAATCCTTAACTTAAGTTGTGTCATGCCACGCGCCTTCGGGCGCGTTTTTTATTGACAGAGTGAAAACAGTACAGGTACTGTAATCCCCACTACTTAAAGGAATTCATCATGAAACTCGTCCCGTTCTTCTTCGCATTCTTTTTTACCTTCCCCTGACCGGGAGGCAATTCGTCGTATAAGAAAGAATGCGAAGACGAACAATAAGGCCTCCCACCCGGGAGGCCTTTTTTATTGGATAACAACAAAGGCAACATCTATGACCGAGGAAAACCCATTACTGGCGCTGCGCGACAAGATAAGCGCGCTGGATGAGAAACTGCTTGCTCTGCTGGCGGAGCGTCGCGGGCTGGCTGTTGAGGTTGGTAAAGCCAAACTGGCCTCCCATCGCCCGGTGCGTGATATTGACCGCGAACGCGATCTGCTGGAGCGTCTGATGACCCTCGGCAAGCGCCATAATCTGGACGCTCATTACATCACCCGCCTGTTCCAGCTGATTATCGAAGACTCTGTACTGACCCAGCAAACCCTGCTGCAGCAGCATTTGAATAAAATTAACCCGCATTCGGCTCGCGTGGCGTTCCTCGGTCCCAAAGGCTCTTATTCGCATCTGGCGGCGCGTCAGTACGCAGCTCGCCACTTTGAGCAGTTTATTGAAAGCGGCTGCGCGAAGTTCGCCGATATTTTTAATCAGGTGGAAACCGGCCAGGCCGATTACGCCGTAGTGCCGATTGAAAACACCAGCTCCGGCGGGATCAACGATGTCTACGATCTGCTGCAGCACACCAGCCTGTCGATCGTAGGCGAGCTGACGATCCCTATCGATCATTGCGTACTGGTCAGCACCTCGACGGATGCCGATAAAATTCAGACCGTCTACAGCCATCCGCAACCGTTCCAGCAGTGTAGCCAGTATCTGAGTCGCTACCCGCACTGGAAGATTGAATATACCGAGAGCACCTCAGCGGCGATGGAAAAAGTCGCGCAGGCGAACGCCCCGACCGTCGCGGCGCTGGGCAGCGAAGCGGGCGGCGCTCTGTACGGCCTGCAGGTGCTGGAGCACTGCCAGGCCAACCAGACGCAGAATATTACGCGCTTCCTCGTTCTGGCGCGCAAAGCGGTAAACGTCTCCGATCAGGTTCCGGCGAAGACCACGCTGTTAATGGCGACCGGTCAGCAGGCGGGTGCCCTGGTGGAAGCCTTACTGGTGCTGCGCAATCACAATCTGATCATGACCAAACTGGAATCTCGCCCCATCCATGGCAATCCGTGGGAAGAGATGTTTTATCTCGATATTCAGGCAAACCTGGACTCGCTGCCCATGCGCAAGGCGCTGAAGGAGCTGGCGGAGATCACCCGCTCCATGAAGGTTCTCGGTTGCTACCCCAGCGAAAACGTCGTGCCGGTGGATCCGGTTTAACGTTCGCGGAACGGTAATTTCTTCATCCCTGCCACCTCCACCGGCAGGGTGAAGATGGCGCCGGACAGCGGATACTGCGCCAGCTCATCGTCCTCCATGTTTTCCCGGGTGGTGGTGATATAGAGCGTTTGCATATCCGCCCCGCCAAAGCAGACCATCGTCGGGCAACGTACCGGCATCGGGTAGGACTCCAGCTCCTCACCCTGCGGAGAGAAACGGGCGATCCGCCAGCCGTCAAACATTGCGCTCCAGTAACACCCCTCCACGTCAATCGCCGCCCCGTCCGGTATCCCTTCGCCAGGCTGAAAACGGCGAAAGACTTCGCGCCGGCCAGGCTCACCCTGCTCATCCAGCGGCGTACGGTAGATCACGGCGTTCGGCGTATCGGAGGTATACATCCAGCGCCGGTCGGCGCTAAACGCCAGACCGTTGGCGCCATGGATGTCACACTGGATCACCGTCGGCTTCAGGTCGTTATCGACCCGCATCAGCAGCGCGCCGTTATAATCCCCCGGGCCCCAGAAGGTGCCGGCATAAAAGCGCCCATCGCGATCGGTCCCGCCATCGTTAAACCGCGCCAGTTCCGGATTGCTCGGGTTATCGCAGACTTTACGCCGTAGCAGACCGTGGGCGTCGGTCAGCCAGATACCGCTGCGCAATGCAACGATAAACCCGCCCTTCTCGCGCAAGGAAAAACAGCCGACCTCCTCCGGAAATTGCAGCACCTGGTGTTCGCCGCTGCGGGTATCGTAGCGGTGAATTTCACATTCCATAATATCGGCCCAGTAGAGGGCCTGCTCTGCCTCGCTCCAGGTCGGGCATTCCGGCAGGTATCCGGTGTAGTCAAACAGCGGTTGTGGTTCAGCCATCGTTGTCATCCCTATAAAAAAAGCCAGCGGTCGCTGGCTTTATTGTATACACCTTTTTCGCTTTACTGCCGATTATCGTTCGCCTGACGCAGCAGCGTGCGGCTCTCGCTCTGGAAACGCTGGGCGTAATCGCCAAACCAGTGTTCGACTTTACGGAAGCTATCGATAAACGCCTGCTTATCGCCCTGCTCCAGCAGACCGATCGCCTCGCCAAACCGCTGGTAGTAGCGCTTAATCAGCGCCAGGTTGTTTTCCGAAGACATAATAATGTCGGCGTAGAGCTGCGGATCCTGGGCAAACAGACGGCCCACCATCGCCAGCTCCAGCCGGTAAATGGGTGACGAGAGCGCCAGCAACTGCTCAAGGCGCACATTCTCTTCCGCCAGATGCAGCCCATAGGCGAAGGTGGCAAAGTGGCGCAACGCCTGAATAAAGGCCATGTTCTGATCGTGCTCCACCGCGCTGATGCGATGCAGGCGCGCGCCCCAGACCTGAATTTGCTCGAGGAACCACTGATAGGCCTCTGGCTGGCGGCCATCGCAGTAGACTACCACCTGCTTGGCAAGGCTGCCGCTGTCCGGACCGAACATCGGGTGCAGGCCGAGTACCGGGCCCTGATGCGCCGCCAGCATCGCCTGCAGCGGCTCTGCTTTAACCGAGGCAAGGTCGACCAGAATGCAATCCGCCGGCAGCGGCGGCAGCCTGGCGATCGTCTCCACGGTGGTGTGAATCGGCACGCTGACAATGACCATGCCGGCATCGGCGACGATATCCGTCGCCCGCGCCCAGTCCTCTTTTTCCAGAATGCGCACCTGGTAGCCGGACAGCGTTAACATCTTCTCAAACAGACGCCCCATCTGCCCGCCGCCGCCGACGATCACTACCGGCCGCAGATTCGGGTAAAGGGTTTTGAAGCCTTTGTCGTTTTCGCTGGAATAGGATTCGCGCATCACGCGACGCAGAACGTCCTCGATCAGATCCGGCGGAACGCCGAGCGCAGCCGCCTCTTCTCGCCGGGAGGCGAGCATCGCCGCCTCGCGTTCCGGGACGTAAATCGGCAGGCCATACTGGCTCTTCACCTCGCCGACTTCGGCCACCAGTTCCAGGCGCTTAGCCAGCAGGCTAAGCAACGCTTTATCTACTTCATCAATTTGATCGCGTAACGCGGTCAGTTCAGCAACCATACTTTCCTCTTACACCAAACGGGCCGCCAGGTGGCCGCGGAGATCCTTATCCAGTTCACGCAGTAGCGCATCGGTGGTTTCCCAGCTGATGCAGGCATCCGTTACCGAAACGCCGTATTTCATCGCCTCACGCGGCTGTTCAGAGGACTGATTGCCCTCGTGGATATTACTCTCAATCATCAGGCCGATAATGGAGCGATTGCCATCTTTAATCTGCGCGACAACGGATTCAGCCACGGCCGGCTGGCGGCGGAAATCTTTATTGGAGTTCCCATGACTGCAATCTACCATCAGCGACGGCTTCAGTCCCGCCTGCGCCATCTCTTTTTCGCATTTCGCCACATCGTCCGGACCGTAGTTTGGCGCCTTACCGCCGCGGAGGATCACATGGCCGTTCGGGTTACCCTGCGTTTGCAGCAGGCAGACCTGCCCGGCCTGGTTGATACCGACGAAACGGTGCGGCATCGCCGCGGCGCGCATGGCGTTGATGGCCGTGGCCAGGCTGCCGTCGGTGCCATTTTTAAAGCCTACCGGCATGGAAAGACCAGAGGCCATTTCGCGGTGCGTCTGAGATTCCGTGGTTCGCGCGCCGATGGCGGACCAGCTGAACAGATCCCCAAGGTACTGCGGGCTGTTGGGATCCAGCGCTTCCGTCGCCAGCGGCAGTCCCATATTCACGAGCTCGACCAGCAGACGACGCGCAATCTTCAGGCCGCCTTCAACATCAAACGAACCATCCATATGCGGGTCGTTAATCAGCCCCTTCCAGCCGACGGTAGTACGGGGTTTTTCAAAATAGACGCGCATCACCAGGTAGAGGCTATCGCTGACCTCTGCGGCAAGGGCTTTAAACCGACGAGCATATTCGATCGCAGCTTCCGGATCGTGAATGGAGCAAGGACCGCAAACCACCAGCAGGCGCGGATCGCGGCCGGCGATGATATCGGAGATGGTTTCACGGGCGTGCGCGATCTGCGCTTCCTGTTCAACGCTCAGGGGGAATTCCGCCTTCAGTTGCTCCGGGGTCATTAACACATGTTCGTCGGTAATATGTACGTTATTCAGCGCGTCTTTTTGCATGATTGCGATCCTGTGTAGCTCGTTTGCGATAGGGGTTGCCTCAGCGGGCATGACGTAACGATACCATACAAAGTAAAGAATTCAATCCATATTCCGTAAATTTTACTTTACACCAATAAATTAATTGGCACTTACCACGGCATTATCCGTACAAAAATATTTACACATAGCAAAATCGCGCCAAAATGGCTCATCAGAGCCATCGGCATTACGAAAAATCCTGGTGAGATTTGTCCCAAAGCAAAGGGCGCATCTAATGACGGGTTTTGCTATCAGTGATATTCTTCGCCGGGCATCGGCAGCGGCTTTTCCCGCGCCAGGGCGAATTTGACGGAAGCGTTAATGACAGTATTACACCGTCTTTTATTGACTGTATTTTTTCTCATCGCGGTATCTCCTGTTTTTGCTGCCGGACCTTCAGAACATGTTCGCGCGATTGTTTCCGGGATCGTGACCTATACCCGTTGGCCGTCATTAACAGGGGCGCCGAAGCTGTGCATTTTTGCTTCATCACGCTTCACCCATAGCCTGGCTCATGAAGATCCGGATGCATTGCCCTATCAACCGGTGATAGTACGTAATAGTGAAGAAGCGTTAAAAACAACCTGCGATGGTTTTTATTTTGGCAGCGAATCGCCGACCCAACAGTCGGAATTAACTCGCCGCTATGGCTCGAGGCCGCTGTTACTCATCGCAGAACAAAATACGGATTGCTCAATTGGTAGCGCGTTTTGCCTGATCATCAACGACGACAGGGTCCGCTTCTCCGTTAATCTGGACGTTCTGACGCACAGCGGGGTTCGGGTTAACCCGGACGTCCTGATGCTTGCCCGGAAGAAACCACATGAATAAGGACTTTTCACAGACATCGCGCCCGACGTTCAAACGCGCGCTGCGTCGCATTAGCGTGATAAGCGTGGTGATTTCCATGACGCTGGTCTGGCTGCTGCTGAGCACGGCCTCTATCTTCACGCTCAAGCAGTACGCGCAGAAAAACCTTGAGCTCACTGCCGCGACCATGGGCCGCAGTCTCGAAGCCGCCCTGGTGTTTGGCGACAGCGCGGCAGCAGAGGAGACCCTCACTTCGCTGGGGAAGCAAGGGCAGATTTCCCAGGCAATCGTGCTCAACGGCCAGAAGCAGCCCTTCGCCGCATGGCGCCACGAACCGCTGGCCAACAAAGAACAAGTGAGCGGCCTTATCAGTAAATGGCTGTTTCCGGAGCCCACGGTGCAGCCCATCTGGCACCAGGGCAAACAAATCGGCGAGCTGCGACTAACCGCGCTTGATGAACTAATTAGCCACTTTCTGGGCATCTCGATTCTGGTACTGACAGGCAGCATTCTGCTCGCCTCGTTTATCGGCCTGCTGCTGACCCACTCCCTGCACCGGGGGATCGTCGCCGCCCTGCAGAGCATCACCGAGGTCGTGCATGATATTCGCGAAAACCGCCACTTCTCCCGGCGGGTGCCGGAGGAGCGTATCGAGGAGTTCCATCTGTTTGCCCAGGACTTTAACAGTCTGCTGGGGGAGATGGAGGACTGGCAGCGCCAGCTGCAGGCCAAAAATGCTCAGCTGTTGCGCAGCTCGTTACACGATCCGTTGACCGGCCTGGCTAACCGCGCCGCCTTTCGCAACGCGCTTGCCGAGCTGATGAAAAATGAAGTGGATCACCAGACCTCAGCGTTACTGTTTCTCGATGGCGATAACTTCAAATTGATCAACGACAACTGGGGACATGCGGCGGGCGATAAAGTGCTGATGGAAGTCGCCAGCCGCCTGATGACTTTCGCCGGTAAACGCCATCTGGCGTGGCGTCTCGGCGGCGATGAGTTTGCCGTTCTGCTGCGCGAGGTGCGCTCGGAAGCAGAAGTCCAGGCCCTGTGCCAGGCGCTGTCGGAACAATTTCTTCCGCCATTCAATCTGCACAATGGCCATAGCGCCACGCTCTCGCTGAGCGTCGGTTATGCCCTGGCGTGGGAGCACGCCACTGCGGAATCACTGCAAGAACTTGCCGATCAGAATATGTATCGGATGAAAAACCAACGTATCCAGCAGACGCTGAAATAATAAAGGACGCATTATGATCACGAAATATTTCGCCCCCGCCCTGATGGCGGCGGCGCTTTTGACAGGTTGCCAGGCTCCTCAGGGAAAATTTACCCCCGAGCAGGTGGCGGCAATGAAATCTTACGGCTTCACTGAAAGCAACGGCGATTGGTCCCTGGGCTTATCCGATAGCATCCTGTTTGACAAGAATGACTACCGACTACGTCCCGACAGCCGCCAGCAGATCACCCAAATGGCCTCGCGGCTGGCGACAACCGGGATAACGCATAGCCGCCTTGAAGGCCACACCGATAATTATGGTGAGGATAGCTATAACGAAGCCCTGTCGCTTAAGCGGGCCAACAGCGTAGCCGATGCCTGGGCGGAAGGCGCCCATATCCCGCGCAGTAATTTAGTCACCCGCGGCCTTGGCAAAAAATACCCGATCGCCAGCAACGACACCGCGGCCGGGCGCGCTGAAAACCGCCGGGTTACGGTGGTCATCAGCACGCCGTAAACGTCCGCTTAATCGCTGGACTTCGCCATCCTCATTGCCGTTGCCGCGCGCCAGCGCAGGTAGTCAACGGCAATGAACAACACCAGGCTGATGCCCATCAACGGCATGGCCAGACCCAGGGCTAACGCTATCCCCAGCACCAGCCCACGGGCAGGCCAGGCGAGCGACAGCCACGCCCGCAGCAGCGAATGCGCCGGATCCCAGACGGCCTGAGGCGGACGGCGCATCCACCACAGCCGGTACCCCACGGCGATGGTTACGCACAGCGCACAGCCAAACCCCACCAGCAGCAGTTGATTCGCCAGACCGAAGAGGATCCCCATATGGAAATCGACGCCCCAGCGGGTAAGTTTCGCCATCAGAGGAAAGTCGGCAAAATGGGTGCGATCCACCACCTCCATCGTGGCGCCATCGATCGCTACCGCATCCACCTGCGTCGGCCAGCGGCGGTCGATCTCATTCACCGTCCAGGCGCGTCCGTCTGATACCGGGGGACGGATCTCCAGCCGGCTGGCGTTCAGCCCCGCCTGACGGGCCACCGCCAGTGCCCGGTCAAACTGCGCGGGCTGATGCTGGGTCATGGCCATCGCCTCCCTGTGATGCCCGGCATGGGGATCGTGTGCCATCGGTGCCTCACCGTGCAGCAGGGTATTGACCTGCGGCGTCCACCAGCCGAAAGCCGCCCGCATTTTATCAACATTGCCGCCGGCCCATTGCGACCAGGTCAGGCCGGTGGCGGAGAAGAGCAGCATGCCCAGCAGTAAACTCCAGCCCAGCGTCACGTGCAGCCGACGATGATTCTGCAGGGCGTTACTGATCCGCCGTTTTGGACGCGTCATCGCCCACAGGGCAATGCCCCCCAGCGCGGCCACCCACATCCATGAGGCAGCCAGTTCGCTGTAGAGCCGCCCGCTGTCGCCCAACAGCAGCGAACGATGCGCATAGTCAATCCACTGACGCAGCGGCAGGATGCCGCTGGTGCCGTAGACCGTCATATCGCCCTTCACCCGCAGCGCGATCGGATCGACAAAAATGGCCCGGGATTCCGACTCCCCGAGACGCGGATCGGCAAACATAATGCGGGTGGTCTCGCCCACCGCGGGGGCCGGACGCACCGCCAGCAGCCGCAGATTACCCTGGGTCGCTTCCTCGGCCAGCGCAATCTGGGCGCTGAGCGGTTGCGGGGTGCCTTCGGGAAGGCCATACAGCGCATCGTGATAGAGCCAGTTCTCCAGTTGCGGCGTCGCCACATAAAGCGTACCGGTCAGGGCTGCGACAAAGATAAACGGTCCGATAAACAGCCCGATATAGAAATGGAGGCGACGCAGCAGGTTCAGCCATGCCGCGCGCGAGGTGCAGGTTGTCATACTTTTCCTTTTTTTAAAGCAAAAGAGGTCGTTGCGCGGTGCGCAGATTGATTTTTATGAAAGGGAAAAAGCAGACAGCCGCGGCGGGGCGCGGGTTTCGGGGTAGAGCCAGGGAAAGTAGCGCCAGTGTTTTAATACCGGGCGAGAAGCCGGCAGGCGAATGCGCCGCAGGAGCATGGCGACGAACAGCGCCAGCGCGAAAATCAGCCCTGGGACATGGGCTAACAGCACGCAATAGCCACAGGCTTCGGCATGGTCCAGCGGCAGTTCGTGTCCGGTAGGCGTAGCGCCGTCTGTGCTGTGCATCATCGCCATATCGTGGCCGGGCATCTGCGCCATACTCGCTGGCGAGCTGTCCATCATCATGGCGTGGTGCATGCCGGGCATGGCGCTCATAGGGTCTTTTTGCAGGGAGACGGAGATCAGGGGGGCCACCACGATCAGCAGGATCGCCAACAGCGCCAGCCAGGCGGCTCGCCGTTTAGGTGTCGTTTGCTGAAAACTGTTACTGACCACCGCCCCTCCGAATAGAGGGCGTATTGTAAATGATTTAAATCACGATGGTTACAACAAAGATAAAAAAAGGGCCGGCCCTGAGGCCAGCCCTTTTTGTCAGGATGTCGCGAAAGCGAATCTTAGTTAAGACGCTCTTTGATACGAGCAGACTTACCAGTGCGCTCACGCAGGTAGTACAGTTTAGCTTTACGTACAGCACCACGACGTTTAACAGCAATGCTGTCAACTACCGGAGAGTGAGTCTGGAAGACACGCTCAACGCCTTCGCCGTTGGAAATTTTGCGAACAGTGAATGCAGAGTGCAGACCGCGGTTACGAATAGCGATAACCACGCCCTCGAATGCCTGCAGACGTTTTTTGGAACCTTCAACAACCCATACTTTCACTTCCACGGTATCACCCGGACGGAAGGAAGGTACGTCCTGCTTCATCTGTTCTTGTTCAAGTTGCTTAATAATGTTGCTCATAATTTAATCTCTTATCCTGGGTAAACTGATATTGGGGGCTCACGCCTGCCCATCATGTTTATGCTGCTGTTGCGCGTGTTCAGTTTTGAACTCCGCCAGCAGCTTTGCTTGCTCTTCAGTCAGAGCCAGGTTTTCCAGAAGTTCAGGTCTTCTAAGCCAGGTGCGGCCCAGCGACTGCTTCAGACGCCAGCGACGTATCTCAGCATGGTTTCCCGACAGCAATACTGGCGGTACTTCCATCTCTTCTAACACTTCAGGACGGGTATAGTGGGGGCAATCCAGCAACCCATCAGCAAAGGAATCTTCCGTTGCCGATGCTTCATGGCCCAGTACTCCCGGAATGAACCGGGAAACGGAGTCAATCAGCGTCATTGCCGGTAACTCACCACCGCTGAGAACGTAATCGCCGATTGACCATTCTTCGTCAATTTCGGTTTGGATTACGCGCTCGTCTATCCCTTCGTAACGACCGCACACCAGAATCAGTTTCTGATTCGTTGCCAGTTCGCTGACGCCCGCTTGATCAAGCTTGCGTCCCTGAGGTGACAGATAAATCACCTTCGCGCCTTCACCTGCCGCGGCTTTTGCTGCATGAATGGCATCCCGTAAGGGTTGCACCATCATTAGCATCCCCGGTCCGCCGCCGTAAGGACGATCGTCCACGGTACGGTGCCGGTCATGCGTGAAGTCGCGAGGACTCCAGCTTTCGATGCTCAGCAGGCCATTTTTTACTGCCCGGCCAGTTACCCCGTAATCGGTAATTGCGCGGAACATTTCAGGAAACAGGCTAATTATGCCAATCCACATAGCGCCGTCTTTTACCGTTTATCCGGAGAATTTAAAAACCAGGATCCCAATCTACTTCGATAGTACGCGTAGTGAGATCGACTTTCTTGATAACCTGCCCATCGAGGAACGGAACCAACCGCTCCTTGATACCAAATGCATCTTTCAGGTTTGCCTTGATGACGAGCACGTCATTAGACCCGGTTTCCATCATATCGATGACTTTACCGAGGCTATAGCCTTCCGTCGTCACTACCTGGCAGCCCATCAGGTCTTTCCAGTAGTAGTCACCCTCTTCCAGCTCCGGCAACTGCGATGAATCCACGATAATTTCGCAATTAGTCAGTAGATTCGCGGCATCACGATCGTCAACGCCTTTCAGCTTGATGATGATGTCCTGATTGTGGTGGCGCCAGCTTTCCAGCTCAACAACCTGCCACTGACCCGCCTTCTGGATTAACCAGGGCTGATAGTCAAAAATGCTTTCGGCGTCTTCGGTGGAGGAAAACACTCTGAGCCAACCACGGATACCGTAGGAAGAACCCATTTTCCCCAATACGATCGGATCAACAGGTGCTTGTGCGGTGTGTTGCTTGCTCATCATGACCACCGTGACAGATTAAGCTGCTTTGTTAGCGGCTTTGATCAGCGCGGCAACGCGATCGGAAACAGTAGCGCCCTGGCCAACCCAGTGAGCGATACGATCCAGATCCAGGCGAGTTTCTTCTTCCGCACCGTTAGCGATCGGGTTGAAGAAACCAACGCGCTCGATGAAGCGACCGTTGCGTGCATTACGGCTGTCGGTGACAACAACCTGGTAGAACGGACGCTTTTTAGCGCCGTGACGTGCTAAACGAATAGTTACCATAACATCCTCTTGTGTGAATAAAACAACCGGGCCCCATCGAGGAACGGAGCCCGGTGTCATATTAAAAGCCCGAAAATTTTACTGATTTCTGGGGAAAATGCAATCAGCAGTTGATAAGTCTGCTGTAAAAGGCAGTCGGCGGTGCAGTCAGTTCGCTGCCGGCGTGCGCGCAGCCACCGGAACGTACACGTCGTACGTGAGGATGGCGCGCACACCTCTGCGCTAAAATGACAAACAAGATAGCCTTATGCCCTTGTTTTTAACGGCCCGGGAAACCTGGAGGCATCATCCCTTTCATCCCGCGCATCATCTTCATCATGCCGCCTTTCGACTTCATCTTCTTCATCATGCGCTGCATGTCGTCGAACTGCTTGAGCAGACGGTTCACATCCTGCACCTGCATCCCGCAGCCGGCGGCGATACGGCGCTTACGTGAACCTTTGATGATTTCCGGCTTAGCGCGCTCTTTCAGGGTCATCGAGTTGATGATCGCTTCCATACGCACCAGCACTTTGTCGTCCATCTGCGCTTTGACGTTGTCCGGGATCTGGCCCATACCCGGCAGCTTGCCCATCAGGCTGGCCATGCCGCCCATGTTTTTCATCTGGCGCAGCTGCTCCAGGAAGTCGGTGAGGTCGAAGCCGTCGCCTTTCTTCAGCTTGGAGGCCAGCTTCTCGGCCTGCGCGCGGTCGACTTTACTCTCGATATCTTCGATCAGCGACAGCACGTCGCCCATGCCGAGGATGCGGGAGGCGACGCGGTCCGGATGGAACGGTTCCAACGCTTCGGTTTTCTCGCCGACGCCGAGGAATTTAATCGGCTTACCGGTAATATGGCGAATCGACAGCGCCGCGCCGCCGCGGGCGTCGCCGTCCACTTTGGTCAGCACCACGCCGGTCAGCGGCAGCGCTTCGTTAAAGGCTTTAGCGGTATTCGCCGCATCCTGGCCGGTCATCGCATCGACGACGAACAGGGTTTCAACCGGATTAATGGCGGCGTGGACGTGCTTAATTTCGTCCATCATCGCTTCGTCAACGTGCAGACGACCGGCGGTATCCACCAGCAGCACGTCGTAGAATTTGAGCTTCGCTTCTTTCAGCGCCGCGTTGACGATATCAACCGGCTTCTGCCCGACGTCGGACGGGAAGAAGTCGACGCCGACCTGCTCGGCCAGGGTCTCCAGCTGTTTGATCGCCGCCGGGCGGTAAACGTCCGCGGAGACCACCAGCACTTTCTTCTTGTGCTTCTCGCGCAGGAATTTCCCCAGCTTACCGACGCTGGTGGTTTTACCGGCACCCTGCAGGCCCGCCATCAGCACCACCGCCGGCGGCTGCGCCGCCAGGTCGAGGGTCTGGTTCTCTTCGCCCATCGCCGCCACCAGCTCGTTGCGGACGATTTTGACGAACTCCTGACCCGGGGTCAGGCTTTTATTGACTTCATGGCCGACCGCGCTCTCTTTGACGCGGCTAATGAAGTCTCGTACCACCGGAAGCGCAACGTCCGCTTCCAGCAGCGCCATGCGCACTTCGCGCAGGGTGTCTTTAATATTGTCTTCTGTAAGGCGTCCGCGGCCGCTAATGTTGCGCAGCGTACGCGACAAACGATCGGTTAAATTATCAAACATTGTCTCTCGCCTGAGGTGGAAACGGTCGGTCGCCGCAGCGACACACAAAACGAATGTGGCGGAGTATAACACGACATCAATCTGAATGTGCTGCAACGGTTGGAGCAGAGGCCTGCTGACGTTATACTGCTTCTCTTTCTTATTTAGCCAACAGCCGACACCTATGCCTGTTTTTGCTCTACTCGCCCTTGTCGCCTACTCCCTCAGCCTCGCGCTGATTATCCCCGGCTTGCTGCAAAAAAACAGCAGCTGGCGGCGAATGGCGATTTTATCTGCGACTATCGCGTTGATTTGCCATGCTTTTGCGCTGGAAGCACGGATATTCCCCGGCGGCGAGAGCGGGCAAAACCTCAGCTTACTGAACGTCGGGTCGCTGGTGAGCCTGATGATCTGTACGGTGATGACTATCGTGGCCTCGCGCAATCGCGGCTGGCTGCTGCTGCCTATCGTCTATGCCTTCGCGCTGATCAACCTGGCCTTCGCCACCTTCGTGCCTAACGAATATATCACCCACCTGGAAACCACTCCGGGGATGCTGGTGCATATCGGCCTGTCGCTCTTCTCGTACGCCACGCTGATCATTGCCGCGCTGTATGCGCTACAGCTGGCGTGGATCGACTACCAGTTAAAGAACAAAAAGCTGGCCTTCAGCAGCGAAATGCCGCCGCTGATGAGCATTGAGCGCAAAATGTTCCACATCACTCAGGTCGGCGTAGTGCTGCTGACTCTGACGCTGTGCAGCGGCCTGTTCTATATGCACAATCTGTTCAGCAGCGAAAACATTGATAAAGCGGTGCTGTCGATTATTGCGTGGTTCGTCTATATCGTCCTGCTGTGGGGCCACTATCATGAAGGGTGGCGCGGACGTCGCGTGGTCTGGTTCAGCGTCGCTGGCGCCGGTCTGCTGACGCTGGCCTATTTTGGTAGCCGCGTGCTGCAACAGTTCGTGAGCTAAGTCTTTTAAGGAATCCTACGTGGAACATATCTCCACCACCACGCTGATCATAACGCTGATCGTCATGGTGATTATCTCTGCCTATTTCTCCGGCTCCGAAACCGGCATGATGACGCTGAACCGCTACCGGTTGCGCCACATGGCGAAACAAGGCAACCGCCCCGCCAAGCGCGTGGAGAAGCTGCTGCGCAAGCCGGACCGCCTGATTAGCCTTGTGCTGATCGGCAATAACCTTGTCAACATTCTCGCCTCGGCGCTGGGCACCATCGTCGGCATGCGCCTGTACGGCGACGCCGGCGTCGCGATCGCCACCGGCGTACTTACCTTTGTGGTGCTGGTATTTGCCGAAGTGCTGCCGAAGACCATCGCCGCCCTCTATCCGGAAAAGGTTGCCTACCCCAGCAGCTTCCTGTTGGCGCCCCTGCAGGTGCTGATGATGCCGCTGGTGTGGCTGCTGAATACCATCACCCGCATACTGATGCGCATGATGGGCATCCGCACCGATACCGTCATCAGCAGCGCCCTGAGCAAAGATGAACTGCGCACGATTGTGAATGAATCCCGTTCACAAATCTCACGACGCAATCAGGATATGCTGCTGTCGGTGCTGGACCTGGAGAAGGTCAGCGTTAACGACATCATGGTGCCGCGCAATGAGATTGTCGGCATCGATATCAATGATGACTGGAAATCTATCGTCCGCCAGCTGACCCACTCCCCGCATGGCCGCATCGTGCTCTACCGCGATTCGCTGGACGATGCCATCAGCATGCTGCGCGTTCGCGAAGCCTACCGTCTGATGACGGAGAAGAAAGAGTTCACAAAAGAGATCATGCTGCGGGCGGCAGATGAGATCTACTTTGTGCCGGAAGGCACGCCGCTCAGCACCCAGCTGGTGAAATTTCAGCGCAATAAAAAGAAAGTCGGTCTGGTGGTCGATGAATACGGCGATATTCAGGGGCTTGTCACCGTAGAAGATATTCTTGAAGAGATTGTCGGCGACTTCACCACCTCCATGTCACCCACCCTGGCGGAGGAAGTGACCCCGCTTAACGACGGCACGGTGATTATCGACGGCAGCGCCAACGTTCGCGAAATCAACAAAGCGTTTAACTGGCACCTGCCGGAAGATGAAGCACGCACCGTCAACGGTATTATCCTCGAAGCGCTGGAAGAGATCCCGGTCCCGGGCACCCGCGTGCGCATTGAGCAGTACGATATAGATATCCTCGACGTGCAGGACAACATGATCAAACAGGTGAAAGTGATGCCGGTGAAATCATTACGCGAGAGCGTCGCGGAGTAGCGCGAGCGAAGGAAGTAATATCACGGTGGGCTGCGGCCCGCCGTTTTTTTATCTCGCGCCGGGAGCGATGACACAAAAAACGGCCGCCCGCAGGCAGCCGTTGAGCAAGGCAGCAAGCGTTATTTCGCTTTCGCTACCGTCACCATCGCGGCGCGAATAGTACGGCCGTTCAGGGTATAACCTTTCTGCATCACGGCCAGCACGTTGCCCGCCGCCACATCTTCAGACTCGACCATCGCAATGGCCTGGTGGACGTTCGGATCCAGCGGAACGTTGGTGTCGGCGATCACTTCCACGCCGAACTTACGCACTACGTCCAGCATAGATTTCAGGGTCAGTTCGATCCCTTCCACCATCGGCGCCAGCTCCGGGTTAGCCTTGTCGGCCACTTCCAGCGCGCGGTCCAGGCTGTCGATCACCGGCAGCAGTTCATTGACGAATTTTTCCAGCGCGAATTTGTGCGCTTTCTCGATATCCTGCTCGGTACGACGACGCAGGTTATCTTCGTCGGCTTTGGCACGCAGCATCACTTCACGTTCACGTTTCTGCGCTTCAGCCAGCTGGGCTTCCAGATTCGCAATTTTTTCATCGCGCGGATCCACCTGCTCAGCCGAAACTTCAGGCTCTACCGCCTCAACGTCGTCGTGCTGCTCCGTGATAATTTCTTCCGGGGCTTGCCCCTCAGGCGTTTTCTGTTCTTTACTACTCATGAATTTCTCCGCGTTTTTTTCGCATTCATCTCGCTAACTTCGCTTATTATGGGGATCAGTTTCCGGGTTTCAAGGGAAGCGGACAGATTGTCACTATTTCATTTAACGCAAGGACATCCAGATCATGAAGAACCATTTCAAGTGTATCGGCATTGTGGGACATCCTCGTCACCCCACCGCCCTGACCACACATGAAATGCTCTGGCGCTGGCTGTGCAGCAAAGGGTATGAAGTGCTGGTTGAACAGCAGATCGCCCATGAACTCCAGCTCAGCAACGTGAAAACCGGCACGCTGGCGGAGATTGGCCAACAGGCCGACCTCGCGGTGGTCGTGGGCGGCGACGGCAATATGCTCGGCGCGGCGCGGACTCTGGCCCGTTATGACATTAACGTCATCGGCATTAACCGCGGCAACCTCGGCTTTCTCACCGACCTGGACCCGGACAACGCCCTGCAGCAGCTCGCCGACGTGCTGGAAGGCCACTACATCGCCGAGAAACGCTTTCTGCTGGAGGCCCAGGTGTGCCAGCAGGATTGCCAGAAACGCATCAGCACCGCCATCAACGAAGTGGTGCTGCACCCCGGCAAAGTGGCGCATATGATTGAGTTCGAAGTCTATATCGATGAAGTCTTCGCCTTCTCCCAGCGCTCCGATGGCCTGATAATCTCCACCCCGACCGGCTCCACAGCCTATTCGCTGTCGGCCGGCGGCCCGATCCTCACCCCGTCGCTGGACGCCATCACCCTGGTGCCGATGTTCCCGCACACCCTCTCGGCGCGACCGCTGGTGATCAACGGCGACAGCACCATCCGCCTGCGCTTCTCTCACCGCTGCAGCGATCTGGAGATCAGCTGCGACAGTCAGATTGCCCTGCCGATCCAGGATGGCGAAGATGTCCTCATCCGCCGCTGCGATTACCACCTCAATCTGATTCATCCCAAAGACTACAGCTATTTCAATACATTAAGCACCAAGCTCGGCTGGTCGAAAAAATTGTTCTGATTTACATCGCTGCCTCTTTACTGGATAAAAAACCAGTCTATACTGTACGAAAACACAGTATTGGTTTTTCATACAGGAAGGCAGCTATGTTGGCGCAACTCACCATCAGTAATTTTGCTATCGTTCGTGAACTGGAAATTGATTTCCACAGCGGTATGACCGCCATCACCGGGGAAACCGGCGCCGGGAAATCCATTGCCATCGACGCGCTGGGGCTGTGCCTCGGCGGCAGAGCGGAAGCCGACATGGTGCGTCGCGGCGCTACCCGTGCCGACCTGTGCGCGCGCTTCGCGCTGAAAGATACCCCGGCCGCCCAGCGCTGGCTGGAAGAGAACCAGCTGGAGAGCGGGCGTGAGTGTTTACTTCGCCGGGTGATCAGCGCCGACGGCCGCTCGCGCGGCTTCATCAACGGTACCGCCGTCCCGCTCTCGCAGCTGCGCGAGCTGGGCCAGCTGCTGATCCAGATCCATGGCCAGCATGCGCACCAGCTGTTGACCAAACCCGAACACCAGAAAACGCTGCTTGACGGCTATACCGGTGAGTATGCGCTCACTCAGCGTATGGCCGAGCACTATCGCCAGTGGCACCAGAGCTGCCGCGAGCTGGCCCAGCATCAGCAGCAGAGCCAGGAGCGTGCCGCCCGCGCCGATCTGCTGCAGTACCAGCTTAAAGAACTGAACGAATTTAACCCGCTGGCGGGAGAGTTTGAGCAGATTGACGAAGAGTACAAGCGCCTGGCCAACAGCGGCCAGCTGCTCAGCACCTGCCAGCACGCCCTTACGGTACTGGCGGACGGCGAAGAGGCCAATCTGCAGAGCCAGCTTTATACCGCGAAGCAGCTGGTCAGCGAGCTGGTGGGCATGGACAGCAAGCTTTCCGGCGTCCTGGATATGCTGGAAGAGGCGGCCATTCAGCTCAGCGAGGCCAGCGACGAGTTGCGCCACTACCATGACCGTCTGGATCTCGATCCGAACCGTCTGTTTGAACTTGAGCAACGGATTTCCCGACAAATCGCGCTGGCGCGTAAACATCAGGTGATGCCGGAAGAGCTGCCGGCGGTTTATCAGGCGATGCTGGAAGAGCAGCGCCTGCTGGACGACAGCGCCGGCTCGCTGGAATCCCTCAGCCAGCAGGTGGTCGAACATCATCAGCTGGCGCTGGAGACCGCGCGCCAGCTGCATGCCCTGCGCCAGGCCAGCGCCGACGAGCTGACCCAGCTTATCACCGAAAGTATGCACTCACTTTCGATGCCGCACGGGGTCTTCGCGATTGAGGTCGCGTTCGATGAACGCCATCTCACCGCCGACGGCGCCGACCATATTGAGTTCCGCGTCACCACTAACCCCGGTCAGCCGCTGCAGCCAATCGCCAAAGTGGCCTCCGGCGGCGAACTGTCGCGCATTGCGCTGGCGATTCAGGTGATCACCGCGCGTAAAATGGAAACCCCAGCGCTGATTTTCGACGAAGTGGACGTCGGTATCAGCGGCCCGACCGCCGCCGTGGTCGGCAAGCTGCTGCGCCAGCTGGGCGAGTCCACGCAGGTGATGTGCGTGACCCACCTGCCGCAGGTCGCAGGCTGCGGCCACCATCATTTCTTTGTCTGCAAAGAGACCGATGGCGAGATGACCGAAACCCATATGCAGCCGCTGGATAAACGGGCTCGCTTGCAGGAGCTGGCCCGTCTGCTGGGCGGCAGCGAAGTCACGCGCAACACCCTGGCGAACGCGAAAGAGTTGCTTGCGGCGTAAACTTTTTGATTTTCACAGGGTCATAGTGAACAGCAAATTGCCTGCTGACCTGCAGCCGGAGGTTTCCAACGGCGCGAAGGTCTATTATTATCGGCATATTACAGATGAGCCACGTACTGCTCGGGCCCAAAAAGGAATCAAATCACTATGCGCTGTAAAACGCTGACTGCTGCCGCAGCGGTTCTTCTTATGTTGACCGCAGGCTGTTCCACTCTGGAACGAGTGGTTTACCGTCCTGACATCAACCAGGGTAACTATCTGGCACCAAACGATGTAGCAAAAATTCGTGTCGGTATGACGCAACAGCAGGTAGCTTATGCTCTGGGGACGCCAATGATGACGGATCCGTTCGGCACCAATACCTGGTTCTATGTCTTCCGTCAGGAGCCGGGCCACCAGAAAGTGACTCAGCAGACCCTGACCCTGACCTTCAACAGCGGCGGTGTGTTGACTAACATTGATAACAAGCCTGCGCTGACCAGTCAGTAAGGCCCGGAAAAGCAAAAAGCGCTCGGTGAGCGCTTTTTTTATGGCTGATAGCCGGTCTGCTGCAGGTTACTTTGCGGCGCTTTTCTCTGCCCGCTGGCGACGCAGCTCTTTCGGGTCTGCGATCAGCGGTCGATAGATTTCGACCCGGTCGCCGTCGTGAACTTCGTCATGCAGCTTTACCGGACGACTGTAGATACCCAGCTTGTTTTTCGCCAGATCAATGTCATCACGCAGCGCCAGCAGACCGCTGGCGATAATCGCCTGCTCGACCGTCGCCCCCTCGTCCAGGGTGACCCGCTGCAGATACTGCTTTTCAGGCAGCGCGTAGGCGACTTCAACACGAATATTAGCCGGCACTGTAAACCTCTTTGGCGCGCGAAGTGAACGCCTGCACCATGTTAGCGGCCAGCTCTTTGAAGATCCGGCCAAAAGCCATCTCAATCAGTTTATTGGTAAACTCGAAATCGAGATGGAATTCTATTTTGCAGGCCTCGGGGCTCAGCGGAATAAACTTCCAGCCGCCAATCAGCTTCTTGAACGGGCCATCCACCAGGCTCATCAAAATGCTCTGGTTGCTGGTCAGTGTATTGCGTGTGGTGAAGGTCTTACTGATGCCGGCTTTGGACACATCAACCGCCGCCGTCATTTGCGTCGGCCCCAATTCCAGCACGCGGCTACCGGTGCAGCCTGGCAGAAAATCAGGATAGGACTTCACATCGTTTACCAGTTGATACATCTGTTCCGCGCTGAAAGGCACCAGCGCAGTACGGCTAATCTGAGGCATAGCAGGTTCCACATTTAAACACAGTGCAAATAATATCATTTATCTGCTGCTAAAAAAAACGCTGTGCCGCAACTCGTGCTAAGATGCGCAGTACACCTCGCAGGATGCGATCGAGGTAACTGTGTATAAGACGATGACTTCAGGACATTATGACTAAGAAAAAAGCCCACAAACCTGGATCAGCCACCATTGCGCTGAATAAACGCGCCCGTCACGAATACTTTATCGAAGATGAATACGAGGCTGGTCTCGCCCTGCAGGGCTGGGAAGTCAAATCCCTGCGTGCAGGCAAAGCCAACATCGGCGATAGCTATGTCATCCTGAAGGATGGCGAAGCCTTCCTGTTCGGCGCCAACTTTACGCCTATGGCCGTGGCTTCCACCCACTATGTCTGCGACCCGACGCGCACCCGTAAGCTGCTGCTCAACCAGCGTGAGCTGGACACGCTGTACGGCCGCATTAACCGCGAAGGTTACACCGTCGTCGCCCTGTCGCTGTACTGGAAGAACGCCTGGTGCAAAGTGAAAATCGGCGTCGCCAAAGGTAAGAAACAGCACGACAAGCGTACCGACCTGAAAGATCGTGAATGGGCGCTGGATAAGGCGCGTATTATGAAGCACGCCGGACGTTAATTTCCCCTCCCCGAGGGCCAGCTCTCGCTGGCCCTTACGCTATATCCTTGTTGATGCTGATTTTTCGTCCACCCTGCTGAAATAATCCTGCGTGATGGGGCTGGTAACGACATTCACAAATCTGTTATACTTGACCTACACATTGGGGCTGATTCTGGATTCGACGGGATTTGCGAAACCCAAGGTGCATGCCGAGGGGCGGTTGGCCTCGTAAAAAGCCGCAAAAAATAGTCGCAAACGACGAAAACTACGCTTTAGCAGCTTAATAACCTGCTCTGAGCCCTCTCTCCCTAGCTTCCGCTCTTAAGACGGGGATCAAAGAGAGGTCAAACCCAAAAGAGATCGCGTGGATGCCCTGCCTGGGGTTGAAGCGTTAAATCTAATCAGGCTAGTTTGTTAGTGGCGTGTCTGTCCGCAGCTGGCAAGCGAATGTAAAGACTGACTAAGCATGTAGTGCCGAGGATGTAGGAATTTCGGACGCGGGTTCAACTCCCGCCAGCTCCACCACTTTTTAGTTGTTTGAAGTACAATGAAGTCTACTAAGCCCGCATGGAATCAGCCTTGCGGGCTTTTTTACGTCTATTGTCGTCCAGTGAGAATTGCTGAGAACTATCACATATGGCACCCTGAATGGGACCCACTAAGAAGGGTCCAAAAACCGAGGGTCCCAAAATGGCAAAAATCGCTAAGAAGCTCACTGACACTGAAATCAAAAGCACCAAACCAGCCGACAAAGAAATCAACTTGTTTGACGGAGATGGTTTGATACTACGAATCGCTCCCCTCTCGAAAGGAGGAAAGAAGAATTGGTATTTCAGGTATGCAGTGCCAGTGAGTAAAAAAAGAACCAAAATGAGCCTTGGGACCTATCCTCACCTTACACTGGCAAGAGCCAGAGCCTTACGAGATGAATACCTTTCCTTGCTTGCTAATGGCATTGATCCCCAAGTTCATAACAACGATAAAGCTAATGCCTTAAAGAATGCTACTGAACACACTCTCCAAGCCGTGGCAAGGAAATGGTTGGATGAGAAGGTAAAGACCTCTGGTATCTCACAAGACCATGCAGAAGACATCTGGCGAAGCTTGGAGAGAAATATATTTCCCGGCTTGGGTAAGGTTCCTATCAATGAGATCCGACCCAAACTCTTAAAGCAACATCTCGACCCTATTGAGCAACGAGGAGTCCTCGAAACCTTACGGCGAATCATTTCCCGATTAAATGAAATATTTCGCTGGGCCGCGACTGAAGAACTTATCGAGTTCAATCCGGCTGACAACCTTGGGCAACGGTTCAGTAAGCCTAAAAAACAGAATATGCCAGCATTACCCCCTTCCGAGTTACCCCGCTTCCTAATGGTGTTAAACAATGCCTCAGTTCGTATGGAGACAAGATTGCTGATTGAATGGCAATTGCTGACCTGGGTTCGTCCAGGGGAAGCCGTTCGTGCGAGATGGGCCGATATAGATACTGAAAAATCGATGTGGAACATCCCGGCTGAGTTTATGAAAATGAAGAAGCCTCACAAAGTTCCACTAAGCAAAGAAGCTTTGCGAGTCTTGGATTCAATGAAAGCCATCAGTGGGCACAGAGAGTGGGTTTTCCCCAGTATCAAAGCTCCACTCAATCATATGCATGAACAAACAGCGAATGCGGCCATAATCCGTATGGGCTTTGGTGGAGAGCTTGTAGCCCATGGAATGAGATCTATTGCACGAACGGCCTCAGAGGAGTCGGGTAAGTTCAGGACAGATGTCTTAGAAGCGGCCCTTGCTCACTCGAAGAAAGATGAAATAATTGCCGCATATAATCGCGCAGATTATCTTGCAGAACGAGTGGTTCTCATGCAGTGGTGGAGTGATTATGTGCAAGCTCAAAGGCTAAAAGCCATTGCAGCTTAATAATTAAAAAACACATAATAAACAAAGGTAATTACTAGGATTGCATCTCTATTTTCAACGAACAACTTAGAACCATACACCCAGCATTAACCAATTAAAGCCCTGTTTTAGCTTCTGAGATTAAGCAATAGCTGGTCAAATAATTTCAGAAGCTTTTTTTTTGATCCAAACCAAACAACACTACTTAACTCATTGTATATATTGTTTTTTTATGTTAGCAATAAATACAATGTACAGCATACATGCATATGTTGGGGCGGTAGCATTTAAATGTACAATTCTCATCCGTAAAGTTCACACAGCATTTATGAATAAGGTTGGTCTATGAGTGAAAATAAACTGTTTGATAATTATGAGATTATAGAAAGAAATCTACTAAAAACAGAATCAAATAGAAATATTCCTGAAGTAATTCTTACCCTTAAAGATGGAGAGAGTTACATTATCAAACATTGGCCAAGAAATACCTCAAGTGATGAACAAGTTCTTGAAAGTATTTGGCAACATGAATTACGACAACTACAAAGGTTAAAGGGATATCCTGGAGTAGGAGATTATATAGTAAATCCTGTTGAATCAAAAAAAACAAATGAAGGGTACTATCTTGTTTTAAATTCTGATGGTAGAGTACCTACTTCTTACTTATTGAATAAAAGAACATTATCTCTCCCAAGAAAAAGCCACTGGCTCACCCGTTTAAAAGATCCGGCAGTTAGAATCAGATTCTGGAAAAATATCTGTAGAATTACAAATGCTATTGGTTTGCTTCATGCGCAAGGGTTGTTACATCGACATTTAGATGAAAATTCAATTCTAACATATGATTATGAATCAGATGATTATAACGATTTTCAATTGACCGGCTTCGAGTGGTCAATCCGAATGCCTACACTTACCAGAGCTAAAATTGAGCCTGTTGGTGAACACGGTAAAATATCAACTTTTGCTACAGATTGGATCGATTTAGGAATTTTAATAGCAAACTTTTTAAAAATAGATATAAATGAAATTAAATCTCTGCAGTTCCCAGCAGAATACTTCATTTCTAAGTACGATCTGACAATTAGTGAAGTAGCTATAATTCGTAGTCTATTAGGAATCCAACCTATTCAGCAAAATGCTATAAAAGAACTTCTTGGTGAAAAAGATATTCTACAGTTTTTAGATGGTATAATTGATGAGCTTACTGAATTCTATAAAAAAACGAAAACTATTCATGGGTTAGCAATAAACACTAAGTATGAACAATCTGATAATACCAAAGATAAAAAAGAGCTATTTCACTGCATACAAAAAATAATCTTTGAGAAAAGTGAATTCACAATATCCAGAGATGACTCTGATATAATAAAGAGTTTCGTAAGCGAAGATTTATCAGATTCACCAGTATTATTTGTTAATACCTCAGAACACAATCGATATGATGTAGTATTGAAAGGGAAAGAACTTTTTTATGTACTAACACCATTTCAACCTGACCATCGAACGAGTGACAAAACATGGGATTTAGGTTATTCACAATATGCATGTTTAGAGTTGCCAAATAGATTCTTTGGTAAAGATAATTACATTGAACTAAATAGTAATAATATATCATGTTATACTCATTACGAAGCCAGGAAATTTTTGAATAGTAATGATAACTCATTAAGCCTACTGTCTTGGGAAATGATTTTCAAAGATATAGGTAAAACTAAAAACAAAAGAAATGAAGAACATCTTCGATTATTGGAGGGCCTAACTGCCGTTCATATTACAAATATCGCATATGCAAAAGCAGAAATTTTCCCTGTAGAAAACATCAGTGAAGAAAGCGAACCAGATAATATTAGCTCATGGATCTTTAAATTCATTCCCAAATTTGACGAAACAACGGAGGAACTGTCTAAGTCGCTAAGTATCGACTCACCATCTGTCAGGCTTGAAAAGATTATAAATAGTAGTGAAAACAACGATAAGGTATCCTGGAGTTTAGTAGACAATAATGATTTCAGTAGAGTTGACGAAGAGATTCTTTTAGAGTTTTATGGCTATGAAACAGATCAAGACAATCAAGAAATATATAGCTTCATCTCTAAAAAACCTCTTCCAGAATGGAGGAATTTTTATATTGTTCCCGACTCGATTGAAGGAACTCTGCGCCAAATAACAAGACATGCAAATACATTGGATATGCTTGAAAATCATATCGAATTGATGAATGTAATTACTTCCCCTAATTCAAATCTCACAGTAAGCAATGAAGATATAATTGCAAAAGATATAATGGACTCATTGGATGAATCTAAACAAAGAGTTTTTACAAAAGTATTATCAACATTGCCAATGAACCTTGTACAAGGTCCACCGGGAGTAGGTAAAACTCACTTAGTCAAAGCAATTTCTAAATTTATCTTTAAAGAAGAACCTAATAGCAGGATACTCTTTACCGCACAGAGTCATGCAACCGTTCAACATCTATATCACGAAGTTGTCAAAGATTTACTTACTGAAAACAAACATACAAATGATCCCATAATTATTAGATGCAACAAAATATCTGGCGAAGATAATATAATATTAAACAGTGCCGATGAAACTGGATTAGAATATTTGCGGAAGTTCGTAGAAAGCCCTTTATACAAAAACTCTTCCAATCAAAGTTTAAAAAGTAATATTTCCAGTTTGCTTAAAGCTCCTCCAGTAAAGAGATACCCACTAATTAATCAACTAATTAAATCAGCAAGCTTAATATTTGCTACAACTAATTCAGATTATGTAGAGAGAATGATAAAAGAAAGAGCACAATTTGATTGGTCGATCATGGAAGAAAGTGGAAAGGTTACAGGTATAGAATTAATAAGCCCACTTTTATTATCCTACCGACGATTAATGATCGGTGATCACAATCAATTGCCACCGTATCGTTCAATTGAGTTAAGAAACATTTTAACCAATAATACAAAACTTAAAAACACCTTTGAAGAAGTTGACAGCATAAGTAATTTTAAATTAAAAAATGAACTAATGCGTAATAGTCACTTTTCATCAATAACCGATGATCAAGCAAGAGAAATAGGATTACGGGCAGCCAAATATGTAAATCTATTTGAATCTCTTATTATTGATGATGAAAGACAAGACGTAATGTATGAAAAAATAAAGGGAAAAGATTATAAAAGAAACAATAAATTATCCTCAATGCTGTCAGTCCAGCACCGTATGCATCCTCATATTGCAGAAGTGATTTCAAATGTTTTTTATAACAACAAATTAGTTACCGATAAAGATAAAGAAAGGAAGTATCTTACAGAAGATTTTCAATCAGTACTTAACTTAAAAGAGGAATCTCACCTCACAAATACACCAGCACTGGTATGGATTAGTCAACCAGATGTACAAAAAACTAAAGGTAACAGAGCAGGAGAGCATACACCAATCTGGTCAAACGAAAGTGAATGTAAGGCAATCATAGATATTCTCAAAGATTTGGACAAGAACTCCAACCCAACAAAAAAAATAAAGTTGGCAATTCTTTCTCCATACTCAAATCAAGTTAAATTAATTTCAAAGCATATTGAAATTGAAAAGAAAAAAAATCAATTCAAAACACTTTTAAATAATTACATTCCACCAGATGATAATGATGGTTATTGCCTTACTGTTGATTCGTTCCAAGGTGGCGAAGCTGATATTGTCTTAATTTCATTAGTACGAAACAATGGTAAAAGCACAATTAAGAGTGCATTAGGATTTTTATCAGATCAACGCCGTATAAATGTTTTACTTAGTAGAGCAAAGTACAAATTGATCATAGTCGGTTCATATGAACTCCTCAAGGCTTGGTCTAATCGTATATCCAGAGAGAACTCAAAAGAATATGATTTTATTCCAAGACTAACTGATAAACTGGATTTGTCTTTAAATGAGAGAAAGCTTTCATTAATTACATCAAACTTTATAACAAACAAAGGAAATAAAAATGAAAAATAAAAACATATATGTTAAAATTCCTTTTCATTATGGAGTTCATAAATTCAAAATATTTAAAGGCCATAGATGGGGAGCTTTAGATCATTTTTTACTTCAAGAGATTAGCCTCCAACCCTATCCTATAGAAGAGCTATCATTAAAATCTAATCTTCCACAACGGCTCATAATTGAAATAATATTGCCATTTATGAAATTGGGTTGGGTTGAATTAGTTGAATTGAATTCTAAATACAACTTCAGGATTACCAGCAAAGGAAGGAGTGTTGCTAATCGTGAGGAACTCCCTTATGAAAGAGAGCCACTGGAATCTACTCGGAAGTTTTTAATAGATCCAATCACAGCAAAATGTTATCGAGTAAATGCAAGAAATCAAAACTATCAGATATATCCTACATCAAGAGCAAATGAATTACTTAAGAATAAACACTCGATATCAACAGAACTCAAAATTAAAAACCCCAAACATTCACCGTTCACATCAGACATTCTAAATTGTGTTGAAGATACTGACGAAGAGGTTATAGGGTATGAGGAAAGAGCTAATGATAGACCTTATTATCAAAATAGAACTTTTGCTATAGCACAAGTTGATGAAGCAGATAACATAACGGGTGTTCCATCTGATATCTCAAAAGAATTAGCCGCAGATATTATCGCTGCAGCTAATATGAAGCGAAGTGAAATAAATACTAATATAGACTCTCTTAGCAAGAACTCAAAAATAAGCACTTATAATACCGAGTCTTTTGAAAATAGATTTGAAGAACACTATATTAATGAAACTGAATTCCGAATAATATCAGGTTCAGACAGCCATCGAGATCATCTTATCGCGATGATCGATAAATCTGTTAGTAGAATCATTATCCATTCAACTTTTATACACTTAAAAAACTTTGAATCAATCTTTCAGAAATTAACTGATGCTGCTAAACGCGGAGTTCAAGTTGATATCTTATGGGGCCAAGAAGAACCCGATGATGAGAGAAGTATCGGAAGTTATAACCAATTTCTTGAGGGCCTTAAGTCTTATAGAGAAGAAATTATAAAGCTTGGATTAACCTCCCTTTTTACAATACATTCAGATCCAACAGGTTCTCATGCAAAGGTTATAGTATGCGATACAATGGAATTCGGATATTGTTCAACCATCGGTTCATGTAACTGGTTAGCAAGTGGATTTAATAGGTATGAATGCTCTGTTTTCGTAACAAATGATACCTTGACGACTGAAGTATTAGATATTTTGAGCATAATTTCTAAAGGAAAATCTAGAGTATCTAACAACTTAAGCAAATCTATTTCAGCCATTTCATACGAATTGAAAAAAGCTTGTGAGCATTTATCATCAGAAGATTCTGCGAACAAAAATGTAAGAATTAAAATCATCACAAAAAATGAGCATCATGATTTTGTTTTAGATGCAAGAGACAAAGCAACAAAATCAATATTTATTGCGAGTCATAGAATTAGTAATAATGCAGAAAGACCTATTTTAACTCCCTTGATAACATCAATGACAGCCAATAGCAGTCTTAATATTAACATGTATTACTCATCTCTTAGCGGAGGTATCAATTCACAGCAACTTGATGACATGAGTAACTCTTTAAGAAAAAATGGAATTACTTTAGAGAAGAAGAAAGATCCTATTTCTCATGCAAAAATATTATCATGGGATAATGACAACATTTTGATCACGAGTCTTAATTGGCTTTCAGCCTCAGCTTACGGAAACCCATATGATGAGCTTGGCATCTTTATAGAAAGAAAAGATATATTTTCTTTAATTTCGCCTAATTACTGAAACAAGCTATGGGATATCTTGTAGAAAGATATCCTATTGTACTTATGTTATTTGCAAGGTAACTATATGACTGAAGAAATTAGCAACAGCAATAGCAATAGCAACTATCCCAATAAAGAAAAAAAATGGAAAATAATCATCAAAAATATTTTTTTCTTTATTGCATGTTTAATTGCTCTTTCAATTAGCATATTTTATCTAATCAAGAACGTAAAACATTATCTAAAACCTCTAAGCACCGATATAATCCCTGATTACATTAGCATCCTCCCTATTATTGCTGGCGGTCTTTTTATAGCACTATGGTATATTTACCGAGGTAAATCCGTTAAATCATTAAATGATGCAATATTATTTGCATCAGCAAGCTATGCTTTATATTTATTTTTATTCGATTATGAATTTTATAAAAGTTTTACAGATTTGCAGTACATTGCAGAACACCTCTATCAAATTGGTATAAAAGTTTTAATACTTATTTCAACTGTTGGTAAAACTTTAATAACAATAGTCGAATTTATAAATGACAGACATAAAGAAAACCAGGTAATAAAGCAAAAGAAATTGAATGCTGAACCCAAAAATGATGGACCTTCGGCTTCTGTTATGAATAATACACCATCAAATACTGCAATACCAGACTTAATAACTCACAATAACTTTTATTACAAATTAGTTCTATTTGTAGCGATTGGAATGACAAGTGCACCTTGGGTTTTTATTTATTTACGCGACTATATTTAACTTGATAAAGAACCCATCCTAATGAAAAAATCACTATGTAAAAATCCATCATGCCTAACCAACCAGAGTACTTCGGAAAAAAAACCAATACATTTAAATTGATTGAAGCAACAAGTGCAAGGAAAAAAGCTATCTTCATATACCCTCCTCATTATTAATAAATACAGTTATAGCAATTTCAATCTCAAAGTCAACAATCCCTCTAAATATAAGCAAGAGCTAATTTATAGAAGCGGTTGCACCGTTCTATAAAGCTCTTGCTTTTCTTGCTTCCTTTCAGTCAGACAATAAAAGAAATCAAAACAATCCATCCTATAGATTGACAAAAAACTCATTCGTTATATAAGTGATATATAAAGCATATGGATTATGCTAACTAATTAATATCATACAAAATGGAGTTTATATGCATAAGATAAATTATAGCGATGATATAGATCTATCCAAAACTTCCCGCCGTGGTAGTTTTAATAAAAGTAAAATTCCTTCAGAAGCAGTAAGAAGCTATTGTGTCAGTGTCCGATTGAATGTTGAAGAACTGCAACTCCTTAATATAAAGCGAGGCTCTTATAAAAAAGGCGAGTGGCTTCGCATGGCTTCCCTTCAAAAGTTGCCTCCTGTTATACCAACGATTAATACCAAAGCCTGGAAAGCTTTAACTGATATATCGCAAAAGCTAAATCGAATTGCGACCCATATAGATTGTAAAAGCAAGGACAGTCAGCTTACCCATACTGAATTGTTCGCTGTGAAGCGACAACTGGAAGAGCTTCGCACGAATCTTTTAAGTGACAGTATATGGAGCCTCCCGAATGAAGGGTATGCGGAAGATTCGCAGGGGTAAGAACTTTGCTGGTGTGGTCCAATACGCATTGAAACCGGGAGCACATCATAAATGCGATCCAGTCGTAATCGGGGGCAATATGCTGGGTGACACCGCCCATGAAATGATTGCAGAGTTCGATAGCACCAAGCATCTTCGCCAGGATGTCGCAAAACCAGTTTGGCACAACTCGCTTCGCTTACCTGATGGTGAATCATTATCGAATGACCAATGGGCAAGGATAGCTGACGACTACATGAAGAGAATGGGATTCAGTGATACTCATGTTCGTTGCTATGTGCTTCATGACGATCCGGCTGGTCAGCACATACACATTATCGCAAGTCGCATAGACCTCAATGGAGGGAAGCTCTACTTGGGTAGGAATGAAAACCTTATCAGCACACGGATCATTAGTGAACTCGAAATCGCTCACGGTCTGACAGTGACCAAGCCAGCCCCTTCCATTACACCAAAGCAACAGAAGCGAAGAAAAGTTTCCCGTAATGAACAGATGCTTGCAGAACGGACTGGCCTTCCCTCCCCTAAAGAAGCTCTACAACAGATACTTGATAAAAGTTTGGCAGATACACCTGATCTTTTAACTTTTATAAAACGACTGGAAGAAGCTGAAGTCGGCTGGACGGCTAACATTGCTTCTACCGGTAAGATGAACGGCTTCTCATTCGAATACCGCGATATCGCTTTCAAGGCATCCAAACTTGGAAAGGCATACTCTTGGGTAAATCTTCAAAAGCAGCTTAACTACAACCCAGATCACTTAGAAGCTCTGCGAACAACAAAGGGAGTTATCCCTGCTCCTGCTCCTGCTCCTGCTCCTGCTCCTGCTCCTGCTCCTGCTCCTGCTCCTGCTCCTGCTCCTGCTCCTGCTCCTGCTCCTGCAATAGTTTTGAAAACCGCTGAGAGAAAGGAAAGTATCGGTAAAAAAATTGCAGAACTGGAACTACGGCTCAGAGAAGACAAACGGAACGAAATCGTAGAAAAGATCCTTCAAAAGAATGCAGCCAAACAGCAAAAGCATCTCAGGCTCACCGGCTGGATTCCCTTTTTACAACGGCTCATAGAGCTTCTCAGAAAATATGGAAAGAGCATCCTCCACAAGGTTCCTACAAACTTCTCAGAAGTCTATTCAACACATCATCTGAAACCTACAAGAAAAATTCGTTTATAGACAGCTAGTTGTAAACACCTTTCGTAACCTAACTCAATTGCTTAGTAATAAATTTGTGTTTAGTCAAGAAAATATTGATCGTTATTACAGATCGATAATCTAGCTATGATAGACAATAACTATCAAGTAACAATCATCGATCGGTACAAGCAATTTTACTAAAGCGAGTCGGTCATCGAGAATCCCTACAAACAGCAGTAAATCTTCCACCCTGGGGTTGCTATGAAAAACGAAACAATTAAGTGCCCGTTCTGCTTTCAGGAGAGTCCGTTTGGTGTCCGTGTCTGCACTGGCTGTCATTCAACTATTAGATATGGAGCCGTTTCAGCCTGGTTAGCTTTACTAATAGGAATTGTGCTGTTAGCGATTGCTTTTCTTATATTCGCTATCAGTCAAAATTTTATATTAACTGTCGTTATCTATTTTGCGTCAGCAATTTCTTTAAGATTTTTTTTACGTAAGAAATTTGCACACAGAGCCGTTTTCACACATAAAAGCTAACCCTGTCCAAATATAATAAGGAAGATAAAATGAATAAATTTATTGTTACATCATTTTTTATTGCAATATTTTCAATTTCTGGCTGTTCTACATCCGGCAACCAAAAAATCAAAAATGAAACGGCACAGAGTCTACAATCAAAAATAATTAAAAACAAAACAACTAAGGCAGAGCTAGTTGCTCAACTTGGTGAGCCTGATACCAGAACGACTCTTGACGATGGCAACGAGCAATGGAGATATTTCATGTATAACAATCAGTTCAATGCCTCGACTTTTATCCCTGTTGTTGGTTTGCTAACTGGCGGTTCCCAGACTCAGTCTAAAACTCTCGAAATCGACTTCAATGGAGAAACCGTAAGCAAATGGACATTCTCTACTGATAATAACAATACAAAATCTGGCATTCTTAATTAATCGTTTCCTGGACAAGAAAATGAAAACATACTCAATTCTCGCAGTTATCCTTTCTACTTTTCTATTAACAGCCTGTAATTCAGAACCTTCTGAAAAAGATATATTTAATGTTTTTAAAAGTGTTGTAGACAGGTCAAATGCAAGTATGAAAGCTCTGAACTCAAGTATTCCCGAAAAAGATCTTTTAAGAATCGATTATGTGAAGAAAGTAAGTTGCACAGAAGAAGCAAACAATGTTTATAACTGCATTGTCGATGCCTCGATTAGCAATATGAAACAGACAAAGCCTGTTAAGCTTGTGAAAGCTGATGGTATCTGGAAAGAAATACAACAATAGAAAGCCATATTGCTTTAAAGCCCCTAATAGTAGGGGCTTTTATTTGAATATTCATTAAATATTTAGCTGTTTATTATAATTGTTACAGAAACCTTGTGCATCTTCAAGTGTAGTGTATTGAGTCGCTTCTGGACCATCATAAACATCATTAGTCCCTTCATAGTAGATAAAAATGACTTTTTTACCTTCGACTTCTTTTATCTCTGCGGTAAGTCTTTTTTGAGAGGTTTTAAAATCACCTGTTGGGAGTGGTGATTTTGAGAAGGGATTTTTTCCATAAGCCATGAGGTTGTTCTCTTATAAACCAAATGAGCTATAAGTATGATGCTATCCGTTGGGAAAATCAAACAAAAATTAGATTACTTAACAATATACAATTCTGGTTTCATTAATCGAAGTCTTTCAATCATTTCCTTAATATCAAAGAGAGTAATGTCCTTGCTATTCGCTCTGACACTAACTAATCTTATAGCTCTTTTTTGTTTGTCCAGATACTCTAAAAATTTGATGTAATCATTTCGTTTTTTCATATAGTATATTTTCATGTTAATATTCTCTTGCTCTGTTCGATACCATGCCTGCTCTTCATCCCAGAGAGTAATGTCCTCAATATTCATATAGCGGGGATAATGCACCTGAAAGCCATTTCCCAGAAGTATTTCAATACCTCGTTTCATTTTATCAATGTGGGATAAATGTATATCCCTGATATGAATGTCAGTAGACTTTATTTTGCCCCTGTGCTTCATAAATATTTCAGGATGTCCAAAATAACCCATTCCCGATAAAACATGCTCACCTTCAAAATTTAAAAGATCTGGATTAATACCTGCTTCAAACAATCGATCTATTATTTCAATTTCATAATCATAATAACCCGATTTCCACAGTGCGGTTTTACCAACGAAATTTCGGTGGTTGATATCAACACCATTTTTAATCAACCAGTTCACTTCATCAACGCTTGTAGCTTCAAATAAAAGAGTCTGGTCAAGCATCCCCCTATGTGTAGAAAGTGGTAAAACCTCTGGCTCTAACTCTAACCATTCTGTTCTTATCATAATTAATCCTGCAAAAATATTATCGTTTTCTTTTATTTAGCGCGAAAAAAGATAATATTCAAATAAATTACAGATTTATATTTATAATAATTAAAGCCGCAAATTTCTAACTTTTACAACTTCGTGAGTAATTTCTTTCTCTATAACTCTCATTTCATACTGAGCTTTAAAAATTGTATAGATTTCTTCTGCTTTTTCTTGATTGTTGTCAATATAGTTCACGAGAGAGTTTAGCTCTCTGATAACAGCCTCCTTATTGTTCAATCGCTGCAACAAAGTACTTGTAAGGCATTTGTATACAGAACTGAACATCGTCATAATGTTGTCTATGTTACGATTAGAGCGAATGTATAGCTGTCTTGGGTAGAAATACTTTAAATGATAGCCAACAAAAAGCAGGTATAGCTGGTATGAGAAACTTTTATCGCCTGGCTGGTATCTTTTTGAGATATACTTATCGACAATAATGATAAGTTGCTCTTCTAGAGTAAACTCTAGATTGATGATGTTTTTGTCCATAAAATGCATCCTTGCATAATGAAATAGTCTTCCTGACCATATGTTTATATTTATCTCATTTATTTAACTTGTCAATAGGTGTAACCTATCAACTATTATTTTTTATTAAATGGTCTATTCAATTGTTCCATAGTGAGACCATGTCTGTAAGCATTATACTGCCAATAGCTAAATTGCTCTTTGTATCTATTGTTCTGTTTTTTCAACATTTCGTTTTCGGCTTTAAGGTTTATTATTTGTTGTGCCGCAATAGTTAAGTTAGCTGGTTTCTTTAGACCAGATTTTTTCAAATTGGACAAACTTTTCTTTATTCTATATGCTTCAACAACTTCATCATGAGCACTTAAAGATTGCCTTGTGATAGTTCTGTTTAGATTCTTATACACTGATTCACATAAATCACTCCATGTGATTTTACCGTCCCAAGTCAGTATAATGTGTTTAATTGCTTTTATTTCACTCCTGTTCAAATGTTTTGCCATAAGTATCTCCTGTTTTAATTATTCAAAAGCTTATTAATTCTTTCCAAATTTTTTTCATGGTGTTGCAACCATTTGTCTGCACCATAATCACCATTTTCATAAGCGATCTGAGTTATTCTCTTTAATTGCATTACTTTCTCTCGGACAGATTGCAGCCTAATTCTATCTACTGAGTTAAAGTCCGGTGTTTCATTATCACATTCAATAAGATGATTAATTTTTGTACAAGGCTTGATTAAATAGTTATGTACACAGTAACCAAATTCAGTTAAGTGTATTGCACCTTGATTAAGGTTATCAAAATCAATTGTCAATTCATTTGTGGGTATTGACTCCCTTTGACAGTAATTACTCCTATTCAATTTAATAGCTTTGATTTTATCTAACATATCTTCTTCTGACACATGGTTATAAACTCTGTTCTGATTCGCATTGATACGACCAGACCATTTAGCTATATCCAGTTCAGACATTTCACCATAATGGGCTATTGTGTTTAAAAGGTGCCGTGGCTGGTGTGAGCGAATAAGTAGTGGTTTACCTTCATCATCATAATACCCATATCGGGAAAATATATTTTTATAATTCATCTCATAGCTTTTTTTTCTTTGTATGTCACTGAAAAAGAAACTTTTAGTAGGTTTGTAAAATGTGAAAATTGAAGTCATTCTTGATAAAGAAAATTGATCAGTATTGAGCAAGCATAAAGCATTACTAAATTTTATGGATTTTTCTTTATCATACCATGGAAAATCTCTGCTAAAATTAGAACTAATAATTTCCCACAAATTACTCAATGAATAGTTGTAATCATTGTGGTTTAAGAAACTTTTCCCACCATCCAAACTCGTTCTTTTAATTTTTAAAACACATGATTTATGATCAAATAAATTATACCCCAGTGCATGGCAAACTTGTACAACGGTCAATTTAGCTTTTTCATCAACTGTTGGGCAAAGCTCATGTCGGTAAAATTTATCCGGGTACTTTTCGCACCAGTGAGCAAGTGCTCTTGCATTTTGTGATAAGGAAAGTAATCTTCTAATCGCTTTCTTTGCAACTGGTATCATAACCCGTGGAATCCATTTGATATTAGGGCCATACCCTTTTACCGAATAAAATCTCAAACCATATCTTTCGATACCCTTGCCATCTATTTGTGTAATCTCACAATCAGCAGGTAAGGCTAAAATTTCAGAAATTCTGCTCGGACAACAAAGTAGAAGTGCAAATACTGAACTGGTGAACATATCCCTTGGACTCAGTAACTCATCATTTTGAGAAAAAATATCAGCAATAGCGAGCAATGCTTCTTCATCTGGTAACTTATCGCTTCGGTGATAATCCTCAATCTCAGGAAGATAATTGTTTTTGACTTTCTGTTTTACATGGTTTTTCCATGAGATATATCCTGACTTCACAAGATTATGTTCACACAGAAACTTTGATATTTTTTCAAGCTGTATTCCACATTTAGCCAAAACGTTACCTTCAAAATATTTACTCCCGATCTGCATTGCCTCATCGAAAACAACGGCTGTAACATTATAAATGAGACCAGTTTTCTGAACCTGCAAAAGGGCCTGTTCGAGACATCGCAAGGCCATCATAATAACCCCATAATTTTTTAATGGTTTCAATGTGTGTTGATATCTGATATATGCTTTCGCAAAATTGATATAATCTTCGTGCATTGCATCAATGGAATCAAAGATTTTATTTCCAATCCCTATTTTTCTAAATGTGACATATCCTTTCCAGGCATACTGCTCCCAATCCTGAGTTTGGGTTAGTCCGGGCAGTTGATAGCGACAAAATTTTATGAACTCATTATAATTTTCTTCTACAAGAATATGTTTTTTTGATTTGAACAAAATAATATTATTCATAGTTGATTCACCTCACTGCGATCAATCGGAATAAAAAACATACATTGATTGCAAGGAAATCCTGAATTCTGACTCTGGCATCTACTTGAAGAAAAAAATTTGAAATGACTACTCTTTTTCGATTTGATTCCGTTCATAAAAATATCAGCGACAAATGACAATTGTTCTGAAACAGCGGAATCAATCCTTTCAACACTGTCAGCATGATTTTTAATATAAATCCCCGCACTTGAAGTAGATGAATGATCCAATAATTCAGCTATAGTATTAACATTATGCCCATTCTTAGCCAGCATAGTTGCTATTGTATAACGAAGCCTACGAGGAGTAATATTTAGTATCGAACCGGTACGGTTGGATATTACATTCCCATTATTAACAATACTTTTCAATGCTACATTAGCAATTGTAGGCTTCGCATATAATTTATTATATTCCAGAAGAATTGAACCTGTTATGGATAAATCTGAGAGTTTTTCCTCATTTAAGAAAATAGGAACTTCTCGTTTAGAATAATCATCAAGAGTTTTTCCAAGAGCTTGCTCAACAAGTTTCACTGATTGATTAGCTTGCAATTGAACAATTGATGCAACCTCTGATATTATTGCAAGTTCTCGATATCGTAGTTCTTTACCCCGTTGTTTTACTCGTGGCACTGAAATTACATATTCTACTTTGCCATTATCTAAGTTCTTTTGAAGAAGGTCTTTATATTTCAACATAACTAACTGCTGAGGTCTTCTACCTGTAAGACTGATCAATAGTGATATTGCATAATGTGGCAGTGACAGTTCACCTTTTCTATATGCATGATTCATAGCCTTAATCAAAGAAGTATGTTCTTCTTTATTTAATGGTCCCTCTGTTGGATCATCTTGAAGCACAGACTGACCAGATTTTTTTATTTTTAGGTCCAAATGCTTTAACAGTTCTACCGCACTTTCATCTATTCCCGGATATCCTAACTCAAACCATTTAATCAAAAATGGTCGTAAAACGCGAAATGATGCTGAGGCTTTTGATAATTTCTTATTTTGATATTCAATTAGAACCTTATCATCAATATGAGTAGGAGATAGTTTACGGATAAGACTCTCCATATTTCTAACAATATTTTTCACATACAAATAGCTGTTGCTATTAAAATAATATTGTACTGTATATACAAACCCACAAACCAAATTTTCGTTCATAGCATATATTAAGTTTGTAAGATTGATTCCGTTATTTTCAATCGAACTGACGATTTTATGTTCATGCAAAGACATTTTATCAGATTTATTTTTAATTAAATTATTCATCAAATTCTCCTTTGAATAGTTGCTCTTGTTGTTCAAGTGCAGTTTTTTTCGATAGCTCATAAATATGCCTGCGATTATAAATCATTGAAGTTTCTGAACCCGGTCGCCATCCCATGAGATAAGAACGGATTTGTTGCTCTTTTTCATCGGATATGTCCTGATTCTTGTCTATTGCTTTCGAAAACTCATAATTCCATGTATGTCTGAGTTTGTGACCTGTCAATCCCCCTAGAAGTGAGGAGGATTGACGAACAACACTCACCACTTTGTGATATGAAGAAAATGAAATAGGTTGCCCTTGAGTTTTTCCTTCCTTATAAGTAATAAACAGGAAATCATGTTTGTTAGAATTTTTTATGTTTCTTCGATCATTCAGAATATAATCTGAAATTTCAAACATGAGCTTTTTATCAGCAATTAATTTCCTCTCACAAGTTTTAACTAAAGGCTGATACACTCGCGGATCTGTTTTATCATTTGCTCTTCTTCTTATTGCAATTGTCGATTCTGCAAAATCTATATCACCAATTCGCAGATTCAAAAGTTCACCTGCTCTCAGGCCAAAGCAGTGTAATAGCAGGAATATTAGATTGTTTCTTTTTTGCACTTTTTCTGAAAAAGGATTTAATTTGCTACCCGGTGCAAGAATGCTAAACAAAGAATCCAATTGTTCATTATTTAAACTTTTTTCTATATCCATATTATATTTATCATTATTTCTCGGTTTCTTTCGTTTTATGTTGTTTATGAAATCTAAAATATATTTGAGAGTATCCTTCTGTCCTGTATGAGAAAGATGTATTTTGCACAGCCATTCCAGATAGTTAGCTATGGTTGTTATCCGAAAGTACTTAGTTGGTTTTTTGACATTTGAACTTCTAAAATTATCATTCTCGCCATCTCGAAAATTGAATGAAGTGAATTCGATCAAATCTTCAATTTCATGAGGAGCCAGAAATATCCTTTTCTGAATTCTTTCATCAATATTGATATTTTTTCTCATAAAGAATCGATATAACAATGAAATGCTCCCAGCGATAACCTTCATTGTTGATATAGACTCTGACCGATTCCTGACTTGTGTTGTTATATACAAGTTTGGATAATACAATGGCTCACCAGTATCTTTATTTACAACATGACAATATCTCTCACCATTTTCGAACATAAAAGAATCCACACAAATACTGCACATATTTTCCTCCTAAACTTTACAAAAAGTATAATTCCAATATATTAATAATAAGCATTTCGTAGATTTACAAATTTATTTGGATCGATTAAGATATTTATTTAAATTAAAACAGTGAGATAGACGATTATTCTTGTCAAATTATCATCTGGTAGATCTAGTTAATCTTATGTACACCTAATACTTCGAAAACTATCTCACTGCCTTGCTAATAAACGGCAACCAAAATAATGTAAGTTATTCTGTAAAGTTTTAAGATAAATTATGCAGCCAAACTTTACATTTTCATAAAAAGCTCTTAATCCATTAGATATAAAATTATCCGCTTCGCTAGGAGTTTCAATTCATCAGGACATTTAATTAGAGATAACCAGGTCTCGTAAACATATATCTGTTTGCAAGCATTAAGCTCAGAGATCGAGTCTAAAGGTTCTCTCAGATTTCCTACAAGGTACTGACTGAGCCAGTAAATGATTTCTTTATTAAACTCGTTATTAGGTAAGTCATAAATCACTTCTTGGTCAAAGATCTTGTAAAAAAGATCTCCGCATAAATTGCACATATGGTTTTCTTCGCTTACAAATTCTTCGATATTCATAAAATCACTCCTAAGTTCAATTAAGCAACATTATTTCGACTTGTTTCGATAACAGACTGAATCCAGGTATCAATCTCACTTTCAACGAAAGCTACTGCACGACTTCCAATTTTGACAGGAGCAGGAAACTTACCATCGTTGATCAGACGATATATCCAGGCTTTTCCGTAGCCAGTTCGTTCGAGAACTTCTGGTAATCGTATTAGGCGGGTTGCTTGATTTTTCATTTCGTTATCCCTTGTCGTTGCGGTGAAGTCACTATACGAACAGTTGGGAAAAGAAAAGAGCGAAGCTCCTGAAGCGGAGGTTCTTCGTAGCTATGCAGGATGGTTTTCTCGAAGTTGGTGCCGTACAGAAAAGGGGAACTTGAGAGTAGCTGAAATTCCCCCGTTTTATAGCAAGTGTCAAAATGCCCGGTTTAAAGTAAAAATCGCAAAAAAAAGCACCATTCACAATGATGCCTTTAGTTAATTTTAACAATTAAAACAAATAGTTATAAATGTAATTCTAATCAGATAGTTTCATTACATCAGAGACTTTCATTTGCTTCAAATGGCTATTTTTGTTCATGAAGTAATGGAATTGTCGGATAAAGTCAGTTGTGCAGGATTTAAGAGCCAAAGGCCTGTCGGTATCTTTGATTTGGCTAGACTGCCTCATTTCGCTTTCTTCGTCATCGTCTGTATATAGCAGTCTGGATAACCTGTCGTCAGAGACACGGATTTTTTTAACGGCTGCCCACACCAGGATATCCAGCATAGGTATCACACGATAACTGATGAGTTTCTTGATAGTTCCATACCCAAAGCGAACTGATTCTAAAGGATCTGGTTCGATACCTTTGATTTTACGCCACTGCGGTAATGCAGCTTTAAGCGACTCTGCAATCTCTTCGTCTGTGCCACTTGCCAAATCAATCTCGAACATGACTGTTCGTGAAAACTGATCTGGCATAATATCTGAAAGTGATTCTTCCCGAAGATCTCTGTTTATTGAATAATTGTCATCACCATCCCAAACAAAACCTCCGCGTTGCATAGCAATGATGCTCGTTTCAGCAAGGCGATCAAGAGTTGTTAGAAAAAAATGGGGAGGCTGAAAAAGTTTATTGGCAGGAGTCATGTATCCCAGTTGCCCTTCTTCAATTAAAAAAGGATTGCCACTGAAAATTTTTGAGAAGTAACCCATAAGAGTTCTGCTCTCAAACTCTTCCCGATACTCCTTAAAGAACAAGTTACGAGCCCATATCTCATGGTAAAACTGGAGCAATGAGAGGTCTTCAAATTTGCGATATGTATCAATCTTAAACCAACTCTTGATGTCTTTTGTGTGCTCTGGTGACCAGTTGTTCAAAATCCATTCTCCACCTATGCTGGTACTGCCCTACGGATAGAATTCAGTTTCGCTGAAAAACTACCGCATTCACTAATCGGTGAAAAGCAGATCCTGCTTGCGCAGTTCAGCTACTAGCAGGGAGTTGAACTGAAGAATTTGTTTCCTTTTGATACAATTCTCCAATCCGCTAATCGTGATAACCCATACCATTACGATTTATGGTTCCTTTTTAGAACCACACATAAAATTCAAAGTATAAATAACATTAAAAATCAATGGAATGAATGGCTAATTACAGGGACGCCAGCCCAAAATTCTCCATCGGTGATTACCAGAGTCATCCGATGAAGTCCTGAGAGCCCGCACGGCGCAAGCCCTGCGGGCTTTTTTGTATCTGCAATTTGTCCCGCGAAGTCCGAAGAGAACTCATTAAATCCGAACCTTTTAGGCCCATTGATAGGCCCAACGAAAAGCTCTGGTATTTTCACGTTACCGATACCCCGCTAGCCCCCCTCTCAGGATAAGACCACTCGCGACATCTCGCACAACCCTTGCACACTCCGGCCGCGTCCGCGGCCGGAGGGATAGATTTACCCCTTGTCAGAATACGCGTCCAGCATGGCTAGGACCGCCCAACGCGCCGCATCGTCTGCGATATTGTCAGGCAGCGCATCAGCCCGCAGAGTGACATAAGCATCAGCAGCCCTTCGGATGGCAATCCCGACGGAGTGACGATCGTGCGATGCCAGGGTGGAAGTCAGCAGGCCATCGGGATCAATGCCGAGGGCTTCTATTCGGCGAACGCCACGTTGCGGTAGATTGGCGCGACGGAACAGCATCTGCCCCAGCACTTGTTCCCGGAAGAAGGACAGCATCCCCAGCGCTTCGAAGAGTTCGCCCCTGCCCAGTTTAACCACGGCATAATGCAGCCAGATCCAGGCCCGGGACTCAAACCACTCCGGCGTCATGTTCGGCCAGTGCGCGCTAAATTTTGCCAGCTGTCGCTCGAGAGCATCGTGATCTCGGGTAAATAGCACGGCAGGCTCTTCAACGCGCTGAGTGAGCATGTCCAGGGTGATAAATTTGAGATCGACATGCAGAAGTTGCGGGCCAAACAGGCAGATCAGCAGGCGAGGCTCACCGACGTGTTCCCCGGTGAAAGCATGTAGCAGATGGCCGAGGGTTCCGGCGAACGCCATACGCTGAGCCATGATTTCGTCATAATAGAGAGGGTCGACCACCACCACAAAATCCAGATCGGAGTATTGATCAAACCCGCCATGGATAAACGAGCCGCCGGCGAGAAGGGCGTGGATCCGCGAATCGGACTGTAATTTAAGCTTCAGTTGCTCTGCGAAACTTCTGTGTAAGTCGGGTAGCGTATTCAGCATGCTTTTTCCTGTTCACAAAAAAGACAAAGCATTACAGAATATCGAGTGATTGATCGGCAGACCAGATATTTCTGCTGGAACCCTCCCCTCCCTGGCGAGGCTCCCGACGCGCTATATCGTAAGCAATACCTCCCTCAAACCACCTCCCGCATCCACTCAGCAAACGCCCGCACGGCGGGAGAGAGAAAGCGCTGGTGCGGATAGAGCAATGTGACGGGTACCGGGGGCGGCTGCCAGTCCGTCAGCACTTCCACCAGTCTCCCCTCCTGCAGGTGGTCAGCAACGATATTCTCCGCCAGCTGCGCCAGCCCAAATCCTGCCAGGCACATTTTTATATAGAGCCCCGTTTCATTCACCGCGGCGTTGCCGCTGACGGGTACAGAAAAGGTCTCGCCATGGCGAACGAAGCGGAACTCATCGGCCCGCCTCGCCTGACCGGAGAAATAATGCACAGCCCGGTGCTGAGAGAGCGCCTCCGGTGACGGCGGCACGCCATATTCCCGAAGATAGTCCGGTGACGCGCAGGTGACCCAGCGAAAGCGGCCCAGAGGGCGGGCCACCAGGCTGGAGTTGTTCAGCTCTCCCGTGCGTATCACGCAGTCGACGCCTTCCTGAATGAGATCGACCGGCCGATCGCTGACGCCGATCATCAGGTAGATGTCAGGGTAGCGTCGGTAAAAGTCTTGCAGATGGGGCATGACGATGAAATGCGCGATGCCCGCGGGCATATCAACCCGCAGGCGCCCCTGAGGCCGCGCCACAGACTCGCCCAGGCTGGATTCGCTATGTTCGATGAGGGCGAGAATTTCCCGGCACTGCGCCAGATACTGCATCCCTTCCGGGGTAAGGCTCACCCGCCTTGTGGTCCGGTTCAGCAGCCGCACCTTCAGGTATTTTTCAAGGTTTTTAATGGTACTGGTGACAGTGGAGGCCGGCAGGGAAAGGGTTTCCGCGGCACGCACGAAGCTCCCTGCCTCCGCGACGCGCATAAACATCTGCATAGCCTGAATACGATCCACCTTCTTTCTCTCCTGTAGCGAGCAGCTTACCGACAGACGGCATGATTATTCGTGGATTATGAATAATGAAAACAATTTACGCACCTTTTTACGCTTAATCGCCTGGCGTATCGTTGCACGGTGGATTACGAAAGGGGGCCCGAAAATGAACATGCCCTCAATAAATATCCAGATAATCATTACGTTAAATAGCATGCACAAAGGAAAAACCATGTCCGTTCAGCCTGTCGAAATAAGTAAGGCCTATCGTTTATTGCAGGTCGGGTCCACCACCATGATTTCCGCAAAATATGATGGCGTCGAAAATGTCATGTCAGCCGCCTGGGTTGGGCTGGCAGGCGAGCGAAAAGTGGTGGCCTATATTGGCACCCAGGCTTTCACTCGTCAGCTGGTGGAAAAGAGCGGCTATTTCGTGGTGCAGATCCCCGTAGTCAGCCAGATGGCAACCGTCCTCTACGCTGGTGGGCGCAGCTATGCCGACGCGCCGGATAAAAATGACACCATCCCCTTCTTTTATCAGCCGGAGTTCGATCTCCCCCTTGTGGCAGGCTGCGCGGGCTGGCTGGTGTGTAAAGTGATGCCTTACCCGGACATCCAGCAACAGCACAATCTGTTTATGGGCGACATCGTCGCAGCCTGGAGCGATGACCGGGTATTCCGCAACGGACACTGGATTTTTGATGATGCGCCGGACGAGCTACGGACCGTTCACTATGTCGCAGGCGGGCAGTTCTATGCCATCGGCAAAGGCAGCAAATTCGATCATGGGCCGGGTCAGGACTGACCCTCCCCGGTCATGCGGATCGCTGACGAGATGTCTGCGCAGCAGAGCGGCTGATACTCCGGCGCCAGACGCCGGGCGCCTGGCCGTACTGGCGCTTGAAGCTGCGGTTGAAGGACTGCTGGGAGTCAAAGCCGAGGGCAATCGCCACGTTCAGGATCGGCTCGTTGCTGTGGGCTAAGCGTTCGATCGACTTTTGCAGCTTTTGCGCCCGAATATATTCTCCGAGGGGCTGCCCGGTATGTTCTTTGAAGATCCGCTGCAGGTGCCACTTCGAATAGCCGGCTCGTCGGGCAACGGTGTCAATATCCAGACGGCTATCAAGATGGTTGTCGATCCAGTCGATCAGATCCTGAATGATGGCGCCAGTGTTCATCATGTTACCCCCTCGCGGCCGGTTAAAAGCATCTTTGTCAGTTGCATTTAAAGGTGGCCTGTTTTTACACAAAATGCAAGTTTTATTGTTACACTTAAATCCACGCCGTGATCGCGGTTTTTTATCTCCCCCTGGACCGCACATAAAGTGCAACAATTATTCTTGCACTTAGTTAAGCGCCTTCCTACAATCGCCGCGATAGTGTATTCGAAATTGTTACAGTTTTGTGGCGATGATCGACACAAATGGCCTTAAGCCAGCCCGGACAAAGGAAGTGGCGCGGCTTCTCACGCTGCGTCTTGCCCGGCGGCTACATTTACCGGAATAAAAATAATGAGCCTGCAAAAAACCTGGGGAAACATTCACCTGACCGCGCTCTGCGCGATGATGCTCTCCTTTCTGCTCGTCGGCTGCGACGACAGCGTCGCGCAGAATGCTGCGCCTCCCGCCCCGACAGTCAGCGCCGCTAAGGTGCTGGTGAAGTCGATCAGTCAGTGGGATAGTTTTAACGGTCGCATTGAAGCGGTGGAGAGCGTTCAGCTTCGCCCTCGCGTCTCGGGATACATTGATAAAGTGAATTACACCGACGGCCAGGAGGTGAAAAAGGGCCAGGTGCTGTTCACGATAGATGACAGAACCTATCGCGCCGCGCTGGAGCAGGCGCAGGCGGCGTTGGCAAGAGCCAAAACGCAGGCCAGCCTCGCGCAAAGCGAGGCGAACCGCACCGATAAATTAGTCCATACCAACCTCGTCTCCCGTGAAGAGTGGGAGCAGCGCCGGTCAGCCGCGGTTCAGGCGCAGGCCGACATTCGCGCCGCGCAGGCGGCGGTGGATGCCGCGCAGCTTAACCTCGACTTCACCAAAGTGACCGCCCCTATTGACGGCCGCGCCAGCCGGGCGCTGATCACCAGCGGTAACCTGGTCACCGCGGGCGACACCGCCAGCGTGCTCACCACCCTGGTCTCGCAGAAGACGGTGTACGTCTACTTTGACGTCGACGAGTCAACCTACCTCCACTATCAAAACCTCGCCCGCCGCGGGCAAGGCGCGTCCAGCGATAATCAGGCGCTCCCGGTGGAGATTGGCCTGGTGGGCGAGGAGGGTTACCCCCACCAGGGCAAAGTGGATTTTCTCGATAATCAGTTAACGCCGAGTACCGGCACCATCCGCATGCGTGCGCTGCTGGATAACTCGCAGCGTCTGTTCACGCCAGGGCTGTTTGCCCGCGTGCGTCTGCCGGGCAGCGCAGAGTTCAAAGCCACGCTTATCGACGACAAAGCGGTACTGACCGATCAGGATCGTAAATACGTCTATATCGTTGATAAAGATGGTAAAGCACAGCGCCGCGACATTACCCCAGGGCGGCTGGCAGACGGTTTACGCATCGTTCAGAAGGGGTTGAATCCTGGGGATAGCGTCATCGTCGACGGCTTACAAAAAGTGTTTATGCCGGGTATGCCGGTTAACGCCAAAACCGTTGCCATGACCTCCAGCGCCACCCTTAACTGATCCCTAATCAGAGAATCCAAGACATGGACTTTTCCCGCTTTTTTATCGACAGGCCCATTTTCGCCGCGGTGCTGTCGATTTTAATTTTTATCACCGGGTTAATCGCCATCCCGCTGCTGCCGGTGAGCGAATATCCTGACGTCGTGCCGCCCAGCGTGCAGGTGCGCGCGGAGTATCCCGGCGCCAACCCGAAAGTGATCGCCGAGACCGTGGCGACGCCGCTGGAGGAAGCGATCAACGGCGTTGAAAACATGATGTACATGAAATCGGTCGCCGGCTCCGACGGCGTGCTGGTGACCACCGTGACCTTCCGCCCGGGTACCGACCCGGATCAGGCGCAGGTTCAGGTGCAGAACCGGGTCGCGCAGGCCGAGGCGCGTCTGCCGGAGGACGTGCGCCGTCTGGGGATCACCACCCAGAAACAGTCCCCGACGCTGACCCTGGTGGTGCATCTGTTTTCGCCAAACGGTAAGTACGACTCGCTGTATATGCGCAACTACGCCACGCTGAAGGTGAAGGATGAGCTGGCGCGCCTGCCCGGCGTCGGCCAGATCCAGATATTTGGCTCCGGCGAATACGCGATGCGCGTCTGGCTGGATCCCAACAAGGTGGCCGCCCGCGGTCTGACGGCCTCGGATGTGGTGACGGCGATGCAGGAGCAGAACGTCCAGGTCTCCGCCGGTCAGCTTGGCGCCGAGCCGCTGCCGCAGGAGAGCGACTTCCTGATCTCGATTAACGCCCAGGGCCGTCTGCATACCGAAGAAGAGTTTGGCAATATCATTCTGAAAACGGCGCAGGACGGCTCGCTGGTCCGCCTGCGCGACGTGGCGCGCATCGAGATGGGTTCCGGTAGCTATGCGCTGCGCTCCCAGCTCAACAATAAGGATGCGGTCGGGATCGGTATCTTCCAGTCCCCGGGGGCTAACGCCATCGATTTGTCGAACGCCGTGCGTGCCAAAATGGCCGAGCTGGCCACCCGCTTCCCGGAAGATATGAAGTGGGCGGCGCCGTACGACCCGACGGTTTTCGTCCGCGACTCCATCCGCGCGGTGGTGCAGACGCTGCTGGAGGCGGTCGTGCTGGTGGTACTGGTGGTGATCCTGTTCCTGCAGACCTGGCGCGCATCGATTATCCCGCTGATCGCGGTGCCGGTATCGGTGGTCGGTACCTTCAGCATTCTCTATCTGCTGGGCTTCTCGCTGAATACCCTGAGTCTGTTCGGGCTGGTACTGGCGATTGGTATCGTGGTGGATGACGCCATCGTGGTGGTGGAAAACGTCGAGCGCAATATCGAAGAGGGGCTTGCGCCGCTTGCCGCGGCGCATCAGGCGATGCGAGAGGTCTCCGGGCCGATTATCGCTATTGCGCTGGTGCTGTGCGCGGTGTTCGTGCCAATGGCGTTTCTCTCAGGCGTTACCGGTCAGTTCTACAAGCAGTTTGCGGTGACCATCGCCATCTCCACGGTGATCTCGGCCATCAACTCGCTGACGCTCTCCCCGGCGCTGGCGGCCCTGCTGTTAAAGCCGCACGGCGCGAAGAAAGACCTCCCTACCCGGCTGATCGATCGTCTGTTTGGCTGGATTTTCCGTCCGTTTAACCGCTTTTTCCTGCGCAGCTCGAACGGCTATCAGGGGCTGGTGAGTAAAACCCTCGGTCGCCGTGGCGCAGTGTTTGTGGTGTACCTGCTGCTGCTCTGCGCCGCAGGGGTGATGTTTAAAGTCGTTCCCGGCGGATTTATTCCCACCCAGGACAAACTGTACCTGATTGGCGGCGTGAAGATGCCGGAAGGTTCGTCGCTGGCGCGCACCGATGCGGTGATCCGCAAAATGAGCGAGATTGGGATGAATACCGAAGGGGTCGATTATGCGGTCGCCTTCCCCGGTCTTAATGCGCTGCAGTTCACCAACACGCCGAATACCGGGACGGTCTTTTTTGGCCTGAAACCGTTTGACCAGCGCAAACACTCGGCGGCGGAAATCAATGCGGAAATCAACGCTAAAATCGCGCAAATCCAGCAGGGCTTTGGCTTCTCCATCCTGCCGCCGCCGATTTTAGGACTGGGTCAGGGCTCCGGCTACTCCCTTTACATCCAGGATCGCGGTGGGCTGGGCTATGGCGCGCTGCAAAGCGCGGTGAATGCGATGTCTGGGACGATTATGCAGACGCCGGGGATGCACTTCCCGATCTCGACCTACCAGGCTAACGTGCCGCAGCTGGACGTGCAGGTCGATCGCGATAAGGCGAAAGCGCAGGGGGTATCGCTGACCGATCTGTTCGGCACGCTGCAGACCTATCTCGGCTCGTCTTATGTCAATGACTTTAACCAGTTCGGGCGTACCTGGCGCGTGATGGTCCAGGCTGACGGACCATACCGCGAGAGCGTGGAAGATATCGCCAATCTGCGCACCCGCAATAATCAGGGCGAAATGGTGCCGATCGGCAGTATGGTGAAGATCAGTACCACCTACGGGCCGGATCCGGTGATCCGCTACAACGGTTATCCGGCGGCGGACCTGATTGGCGATGCCGATCCGCGCGTTCTCTCCTCCTCGCAGGCGATGACGCTGCTGGACGCCATGTCTAAACAGGTGCTGCCGAATGGGATGAATATTGAATGGACGGATCTCAGCTTCCAGCAGGCCACCCAGGGCAACACGGCGCTGATCGTCTTCCCGGTGGCGGTGCTGCTGGCGTTCCTCGTGCTGGCGGCGCTATATGAAAGCTGGACCCTGCCGCTGGCGGTGATCCTTATCGTGCCGATGACGATGCTCTCCGCGCTATTTGGCGTCTGGCTGACCGGGGGAGATAACAACGTCTTCGTGCAGGTGGGGCTGGTGGTCCTGATGGGCCTGGCCTGTAAAAACGCCATTCTGATCGTCGAGTTTGCCCGCGAGCTGGAGATTCAGGGCAAAGGCATCATGGAAGCCGCCCTGGAGGCGTGCCGCCTGCGTCTGCGCCCGATTGTGATGACCTCCATCGCCTTTATCGCCGGGACCATTCCGCTGATCCTCGGCCACGGCGCAGGAGCGGAAGTTCGCGGCGTCACCGGGATCACGGTGTTCTCCGGGATGCTGGGGGTGACGCTGTTCGGTCTGTTCCTGACACCGGTGTTTTACGTGACGCTACGGAAACTGGTGACCCGCAGTAAGCCGATCCAGGAGGATCTGCCCGCCTAGCCTGCAGCAGATAACAAAAAACCGCCTTCACAATTTGAAGGCGGTTTTTTTTCGTCACCAGAAAATGATTAATGCGCTTTTTTAAACCGGGCGATCATTTCCGGTACCGGGTCGCAGCCGCTGGTATCGGCGTTTTTGACCGCCTCCAGCGCGCTGGCCACGGTATGGCGAGCGAGAACGTTCAGCGAAGCCTGCTCCGCTTCGTCAGCGACCGATTTGAAGTACCAGCAGGCGTTGGCGCTGACCACGCAGCGGGCCGGGACCTCAGGACGCGACGCCCACAGTTTTTTATCTTCGATAACGGAAAGGTAGATATCACGCAGAGTGATTTTGTCCGCCGGGCGGCCAAGATGAATAGAGCCGTTGCGGCCAAGCGTGGAGACAATGATGCCGTCACGGGTGAGCGGAACCATTAATTTGCGGATAAAGCTCGGGTTGGCTTCCAGGCCGTAGGCCAGAATCGCACTCGTTGAACGTTCACCCATCTGCTCCGCCATTGCTACGCTGAGAACCATCTGCAAAGCTGTCGGGAAGCGGTAATCTAACATGGTTTTGTCCTGGGTTGCGGTGAATCTTGTTCTTTTTGGCACCGCAGAGGTGAGTAATCAATGAACAACAATATAACAAATACGGGAATTTTTTTGAAGCAATCTGCGGTTAGCCTGCGAAGTAAATTTTCTGATTTCGTCCGCAAAGACGGGCTGAGAAACCGCGCTCTTCCGTACCGGTTTTACTGAACGGCAATCTCCTCACCGTTTCCCAGTGGCTGCCCCCTGCGTTAAAGAAATCCGCTGCCATAACGGCAGCGGATCCTGCAGGGTGTTATGCCGTTAATTCCAGCTCGGTTTCAAAGGTGGTCACCGGCACAAACGGCAGATAGGAGATCCGCAGCCTCTCGGCCACCTTCAGGCGATGCCAGCCGGCCGGCAGGCCGCCGGGTTTGAGCACCGTGATGGTCGCCTTTTCACCGAAGTTCCACCGGTCGTCGTAGACGCTCTCCAGCTCGTCGAGCGTCCACTCCCGGCCGCGCAGCGCCAGGCGGATCGCCTGCCGCGGGATGGCTTCGCCGTTGAGGGTCACGGCGATATCTTCCACCATCGATAAACCCAGACCGCGGTAGTAAGGCAGACGGGCCAAAAAGCGCACGCCGATAATTTCCCCGTCGCGGGTGACGTTGCCGAAACCTTCGCGGCAGATAATATGCTGATCAAACATGATAATGCTCCTTACTGGCCCAGCAGCGCCGGGGGTGGGGTTTCATCTAACAGGCGACAGAACATCAGCTGCTGGCGGCGGACCTGCTCCAGGCTGTCCACCTCCTGCGCGTCTTCCACCCAGCGGTTGCCTTCATACTCGGAGCACACATACCCCTCATAGCCGCCCTTCTGCAGCACGCGGAAGATCTCATCGTAGGGAATCGACCACTCGCTTATCTCATCGGTCATCTCATAGAATTTGGCATGAATGTTGTGGATCCGCGGCATAAAATCGAGCATCCGCTTCGGCTCGAACGCCGCGTTGTGGCGCAACGTTTCCGCCATCGCCAGCTGCGGGCCCGGTCCCCATTTTTGCATCACATCCAGGATAACGTATTCGCTGAGCGTCCGCTCCTCATAGGCTTTCTCGATAAAATCCGCTGCCGCCTGTGGGCAACCGTTACGAATAAAGCGCTCTTTCCACACCCGCGGGAAGCGGGCTAAAAACATTCCCATATCCGGCAGGAAGCCCAGCGCCCGGGTATTGGCTTTTTCATAGGCTTCGGCATGACGAATAATCCACGGATGATCGAAATGCAGCGGGGCGTGCACTTCCAGCAGAATGGTGATCCCTTTGTCTTCCGCATACGGCGCCGCCGCCACCAGCACCTCCGGCGCCACGGAAACCAGAGAGCGGATAAAGCGCATGCCCAGCCGGGCGGCAAAATCGATGTCGTTTTGCACGCTGCGCACCTGCTCGTCAAACGGCATAGGCCGGTCTTTATAACGCTTATAGTCGAGCATAAAGTCATGGCACACCGGCACCGTGTCATGGCGCTGCATCAGACGGTGCCAGTCGGCGATCGCCGCCTCCGGCATGCCGCACTCCGGCCAGCCGGCGAAGGTCTGTTCGCCGACGACTTCAATGCCGCGGGCGCCGAACGCCGCGCAGTGACCGATCGCCTGATCGAGGGACATCTTGCCGAGATAGGTCTCATTCTGAAAACTGTACAGACTGACGCCGCGTTTTATTTTCTGAGTCATAAAAGTACCAGGTAAGTTGGTTAACAGGATAAGCCGGTCGCTTCGCGGGCGCGGGCCACCGAGGCCGCTGCGGGCAGCGACGGTTTATACTCCAGGCCAATGGCCCCGTTGTAGCCCAGGCGTTGCAGCCGGGCGATCACATTGGGCCACTCGCCGCTGCGCGGATCCGGTTCGTTACGATCCGGCGCCTGCGCTATCTGCACGTGCCCCACCCGATGCATTCTGCCGCCGAGCACCTCCTCCATCTCCTCTTCCATCACCATCGAGTGATAGACGTCAAACAGTAGCTGCAGCCGCGGGCTGTCGACCGCCTCGATAATGTCCAGCGCCAGCCGGGTGTCGTTTAAGAACATCCCCGGATGATCGATGCGGGTGTTGAGCGGCTCCAGCAGCAGAGTGACCCCGGCGGCTTCCGCCAGCGTCGCCGCCTGGCGCAGGATGTGGATCGCCTGCGCCTGCTGTTCGGCGATCGCCACCCCTTCGCGGCTGAAGCCAGAGGCCACCACCAGCGGCGGCGACCCCAGCTGGCGCGAGGCCGCCAGGCTGTCGCTCACTGCCGCCAGAAACTGCTCATGCTCCGCCGGATCCACCAGGCTGCGCCGGGGCTCCACCACGAAGCTCGACAGCCTCACGCCGGTCTCCTCCAGCGCCTGCGCCAGCGCCGCCAGCGGTTTATCACGCCAGAGATGAAACTCAACATGGCTGAATCCCTGCGCTTTCGCCGCCCGGACCCGATCGCTGAAATCGGGATACTCTTCACGAAACAGCCATTCAATACATGCGGACAAATACATCCGACCCCCTTCTCTACTTGCCAGATCAAAACAAACAAAATTAGAATAAGAATTCTTATTCTGTTTCGGAGCGGCAGTGTGACGCCTTCCCTTCTGGCTTCGCGGTCAACAGCAGGATCTGACGCGGCACAACCAGAATGAGTGCTCTAATTCTAATCTCTGGTTGCTATAAATTGTCAACATTATTTAACAAGTTTTTAACCAAACCTGAAGGTACATCATGCTCAATAACGCTTCGGCGGCCGCGGTTCAGGCGCCTGCCTATACCAGCGAGCGGCAGCGCACGCTGGCCACGCTGGTGGTTTCGATAGCGCTGGTGCTGGAGATCATCGACGTCTCGATCATTAATGTCGCCATCCCGGTGGTACAGCGGGATCTGCTCGCCAGCCCGCGGCAAATTGAATGGGTGGTCACCGGCTACCTGTTCTTTTTCTCCATTCTGCTGCTCACCGGCGGTCGGCTCGGCGATCTGTATGGCTACCGGCGGCTGTTTATCAGCGGCCTGCTGGCGTTTGGCGCTGCGTCGGCCGGCTGCGGACTGGCCGCCAGCCCGGAGATGCTGGTGGCGATGCGTATTGCGCAGGGGGCCAGCGGGGCGATGATGGGCCCGCAAATTCTCTCCCTGATGCAGGTGCTGTATCGCCCGCACGAGCGTTTCCGGGTGATGAGTATTTTCGGCCTGCTCGGCGGCGCCGCCGGGATCCTCGGCCCGGTGCTCGGCGGGATCATCATCGAAAGCAATCTGTTCGGCCTCAGCTGGCGGCCGATCTTTTTGATCAACGTGCCGGTGATCGTCGTCGCCGTGATACTGGCCTGGCGGGCGCTGCCGGTGGTGCGCAGCCCGGCGGCCAAAGGTATCGATCCGCTGGGTACCCTGCTGGCGGTGGTGGGCGGCGGCGCGCTGCTGCTCACCCTGATCGAAGGCCCCGCCCTGCGCTGGCCGCTATGGATGGCGCTGCCGCCGCTGCTGTCGCTCATCACGGTGGCCCTCCTCTGGCGACATCTGCTGGGCCGTGAACGCCGGGGCGGCACGCTGTTGTTACCCCCCGCGGTGCTGCGCGACCGCTTCTTTCGCGCCGGGATCGTCATCACCCTGCTCTATCAACTGACCACCGCCTCGCTGCTGCTGGCCACCGCGCTGGTGCTGCAGAACGGGCTGGGCTTCAGCCCGTTCCATACCGCCCTGCTGCACATCCCCTTCGCCCTCGGGGCGATGTTTTCCATCGCCGTCGCCGGCCGCCGGCTATCGCCTCGTCTTGGGCGTAACGTGACGCTGGTCGGGGTGGCCGTGCAGATGAGCGGCCTGCTGCTGATGGGCTACGGGATCGCCACGGCGCCGGGAACGCTGGCGCTGACCGCGCTGGGTCTAGGGTTCGGCCTGTGCGGCTGTGGGATGGGGCTTATCTCCGCCCCACTGCCGGCCTTTGCCATGGCGGCGATCCCGGTGGCCCACGCCGGCGCGGCGTCGGGATTATTTCGCACCGGCCAGCAGTTTGGCGCCGCCCTCGGCATGGCGACCCTCGGCGGATTCTATCTGGCGCAAAGCGCCTCCGCGCCGGATGCCTGGCGCGGGGCCTTTATCACCCTGCTGACCCTTGGCGCCCTGATCCTGCTGGCGATTGCCGCCCTCAGCCGCCTGCTGCCCGCCTCAGTGCTTCCCCCGGCGGGTAAGCCATGACCTATCGCGTCCGGCAATGGCTGCTATCATGAGGAACCATTTATCAGGACGCACAAAGCTGTAGTACCTCTTTTCTGTACACCTGCAACGGGCATGCGCCCGGAGAACAACAAAGGCATGGACTGATATGGATGAAAACATCGATGTACTGATTATTGGCAGCGGCCCGGTGGGCGCCACTTTCGCGCGACGGATTGCCGATCGCCGCGCCGCGCGGATCCTGGTGGTGGAAGCCGGCGAAGCGCTGACGTCCGCGACCGGGGTTAATATCCGCAACCTGGCGCCAGCGCAGCGGGAAACGGCCTACGACCGCGCCCGGGCGTTTCCGCTGGCCGCCCTGCCGGAGAACCTGCCGGCAGACGCCCTGCAGGCACGGCCCGGCACCCACCTTCTCGACCCGGCGGCGCCCCACAGCGGCATGCCGGCCGCCGCGCTCTCCACTAACCTCGGCGGCATGGGCGTCCACTGGACCTGCGCCTGTCCGCGACCGGGCGGCAGCGAAGTCATTCCCTTCCTCGATCCGCGGGAGATGGCCGACGCCTGGGAGTCGGCTGAGCATTATCTGCAGGTGACCCGCGAAGGATTTCCGGCCACCGCCATCGGCCGGCAAATCGTCGATGCCCTTAATCAGCACTTCGCCAGCGACCGTCCGCCGGCGCGGCTGGCGCAGCCTATGCCGCTGGCCTGCGCCGCGACGCCGGAGGGCAAGCCGCGCTGGTCCGGCGTCGACGCGGTGCTTGGCGAGCTGGCGGAGGAAGAGACCCGCCGCCAGCGCGGGGTGGAGATCCGTACCGCCACCCTGTGCACCCGGATCCTCAGTGAGGACGGCGTCGCCTGCGGGGCGGAGCTGCGCGATCTGCGTACCGGCAAGCAGTACGTAGTGACGGCCAAAGCGGTAGTGGTCGCCGCCGATGCGCTGCGTACCCCGCAGCTGCTGTACGCCTCGGGCATCCGCCCGCGGGCGCTGGGGCGCTGGCTCAACGACCAGCCGCAGGTGATCGCCCTGATTGAAGTGGACGCCCCGCCGGCCGCCGCCGCGCCGACCTCCCCGCTGCGCGACGGACGGGACAATGTCTCCGGCGTCACCTGGCTGCCGTTCCATGAGCCTGATTTCCCGTTCCACGGTCAGCTGATGCAGATGGATACTTCGCCGATCGCCTTTACCCAGCCGCCGGGGACTCCGACGAAGCCGGTGGTGGGCCTGGGGCTGTTTCTCGCCAAGGAGCTGCGCGAGGAGGATCGAATCGTCTTCAGTGATGACACCGACGCCGTAGGGCTGCCGAAAATGCAGCTTAACTATCAGTTAACCGACGGCGATCGCCGGCGTTTACAGCAGGCGGTGGCGGTGACCGAACGCGTCGGCGCCGCGCTGGGCCGCGTCGCGCCTGGCGGTGAGGCCATTATCCTGCCGGCGGGCACCTCGCTGCATTACCAGGGAACTTGTCGCCTGGGAGAAGCGAACGACGGCACCAGCGTGGCCGACCGCCGCTCGCGGGTGTGGGGTTTTCACAATCTGTACGTCGGCGGCAACGGCGTGATCCCCACCCCAACCGCCTGCAACCCGACGCTGACCAGCGTCGCGCTGGCGATCCTCGCCGCTGACGATATCGTGGCGCGCCTGCTGTAGCGCCTCTGGCTTACCGGGGCAAAAGCGGCCCCGGCTCCTCGCGAAAGGCGACATCGGTCGCCTTTTTATTGCCGCAAAACCCACATAAAACCAATGGTATTTTTGTTTGTGATGGATCACATACGTAATCACAATTTTTCCCCGCGCCGTTCCTGCTCCTACTCTTAAATCCGCGGCTATTCCCGCCGCCACCTGTATCCCTGACCTGCATACTAAAAAACCGCGCCGCCGCCAACGACAGGCGACCCGCGCGATAAAAGGAGAACGTCGTGAGCCATAGCCTGAATCCGCCCCACGCACCACAAGCCGGCGCGATCCAGGGCATCATCATCGCCCTGACCGCCTTTCTGCCCATCCTGGCGATCGTTTCCCTGGCGCCGGCGGTCCCGACGCTGATCCAGCACTTTGCCGGGGTGCCTTATGTCGAAACCCTGGTGCCACTGATGCTGACCGCGCCCGGACTGGTGATCGCCATCGCCGGGCCGTGCACCGGCTGGCTGGCGGATAAATTTGGCCGCCGTAAACTGCTGCTCAGCGCCACGCTGTTGTATGGCATCTGCGGCACTATGCCGCTGTACATCACCTCCCTGACCGGCATCTTTTGCAGCCGCCTCGGCGTCGGGCTGGCGGAGGCGGTAGTGTTGACCATCGCTAACACCATGCTGATCGATTACTTTGACGACAAACAGCGCCGCTTCTGGCTGACGGTGCAGGGAGTGATTGGCCCGGCGCTGGCGGTGCTGGTGCTGGCCAGCTCCGGCTATCTGACCGCCCTGCGCTGGAACGGCGCCTTTATGATCTACTTTGTCGCCATCCTGCTGTTCCTGGCGATGTACTTCTGGATGTTCGAACCGGCTCAGGCGGCCCGTCCGCAGCACGCCGCCCAGGCGGCGCAGCATAATCCGTTTCCGTGGCCGCGAGTGATCGCCCTCAGCGTGCTGACCTTTGTCTGCGCCATCATTTATTACGTGTACACCATCAATGGCGCCAACGCCTTTCATACCCTGCAAAACGCCAGTCCGCAGCGTATTGGCCTGATTATGTCGCTGGTCAGCCTCGCCGTGCCGGTCGGTTCGCTGCTGTTCGGTCTGGTCTCCCGCCGCTATACGCCGGAGCGCGTGCTCGCCATCATGCTCTGCCTGATGGGGATCGGGATGCTGGTGGTGGGCGAATCGCGGACGCTGATCGCCATGGGGATCGGCTCCGCCATCCAGCAGCTGGGAGCCGGCATGGCGATTAACGCAATGATTTACTGGGTAGGGTCGCTGATTCCGCCCGCCTACTGCGGCCGGGCGATGGGCGCCTGGTCCGGGGCCTTCTTCGCAGGCATGTTTGTCAGCCCGATCATCGTTGGCGCGATCCGCCTGCGGGCCGGGAACGATGTGCTGAGCGCCTTCCTGACGCTCGGCATCGCGGCGCTGGTGCTGGCCGCCGCGATATTTCTTTATACTTTCTCCCGCCATAGCCAGCGCCTGCGTCAGCACAAGCAGGCCAGCGCCTGGCAGTTAGCGAAGTAAAATCCCGCGGCTTAGCCGGCCTCGACGGGGGTAACCAGATAGCTCAGACACATCATGCCCAGATGGCGTTTGAGCTGTTCCCAGTCGCCCTCACCGGCGGCTTCCGCCGCCGATCCCAGGCCGAGGAAGCGCGCCAGCGCGGCATACGAAACCGTAAAGCAGAAGCGGGCGGCCTGCTCTGGCTCCGGGTGGCGGATCTCCGCCGCGGCATCGAGCAGCTGGTCGATAAAGGTCTGCTCGTTTTTCTGGTAAGCGGCTTTCCCAATTCCCGCCACGCGCTCATCATCCGCCCGCGCCATAAACGGCCGCAGGATCCCGGCATGGCGACGCAGATACTCCGCCTGGACATCCATCAGCGCCGGAAGCCGCTGGCGCAGCGGCAGGTTGCGCGCGTGCAGCTGCTGGATCAGCTGCTGCCATTCGGCGTCCAGCTCCTGCATCACCTCCATCATGACGGCGATAAACAGATCTTCTTTGCCGCCGAAGCGGGCATAGATCGAGCCGACAGAAACGCCCGAGCGTTTACTGATTTCAGCAATGGTCAGCAGCTCAAAGGTGCCTTCATGCAGGATTTCACGGCTGGCGGCCATCAGCCGCTCCAGCGCCACCCGGCTCCGGTCCTGTTTCGGCTGGCGCATCGCGGGAAGATCGGTCATCGCAGTTCTCACCTCTTTATCCATAGAAAACCCCCGCAGTGTATTGCAGTTAGCGACCGCGCTGCAAATTGCCCACCCGACTCCCCCGTCGGCGATGTGACAAAAGTGTGATGGCGGTCATTTTCATTCTTTGATAAACAACTAGAATCATAATTCTAGTTCTATTTAATAATAACAACCACCACACAACCCAGGAGTTGCTATGCGTTTCTCTGTTTTCCTCGTCGGCCGTTCCACCGCCCCCGAGCAGGATCGTTTTGTCATGCAGTCGCTGATCGAACATGCGCGCCAGGCTGAAGATCGCGGCTTCGATGCGGTCTTTATGCCAGACCATCACTTCACCGGCTATGCGCCGATGTCCAGCGATCCGTTTGTCTTCGCCGCCTACCTGGCCGGCCAGCTGAAAAAGATCCATTTCGGCATGTCGGTGACTACCGTCCCGCTGCACCACCCGGTGCGCTTCGCCGAGCGCGTTAACCTGCTGGATCAACTCACCGAAGGCCGCCTGCTGGTGGGCATCGGCAGCGGCACCACGCCGGAAGAGATGATCGGCTTTGGCGTGAACTATAAGGACGCCTCCAGCCTACTGCAGGAGAACCTCGATCTGGTCCAGCGGCTGTGGGAGAAAAATATTGAAGACGATCCGATCATCTTCGAAACCGGCCACTATAAGGGCGCGGTGGTCCAGCGCATCGTTCCTGCCCCCTGGCAAAAACCCTTCAACCGCATTATGCCGGTGGCGCTGCGTGAAACCAGCATGCAGCGTGCCGCCGACAACGGCTGGCCGGCCTTTATTCCCGCGTTTACGCCGCCGATCCCGGCCAGCAACGATCCGTTTGGCCAGCTGACCCACTATTTCACCCGCTACCGCGATGCCCTGCTCAACGCCGGCCATAGCGACGAGGTGGTGAACCACTGCCTCTCGTGGACCACCCACACCTGGCAGTGCGTCCATATTGCCCCCACCGACGAGCAGGCCCGCGAAGAGATGCTGCAGATCATGGGCTGGTACCAGCAGGCCATCGACCGGGAATATGAGTACAACAAGCGGGCGGAAGAGTTCAGCGGCGTTACGCTGCACCGCCATCCGGACTGTTTCAGCGAAGAGTGGATCAAAACCTGGTGCCTGTACGGCAGCCCGGAGACCGTCGCCGAGGAGCTGGAACGCCATCAGCGGCTGGGCATCGGCAACGTGCTGCTCGGCTTCACCAACGGCCCGCTGACCGAGGAGCGCCTGCGCCTGAGCCAGCAGTCGATCTCGTTGTTCGCGGACCAGATCCTGCCGCGCTTTCGCTAATCCAACCGGGAGATCCTGCTATGAATAAGCCTGCTTTCTCACGCCCGCCGCTGCTGATCGGCATCGGCGGCACCACCCGCCCGGGCTCCAGCACCGAGCGCGCCCTCGCCGCCGCGCTGGCCCACGCCCGCACGCTCGGCGCGCAGACCCAGCTGTTCGGCGGCGCTGAACTGGCGGCCCTGCCGCCGTTTAATCCGGAAGTGACCACCCGCACGCCGCAGGAGACGGCATTTGTGGAAGCCGTGCGCCAGGCCGACGGCATTCTGCTGGCCTCGCCGGGCTACCACGGCGGGGTGTCTGGCCTGGTGAAGAACGCCATCGACCTGCTGGAAGATTTGCGCGGCGACAGCCGGGTCTATCTTGATGGCCGGGCGGTGGGCTGCATCGTCACCGCCGCCGGCTGGCAGGGTTGCAACACCACCCTCGGCGCCATGCGCGGGATCGTTCATGCCCTGCGCGGCTGGCCGACCCCGCTGGGGGTCACTCTCAACACCGCCGGCGTGTCGCTGTTCGACAGTGAGGGCCGCTGCACTGACGACGCGGTCCAGCGCGCGCTGGCCACCGTAGCCGAACAGGCGCTGGCCTTCGCCCCCGCCGCCCCCTTACGGAGACAAGCCGATGCCTGCGCTCAGTCTGTCGCTTAGCGTTGCCGAAAAGGCGCGGCTCACCGCCGGGATGGGGATGTGGTCCACCCACCCTATCCCCCACTCCACGCTGGGTTCAGTCACCCTGTCCGATGGCCCGATGGGGATCACCGGCGGCCGGGTGGACGAGCGAGATATTGCCCTGCTCAGCCCCTGCGGACTGGCGCTTGGCGCCAGCTGGGACCGCCAGCTGGTCAGCCGGGTTGGCGGCGTCATCGGCGAGGAGGCGCTGCGCACCGGAACGCAGGCGCTGCTGGCGCCTAACCTGAACCTGTTGCGCAGCCCCCTTGCCGGCCGCGCGTTTGAGCTTTTCGGCGAAGACCCACGGCATATCGCCGAGCTGGGCGCGGCGTGGATCGACGGCGTCCAGCGCCAGGGGGTGGGCTGCATCGTCAAACATATGGTTTGTAACGATTCAGAAACCGATCGGCGGACCATGAACGTCGTCGTCGATGAAGCCACCCTGCGCGAAGTCTATTTCTGGCCGTTCGAAGTGGCGGCCAGCCGCGGCGTCTGGGGCATGCTGACCGCCTATAACCGGGTGAACGGGATCTATTGCGCCGAGCAGCATCAGGCCATCAGCCAGTGGCTGAAGCGCGATCTCGGCTGGGACGGGCTGGTGATGTCCGACTGGTTCGGCACCCAGAACGGCCCGGCCAGCTTCCGCGCCGGGCTGGATCTGGAGATGCCGGGCCCGGCCCGCCATATGGGCGAGCGCCTGCTGCCCGCGCTGATGGATACCGACAGCGACGCCCGGCGTCTTGACGATGCCGCCGCCCGGCTGGCGCGGCTGGCCGAACGGGTCAGCCATCCTCTGCCCTGGGATGGCTCTGCCGCCGCCCAGGCGCAGCGGCGTCACACCCTCGAAGAGGCGGCGGCGGCGGGCTTTGTCCTGCTGCACAATCGCCAGCGGCTGCTGCCCCTCGCGGCGCAGGCGGGACAGCGGCTGGCGGTGATTGGCCCCAACGCCACGACGCCCTGCTTCCAGGGCGGGACCTTTGCCAGAGTGGCGCTGATGCCGGGACTGATCTCTCCTCTGGAGGCCATTCGCCAGCGCTTTTCCGCCGCTGGGGTCGAAATAAGCTATGCCCAGGGGGTGGAGAGCGATTACCGCATCCCACCTCTGCATCATTTGCCGCTGCGCACCGCCGCCGGCGAGCGCGGCCTGGACGTTGCCTACGCCACCGCTGACGGGGGCGTGGTTCATCAGGAGGTGCGCGACGCCTCCTCGCTGATCTGGTTCCGCGATATGCCGGGCGTCGGCGACATGCTGCGCCTGACCGAACGCGCCACCGTGACGGTAAGCTGCCAGTTCACCGCGCCGGTGAGCGGCCGCTACGGCTTCTGGATCGGCGGCACCGGGGAGATCGCCCTGCAGCTGAACGGCGAGCGCATGGCGACCTTTAACGGCGAGGCGCTGGAGGGGGATATCATGGGCAAGCTGATGCAAGCCCCGCATACCCGTCTCGACTTCCCGCTGCAGGTGGGGGAAACCCTGACCTTCCGGGCCGAGATGGCGCTGGGCAGCAGTATCGCCCACGGCATCTGGTTCGGCTGCCAGCCCCCGCAAACCATCGACCTGCTGCAGCAGGCGGTCGACCATGCCCGGGCGGCCGACAGCGTGGTGCTGGTGATCGGCGAAACGGCCGATGCCGGTCTGGAGAGCATCGACCGGGACGCTACCGCGCTGCCGGCGCATCAGGTTGCCCTGATCCGCGCCGTCTGCGCGGCGAACCCGCGGACGGTGGTGGTACTGAATGTCGCCCATCCGGTGGATACCGGGTGTCTGGCTGACGCGGCGGCGGTGATGGTCGTCTGGTATCCTGGCCAGGAGTTTGGCCCGGCGCTGGCCTCGGTGCTGGCCGGGGATCGTGAGCCTGGCGGTCGCCTGCCGGTCACCTTCGCCCAGCGCCTGGACGACTATCCGGTACGCAGTCTGACGCCGGACGCCGCGGGGGATCTCTGGTATCACGAGCGCCAGCAGGTAGGCTATCGCTGGTTTAACGCCCGCGAACGCCCCGCCGCCTGGGCCTTCGGCCACGGTCTGGGGTATGCTGATATCACCCTGATCGCCGCCGCGCTGACAGGCGACGAGGTGGACGCTCTGCAGCTGCGCTGCCGGTTGGAAAACCGCGCCGCCCGCGCCGGGAAAGCAGTGGTCCAGCTCTACCTGCGGGGGCCGGAGACGGCCTGGTCGGCGCTGGCGGAGTTTGCGGCAGTCAGCGTCCCGGCGCACGACGAGGCCGCCCTGACCCTTGTCCTGCCGCGTCACGCGCTGCAGCGCTGGCAGGTGCCTGCCCAGGAATGGCGCCTGGCCAGCGGCCCCTGGCAGCTGGCGGTGGGTTTCGCCAGCGACGATATCCGGGCAACCTTTGACTTCGTGCTCACTCCCGACGGGAAAATCAGCCACCGGGGCTAAGCCCGGACCGATGGCAAAGAGGGTCGGCAACGTGCCGGCCCTCTTTTTTTGTTCCTGCGCCAGCCGGTTCGCGATAAAAAAACCGCCCGGCGGCAGCGTACCGACGGGCGGGATTAAAATCCTCGGGCGGTCTGTGTCAGAAGTTCCAGTACATCGAGGACTGCCAGAGGACCGCCGACTCATGCTTCGGCACCAGCGTCGGGTTATCCTGCCAGGTGATACCGTTGATCCAGTAAATCCCTTTCGTCACGCGCAGGGCGTGCGACAGGGAGATGGCGTTGATGCTCTGCGGCGCCTCCATTCCCGCCTCGCCGACATAATCGCGGAACTTCTTACTGATAAAGGAGCGGGTGTAGCCCAGCGAGGTCATATCCTGCTCTCGGCCGGGAAACAGGCCGATGTCAAAGAAGGTCACCTGGAAGTCGCTGGTGTAAGCATTGCGATCGTCCGGCGCGTAGTCCGCTTTCACATCGAGATACAGCCCCAGCGGAAGCCCCTTTTTCGGCTGGGTCAGCTGCATGGTGTTGGCGACGTAGAACGCATAGTTACTGCTGCTGTCGCCGGGCTGGTCAAAATACTGGTAGTGCGAGGTGTTATAGATAGCCCCGGCGCGGAACCACAGCGAGCGCTGCGACTCGCCCGCCGCCTGCTTAAAGCCAAACTCGTTTACCAGGATCGGGTTGGCGCCATCGACGTGCCATTTCAGCCCCGAGGGGTTCTGCTCCACGTCGTCGAGGTGTCCGGCAGGCGACATACTGCGGCTGACGGCAAAGTTGTTATAGAATTTCTTATCGCTGTCGCGGACGATGGCGGTGAAGGTCGGCGTCGGCGCATTGAGGCTGATCCCCACCTGCACCGGTATCACGCTGGTCGGCCCCAGCGCGGCTGAGGAGGAGTTGCCCCCCAGCACCATGCCGTAAAACTGACGAATTAACGGATAAAAACCATACTGCAGCTCCAGCTGGCCGTTTAATAAGGGCTGGTTCACCGCCAGCACCGCAATATTATGCAGTTCCGGATAGCTGTCATGATAATTCGAGGTCGCCCACTGGGGAGAGAATGTAAATTGCGCGTCTTTGCTAAAACCAATTCGACTTAAATCATAGGTGACGTTCAGCGACATATTTTGTGACCAGGTAAAATTCTGCCCGGCATATTGTTGCGGGTCGGCGGACTGGCCTTTCAGATCGTACATCACCATCGGGTTCCAGCTTAACTGGACGCCCCACCCGCGGTCGGCCAGCGCGCTGCGAAAGCCGCCAATATCGCCGATGAGCGATTCGCAGGTCGACGGAGGGCTGACGACCTGCGCGGAGCGGGTATTCAGTTTATCCAGTTGCTCACAGGTCCAGGTATCGGCCAGCGCGGTGCTGGAGAATATCGCCAGCGTCAGCGCCGAAAGTGGAAACACTATTTTCTTACTTACGTCGGTACAGCAGAGACTCATAATAAACCCTCATTTTTATTTTTTGCAGGTAAGATGCGCCATATCGTGAAAAATAAATTGGTCACAATACGTTTATTTACAGGGATTAATTAGGCTGAAAGTTAACGCTAAATAAGGTGTACGCTTTTTCTAAATAATGGCCTCCCCTTCCCGCCGGGAGACCGGCGGGCGTGTGGTAATCATGTCGTCAGGTGAAATTAACGAGCCAGCGCGCGGCGGCCCCCCATCCGGGCGCTGGCGATACCCGTCGCGCCGGCGATAGCCAGCGTCAGCAGCGCAAACAGCAGCAGGCTGTCCTGCATGCTGCCGGTCATGCCATTCAGCAAGGTCATCAGAACCGGGCTGATGAACATGCCGAGGAAAAAGAAGGTGTGCCAAATGCCGATCCCCGTCGCCCGGTGCGGCGCCGGCAAGGCTTTCATCATCCAGGCCAGCATCAGAGGGATCAGCATTCCGTTACCGACCTGCGCGACGAACGCTGCCGCCACGCCGGCCAGCGGATTGTGGGCCACGGCGATAAACAGCAGCCCGAGGCCAAAAATGGCGTAAAAAAGGAAAAACTGCCTGTCGACGCGCTGCCTGGCGTTGCGGCCATACAGCCAGGCGCCCAGCGGCACGCCAATGCCGGCAACGGCGGTAGCGATGCCAATCTGGCTGCTGGAGGTCAGCCCGAGCTGACTGAACACCTGGCTTATCTGCAGCGGTTCGAGAAAATAGAGGATCGCGCTGGCGAGGGTAATCAGGCCGATCGCCGCCATTTTGCGCCGTGGAAAAGCGACAGCCTCCTCGCCAGCGACACTGTCCACGCGACGGCGCGTCGCTGGCTCTGCGGTGAACAGACACAGGCCGATAAAGACCGGGATCGCCAGAGCATACAGGTAGATCGGACCATACCAGCCCAGGGTTCCCAGCAGGCCAGCGCCCAGCACGATCAGCGTCGACAGTATCGACCCTATGCCGCTCTGCACCGCCAGCCATTTGCTGCGCGCCTCACCGGTAAAGTAGTCGCCAATCAGCGCATTGGCGGTGGTAAGAATAAAGGCGTCGGCAATACCCATCACCAGCCGCGCCAGCAAAATGGCATACAGATCGTCGAGCATCACCGGCAGCAGGCCAAACCCTGCGTACAGAGCGGTGGCAGCAATCAGCAGGCGGCGACGGCTCAGGCGATCGCCTACCATCCCCGCCAGCGGAGCCAGCAGCGCCATGCTCGCCGCCGGTATGGTGATGATCATCGGCACCAGCAGCTGGGCGTGCGGCTGCGCGGCAAAATGACTGAACAGGAGCGGCATCACCGGCAGCATGGTCAAGGTCCCCATGATCGGCAACAGTGCCGCCAACATCAGTAACATCGCCTGTACGGCCCCCGCCTCGCGCGGGGTTGCTGAAACTTTGTGCATCACCATCTTCCGCTCTCCGTCACTGCTCTTTATTTAGAATATGAATTACAGTTCTATTTTTTATCGGTAAAGAAAGGCGCTCTGTCGCCCCGGTATCCTGGCTGAACACGCCGCAGCGAACTCAGCACACATACCGTTCTACCCTACCGGATGCAGGTGGCATGGACTGCGATTGCTATCACAATTAATACAATGCATTCACACTAAATTAACATAACCATCGACTCCCTCAGGCGTCGACAATCGCCACCGCGCGGATAAAACCGGCCGAGCCGCGGCGGATCTTGTAGGGAAAACAGCTCACCCAGAAGCCGTGGTCGGGAAGCTGCTCCAGGTTACTCAGCTTCTCCATTTGCCCATAGGCGATCTCCCTGCCGGCTTTATGCCCCTCCCAGATCAGCCCGGCGTCGCCGCTGGCCTGAAAGCGTTCGCGGGTAAAGTGGAAGGGTGCATCCCAGCTCCAGGCGTCGGTGCCAACCACCCGTACCCCCTGCTCCAGCAGCCACAGCGTCGCCGCCCGGCCAATGCCGCAGCCGCGCTGCAGGTAATCCGGCTGGCCGTAGCGGGCGCCGGCCGCGGTATTGATCAACACAATATCCAGCGGCGACAGGCAATAGTCTATTCGCGCCAGCTCGCGCTGCAGATCCTCCGGCTGCAGGATCGCCCCGTCGGCGACATGGCGAAAATCCAACCGGACGCCGGGGCGCAGGCACCACTCCAGCGGCAGCTCATCGATGCCAAACGCCGGTTCGCCGCCGTTGGTGGTCGAGCTGTAGTGCCAGGGGGCATCCATATGGGTGCCATTGTGCGGCGTCACGGTCAGGCGCTCCGAGGCCCAGGCCTCCTCTCCCGGCATCTGCGCTTTTTCCAGCCCCGGGAACATCGCCGCCATTTCCGGCCATCCCTGCTGATGATCCTGATACTCAATGCTCGGCAGCAGCGGCGGCGGATCGGTCCAGGGATTGTTGTCCAGGGTGACGGAGAGGTCGACCAGCCGACGCCCCTGTAAAAGATTGATCATGGTTTACTCCGTTAACATCACAACGTGTTGATCCAGTACGCCAAACAGCGGCCGGCCATCGGGGGCGTGGGCTTCCATCGTCACCCGCTCCCCCGGGGATAAAAACGGCGTGCGCGGCTCGCCGAAGGCCAGCATCTCTATGGCCCGCACCTCGGCGATACAGCTGGCGCCGCGGCTGGCGTCCGGCCCGGACACCGTGCCGGAACCCACCACCGTCCCGGCGCGCAGACGGCGGGTCTGCGCCGCATGGGCAATCAGTTCGCCAAAATGGAAATGCATCTCGCTACCCGACTGGCAGCCAAACGGCTTGCCATTGCGGGTCACCTGCAGCGTCAGCGCCGCCCGCCCGTGCTGCCAGGCCTGCCCCAGTTCATCCGGGGTAAGGGCCACCGGTGCAAAGGCCGAGGCGGGTTTGGCGTGAATAAAACCAAACCCGGTCTGCATCTCGCGCGGCGCCAGCGCCCGCAGACTGATATCGTTAAGCAAGACGATCAGGCGGATACAGCTCAGCGCCTGTTGCGGCGAGCAGCCCTGCGGCACCTCGTCGACGACTACCGCGAACTCGCCCTCAAAGTCGAGGCCATCCTCGACCCGGCGGCAGACTATCCCGGCGTGGGGGGCAAGAAAGTCGTCCCCGCTGCCCTGATACATCAGCGGCGTCTGGTCGGCGCCGGCAATCGGCGGCAGGTGAAAGGCCCGCTGCATGCGCTCGCCATGGCTCAGGAAGGCCGAACCGTCCAGCCACTGCCACGCCCGGGGCAGCGGCGCCATCAGGCGCCGGGGATCATAGGGCTGCGCCGCCGGATAGCGGCGCGCATTGAGCGCCTGATAGCGCGCCTGCAGCGCAGGCCACACCCGCGCGGCCTGCTCCAGCGCCTGCTGAAGCGTCGGAGCGATGTCCGCCGCATCGGCCATCAGCGTCAAATCGCCTGAGACCACCACCAGGCAGCCGTCGCGTTCACCGTTATCTCGTGTTGCCAGTTTCATGACCTGCCTCCTCCAGCAGACATAGCCAGCCGTCGACGTCCACGTCGCCAGCCAGCGGACTCAGACGTTGGCCAGCGCAGGCGCCCTGCACGCAGAGGCCGCTGTCCGGCATAAAAATCGCCCCGTGGGCGAAGCAGACCAGCCGGTCGCCCCGGGCGTTGAGAAAAGCGTCCTGCCGCCAGTTCATCGGGGTATCGAGATGCGGACAGCGGTTGCGCCACAGATAGAGCGTTCCCTGATAGCGGCAGGCAATCACCGTCGCCTGCCCGCTGCCCGTGGGGTCAAATCCCCGCGCCTGGCCCTCAGCCAGGCTGTCGGCACGGCACAGGCGAACCATCAGCGGGCGTTATCCGGACCGGGAGCCCACTTCTCGCGATACCCCAGCAGGAAATATTGCGAGTTATCGGCCCCCGGCAGCGCTTCGCGCGGCTGCCAGTGGTCATCGTGCTGATCCATATCGGCGTCGTATTCGATATGACACCCGAGCGGGCTGTTGAAGTACCAGAACCAGTTCGATCCCAGCTGATGGCGCCCCGGCCCCCAGAAGGTCTGATACCCCTTCTGCTGAAAGCGGCTGCCGGCCATCATCAACTCGGTGGGCCCGCCGAGGTGGAAGGTAAAGTGTTCAATGCCGGTCATAAACGGCGGGGCCTGGATCAGAAACAGGGTATGGTGATCCTGGGTGCCGGCGGGTCGCAGGAAGGGGCCGACGTGGGTGAAGCGATCGGTACAGACAAAGCCCAGCCGTTGATAAAAAGCTTCCGCGCGCGCGGCGTCCGGCACAAAATAGACCACATGGGAGAGCGAACGCGGCTCCGCCGCCATGTCGGCGCTGGCCCCGGTCTGATTGACCGGCCGCCCGGCGCGATCCCCCGGAGCGTTGATTTTCTCACCTTCCCGCTGCAGCGGCTGGCGCTGGCTGACGCGAAACCCGAGGGCAAAGCCGGCATCATCGACGCAGCGCAGCACGCCGTCGGCGCCAAGTTTCACCTCGCGATCGCGGCGCAGCGTCTCGGCAATAGCCTCAAGCGTGGCGCTATCCGCCACGCCATAGACGGTTTCCCGCAGCTGGCTGCCGCTGGGCAGCGCCGCGGGCAGCGACGGATCGTCACGTCCCCGCAGCAGCACCCCGGTGCCATCCAGCGCGCTAAAGAAACCGTTCTCCTGCTCGCGTAAACCGTAGTCGATAAGAAACTGTCGACAGCCCGCCAGGTCATCGACGCCAAATACCAGATAATCCGGACCAAGAATATTCATCGCGGTTGTTCCTTATGCGTGTTCAGGCCACCCGGCCGCCGAGGGCTTCCGCCACCCAGTCAGCGATGTAGTGCCCGGCGTTAATCGAGTTGTCGAAGCTGGAGTGCTGCACACCGCCCTCGCGGTCAGTGAAAATTTTCAGCTCGCGGCGCGGGCTGTTCACCAGCTGGTCGTAGGTGCGCTGCGCCCATTTCACCGGGATCTGCGAGTCCTTTTCACCATGGGTGACGAGAAAAGGCACCCGTATGCGGTCAAGAATGCCGTCGAGATGGACGTTCTCCGCGATGCGCATAAAAGCGTCGATATCCTCACCCCCCCACACCCAGCGCACATGCTGCCAGTAGTGCGGTACCGGAAAATCCCCTTCGCGTTCGCGGCGGCGCTGCTGCACCTCTCGCCAGTCGTGATTGGCGCCCCATACCACGCCGCAGGCGAAGCGCGGCTCAAACGCCACCGCCCGCGGGCAGTAATAGCCGCCCAGCGAGACCCCTTCCATGCCGATGCGCCCGGCATCCACCTCCGGGTGCTGTTCCAGCCAGTCAACGATGCGGCTGGCCCAGTGCTCGCTGTCATAGCGGGCCTGCATGTCGTGAAGACGTAGCGCTTCGCCGGTTCCCGGCTGGTCGACCACCAGCGAGGAGACCCCGCGCCGCGCCAGCCACTGCGGCAGCCCCACCAGATATTTCATCTCTTTGGTGGAGTCGAGACCGTTGACCTGCACCAGCAGCGGCGCGCGGCCGGTCATCCCTTCGGCGCGGACGTAAAGCGCCGACAGGGTTTTGCCCTCGTAGGGGATAGTCACCCGCTGACAGTTAGCATGGGTATGGTGCAGCCCGGCGGCAAAGACATCGAGAAAGCGGCAGTACAGCGCATCGCGGTCCGGCGCGCCATGCGCCTGCAGGCGCTCGCAGGTCAGGTAATAGTTGGCCGCCCGAAGATATTTCTCTCCTGCCGACAGCCGCCGTCCACGCGCCTCATCTTCGCCGGCCAGCGCGCATAATTTATCGGCCATGCGGGACCAGGTTTCCCGGAACGCGCGGGTGCCTTCGGCGTCGGGATGCTCGGACGCGGCCAATAGCGGCGCGCACATCTCTTCGATCTCACCGATGCGGGCGCCCATCTCGATGGAGAGATCCACCGACAGGTTCCAGACATAGTTTTTAGGGAAATAGCGAAACATAGGGTCATCCTTCAACATTCAGTCGCAATCGCTGTAGCGCAGGCACTGTCACATAAAGCACCTGCGGGCGACCAATCATGTCTCAGGATGTCAGGTATCGACGGGAACAATACCAGTGGGTTAGCGTGCGCTGGCGACGATTTTCGCTTTCAGCCAGCCGAAGATAGGATCGTTATCCAGCGAGCGGTGCCAGCCGATAAATTCGCGCATCACCGGCAGCGTCACCGGGACCGGGAAAAGACGCAGCGGCAGCATCGCCGCGTACTGCTCCGCCAGCCGCCGGTGCAGCGTGGCGATCCGCGAGGTGCCGATCAGCAGCTGCGGAACGCAGTGGTAGCTGTGGGTCACCACCTCGATACGGCGGCTGAGCCCCGACTCGGCAAACAGATTGCCCTCCAGCCCCGGCTGCCGCTCGCGGCCAAAGACCACCGACACGTGCCCCAGCTGTTGCCAGGCATCGAGGGTCAGCGCCTCGCCGGTGTGGGGATTGTCCGCCCAGGCCAGGCAGACAAACTCTTCGTCAAACAGCGCTTCGGCGGGATGGTCGGCGGCCATAAAACGCTCCGGCGCCACGATGATATCCAGCTCGCCGCGGTTGAGCATGCCGGTGGACTGGGCGTCCGGCGAGAAAAACTCAAAGGTCATATTCGGCGCCTGCAGGTGCACCGTTTGCAGCGCATCCTTCAGCATCACGTTGATCACGTAATCCGAGGCCATAATGCGGAAATGGCGCTTGCTGGTTGCCGGCTCATCCACCGGCCGTCGGGCAATAGAGGTCTGAATTTTCATCAGCACGTCGCGGACCGGCTCCCGCAGCTCTTCCGCCAGCGGCGTGGGCCGCATCTTTCTGCCCACCTGGGTGAGCAAATCATCCTCAAAGTAGGTGCGTAACCGGTTGAGCACCCCGCTGGTGGCAGACTGGGTCATATGCAACCGGCCCGCGGCGCGGGTGATGTTCTGTTCGTCAAGTAACACATCCAGTGCCACCAGTAAGTTCAGATCAAGATGTTGGTAACGCATGGGTCCCCCGGCGAGAAATGGCGTGCTTATCCTGTGGCTTAATTTAACTTTTCTGCAACTTTTTGTTTTCAATTTCCACGGCGATATCGTTTTTTGCGATAGCGATCATTCTTTATCGCGATTAGTCAGCGCGCCGCTGGCCTGGTTAACGTCCTCTACTCTGTCCCCTCGAGAAAACAGCTACGATGAACATCAATAACGTATTAATCGTTGGCGGCGGCATCGGCGGTCTGTGTACCGCCATCGCCCTCCGCCAGGCCGGCGTCGCCGTCGATGTCGTAGAGATCCAACCGCAGTGGCGGGTCTACGGCGTCGGTATCATTCAGCAGAACAATGTCGTGCGCGAAATGCAGCGGCTTGGGGTGCTGGAACGCTATCTGGACGCCGCCTGGCCGTTTGACAGCGTCTCGGTGCACACCCTGAGCGGCCAGCAGCTAGCCAGCTTTCCCGGCCAGCGGCTGGCCGGTGAACAGTTCCCGGCCAACGTCGGCATCTCCCGCCTGGCCCTGCACAACGTACTCTGTTCCACCGCTCGGGAGCTGGGGGTCCGACTGACCACCGGCGAGAGCATTGACGCCTTCCGTCAGGTTGACGATGCGGTTGAGGTGAGCTTCAGCCGTGGCGGTCAGGGGCGCTACGATCTGCTGGTGGGCGCCGATGGGATCTACTCCCGGGTGCGCGGCATGCTGTACGGCGAGCGCTATCGCCCCCGCTTTACCGGTCAGGGCGTATGGCGCTACAACTTTCCGCGACCGCCGGAGGTGGACCATCTGATGTGCTTTATGGGCGAGAGCTGCAACTGCGGGCTGGTGCCGCTGGGGGACGATCTGATGTATCTGTTTATCACCTCCCACGAAGCGGATAACCCCCGCTACGCCCGCGATCAGCTGGCGGCGGAGATGCGCCGCCGTCTGCCGCCCGGTGCGGGGTTGCCGGGCAGCCTGCGCGAGCATATCGTTAACAACGACGAGGTCGTCTATAAGCCGCTGGAAGAGCTGTTCGTCGACGATCCCTGGTATCAGGGACGCGTCGTGCTGGTGGGCGACGCGGTTCACTCTACCACTCCGCATCTCGGTCAGGGGGCGGGCATGGCGATTGAGGATGCCATCGTGCTGCGCGAAGCGCTGCAGCAGACCGACAGCGTCGCGGCCGCGCTGGCGCACTTTGACGCCCGCCGCCGGCCGCGCTGTCAGCAGATCTGGGCCGCCTCGCTGCAGGTCGGCGAGAGCGAGATCCACCGCGATCGCCATTTTGACCGACAGCGGGCGATCGGCGATATGATGACCCTGACGGCGAAGCCGATATAAGCCCTGCCCGGCGCCCTCCGCCGGCCACGCTGGCGGATTATTCCCCGGTTCATTGGCCGGCACTCCCCTTTCACCCGCCGCTAATCCCTTGTCAACGACGATATTCTTCTCGCGAAGTATCATATTTGACACCCCTGCGCTCCCATGGCTAAGGTATATTTCAGCGCTCCCCTTCATCATGGAAAGGAATATACGGATATGAATATTCTCTCGGCAGAGTTTTTCAAATACGCGATCGCGATTATCACGTTGATTATTCAGATTGTCGCCGTGCGTTCAGGTTGGGTATTTCCCAAAGATAAGATATTCACCTCGCGCAAAAATATCAGTGAATTCGCCGCCGCGCTGTACAAAAATAGTAACGACCCCGAGCTGCAACGGATCGCATACGAATATGGTATCGCCGCGCTGACCAAAGATAAAAACCTGACCATGGCGCAAAGAAAGATATTATTGAAATGCAAAAATCCGGTCAGCGATATTGATAACTACAGCAAATGCCAGCATCTGATTTCGGTCAACGATGAGAAACGCATATTCAAATGGAAGAAATGGGGTTACCGCTTCTGGTTATACCGTAAGGCTGTCGAAGTCTTCAGTCTGGTGTTCTATTTTATTGGCGGCTTCTTAACGGCCCTGCCTTTCCTGTATGAAGGTCTCGCCAGCCCGGCGGTGATTGACAGAATCAATCATTTATCCCGTCTGCAAAAATTGAGTATGGCGAGTTATCTGTTTGCCTGCGGGATTTGTCTGGCGCTGATCTGCCTGCACAAAATCTCCACCATCGCGATCGCGGAAAAAACCATTAAAGCGAATCGCTAACGACCACGCCGCCAGGCGAGCTGTCCACACCTGCGGCGCCTAACCCTGTGGATAACCTGGAGGCAGTTGTCCGGCAGCCGCAGCCCGGGCGGGCTACCGGCTGCCGTTCGTTTTTTGAACAGGGAAACCGCCCCCGCCGGGCAGCGCGCTTAGCGCGAAAACCGCCGCCACGGCGGAGGGAAGCGCCCGCCCCGCTTAATAATTCCACTTCGGCCGCGCCACCGTGTTCTTCTTCAGCAGATCGCGGAACGCTTTCAGATAGGGTTCATTGCTGCGCCCGCGCTTACAGATAGCCGAGAACGGCGACTGAAAGCCAAACTCGTTGGGCAGCAGCACCCGCAGGCGGTTCTCTTTGATCCACGGCCAGGCGTAATGCTCCGGCAGATAGCCAATATATTTTCCCGAGAGGATCAGCAGCAGCTGGGCGTCGACGGTCTCAACGGTGGCGCTGCCTTTGCTGAAGCCCCGGCGGCGGAGATCGCTGGTGTTCCAGTAGCTGCGGGTCACCAGCGGGCACTGGCTGATCTGCTCTTTATCGAGCTGGCGGCTGAAGAACATCGGGTGCAGATCGCTGCAGTAGAGCCAGTGCTGCTCGCGGTACAGCGGCTCGCTGATGATGTTATGCACCTGCGAGTTGTAGCTGCCGATGGCCAGGTCGATATGGTTGTTCAGCACCCCGTTCAGTTGCTCCGCCGGGGTGCGAATAATCAGTTTGATATGCACATGGGGAAATTTGTCGCTGAAGCTACGCAGAACCACCGGCAGCGAGAGCGCCGTTTCGGTCTCGATGGAGTCGAGCGTCGAGATGCACAGGGTGCCGCTGTGCTCCCCTTTAAGCAGGGCCGACTGCCGCCCCAGCTCATTGAGTTCGCTCAGCACGCGGATCGCCTGCTGTAAAAACTGCTGACCTTTCTCGGTCAGGGAAAAGCCGCCGCGCCCGCGCTGACAGAGGGTGAAGCCGAGCTGTCCCTCCAGTTGCGACATCGCATTGCTGATGGCGGAGACCGAAATGCCCAGCTCCTGCTGGGCCCGGCTGTAGCTCTCCAGGCGCGCCACCGCCTCGAAAACCTGCAGCTGGCGAATATTGAGGCTGGCGTCATTATGCATCGTATTTAGTTCACCAATAAATGAACTGAGTATTTACGCCAGACGATGTAAAGTCCAGCGCGGGTTGCGCACTATCTCTCCTGTTACGTTTCATCCGTCAGATTCAGGAGCAGACATGGATAACCTCTTTCACCAACCGCAGGGTGGCAATGAGATGCCACGCTTCGCCGGCCGCGCCACGATGATGCGCCTGCCGTTTATCGAAGATTTACAGGGACTTGATGCGGCGTTTGTCGGCATTCCGCTGGATATCGGCACCTCGCAGCGCTCAGGTACGCGCTACGGACCACGCTATATTCGCGCCGAATCGGTGATGATCCGTCCGTACAATATGGCGACCGGCGCCGCGCCGTTCGACTCGCTGTCGGTGGCCGATATCGGCGATGTGCCGATCAATACCTACAGTTTGCTCAAATCGGTGCAAATTATCGAAGATTACTACACCGGTTTGAATAGTTATCCGCTGATCCCCCTCACCCTCGGCGGGGACCATACCATTACCCTGCCGATCCTGCGGGCGCTGACCAAAAAACATGGGCCGGTGGGGCTCATCCATGTCGACGCCCATACCGACACCAATGATGAGATGTTCGGTGAGAAAATCGCCCATGGCACTACCTTCCGCCGCGCCGTTGAGGAGGGACTGCTCGACCTCAAACGGGTGGTGCAGATTGGCCAGCGCGCCCAGGGCTACGCCGCCGGCGACTTCCAATGGGGCGTTGACCAGGGCTTTCGCCTGGTGCAGGCGGAGCAGTGCTGGCATACCTCGCTGGCGCCGCTGATGGCCGAAGTCCGCCAGCAGATGGGCGACGGGCCGGTGTATCTCAGTTTTGATATCGACAGCCTCGATCCCATCTGGGCTCCGGGAACCGGGACGCCGGAAGTTGGCGGTCTGACCTCCATTCAGGCGCTGGAGATCGTCCGCGGCTGCCGCGGCCTGAACCTGATTGGCGCCGATCTGGTGGAGGTCTCGCCCCCCTACGACGTGAGCGGTAATACCTCCCAGCTGGCGGCCAACCTGCTGTACGAGATGCTCTGCGTCCTGCCCGGCGTGAAGTACGCCTGAGGAAGCCGCCATGGAGCTGAAATGCTTTCGCACCCTCTGGGGAGTGACGACCCCCTGGCCGCAAACGCTGGATGAACTGCAGCGCGTCGGCTGCTGCGGTATCGAAGCCCGCGTCCCGTTGACGGCGGAGGAGCGGCGGCAGCTCGCCGACCGCCTGCAGGCGTCGGGGCTGGAGTATATCGCCATCCTCTTCAGCGGCGGTGGGGTGCTCCCCGCCCAGCATGAAACGCCGGAACAGCATCTGGCGCGCCTGCAGACCCGCTTCGCCGAGGCCAGCGGTCTCAACCCGCGCTTTGTCAATCTGCTGGCGGGCAACGATCGCTGGCCGCTGGCGCAGCAGGTCGATTTTCTCGGCAGGGCGCACGAGCTGGCCGCCGGGTTTGGGTTGACCTGCAGCTTTGAAACCCATCGCGCCACCTCGCTGTACAGCCCGTGGCTCACCCTGGAGATTGTTCAGCAACTCCCCCAGTTGCGCTTTACCGCCGACATCAGCCACTGGGTGGTGGTCAGCGAGCGCTTGCTGGATGACCCCTGCGATGACTTCAGCGCCTTTATCGACCGCGTGCATCACGTGCAGGCCCGGGTGGGCTACGACCAGGGGCCGCAGGTGCCGCACCCGGCGGCGCCGGAGTATCAGCCGGCGCTGGCCTTTGCCGAGCGCTTCTGGGAGCAAATCTGGCATTCACAGCGCCGGCGCGGCTATCAGCAAACTACCCTGACGCCGGAGTTTGGCGCCGACGGCTATCTGCACCACCTGCCGTTCACCAACGTTCCGGTGGCCGATCTCTGGTCGCTCAACGCCTGGATGGCCGCGCGCCAGCAGGCCCACTTTCAGCAGTTTTTAACGCTCACTGAACAGGAACCGCAGCCATGACCGCCGTGAAGCACGCTTTTACTGAACTCCCGACCATCGATATCCGCGATCTGGCCGGCGACGATCTCGCCAGGCGCCAGGCGGTGGCCGACGCCATCGGCCGCGCGGCGCGCGAGGTGGGCTTTTTCTACATCACCGGCCACGGCATCGACCCGGCGCTGATCGCCGGCGTCCGCGAGGCGGCGAAGCAGATCTTCGCCCTGCCGATGGAGGAGAAGATGAACTACTACATCGGCCGCTCCAAAAGCCATAAGGGCTACGTCCCGGAAGGAGAAGAGATCTACGGCGCCGGCAAGCCGGACCATAAAGAGGCGTTCGATATCGGCTTCCAGGCGGCGGACGACCATCCGCTGGTGCTCGCCGGTACACCGCTGATCGGCGCCAACGAGTGGCCCGATCTGCCGGATTTCCGCGCGCGGGTGCTGGCCTACTACGATGCGGTCTTCGCCCTCGGCCACCGCCTGTTCGACGCTTTCGCCCTCGCGCTCGGCCTGCCGGAAGGGTATTTCAAACCGATGGTGACCTGCCCGCCGGCTAAGCTGCGGCTAATCCATTACCCGTTCGACGCCAGCGTCGAAGATGTTCCCGGAATTGGTGCACACACCGACTATGAGTGCTTCACCCTGCTGCTCGCCGACCAGCCCGGGCTTGAAGTGCTCAATGAAGAAAGCGTGTGGATCGACGCGCCTCCCGTCACGAACGCCGCCGGAGAAGAGGCGTTCGTGATCAATATCGGCGACATGCTGGAAGTGCTCAGCGCTGGCACATTTGTTGCTACAGCCCACCGGGTGCGCAAAGTGCCGCAGGAGCGGTACTCCTTCCCGCTGTTTTTCGCCTGCGATTACCACACGCTGATCCGCCCGCTACCGACCTTTCTGGCCGCCGGCGAAGCCAGCGAATATCAGGAGCTGAGCATCGGAGAGCATATGTGGAGCCAGGCGCTGCAAACCTATCGCTATCTGCGCGAGAAGGTCAATCGCGGCGAGCTCCAGCTGCCGGAGCGCGCGCGCGGCACCAATACCTTTGGCCATTTGAAAAAACAGGCACAGCAAAAAAACCCCTAACCCCCCGTGAGGAACCATGATGACTAGCACCCTGAAAAAAATCTCGCGCCGTGTCGCGCTTACCCTCGCCGTCAGCGCCTGTTTTTCCCCTGTCACCCAGGCGGCGGAACTGCTGACCGAGGGCGTCTTTAAGGTGGGGATGGAGGTTACCTACCCGCCGTTTGAGTCCTATGACAGCAATAACAACATCGTCGGTCTCGACCCGGAGTTCGCGACGCTGATCGCCGAGCATCTGCAGGCCAAACCGCAGCTGATCGACACCAAGTTCACCAGCCTGATCCTCGGCATCGGCAAGAAATATGACGCGGTGATCTCCGGGATGTACGTGACGCCGGAACGCCAGAAGCAAGCCGACGCCATCCCTTACGCCCTCTCCGGCGCGTCGATCATCGCCCTGAAGGGCGGCGCGGTGCAGCCGAAAACCGAAGATGAGCTGTGCGGCGTGAAGGTCGGTCTGCAGGCAGGCACCACCTGGGTGACCAGCCTGAAAAAACACTCCGATGAGTGGTGCCTGAAAAACGGTAAACCGGCCATCACCATTCAGGAGTTCCCGACGGCGCCGGAAGCCTCCCAGGCGCTGCTGTCGAAGAATATCGACGCCCAGCTCGAGATTGCCCCGGCGGCGCAGATTATCGTCGATAAGAGCCGCGGTCGCCTGGCGATAAGCTCGACGCGCCTGGTCTACCCGCTGCCGCTGGGGATCTACGTCGCCAAAGGCAACACGGAGCTGGCGGAGGCGATTAAGGCCACCCTCGCCACGCTGAAAGCCAACGGCCAATATGCCGCGCTGATCAAAAAATACAACTTAGAAAGCATCGATTAAGACAATAAGCACTGCGCAACAGGAGTCGGTATGGCGTTCGATTGGGGATACTTTTTTTCATTGTTTAGCATTGGGGCATTCTGGCAGGCGTGCGTGACCGTGATCGTGGTCAGCACCTTGTCCTGGGGGATCGGCCTGGTGGTCGGTTTTCTGCTAGCCTGCGCGAAGCTCTCGGCGCCGCGCTGGATCAAGATCCCCGTCGAACTCTATATTTGGTTTTTCCGCAGCGTGCCGCTGATGGTGCTGCTGGTGTTTGTCTACAACCTGCCGCAGCTGTTTCCGGTGACCCAGCCGCTGCTCGGGGTGCCGTTTATCGCCGGGCTGGTGTCGATGACCGTCACCGAAGCGGCCTATATGGCGGAGATCCACCGCGGCGGGCTGTTGTCGGTGGCCAAAGGGCAAAGCGAGGCGGGCCATGCGCTGAGCTTCAGCTTTATCGGCATCCAGCGGCTAATTATTATTCCTCAGGCGTTTCGCATCTCGCTGCCGACGCTGATCAATGAATACATCACCATCATTAAGCTGAGCTCGATTCTGTCGGTGGTCTCCTTACCCGAGCTGCTGCTCACCGGCCAGCGCTTGTACGCGCAAAATTTCCTCGTGATGGAGACGCTGCTGGCGGTGGCGGTGTACTACGTCATGGTGGTTACCGTCTTCACCTGGCTGTTCCGGGGGCTGGAGAATAGCCTCGATATTCAGCGCAAGCGTCCGCAAACCCTCAGCGAGGCGGAATGCCAGGCGCTGCGCCAGAGCCTGCCGGCGCTGACGGAGGAGATCAAAACTCCGGCCGTCAACGGCGCGCCGCCGGCGCTGGATCTGCGGGGCATCCGCAAATCCTGGGGTCAGCATGAGGTGCTGAAAGGCATCGACCTACAGGTGGAGAATGGGGAGGTGATCAGCATCATCGGCCCGTCCGGCTCAGGCAAAACGACCCTGATCCGCACCATCAACGCCCTCGAAAGTATTGATGGCGGGGAGATCATTCTCTACGGCGAGGACTACCTGAAAGGCGGAGCCATCGTCGATAAACGCCAGATGCGCGCCGGGGTGCGGCGTATCGGCATGGTCTTCCAGAGCTTCAACCTGTTCCCCCACCGCACGGTGCTCGACAACGTGATGCTGGCTCCGCGCTACCACCAGCTGCTGGATCAGCCGGTCGCCCGCGAGCAGGCCCTGGCGCTGCTCGACCGCGTCGGTCTGCTGGCCCACGCCCACAAATACCCCGGCCAGCTCTCCGGCGGCCAGCAGCAGCGCGTGGCGATCGCCCGGGCGCTGGCGCTGAAGCCGGACATCATGCTGTTTGACGAACCGACCTCAGCGCTGGATCCCGAGCTGGTGGGCGAGGTGCTAAAGGTCATTCAGTCACTGGCCCGCGAAGGCATGACCATGCTGATTGTCACCCACGAGATGGATTTTGCCCTGTCGATTTCCGACCGCGTGGTGCTGATGGAGAACGGCGTGGTGCAGGCCGACATCGCCCCGCAGGTGATCCGCAGCCCGCTGGAGGCCCCTTCTCTGCAACGAATCCGTGAATTTATGGGAGTACGCTAAATGGCAACTGAGCAACACCTGCGCCAGCAGCTGGCCGCCGCCTACCGTCTGGCGGCGCTGTTCGGCTGGGAGGATACCCTCTACACCCACTTCTCCGTGCGCCTGCCCGGCGACGGCGAGCCGCGCTTTTTAATTAATCCCTTCGGCATGATGTTTGACGAGGTCACCGCCAGCAACCTGATCGTGGTGGATATGCAGGGCAAAGTCGTCGAGGGCGACGCGCCGGCTAACTCGGCGGGCTTCACCATCCACAGTGCGGTGCATATGGCCCGGGAAGACGCCCACTGCGTGATCCACACCCACACCCTGCCGGGGATGGCGGTGGCCGCCTGCGAGGATGGCCTGCTGCAGCTCAACCAGATCAGCACCGAGTTTTACCAGCGCGTCGGCTACCACCCCTATGAAGGGGTGGCCTTTGACCTTGACGAACGGGCGCGCATTCAGCGCTCGCTGGGGAATAATATCGCCATGATCCTGCAGAGCCATGGCCTGCTGTCGGTGGGCCGCACCGTGGCTGACGCCTTTTACATCATGTACTACCTCAACCGCGCCTGCGAGATCCAGATGGCCGCCGCCCAGCTGGCGGCCCTCAGCCCGGTCCACACCATCGCCCCGCATCTCAGCCAGCACGCCTGCGAGCAGCTGATGGGCGTGGAGCATGAACGTCAACAGGTCTGGCAGGCGTGGTTGCGCCGTCTTGACCGTCTCGATACCTCTTACCAAGACTAACGCCTATGTCTGATATCACTATCGTGGTGGATTGTAACGACGCGGATTTCGCCCGCGATATCTGCGCCGCCCTGCAGCAGTTTCCCGACGTCACCGCGCTCCTGCCCCATCACCAGGCGGCGCGCGACGCCCAGTACGCCAGCTGCTGGTTCCCGAACCCGCAGCTGTTGACCCGCTCGCCGGGGCTGAAGCTGATCCAGGCTGCCTCCGCCGGGGTCGATCATCTGCCGCCCGCGCTGTTCGCCAGCGATATCCCGCTGTGCCGGGTGATCGATGAGGACTTTCGTCACGGCATGTTCGAATATGCCCTGTGGAGCGTCCTGTGGTTTCAGCGCCATTTCGACCGGGCGCTGGCCCACCAGCGGACCCAAACCTGGAAGCTCTATCCCCAGCGCGCCGCCGCCGACTTCCATATCGGCATTATGGGCCTCGGCGAAATTGGCGGCTATATCGCCGACCAGCTGGCCCGCCTTGGCTATCGGGTCTCCGGCTGGTCGCGCAGTGAAAAGCAGCTGGCTGGCGTCACCTGCTATCGCGGCGCGGAGGCGCTCGACAGCTTCCTCGGGTCGCTTGACGGACTGATTAACCTCCTGCCGCTCACCGCGCAGACCCGGGGTATCCTCGCCGCGCCGCTGTTCAGCCGGCTTCCCGCCGGAGCGGTATTAATCAACTGCGGGCGCGGAGAGCATATGGTCAATGAGGATGTACTGGTGGCGCTGGAGAGCGGCCAGCTCGCCGGCGCAGTGCTCGACGTCTTCCCGCAGGAGCCACTGCCGGCTGACGATCCGCTGTGGCGCCATCCGCAGGTGGTGATCACCCCGCATATGGCCTCTGCTGCCCCTGCCGAGGTGATCGCCCGCCAGCTGCTGGAGAACATTCAGCGCCAGCGTCGCGGGCTGCCGCTCAAAAACCTGGTCAATAAGCACGCCGGTTACTGATCCCCACCGATACCGTCGCTGCTACGCTTAATGGGTGATTCACAACCAGAAGGCAGGAACATGAAGATTGATTTATCGGGGAAAGTCGCGCTGGTCACCGCCTCCACGGCGGGTATTGGCTTTGCTATCGCCAAAGGCCTGGCGGAGAGCGGCGCAGAGATCATCATTAACGGGCGCAGCGAGCAGAGCGTGAACGCCGCCATCGCTCGTCTGCAAAATGAGGTGTCGGGCGCGAAGGTGCGACCCGCCATCGCCGACCTCAGCGGTGCCGACGGCGCAGCCCAGCTGCTGCGGGCGGTGACCGGCGTCGATATCCTGGTCAATAACGCCGGGATCTATGGCCCGCAGGATTTCTACGCCACCGACGACGCGACATGGGACAACTACTGGCAGACCAACGTCATGTCCGGCGTACGCCTGTCGCGGGGGCTGCTGCCGGCGATGGTCAGCAAAGGCTGGGGACGGGTGGTGTTTATCTCCTCGGAATCGGCGCGCAATATCCCGGCGGATATGATCCACTATGGCGTCACCAAGACCGCCCAACTGTCGCTGGCCCGCGGCCTGGCGAAATATGTCGCCGGCAGTGGAGTGACCGTTAACAGCGTTCTGCCGGGGCCGACGATTTCTGACGGCTTTGCCGAAATGCTGAAAGACGAAGTGGCGAGAACCGGCCAGTCGCTGGAGGAACTGGCGAAAGCGTTCGTCATGACCCACCGTCCGAGTTCGGTGATCCAGCGGGCGGCCTCGGTGGAAGAGGTCGCCAATATGGTGGTCTACGTCTGCTCGCCGCAGGCGTCGGCCACCTCCGGCGCCGCGCTGCGCGTCGACGGCGGCGTGGTGGATGATATTCTCTGACGCCTCTCATTCAGGGGAGTCCCCCTCCCCTGTCGCCTTTCCCGGCGCTAAAAAGCGCAAAATGTTAAAAAACAGCCGCAAAGTCGCACAAAGTGAACAGGAACATGTATTCCCAAAACTTATGATATTTGTTTTAACTATAAGTTGTGGTGTTAATGTCTCTGTTACGAAGCTTGCTTTTCTTTCTCGGCGCGGCGGTCGCAGCCGCTCTCGCGGTACTCTGCCTGTGGGTGGATATTCGGGTATTTGGCAACGACATCCCGGAGGTGTCGCTGACTGAAGTGGTGCAGGAGAGCGTGCTGGCCGTCATCGTACTGGTTCACTTCCTGCTGGCGCGCAACTACCCCCACTTACGCTACAGCAATATCCTCATCGGCGGCTTCTTCCTCGCCATGCTGATCCGTGAGCTGGATGGCCTGTTTGATTTACTTTCCCATGGCAGCTGGGTGTGGTTTGCCCTGCTGGCCACCGCGGGGTCGCTGCTGGCGCCGCTGCGCCATCTGCGTCAGACCCTGTCGCAGCTGGCGGCTTATACCCGCACGCCCTATTACGGCATGATGATCAGCGGCCTGCTGGCGATTCTGGTCTTCTCGCGGCTGTTCGGCATGCACGGCCTGTGGTACGCCGTACTGAATGAGAACTTCGCCCGGGTGGTGAAAAATACGGTGGAGGAAGGCAGCGAGTCGTTTGGCTATATGCTGTGCCTGACCGCCACCCTCGGCTACGCCTGCTACTTCCGCGGTCTGGCGCGACAGGCGCTGTCGCCGCAGGGCTGACTGCGGCCGATAACCACCGCCGGACGCGCCCGCCGGCGGTGACGCGCCGCCGCGTTAACCGCGAATTTTCCATTTCCGTTTGAGAACCTCTTTGTCCTGGCTATCCAGCCACTGGTTCACTTTCTCCAGCAGCGCCGGATTATCTTTACTCATCATATACACCTTATCGCTGGCGGTGCCGGCGAACGGCGTCTCGTTGGCGACGCAGAACACACCGGGTTCTTTGCTCTGGTAATAGTCGCCTTCGATCAGATCGGTCACCATCATATCGGCCGTTTTCTGCCGCAGCGCCTCCAGATTATCGACGTTGTTCTGTACGCGAATAATCTGCGCCTGCTTAATATGCTCATCGACAAAGCTCTGGTTTGTGCCGCCAGGGTTGACGACCACCTTCACCTCCGGACGGTCAATCTTCTCCAGCGATCCAAGCCGTGGCGCAGCCTGACAGTTGGCTAAGGCGATTTTACCGTTCGCTACCACCGGGTGGCTGAGGGCGAAGTCCTTCGCCCGCGCCGGCGTCTGCGTCACGCCGCCCATCGCAATATCGAATTTGTCCGCCTGCAGATCGGCGGCGAGCGCGGGCCAGCTGGTGTAGACGAAGCTCACCTTCAGCCCCAGCGTGCGCCCGAGATCGCGGGCCATGTCGACGTCATAGCCCTGCAGCTCGCCGGCGGCATTGCGAAACGCCAGCGGGGCGTAGTCGCCCGGCACGCCGACCTTCAGTTCACCGCTGCGCTCGATGGTTTGCATATCGCGCGCCTGGGCGCCGCAGGTCATTATCGCCAGCGTCAGCGCCAGCCCCACCGTCAGTTTCATCTCGCCATCCTTATTGTTATCGGGTTTGCGCGCCGGGGTGGCGGGCCGCTTCTCAGTCAGCACCCTCCGCCGCGCGTAACAGGGAATTCATCCTATTTTTAAATTCCGGGACATACAACCCGGCGTGGCGGTTGCCGATCGCAAATCTGACAACGAAACAGGGCTACGCCCGGTGAATGATTTCTCATCCGCCGGGCGTAGCCTTACGCCAGCGATCGTATTTTCCAGCCTGACGTGATGTCGAAATTAGGTTCAAAAACAGCAGCAGGAAAAATCTAACTCATTGTATTAAAATAACAAAACATTTTATCTCGCGATATTCCCCCTTCCACTCTGGTCATTGTCCGTCTTATTTACTCCGCTATTTTCCCACGCTAATATCCCGGTAAAGCGATAATAAATAACATGCGCAGATTATTTCCAGACGTAAATAAATTGGTAAGTTAAATAAATTAATTAAAAACATATCCAGTGCAAATAATTCCCCCCTGACGCGGCAGAATTCATGCTCTGGCGATCTGTTTTATCGGCAATACAGAAGGAAAGAAAATGAAATTAATCTCGCTGTGTCTGGCGACATTGGTTGCCGGACTGGTTGCCGGCCCGGTTGGCGCGGCAGACGGCACGCTGAACTTTATCGGTAAGGTTGTGAACGGGGCATGCAAGCTTGAGGGAGCGGGCGACAACGGGGTCATCAACGTCAGCATGGGCGACATTCCGCTGTCGCGGCTGAAAAACAGTCAGTCTGGCACCGGGCCGGCGGTAGGTGTCGATATTCGCGTCAAAGATTGTGAGAAAGGCACCTACTATATTGTGGTGGATGGCCCCACCCCCACCGGCATGCCTGAACATCGCGTACTGGCCCTCGACGGCCGCGGCAAGCCAGCCGGCAACGTAGGAATTCTGCTCACCGACCGTACAGGCACTCCGCTCAGCCTCGATGAACGCATCGATCCGCAACACGATCCCCGCATTGAGATCCCGGTGGACGGCGGCTCCGGCACCTTCAGGCTCAAAGCTTTCTACTACACCTGGGATAAAGCCCACATGGATCCTGGCGACGGCAACGCGACGGCCCGGTTTACCATTATGCAGGAATAGCTTTCCGGTCAGGGATGAAACGTCGACGTAAAGGAAGCGATCATGAAAACTCAGGTGGCTGTTTTGCTCAGCGCATTGGCCTTTCAGGCCTGCGCCGGGATAACCATTAATGCCTCACGGGTGATCTATTCAGGAAAAGACAAAGTCGCCAGCCTGAATATCAATAACCGCAGCAGCACCCCCTATAAAGTGCAGATCTGGCTGGACGCCGGGCTCAATGCCTCGCGCGTCGGCCTGCCGATGGTGGCGACGCCGCCGCTGGTCTATTTATCGCCGCAGCAATCCGCCCAACTGCGCTTTATCTATCTCGGCAGCGGGCTGCCCGACGATCGGGAAAGCCTGTTCTGGGTCAATATCCAGGAGACGCCGCCGACCGCCGGCGACAATCATACGCTGCAATTTGTCGTCCGCACCCGTCTAAAGCTGTTTTATCGTCCACCCGCCATCGCCACCACCCTCGTCAAAGAGGTGCAAAAGCTGCAGTGGCAGCAGAGCGGCAATAACCTGCGCTTGACGAACTCAGGCCCTCTGCATATCACCCTGGTCAACGGAGCGCTGATCGATAATAAAGGCCACCTCTCGCCGATGAGAAACGTGATGCTCCGGCCCTACAGCAGCCATACCGTAATGACCACCGACAGCGCTCGCCTGTACCAGTTGAACTATATCGACGACTACGGCGCGGTAGTGCCGATCCCGCTGCAGGGCAGTCTGCCCCCGGGGCCAGGCTAGTTATACTCCAGGGCGAAGGTCACCATGCTGTTGGCCGTGCCCGCCGCCACGGTGGCGTCGGTTTGCACATACTGCGCGTTAAAATTGATAGCCTCGGCGGTCCCGGCGCTGGCGCCGGTTACCCTTTTCAGGATCGGCAGATTGCTGGCCTCATTGATCTTAACGCTGGTGCCGTCGGGCACCGCCGCGCCGGGGTTATTGCCGTAGGTCAGCTTCACGCCGACGCCGCTGGCGCTGTTGCTGACCTGGCTCAGCGCCAGGGTATCGCTCTCCACGCTCACGCCGAAAAAGCCGATGCGCACGTCGGTCGGCGTCGGACAGAACACCGGGATCGAAAAGCGCTTCGCCTGGCCGCCGGTGCTCCCTTTACCGTGAAACTCCGCCCGGTTTACCGTGCCCAGAGTGACCTGGATCGACGACGTCGTCACCTGACAGCTACCGCTGCTGCCGATGTCCACGTTCAGGGCAGCCATATCGATACTGACCGGCGCGCTGGCGACATAGCTGGCGCTGCCGCTGGCCTGCTGCTCAATGGTCATCTCCCCCACCTGCGGCAGCGACGGCGAGTTGGTATGCGTCCCGTCCGCCAGCTGCACCGTCCCGGTTTTATAGAAGGTCACCGCGATCCTGACCGTGGTTTGCTGCTGCGTCATCAGCGCCGGGAGCATCGCGCTGTCGCACACCACCACCGACTCGCCGCCCGCGGAGTGGCTGCCGTCGATAGCGCGCATCGGGCCGCCCGCGCACTGAAAGCTGAGCGAGTACCCGATGCCGTCGATGGCGCTGGGGTAGACGTGCTGTCCGTTAATCACCACCGGCGCGCCGCCGGTTTTCAGCTGCTTATAGACGATGCGTTTGGCGCTCGCCGTCGGCAGCTGCAGGTCGCAGGAAAAAGGGATCCCACTGCCGTTATCCGCCATCGCGCTGGTCATCTGGGTATTGATCGGCAGCGTGGGTAAATACTTGATATTGGGAATATTGACCGTGGTCTGACCGATATTCGCGCGGCAGGTTTCCGCCCGCACACCGGGAAGATAACCGCTCAGCGTCAGCAGAAAGAGGAAAGGAAGTAGACGAAAAACAGATTTCATAGCCGCCTCAGCGTGTCTGGCACAGTCCGGAGACGGTTTTCACCGTGTTCAGACTCTGCTGTGGGTTATCCGGAAGATGAAAATGCAGCCTGCAGCTCTGCGACTGGTTGTTCACGACCCAGCTCACCGCCAGGGTCCCCTCCTGCGGTACGCCGCTGAGGTACACCTGGCCGCCGTCAGCCACCATGCCGCCCGGCGCATTGCCGCTCTCCTCCGCCGTGACCAATTGCGCGCTGGCGCCAAACGGTAACGGCCCGTGGGCATTGCGGAGGGTAAACAGCACCCGGTTGCCAATGTGGGTCCGGTAGTTGGCCATCACCACCGCGCCGCCGCTGGGGATCACCGTCTGCCCCTGCTGGTCGACGTCGGTATCATCCGCCATCGACTCCGTGTCGAGGGTAATGACATTTTTCCGATAGGCGGTGAGGGACGGCACCACGGCATAGCCGCGCCAGTCGGTGTGCACATTGTTGCCGTTTTGTACCGCCACCCCGGCGGCCCCCGGCGCGCGGACGATGGCGAAGCTCTCGCCCACCGTCTGGCCGAAAGTGACCCCGTGCGGATGCGCGACCACCGAGCCGGCGCCTCCCCAGGTCAGCTGGTTGCTGGCGGCGTCATGGCGATAGCCAAGCTGGGCGTTGCCGAAGCCGCCGTGGTAGTCGAGAGCAGCGCTGCTATTGCTGCCTCGTCCCTGATTGCCATAGCCCTGCTGAACCGAGTAGAACAGGTTCGGCCGCGACGGCACCGCGCCATACAGCGACACCTGCTGCGAGGTATAGCCATTGCTGTCCGAGGTGGTGTTGTAGCTCACCGCGCTGTCGGACAGCGGACCACCCAGCGGAATATTGATATTGAAAGACCAGGAGCGATCATTTTTTTGCTGACCGCTGGCGCGGGTGTAGTAATAGCCCACACCCCAGGAGATCCCTTTCCAGGCGCTGTAGAACCCGAGATGTACCGTCTCATCCCGGCTCTGCCGGTGCCAGTATTCCTGCGACCAGGCGGAAACCGCCAGACTCCCCAGATCGCCAAGGCTTTGTGACACCGAGATCTCTTCCCGTCGGCGCCGGTTGTCCACCTGCCCCTGCGCGCTTTCCAGGGCGCTGGCTTCGGCAAAATCGTAATAGCCGCTGGAGGAGTAGCGATAGCTGGCGAGGCTGAATGCGGTGCCCGAGCTGACAAAATTTTTCTGATACTGAGCGCGCAGCGAATGGCCCGCATAGCGCTTACCCGACGGGGTACGGGTGACGGCCTGGGTGACGTCGCCACCCAGCGATCCGAATTCGCCGAAGCCGCGGCCCAGGCCCAGCGCCCATGACTGATAGTCCTGGGCCAGCTGCGTGCCGCCGTAGAGGGTAAATCCTGCCGACAAACCATAGAACAGGGTGCCCTGCAGGAATTCCGGCGAGCGCACCGAATCCGCCCCGGAGTGGTAACGGCCGGCGCTGAGGCTGAATTTGCCTCGCCCTTCGCGCAGCATGTAGGGCACGGCGGAATAGGGTTGGGTAAAGGTGCGCACCGAACCATTGCTCTCGGTCAACTTCACCTCCAGATCGCCGCTCTGCGAGGTGGGGTAAAGATCGCTGATGGCGAACGCCCCCGGCGATACAAAGGTTTCGTAAATCACATATCCGTGCTGGGAGACGGTCACTTTGGCATTGCTGTGCGCCACGCCGCGAATGGTGGGGGCAAAGCCACGCTGGCTGTCCGGGAGCATCTCATCGTCAGACATCAGCTGTACGCCGCGAAACGGGATGCTGTCAAACACGTCGCCGGTGGTGTAAGTATCGCCGATCCGCAGCAGACTCTTCAGCGAGCGGACGTCGCGCTGCAGCCAGGTACTCTGTGAATCCCAGTGTCGGCGCTGCTGGTCGTACTGCATTGAGGAGACGTTGCGCAGCCGCCAGGCGCCCAGGTTAACGCCGCTGCGTAAATTGAGATAGTTTGAGCGGCTGCTCTCCCCGTCATCGGCGTTCTTGATTTGCGCGCCGGAAAAGTAGTAATCGACAAACGCGGCCGGCACGCCATCGTCCCAACGCGAGGGATCGATATAGCCGCGGCTTTGCACGTTCATCGCCGCCTGGGGAATACTCAGCGTCAGGCGCTGGTTAGCGAAGGTGAAGCGGCTGCTGGCGTCGGGAATAAACTTCTCGATCCGGGTGAAGGTCTCACCCTCATGCAGCGTTTGAAAAGCCGGAAACGCGCTAACGTTAACCCCATACTCCGCCAGCTGCCCGGGCGTCAGCACCGGCTGCAGCTTCCCGCCATCGTCAACAAACGTAATATCGGCCTGGCCCAGCTCCTGGTCGTTAACCACCACGGTGACAGGGTAAGTCCCCGGCTGCTGTCCGCCGGGTTTGGCAAAGTAGTGCAGATCGGAGGTTTGCTGCTGCGGGTCGGCAAACTCCAGCGCCGCCGGGTCAAAATAGTCGTCAGCCAGCGCCCGGCTCAGCGGGCTGAGACAACAGATCATCGTCGGCAGCGTCGCCAGCGCCAGCGCCCGTCCGGCGGTGACGGGCAACGCGGCATACTCCCGCACCCTGGCTGTTGTTATTCTTTTCATGCTGGCGCCGTCCGGTAAGCTCATTACAAAGGGGAATTACTGCTGGGCGAAATCGCTGACGCCGCCGTAGTCGTTAATCGCCCGCCATTTGACGGTGCCGTGCCCGCTCACCGACCACGTTTTCTGACCGAAGGGGGCCACCATGCCAGGGTCGTCGATTGCCTGCCCGCCCACCGCGACGGAATAAAAAGAGACAAAATAGGGAGTGGGGTTTGCCACCGTCAGATGACCGCCGGACTGGCTAAACTTCAGCTGCTGCCAGGCTTTCGCCGGGTCGCCCGCCAGGCCGTTGGGGCGATAGAAGATTTTGAATTTCGACTTAATATTGACCTGCAGCTTGTTCACCTCGCCCTGGGGCGTCGGGGCGATACTTTTGACGTTCAGCCAGTAGACCGATTCACGGTCGCTGGGCAACGAGGCGCCAATAAAGTTAATGCGCAGGACGTTATTTTACTCCGGATCGAGACGGAACAAGGGCGGTGTGACAATGAAGGGCACCCTGGCCTTATCGTTTTCCGCGTAATTTTCCACCCATGACTGCACCAGATAGGGCGTATGGGTATCGGCATTAGTGACTGAAATAGCAGCTTCACGCTTCCCTTCCTGATAAATCACACGGGTTCCACCCATGACAATACCGGCCTGCGCTGCCGTGGAGCATAGCAGAAAGGCCGCAACGGCAATTATTTTCTTCATCATGACTTACCATCAGGCAAAGGTTGAACAGACAATAAAATAAAGCAGCAAATAACAGAGCCAGTACCCGTCGGGATAATTAGCAAAAACAACTATACCGTCACGAATATATTTCATGACTTCATGACAATTATCTCTTTAGCTATCTGCAATTAATCAGGACGCAATGAACTGACTCTGAATAACGTGCAATATGATTAGTTATAAATCATATTGAAATTAGCCGTACCGTCGGCTTTACCTGCCGTCACGGTCGCCGCGGTGGAGACATAGTCGGCGTAAAACTCGAGGTCGGCAGTGCCGGTGCCGCCGCTGGAACCCGGAGTGACCGTTTGTTTTGCGGTCGTTTTACCGAGGCTGACCGCCGTCGTCTGATCGTGCTCATACAGCTTAATGGCTACGCCTTTGGCGCCGCCGCCGTTGATGGCCAGCAGGGAGGTATCCGTCTGTTCACGCGCGCCGTCAAACAGCACGGCGACGGTAGTCACGCTGGCCGGCAATCTTTCACCTTGATATGGAAAGGAGTTTTCGTGGTTTCGGCGCCGGTGCCGGTAAAATAGTTGCTGGCCCATTTGCCCAGATCCACAGGCTGGCCGGAAGAATTACTATCGACGTTGCAAGAGCTGTCGGTGATCGACCCATTGAAGGTGATCTGCCCGCCGGCGCCTTGCGCACTGGTGCCCGAGTTTGGATTAATGGTATTGGCCGCAGTAGCCTGGAAGGCGACGCCAGAAAGCAGCGCCCCTATGAGGATGGTGATAAAGCGAGGTTGTTTTTTCATTATTTATCTCATCGTTAACGAATATATTTTCCATCATCGCCAATAGCTCCATAGCTATCGCGAAACGGCTCGTCAGCTCCTCCCTGTAAATGTTCATTGCGTTCCTTCCGCAGGATAGTAGGCACACGTTCTCTCCACTCTGCTTTATTTCGCCAACAGATGGCCATGAATGACAAGCAGAAGAAAAAAGAGTTATTTTGATGTGCGAAATAAATATATTACCCGAAGTATCAAAAGGCAACCTGAGTAAATGTTAATTGTAGGTTAACAACTGTATTCGCCATAAAGTTAATTTTTGAAATGGCTTTTCAATGTTAATTTACATATCTATACAAAAGAAATTAAAATACCTTTAAACAACAACAGATCAATTCCATTAACAAATTTAAAGATAAGTGTTCAAAAAGTCGTCTTGTTTTATTGTGCGCTTGCCGGGCAGCACCAAAAAATTAGGAATTTTCCTGGTATTAATATTCATCATTTCTACACAAACGACGAAAAGACAGTCAGCCCCCATCCGATAATTTCTTGTTCTGGAAGTGTTTTTATTTTCAAGTGAAAGTGGTTATATCAGTGATGTGAATATATTGCCGTTGCCGCCGATACAAACCCATCGTTTGCATGGGGTTATTTTGAAGTAAAAAAAATCCGCAACCCGAATGGATTGCGGACTGGGGATCAATCAGAAATGAGATGGACTTCAGAACAGGCCCAGCGGCGCGGTGCCGTAGCTCACCAGCAGGTTTTTGGTTTGCTGATAGGCATCCAGCGCCATCTTGTGCGTTTCCCGGCCGACGCCGGACTGTTTATAGCCGCCGAACGCCGCATGCGCCGGATAGACATGATAGCAGTTGGTCCATACGCGACCCGCTTTTATGCCGCGGCCCATGCGATAGGCGAGGTTGGTATCGCGCGTCCACACCCCAGCGCCGAGGCCAAACTGGGTCTCATTGGCGATAGCCAGCGCTTCCGCTTCGTCCTTAAAGGTGGTCACCCCGATCACCGGCCCAAAGATCTCCTCCTGGAAGGAGCGCATATCGTTGCGGCCTTTAATTAGCGTGGGCTGAATATAAAAACCATTATCCAGCGCCGGCGCGATAGCCGCCCGCTCGCCGCCGGTCAGGATTTGGCCGCCCTCTTCCCGGGCAATCTGAATATAGGAGAGGATCTTGTCGAACTGCTGGCGGGAAGCCTGGGCGCCGATCATGGTGTCGGTATCTAACGGATCGCCGCGGCGGATCTGCGCCACCTTCTCCATGACCCGCGCCATAAAGGGCTCATAGATGGATTCATGGATCAGCGCCCGCGACGGGCAGGTACAGACCTCACCCTGGTTGAAGAAGCCGAGCACCAGCCCCTCCACCGCCTTCTCAATAAACTCCTCTTCTCCCTCCATCACGTCGGCGAAGTAGATATTGGGCGATTTGCCCCCCAGCTCGACGGTGCAGGGGATAATATTCTCCGCCGCGCAGGCGAGAATATGCCGCCCGACCGGCGTGGAGCCAGTAAATGCCAGCTTGGCGATACGTTTGCTGGTGGCCAGCGCCTCGCCCGCCTCTTTGCCGAAACCCTGCACCACGTTCAGCACCCCGGCCGGGAACAGATCGCCGATCAGCTCCAGCAGCAGAGTAATACTCAGCGGCGTCTGTTCCGCCGGCTTGAGCACCACGCAGTTCCCCGCCGCCAGGGCCGGGGCCAGCTTCCACGCGGCCATCAGCAGCGGGAAGTTCCACGGGATAATCTGACCGACAACCCCCAGCGGTTCATGGAAATGGTAAGCCACCGTGGTTTCATCAATCTCGGCGGTACTCCCCTCCTGGGCGCGCAGGCAGCCGGCGAAGTAGCGAAAATGATCCACCGCCAGCGGCAGGTCGGCGTTCAGCGTTTCGCGGATCGGTTTCCCGTTGTCCCAGCTCTCCGCCACCGCCAGATATTCCAGATGCTGTTCAATACGATCGGCGACCTGCAGCAGCAGCCGGGAGCGCTGCTGCACTGAGGTTTTGCCCCACGCCGGCGCCGCACGGTGGGCGGCGTCGAGGGCGAAGTCAATGTCTCTGGCATCCGACCGGGGAAACTGCGCAATGTTGCTGCCGTCTACCGGGGAGGTATTCATAAAGAATTCACCGCTCAGCGGCTCGACAAATTTACCGTCAATAAAGTTGCCGTAAGCGGATTTAAATGAAACCAGGGCGCCGGGCTGGCCAGGGTGTGCATAACGCATCGCAAATCTCCTTCTGTAGGGTTGAGACGCAGCGGCATATTGATTTTTTAAACTTGCCGCCGAACGCTTCTCACTTTGCAGGGGTTATGCCAGTTTTTTATTTACTTTAAATCTTTTTATTTATTAATAGGTTGCCTTCACTAACTGGGCAGATGGTCAGCCACTGTTGCACGGGTTTCCACTTATGTGTTGCAAATCGCAACACCAAATAAACCAAATAGCTACAATATTGCAACACAGCAACATCGACCCAGAGGTGCCCTGTGCCAGGCAATCCCTTTCTTCTCGCACCAGAGGTTAACGCCAATCCCCTGCTGAGCGATTCATGGTCTCGCTGCCAGCGCTACGGTCTGGATCCCGCTACCGAGGATTTTCCCCGCCTCGACGCCGGCGAGCTGGCGGATCGACTCGCCAGCCACCGCAGCCTGCAGCAGTTGGCGCAGCCGGTGGTGGAAGCCCTGTCGCGCCAGGTGGCGGACCTGCAGTCGGTGGTGATCCTCTCCGACCCCGGCGGTCTGGTGCTGCACACCGTTGGCGATACCCAGGCGATGCAAAAGGCGCAGCGCGTGGCGCTGGCGCCCGGCAATCTGTGGAGCGAAAGCGGGCGTGGGACCAACGCCATCGGCACCGCGCTGGCGATTGACGACGGCTGCGAAATCGATGGCCGTCAGCACTTTCTCACCCGCAACCAGAATCTGTACTGCGCGGCGATGCCGCTCCAGCGGCCGGACGGAAGTATCGCCGGCGTGCTGGATATCTCCGGCCCGGCGGATTTTCCCCACCAGCACACCTTTGGCTGGGTGAAAGCAGCGGCAAAGCAGATTGAGTATCTGTGGGTGAAGCAGAGCCTGCATCCTGAGCAGTGGCTGATGAGCCTGCACCGGCAGGTGGACAAGCTCGACAGCGTCGAGGAGCTGCTGCTGGTCTTTTCCGATAACGTCCTCACCGCCGGCAACCGGCTGGCGATGCGCGAGTTCGGCCTGAGCGCGGCGCAGTTTGGCCAGCTCACCTTTGCGTCGCTCTTTCCGACGCTGACGCAAACGGCGGTCAGCGTTCCCCTGCCGCTGACCACCCCGCAGGGTCGCTATCACTATCGCCTGCGCGAGCCCACCCGCCGCCGGGTGGCGGTGAGCGCCCCGCCGGCCATGCAGCTCCCCTTCACCAGCCCGCGGGAAGGCGAAAAGCTGCTCCGGCTGCTTAACGCCGGCATCGCGCTCTGTATTGAGGGGGAAACCGGCAGCGGCAAAGAGTATGTCAGCCGCACGCTGCACCAGCACAGCCGCTGGCGCAGCGGTAAATTCGTCGCCATTAACTGCGCCGCCATTCCGGAATCGCTGATCGAGTCCGAGCTTTTCGGCTACCAGCCGGGGGCGTTTACCGGCGCCAGTAAAAATGGCTATATCGGCAAAATCCGCGAAGCCGAGGGCGGGGTGCTGTTTCTTGATGAGATCGGCGATATGCCGCTGGCGCTGCAGACCCGCCTTCTGCGGGTACTGCAGGAGAAAGAGGTGGCCCCGCTGGGCGCCAGCCGCAGCGTGCCGGTGAACTTCGCCTTGATCTGCGCCACGCACCGCAACCTGACCCAGCGGGTCAGCGCCGGCGAATTCCGCGAAGATCTACTGTGGCGCCTGCGGGAGTATGCCCTGGCGCTGCCTCCGCTGCGCGAGTGGCCAGCGCTGGAAACCTTTATCGCCACCCTGTGGCGCGACCTGGGCGGCGCTTCGCGCCGGGTGACGCTGTCCACCGCGCTGCTGACCCACCTCAGCCAGCTGCCGTGGCCGGGAAACGTACGCCAGCTGCAGAGCGTCCTGAAGGTGATGCTGGCCCTCGCCGATGAGGGCGACACATTAACGCCCGATGCGCTGCCGGAGACTTATCGCACCGCGCCTGCGCCGCTGCCGCGCGGGGGATTGCAGGCCCATGACGAGCAGTTGATTGTCGATACCCTCGCCAGAGTCAACGGCAACGTCAGCCGGGCGGCGCAGATGTTGGGCATCGCCCGCAGCACGTTATACCGTCGCGCCGCCCGTGCCGGACGGCCACGCCGCTGAGACTATGGCGTAAAGCGCGCCGGCAGCCAGGAGAACATCCGCCGGCTGACGGCCTCGCACAGCAGAACCAGTCGTGGGCCGACCGCCTGCCAGACTCGCTTCGCCACGATGACCCCACCGACGGCGACCAGGGCCGCGCCCACCATATCCAGCGGAAAATGCACCCCAAGATAGATCCGCGACCAGGCCACCGGCAGCGCGGCCAGCAGCATCAGCAGGCCAAGCGCCCGCAGGCGCAGCGACAGCAGCGCAAACGCAGCACTGAACATCACCGTACCGTGATCGCTGGGAAAGCTGTTATCCGCCGGATGGCTTATCCAGGTATGGCCGAGGGGGATCATAAACGGCCGCGGATGGAACCAGAGCGTCCCGCACACCATCCCCAGCCCGAGGGAAATGATCACGGCCAGGGTCATAAACAGCGCCTGACGATGTCCCTCACGGCCACCGAGAAACCACAGGCCGAGCGCGATCGTCGGCATCATAAACACAATGCCATTGGCGCAAAAACTGGCCAGCGACAGCAGGCCATCCGCGGCGCCAGGCTGCGCGTTAAGCGCGAAAAAAACAGATTGATTCAGGGTTTCCAGGGCGTTCATGGCGATAGCTCTCAGTCGTCATCTTTCTGTCATTATCGCCCGGATGCCTTAAGATACCCTTAACCGCTGGGCGGTGTGCTTTTAGCAAGGCGCAGTCCTTCCCGCAGGGCATCGATCGCCACCCGCGTTTTTTGCGGCAGCCACGGCCCTTCCGGCCACACCGCGTGGATAGCGAAACGCACACGGCCGCTGGGCGCCAGAACCTGCTGCAGCGTCCCGTCGGCGAGCGCCTGCTCCACCAGCCAGTCCGGCAGCCAGGCGATGCCCATCCCCTGCTGCGCCGCGGCGGCGATGGCGGCAAAGTCATCCTGCACCAGCCACGCCTCCGGGGTGAAGCGCACTTCGCCCTGCTGCGGGTCGTAAAGTTGCCATTTTTGCAGCTGACCGTTATGCAGATAGCCGAGGGTGCGGTGCTCGCTCAGCCCGGCGATGGTCTGCGGCGCCGGCTGGCGGCGCAGGTACTCCGCCGCCGCGCACAGCACCATGCCATGCTCCCCCAGCGCCCGCGCCCGTAGCGACCCGGTATCGGCCAGGCTCCCGATACGCACCGCGAGATCAAACCCCTCTTCCAGCAAATTGACCTGCCGGTCGCTGTAGTGGAGCTCGAGCTTCAGCAGTGGATAGCGCTGACTCAGGCGGAACAGCAGCGGCGCCACGCAGCGCTGGCCAAACAGCACCGGCAGCGAAATCCGCAGCCGTCCCTGCACCTCGCCTTTGCCGCGCTGCAGCGCTTCTTCGGCCTCGCGAATGCGACCCAGCGCCTCCCGACACTGGTGATAAAATTGCTCTCCCTCTTCCGTCAGCAGTTGCCTGCGGGTGGTGCGCTGGAATAGCGCCACGCCGAGACGCGCCTCCAGCCGGGCAATGCTTTTCCCCACCGCCGATCGCGTGACGTGGAGGATCGTCGCCGCGCTGGCAAAGTTACCGCTCTCGACCACAGTGACAAACACCGGGATCGCGTTCAGATCGTCGCGCACAGATTGGTTCCTTACGGGATACAATAGCGGAAAATAATGTCACTCCAGAGAGAAAAAAGACAGTGTTAGTCTCTGCCTCTACCCTTTACCTGAGGCACTTATCATGGCTAACGTTCTGGTATTAAAATCCAGCATTAATGGCGAAACATCCCTGACCAATCAGCTGATTAACGAATTTCTCGCGGCGCGCCAGGCGGCGGGTCACCCCGATCGGATCCGCGAACACGATCTCAGCGCCATGGCGCTGCCGACGCTGGATGGCGCGCTGTTCGCCGCCCTGCGCGGGGCGGCGGATCCGCAGCCGGCCATCCGCGCGGCGGTTGCGCTCTCTGACCAGCTTATCGCCGAGTTAAAAGCCAGCGACCTGCTGGTGATCGGCGCCCCGATGTATAACCTCAACGTCCCGACCGACCTGAAGAAATGGTTCGACCTCGTGGCGCGGGCGCGGGAAACCTTTCGCTACACCGACAGCTGGCCGCAGGGGCTGGTCGAGGGCGTCCGGGCGGTGGTCGTCAGCAGCCGCGGCGGTATTCACCAGGGCGAAAGCACCGACGCCGTCACCCCCTATCTGCGCGCAGTGCTGGGGCTGATGGGGATCCATGAGGTGGAGTTTATCTATGCCGAAGGGCTGGATAACCGCCCGCACGGTCGCGACGCCGGGATCGCCAGCGCCCGTGCGCAGATAGCCGATCTCGCCGTTCCGGCCTGAGTCACGGGAAAATGTGCTGGCGCTGGCGGTCTTTTTATTTTAGAGTTATCTAAATTTAGAAAAAGCTAAAATACATGACTACACCTGAAGATCTGCAGGCCCGCGCCGGAGAAGCCGCCACGCTAATGAAAGCGATGAGCAATCCTCACCGATTGCTGATCCTGTGCATGCTGTGCGACGCGCCGCGGGCCAGCGCCGGTGAACTCGCCCGCGCCACCGGCCTGAGCCCTTCCGCCACCTCGCAGCATCTCGCGCGGATGCGTGACGAGGGGCTGCTCGACAGCGAACGCGACGCTCAGCGTATTCACTATTTCATCACCCATCCTGCAGTACAGCAGGTGATCAACACGCTGAAAACGCTCTATTGCCCGTGAGGAGCCTATGACCATCGCCACCTTAACCCCTGCCGAAGCCCGGGCGCAGATTGCCCAAGGCGCGAGACTGATAGATATCCGCGATGCGGATGAATACGCGCGCGAACATATTCCCGATGCCGAGCTGGTGCCACTCGCCACCCTGAACGGCGGCGCGACCCTAAACGCCCGGGCCGGCGAGCGCGTGATCTTCCACTGCCAGGCCGGCTCCCGGACGCAGAATAACGCCATTCGTCTGGCCGCCGCTGCCGCGCCGGCGCAGGTCAGCCTGCTGGCGGGTGGGATTCAGGCGTGGAAAGCCGCGGGGCTCCCGGTTGAGGAAGATAAATCGCAACCGCTGCCGCTGATGCGTCAGGTGCAAATTGCCGCTGGCGTTCTGATTTTACTGGGGGTGCTGCTGGGCTATACCGTGAACGGCGGCTTTTTCCTGCTCAGCGGCGCGGTCGGCGCCGGGCTCACTTTCGCCGGGGTGACCGGCTTTTGCGGCATGGCGCGCCTGCTGGCGATCATGCCGTGGAACCGGCGCCAGGGGAGTTAAAACGCACTCCAGATAAGCCAGGCAATGCCGCCGAAAAGCAGCCATTTGACGATGTAATAGACCGTCTTATTCCATTTTTTCAGCCGCTTGCCGACAATACGGATCTGGTAGATATAGCGAAATGCCCGGTTAATTCCGCCGGTGCGATCGCTGGCGTCGTTGGGCGCCGAGGCGGCGCTCATCAGATAGCGCCCCAGCCAGTGGTTGACCTTCTGCGCCCAGCGGTAGCGCATCGGCCGTTCAATATCGCAGAACAGAATCAGTCGATTCTCACCGCTGGTATTTTCTGCATAGTGGATATAGGTCTCGTCAAACAGCACGCCTTCCCCGTCGCGCCAGCTGTAGCGCTGACCATCCACCTCGATAAAGCAGCGGTCATCGTTCGGCGTCGCCAGGCCAAGATGAAAGCGCAGGGAACCGGCGTAGGGGTCGCGATGGCGCGGCAGACGGCTGCCGTCAGGCAGGGTGGCGAACATGGCCGCTTTTACCGACGGGATATCCCGCAGCAGCGCGGTAGTTTGCGGACAAAGCTGGCTGGCGGAAGGATGGGCATCCTCATACCATTTCAGATAAAAGCGTTTCCAGCCGGTTTTAAAAAATGAGTTAAATCCGGCGTCATTATATTTATCGGCCGCTTTAATCTGCTCCAGTTGCTGGAGGCGGATCCCTTCTTCGCGAATAACCAGCCAGTTCTGCTGCAATATCGCCAGCTCGGGAAACATCTCCGGGCGCAGATAAGGCGTATTCGGTACGCGGGAAAATAAATACATAAATCCATTCAGCGGCGCGGTAAATGTGGAATGGTCGGAGAGCTGTCGCCAGAAACGATAGCGCACCCGTCCGCGGTAATGGACATACAGTACAGCAATAACAATGATCAACAGAATGATATACTTCATGGTGTCTTTCCTGACCTGATTGGTGGTAACCCTACCCTCGCCGTCCCCCCTTCTCAGCAGCGGTATGGCGCCAGCAAAACATTAACAACTCTAATACATATACCTCCAAATTGTTTTAACAAAAAAGAGCACACCCGGTGTTCAGTGAACGGGCGTTGAGCTATGGTTTAGGTTCATACGTAGTATTAACAGTGAGGAGTGAATGATGTTTTCTGTCGGCGATCTGGTGCAACCGCGTGCGGGCGGGCCAAAACTGAAAGTGATCGAAGTGCAGGGCGAGGATCTGGTGGTGGTTCAGGCCGCTCAGGAGCAGGGAGAACGCTATACGCTGAAGTCAGACGAGGTGACGCGATATCAGGAAGAGGGAGACTTCGGCGTCTGCTGAAGCTCCCTCGCTGCAGGTCATAAGGCCAGGCCGGGCGGTGGGTCTTCCCCGCCGTCGTGGCGCTGGCCGAATCGGTTTTAAATTAAAAAGCTGTCCAGCGATTTCCCCTCGGCGACCGCCAGGGCAATCGGCTTCGGCATTCTTCCCTGGCCGGTCCAGGTTTTCTCGGCGCCGGTATGATCGGTATAACGATATTTCGCCGGGCGCGGTTTCCGCTTTTTACCGCCCGCCATCGGCGGCTGAATATCGGCCACCAGCTCGTCAGGAGAAATACCGTCGGCGCGCATCAGCTCAAGCCAGGTATTCACTTTTTCCTGATATTCCGCTTGCTGCTGTGCCGCCAGCTGCTGTTGCGTACGTATTTCTTCAGTGACGATCCTGAGCTTTTCCAGCATCTCTTCAAGCACGTCAATGGAGAATTCACGGGACAGCGCGCGCAGTGAACGGATATTATTCAGTTTGTGTAACATTGAAGACATAAAATTAAAAAATTCCAAATAGCAAATTAAAAGACACAACGCGGCAAGTGTAATAGAAACGTTTATTTATTTCCAGCCTGCGGTTGTCCAGATAAATATATTATGCAGAGAGTAAATCTCTTCCGCCTGCCCTATATCGGAAAATCCCCGATTCTTTTTCGCCAGCGCGGGCCAACGAGACCATGAATAAATAAAAGCGGCGGATAGTGAGATAGGAAAATATATTCAGCAGGCGATATTACCTTTATGGTCAGCGGCTTATCCTCTTATCGTCGGCGGATGCGCAGGCCTTCTCAGCCCAACCTAATGAATAGTTACTCGGCCATTCAGAATAAAACGCCACTCGGCATTTTAGAATTTTCCACCACAAAAACCGGCATAATGGCATAAAAACATCTAAACGAGACACTCATCACAGGCTAACGCGATTTTGCGCCACGGCGAGTGCTCAGACGCCGAATCGTGGGTCAAACATCACGGCAAAAAACAACATAACCATATGAAATAAAACACATTTAACAAAATAAGCAATAAAAGTAGCGTAACGGGCAGAAAACCAACCGTCGCAGAGTATTTTATCGACAAAAAGGCAATAAATAAAAATTTATAGCTAGTTGCCACTTTTAATGCAGAGATATACTCTACGCACATCAAAACAGGCAGCCCAAAAACGCTATACTAACGCGCATTTTTCGGCGTTTTTGACTTCATTTTCGAGGAGCACTCCGATGTTCTCTGCGCACTCCCGCTTGCGGCATGCGGTTGCAGACACCTTTGCGATGGTGGTTTACTGCACCGTCGTCAACATGATGATCGAAATTTTTCTCTCTGGTATGACGTTTGAGCAGTCGTTATCGTCGCGCCTGGTGGCGATCCCGGTCAACATTATTATTGCTGTTCCTTACGGGATTTATCGCGATTTCGCCATGCGTCAGGCCCGGCGCATCACTCCGGCCGGCTGGATGAAAAATATGGCCGACGTGCTGGCCTACGTGACCTTTCAGTCGCCGGTATATGTCGCCATTCTGTGGAGCGTGGGTGCGGACTGGCACCAGATTGTCGCTGCGGTGAGCTCGAACCTGGCGGTATCGATGATGATGGGCGCCGCTTACGGCTACTTCCTCGACTATTGCCGCCGCCTGTTCCGCGTGGCTCCCTACCAGCAGGCAAAAGCCTGACCGACCCGTTAACAGCGACTGGCTCTGCCAGTCGCTTCCTCCCGCCAGCCGACTTCGCCCGGGCCTTTATCCAGCGAATTAATTCGTCGACATGGCCGGCTTAGCTTCGCCAAATAGCCCATTCAGAAAACGCTCAAGCGCCATGCGTGAGCTAAATCCGTGCGGAATTCCATAATGCTGCTGCGCATCCCCGGCTAAATACAGCGGAAACTGTTCATAATGGTCGCAGGTTTTGATATCTGAAGCCGGTTCAGCCAGCATATTGCTGCGCTCTTTTAACGCCGGATGAATAACTAACGCTGTTCGCCCCATGCGCGCTTCGCGGTTCACATAAACATAATTATCGCCGCGGCGATAGCCGTACGCTTTTTGCGTCACAACATCCATGGTGAAGCCGGCTTTTTCAAGAACACGCGCCACCTCATCGGGTCTTAAATACATACTGATTCCTCGTTATCTTTTACCGCACATTGACCTTACCTTATTCATTAAGGGCAGTGCTTTCGGAATATTCCAGAAACCACAGCAGTAAGCATAATTCAAAATCTTGTCCTACACTTACTCACTCGATGGAATTAAGGGAGATAACGATGGCTAACCATGTGAACCGCAACAATTTTGACGATAACGCCGAAGATATTCATAACGATGTCAGCCAATTAGCGGACACGCTGGAAGAGGTGCTGAAATCGTGGGGCAGTGACGCGAAAGAGGAAGCGGAAGCGGCGCGTGCCAAAGCGCAGTCGCTGTTAAAAGAGACCCGCGCCCGCATTAATGGCCACAACCGGGTGCAGCAGGCGGCGCTGGATGCGCGCCAGGCAGCATGTGATGCGCTGGGCTGCGCCGATACCTACGTGCGCAATAAACCGTGGCACAGCGTGGGCGCCGCCGCCGCCGTCGGGGTATTTATTGGCGTATTGCTCAATTTACGTCGATAATAGCTATAGCGTTTGCTGCCGCCGCGCGATCAGCGTGCGGAAGCCCGCCTGCTTCACGGAAAGCAATGAAGATAACAAATACGCGTCAGCCCCTGCGCGCCTCTGGCCGCAGGGGTTTTTTACGCACCATCGGGTGTGACGCCGCCGACGCCGATCGCCTCCCCCAGCCGCCGGGCCAGCGCGCCAGCCATTGCCGGCGAGCGAATATTGGTAAAACTCATCAGTAATCCCCCCTCGCCGGCATGGCGCATCCGCCAGTCGCTCAACGCCTGTACCGCCAGCCCGGCCGCCACCGCCCGTTGGGCCAACAGGCGATCGTCGCCGCTAACCGGCATGACCAGCTGAATCCCCCCTTGCTGCGGCGTAACCTGAAAGCCCTGCGCCTGCAGAGCAGACTCCAGCCACTGCCTGCGCTGGCTGTAGCTGGCGCGCATTTTTTTCAGATGACGCCAGAAATGGCCCTGCTGGATAAAATCCGCCAGCGTCTGCTGCCACAGGGTGGGAACCGTACAGGGCTGGCGCTCCACGGTCTGCTGAAAGCGCGCCGCCAGCGCGCTCGGCACCACCAGCCAGGCGGTGCGCAGCGCCGGAAACATCGACTTGCTGAAGGTGCCCGCGTAGATGACCCGCTGGGGCGCATCAAGGCTTTTCAGCGGCGGCAGCGGTTTGCCGCGATAGCGAAACTCGCTATCGTAATCGTCCTCAATGATCCATGCGTCACGCTCCGCGGCCCATGCCAACAGCTGGCGACGCCGGGGCAGCGACAGCGCCACGCCCAGCGGACTCTGATGCGCCGGGGTGAGCAGGGCAAACCGCGCCTGCGGATGATGGCGCTGGCCCCAGGCGATATCCATCCCCTCGTCGTCCACCGGGATCGCATCCACCACCAGTTGCCCGGCCTCGACCACCGGGCGGATAAAGGGATATCCCGGATCTTCCATCCACATATGCTGCCCCGGCTGTGCCAGAGTACGCAGGATCAGGTTCATAGCGGTGGCATAGTTGCCGGCGATCAGCACCTGCTCCGGCTGACAGTCGATACTGCGCGACAGGCGCAGATAGTCGACGATCGCCTGACGCAGAAGCGGGTCGCCGCCGGGATCGCCGGGCGCCAGATCGAACCGCGACTGCGTGCGCAGCCGGCGCCCCATCACCCGCGCCCACAGCCCGCGCGGAAAGAGATCCAGCGCCGGGAGCCCCATCTGAAACGGCAACGGCTCCGCCGGCGCGGCAGGTTGCGCTGGCATTACCGGCGCCAGCTGGCGCGGACTGAGCCGTTCGCTGACAAAGGTTCCCGCCTGCCCGCGTCGCTCGAGCCAGCCCTGAGCGACCAGTTCGCCCCAGGCGTTTTCGATGGTCGCCCGGGAGACGCCCTGCTCCTGGGCAAACACCCGGCTGGCGGGCAGACGGCTGCCAGGAGCCAGTTCGCCCCGTTCAATGGCGGATTTCAGCTGGCGGGCAATACGCTGATAGAGAGGGAGGTGGCTGGCTTCCATTATGGTCTGCTTTTTTCATCACAATATGGCTATCTTTTGCAGTCCATTATAGTGCTATTTTGGCTGCCGTCTTAGAGAGGAGAACACCATGAGCCAATTACGTCAGCCATTCAGTGAACTAAGCCCGGAAGTCTATAAAGGGCTGGTGCAGGCCAGCCTCGCGCTGGAGAAAAGCGAGCTGGGCAGCGCCCTGGTGGAGCTGGTCTATTTACGCGTGTCGCAGATCAACGGCTGCGCCTTCTGCCTTGAGAAGCACAGCCAGGCGCTGCGCAAGGGCGGCATGGCGCAGAGCAAGCTGGATGCCCTGGCCGGCTGGCGGGTGAGCGACCATTTTACCCCTGCCGAACGCGCGGCACTGGCGTGGGCCGAGTCGGTCACCGACATCGCCGCCAGCCATGCGGAAGATGAGGTTTACCTGCCGCTGCGCGAACATTTTACCCCGCGTCAGATAAGCGATCTCACCTTCGCTATCAGCCTGATGAACGCCTTTAACCGCCTCGCCGTCGCCATGCGTCTGTAGTTTCGCGCAACCTTCCCCCTCCTCCGCCTGGCCATCCCGGCGGGGGAATTCTTTGCTAAAAACGCTATATATTGAGTGGTTGAAGTTTTAAATAACTACATCTAGTATTTCCTTATCGAATGGCCCACAACGTTCGACGCTACGTTTAGCGCCGTGCTGTTATCTTAAATGGAAATACGAATCATGCGCATTATTATTTACACTCGAAATGACTGCGTGCAGTGCCATGCCACCCGGCGAGCCATGGAGAGCCGGGGACTGGCCTTTGAAATGGTCAACGTCGACCAACAGCCGGATGCCGCCGACATCCTGCGCGAGCAGGGATTTCGCCAGCTGCCGGTGGTGATCGCCGGCGACCTGCGCTGGAGCGGCTTCCGCCCGGATATGATCAATCGCCTGCGTCCCTCCGTCGCGGCGGCCAGCGCATGAGCCTCATCGTCTACTTCTCCAGCCGTTCGGAGAACACCCATCGCTTTGTGCAGCGCCTGGGGCTGCCGGCGGTGCGCATCCCGCTGAACGAGCGTGAACATCTGCAGGTAGACGAGCCCTACATTCTCATCGTTCCCAGCTATGGCGGCGGCGGCACCGCCGGCGCCGTGCCGCGTCAGGCGATCCGCTTTTTAAACGACGTACATAACCGTCGACTGATCCGCGGGGTGATTGCCGCCGGCAATCGCAACTTTGGCGACGCCTGGGGGCGCGCCGGGGATGTCATCGCGCAGAAGTGCGCCGTGCCCTATCTCTACCGCTTCGAGCTGATGGGAACCCCCGACGATATCGATAACGTACGCAAAGGAGTCAGCGAATTTTGGCAACGACAACCTCAGAACGTATAACCGCCGCCGTGGATTTTCACGCCCTCAATGCGATGCTGAACTTATACGACAGCGAGGGCCGCATCCCGTTTGAGAAAGATCGCCAGGCGGTTGAGGCCTTTATGGCGACCCAGGTTCAGCCCAACACCCTCGCCTTTGCCAGCCAGGAGGATAAACTCAGCTGGCTCGTCCGCGAGGGCTATTACGATCCGCAGGTGCTGGCCGGCTATGACCGCGGGTTTGTGTTGGCGTTGTTCGACCATGCCCGGCGCGCCGCGTTTCGCTTCCAGACCTTCCTCGGGGCCTGGAAGTTCTACACCAGCTACGCGCTGAAGAGCTTTGATGGCAAACATTACCTCGAGGATTTCGCCGAACGCAGCGTAATGGTGGCCCTGACGCTGGCCCGGGGCGATGAACAGCAGGCGCGGCAGCTGACGGAGGAGATACTCAGCGGCCGCTTCCAGCCGGCTACCCCCACCTTCCTCAACGCCGGCAAACAGCAGCGCGGAGAGCTGATCTCCTGCTTCCTGCTGCGCATTGAGGATAATATGGAGTCCATCGGCCGGGCGGTGAACTCGGCGCTGCAGCTGTCGAAGCGCGGCGGCGGCGTGGCCTTTTTACTCTCTAACCTGCGCGAGGCCGGGGCGCCGATCAAGCGCATCGAAAACCAGTCCTCCGGCGTGGTGCCGGTGATGAAGATGCTGGAGGATGCCTTCTCCTATGCCAACCAGCTCGGTGCCCGCCAGGGGGCGGGGGCGGTCTGGCTGCACGCGCACCATCCGGATATTTTGCGCTTCCTTGATACCCGGCGTGAAAATGCCGATGAGAAAATCCGCATCAAAACCTTGTCGCTGGGGGTGGTGATCCCTGATATCACTTTCCAGCTGGCGAAAGAAGACGCGCAGATGGCGCTGTTCTCGCCGTATGATGTCGAACGGCTGTACGGCAAACCCTTCGCCGACTGCGCCATCGGCGACCTCTATCCGCAGCTGGTGGCCGACGAGCGGGTGGGCAAACGCTGGATCCGCGCCCGCGACCTGTTCCAGCGCCTGGCGGAGATCCAGTTTGAATCCGGCTACCCGTACATCATGTTTGAAGACACCGTGAACCGCGCCAGTCCAGTGGCCGGGCGGGTCACCATGAGCAATCTGTGTTCCGAGATCCTGCAGGTCAGTACGCCGTCCGCCTATAATGAAGACCTCAGCTATGCCCATATCGGGGAAGATATCTCCTGCAACCTCGGCTCGCTGAACATCGCCCATACCATGGACTCGCCGGATTTCGGCCGCACAATCGCCACCGCGGTGCGCGCCCTGACCGCCGTGTCCGACATGAGCCACATTCAGTCGGTCCCTTCTGTGGCGGCCGGCAACGCGGCCTCCCACGCCATCGGCCTGGGGCAGATGAATCTGCACGGTTACCTGGCGCGGGAAGGCATTGCCTACGGCAGCCCGGAGGGGCTGGACTTCACCAATATCTACTTTTACACCGTGACCTGGCACGCGCTGCACACCTCGATGCTGTTGGCTCGCGAGCGCGGTCAGCGCTTCGCCGGCTTCGAGCAGTCGCGCTACGCCAGCGGGGAGTACTTCGACAAATATCTGCATGAGGAGTGGCAGCCGAAAACCGCACGGGTCCGCGCGCTGTTCGCCCGCGCCGGCATCTCCCTGCCCGACCGGGAAAGCTGGCGCCAGCTGCGCGACGACGTCATGCGCTATGGCATTTACAACCGCTATCTGCAGGCGGTGCCGCCCACCGGCTCGATCTCGTACATCAACCATGCCACCTCCAGCATTCACCCGATCGTCTCGAAGATTGAGATCCGCAAAGAGGGGAAAACCGGACGGGTGTACTACCCCGCGCCGTTTATGAATAACGACAATCTGGCCCTCTATCAGGATGCCTACGAGATAGGGCCCCAGAAAATCATCGACACCTACGCCGAGGCGACGCGCCACGTCGATCAGGGGCTGTCGCTGACCCTGTTCTTCCCCGATACCGCCACCACCCGCGATATCAACAAGGCGCAGATCTACGCCTGGAAGAAAGGCATTAAGACGCTCTACTACATCCGACTGCGCCAGCTGGCGCTGGAAGGCACTGAAATTGAAGGCTGCGTGTCCTGCGCGCTGTAAGGAGATCAGGATGACCCATTTAACGCGCGTCAGCGCGATCAACTGGAACCGCATCGATGACGATAAAGATCTGGAGGTGTGGAACCGTCTCACCAGCAACTTCTGGCTGCCGGAGAAAGTGCCGCTGTCGAACGACATTCCCGCCTGGCAAACCCTCAGCGCGGCGGAGCAGCAGTTGACCATTCGCGTTTTTACCGGGCTGACCCTGCTCGACACCATTCAGAACACCATCGGCGCGCCGGCGCTGATGGCGGACGCCCTGACCCCGCATGAGGAGGCGGTGCTGTCGAACATCAGCTTTATGGAAGCGGTTCATGCTCGCTCTTACAGCTCCATCTTTTCCACGCTGTGCCACAGCAAGGAGGTGGATGCCGCCTTCGCCTGGAGCGAAAGCTGTGAGCCCCTGCAGCGCAAGGCGCAGCTGATGCTGGGCTACTATCAGGCCGACGAGCCGCTGAAGAAAAAAATCGCCAGCGTGTTCCTCGAATCCTTTCTCTTCTACTCCGGCTTCTGGCTGCCGATGTACTTCTCCAGCCGGGGAAAACTGACCAACACCGCGGATCTGATCCGCCTGATCATTCGCGATGAAGCGGTGCATGGCTATTACATCGGCTACAAATATCAGAAAGGACTGGAGATCGTCAGCCCCGGCAAGCGCGAAGAACTGAAAAATTTCGCCCTCGATCTGCTGATGGATCTTTACGACAACGAGCTGGCCTACAGCCGGGAACTGTACGGCGAGAGCGGCTGGTTCGACGACGTTAGCGCTTTCCTGTGCTACAACGCCAACAAAGCGCTGATGAACCTCGGCTACGAGGCGCTGTTCCCGGCGGAGATGGCGGCGGTTAATCCAGCGATCCTCGCGGCGCTGTCGCCCAACGCCGATGAAAACCACGACTTTTTCTCCGGTTCTGGCTCCTCCTACGTGATAGGAAAAATGGAAGAGACCGCCGACGACGACTGGGACTTTTAACCGTACTTTCACCAGGAATATCGCGACCGAATTCCTGGTGATCTATTTCGCAGAAAAGTGGGTTCATCTGTCAAATATTCTCTCCATGGCCTAACCGTCATCATCCCGTCATATTTAGCAGAAAACTGGTCTATTTCAGTCGAATTATCCAGAGATAATCAAAAAATATTACCCACAACAAATTACCGCTCAGCCCTTATATCACGGGGGCTGCGCCGCCATGTCCCTCACTCCATTTTGCCGAGAGTTTGTCATTAAGGGTTGTCACAGAATCTGAGTATGTTAGGGTGTAAAAAGATCATAATCACCATTGGGTACCGTATCGCAATAAACAAATAACAGGAACTTCTCTATTGCATGGCAATTAAATTAGAAATTAAAAATCTTTATAAGATATTTGGCGAGCACCCTCACCGTGCTTTCAAATATATTGAGAAAGGACTCAACAAAGCGCAAATACTGGAAAAAACGGGGCTGTCGCTTGGCGTCAAAGACGCCAGTCTGGCCATTGAAGAAGGCGAGATATTCGTCATCATGGGGCTCTCCGGTTCGGGGAAATCCACCATGGTTCGCCTTCTCAATCGCCTGATTGAACCCACCCGCGGCCAGGTGCTGATTGACGGGGTCGATATCGCGAAAATGTCGGACGCCGAGCTGCGCGAGGTGCGTCGTAAAAAAATTGCGATGGTTTTTCAATCCTTTGCACTGATGCCGCACATGAGCGTGCTCGACAACACGGCGTTTGGCATGGCGCTTGCCGGCGTCCCGGCCGCTGAGCGAGAGCAAAAAGCGCGGGAAGCGCTGCGGCAGGTGGGGCTGGAGAATTATGCCCACGCCTGGCCGGATGAACTCTCTGGCGGGATGCGTCAGCGCGTCGGTTTAGCCCGCGCCCTGGCGATTAATCCCGATATTCTGTTAATGGATGAAGCCTTCTCCGCGCTCGATCCGCTCATTCGCACCGAAATGCAGGATGAGCTGATCAAATTACAGGCTAAGCATCAGCGTACCATTGTCTTTATTTCCCATGACCTTGATGAAGCCATGCGAATTGGCGATCGTATCGCCATTATGCAAAATGGCGAAGTGGTTCAGGTCGGCACTCCGGATGAAATATTGAATAATCCGGCCAATGATTATGTCCGCACCTTCTTCCGCGGCGTCGATATTAGCCAGGTCTTCAGCGCCAAAGATATTGCCCGTCGTAGTCCGGTCGGCCTGATTCGTAAAACGCCAGGTTTTGGCCCCCGCTCAGCGCTGAAATTATTACAGGATGAAGACCGGGAATATGGCTATGTCATCGAGCGTGGTAATCGCTTTGTCGGGATTGTGTCGATCGATTCTCTGAAAACCGCGCTCAGCGCCGGCCAGGGGATCGAGGCGGCGCTGATTGACGCCCCGCTGGCGGTGGAGGCGCAAACGCCGCTCAGCGATCTGCTCTCCCACGTCGGCCACGCCCCGTGCGCCGTCCCGGTGGTGGATGAAGAACAACAATATATTGGCATCATTTCCAAACGAATGTTGCTCCAGGCTTTAGATCGCGAGGGGGTGAATCATGGCTGATCAAACCAATCCGTGGGACAGCGCCCCGACAACCGACAGCGCCGCCCAGGCTGCAGACGCCTGGGGTGGCGCTTCTACTGCCGCGCCGACCAATGGCGGCGGCGCCGACTGGCTGCACAGCGCCCCGGCGCCGCAGCCGGAACAGTTCAATATCATGGATCCGTTCCATAAGACCCTGATCCCGCTCGACAGCTGGGTGACCCACGCCATCGACTGGATCGTGCTGCACTTCCGCCCGCTGTTCCAGGGGATCCGCGTGCCGATCGACTACATTCTCAGCGCCTTTCAGCAGCTGCTGTTGGGAATGCCGGCGCCAGTGGCGATTATCGTCTTCGCGCTGATCGCCTGGCAGATCTCCAGCCTCGGCATGGGGGTCGCCACCCTGGTATCGCTGATTGCCATTGGCGCCATCGGCGCGTGGTCGCAGGCGATGGTCACCCTGGCGCTGGTCCTCACCGCCCTGCTGTTCTGCATGATCATCGGCCTGCCGCTGGGGATCTGGCTGGCGCGCAGTCCGCGGGCGGCGAAAATTATCCGCCCACTGCTGGATGCCATGCAGACCACGCCGGCCTTCGTCTACCTGGTGCCGATCGTAATGCTGTTCGGCATCGGCAACGTGCCCGGCGTGGTGGTGACGATTATCTTCGCCCTGCCGCCCATCGTCCGTCTGACCATCCTCGGGATAAACCAGGTGCCTGCGGATCTGATCGAAGCGTCGCGCTCATTTGGCGCCAGCCCGCGCCAGCTGCTGTTTAAAGTTCAGCTGCCGCTGGCGATGCCCACCATTATGGCCGGGGTTAACCAGACGCTGATGCTGGCCCTGTCGATGGTGGTGATCGCCTCGATGATCGCCGTCGGCGGTCTTGGCCAGATGGTGCTGCGCGGCATTGGTCGCCTGGATATGGGCCTGGCCACCGTCGGCGGCGTGGGGATCGTGATCCTGGCGATTATTCTTGACCGCCTTACCCAGGCCGTCGGCCGCGACGCCCGCAGTCGCGGCAACCGCCGCTGGTACACCACCGGCCCGCTGGGGCTTCTCACTCGCCCTTTCTGTCGATAAGTCGATAACAGCGCCGCTCCCCGGCACCAGCCGATGCCGGGGGGCCGCCCTTCCCGTTAAACAATAAGAGGAACCACCATGCGACATAGCACGATGATGGCCACCGCCGCCTTTGCCACCCTGATCGCCACCAGCGCCTTCGCCGCCGACCTGCCGGGCAAAGGCATTACCGTCAAGCCGGCCCAGAGCACCATCTCCGAAGAGAGCTTCCAGACCCTGCTGGTCAGCCGCGCGCTGGAGAAGCTTGGCTACACCGTCGAGAAACCGAGCGAAGTGGACTATAACGTTGCCTATACCTCGATTGCCGCTGGGGATACCACCTTCATCGCCACCAACTGGCAGCCGCTGCACGATGACATGTACGCCGCGGCGGGCGGTGATAACAAATTTTACCGCAAGGGGGTATACGTCTCAGGCGCCGCCCAGGGCTATCTGATCGACAAAAAAACCGCCGAGCAGTACCACATCACCTCCATCGATCAGCTCAAAGATCCGCAGATCGCCAAACTGTTTGATACCAACAACGACGGCAAAGCGGACCTCACCGGCTGCACCCCTGGCTGGGGCTGCGAAGCGGTGATTAACCACCAGATTGACGCCTATGGCCTGAGCAAAACCGTCACCCATAACCAGGGCAACTACGCGGCGATGATGGCCGACACCATCGCCCGTTATAAAGAGGGTAAACCGGTGCTCTACTACACCTGGACGCCGTACTGGGTTAGCGACGTGCTGAAGCCTGGCAAAGATGTCGTCTGGCTGCAGGTGCCGTTCTCCTCCCTGCCGGGCGAGCAGAAAAACATCGATACCAAACTAGCCAATGGCGCCAACTATGGATTCCCGGTCAACACCATGCACATTGTCGCCAACAAAGCCTGGGCGGAGAAAAACCCGGCCGCCGCCACTCTGTTTAGCGTCATGAAGCTGCCGATCGCCGACATCAATGCCGAGAATGCGATGATGCACGAAGGCCATGCTTCTGAAGCCGACATTAACGGTCATGTTGATGGCTGGATCAAGGCCCACCAGCCGCTGTTCGACAGCTGGGTGAAAGCCGCCCTCGCCGCGCAGCAGTAACCCGCTCCCGGATAAGGCCCGACGCCTTATCCGGGCCCCCTTCCCCGCCTTTCATCCCGTCTGGGTCAGGGAAAAGCGGATTGCGGGCATTTTCATAGTGTTAAGGCGCGTCGCGCTCTGTTAAGGTGGGGACATCGGTCAATTTGCCACCTTCACATGGATCCAGCGATAAGTTATTCATATGGAAAACCCCGCGCCCTTAACCTGTGCCTTATCTGAACGTGTCGCCACCGTCGGCGAAGGCATTAAAGACAGTCTCCCCATCGTCATCAGCTACCTTCCGGTGGCATTCGCCTTCGGACTCAATGCCACCCGGCTGGGTTTCACCCCGCTGGAAAGCCTGTTTTTCTCCTGCATCATTTACGCCGGCGCCAGCCAGTTTGTGATCACCGCCATGCTGGCCGCCGGCAGTTCGCTGTGGGTCGCCGCCCTGACGGTGATGGCGATGGACGTACGCCACGTGCTGTATGGACCCTCGCTGCGCAGCCGCATTCATACCGCGCTGAACAAAAAGAAAACCGCCCTCTGGGCCTTCGGCCTGACCGATGAGGTTTTCGCCGCCGCCACCGCCAGGCTGGTTCGCGACAACCGCCGCTGGAGCGAAAACTGGATGCTCGGTCTCGCGTTCACCTCGTGGGCATCGTGGGTGTGCGGCACGCTGGCCGGCGCCTGGTCCGGCAACGGCCTGCTGGTGGATTATCCGGCGGTGGAAGCCGCGCTCGGCTTTATGCTGCCGGCGCTGTTTATGAGCTTCCTGCTGGCCTCTTTCCAGCGCCAGCAATCCCTGTGCGTCACCGCGGCGCTGGCGGGCGCCCTGGGTGGCATTCTGTTATTTTCCATTCCGGCGGCGATCCTTGCCGGGATTGTTTGCGGGTGTCTGACGGCGCTGGTCCAGGCCATGCTGAAGGGGATGCCGGATGAACAGTGAGGTCCTTCTGCTCGGGGTGATTGTCGGCGGCGTGAACTATCTGTTTCGCTATCTTCCCCTGCGTCTGCGCGCGGGCCATGCCCGGCCTGCCCGCCGTGGCCCGGTCAGCGTGCTGCTGGATACCATCGGCATCGCCTCGATTTGCGCGCTGCTGGTGGTCTCCAGCGTGCCGGAGATCCTCGCCGATGCCCATCGTCTGGCGCCGACGCTGATCGGCTTCCTGGTGCTGGGGGGCGCCTTCTGGAAAACCCGCAGCATTATTATCCCGACCCTCCTGTCGGCGTTGGCCTACGGTCTGGCCTGGAAAATCGCCAGCGGGCTCTAAGCTTTACGTATCAATTTTGGTCAATAATTCATTTGATTTATTTGTCACAATAGTTATTATATCGGCTGTAATTAATGAGGTCATACCCAAATGGATAGTTCGTTTACTCCCATTGAGCAAATGCTCAAGTTCCGCGCCAGCCGCCATGAAGATTTCCCGTTCCAGGAGATTCTGTTAACTCGTCTTTGCATGCATATGCAAGGTAAGCTGCTGGAAAATCGCAATAAAATGCTCAAAGCGCAGGGAATTAACGAGACATTATTTATGGCGCTGATTACGCTGGAGTCGCAGGAAAACCACAGCATTCAGCCGTCCGAGCTGAGCTGTGCGCTGGGCTCGTCGCGTACCAACGCCACCCGTATCGCTGATGAACTGGAAAAACGCGGCTGGATTGAACGCCGCGAGAGCGATAACGATCGTCGCTGTCTGCATCTGCAGCTGACCGAAAAGGGCCATCAGTTTTTGCGTGAAGTCCTGCCGCCGCAGCATAACTGCCTGCATCAGCTGTGGTCTTCACTCAGCACCAGCGAAAAAGATCAGCTCGAACATATTACCCGCAAACTCCTGAGCCGCCTTGACCAGATGGAAGAAGAAGGCGTGCTGGCGGACTCTCTACGCTAAGGGCGGCGTCGCTCAGCCCATTTTTACGTTGCAAGGAAAACAGCCAGGCCAGCAGATCTCTGCTGGCCTTTCTGATAAACAGGTCGGCTCAGCCGATGTGAAATAATAAGATCGTGGAGAATAACATGAGCGCAAATGCGGAGAGCCAAACCCCGCAGCAACCAGGCAGCAAAAAAGGGAAGCGTAAAGGCGCCCTTCTGTTGCTGACATTGCTCTTCATTATTATTGCCGTGGCATATGGGATTTACTGGTTTCTGGTACTGCGTCACTACGAAGAGACCGACGATGCCTACGTGGCAGGGAACCAGGTACAAATTATGGCCCAGGTCTCGGGCAGCGTGACCAAAGTCTGGGCTGACAACACGGACTACGTGCAGAAAGGCGATCCGCTGGTCACCCTCGATCAGACCGATGCCCAACAGGCGTTTGAGAAAGCCAAGACGCAGCTGGCCGCCAGCGTGCGTCAAACCCGTCAGCAGATGATCAACAGCAAGCAGCTGCAGGCGAATATTGACGTCAAAAAGACCGCCCTCGCCCAGGCGCAGGCTGACCTGAACCGCCGTATCCCGCTGGGCGCGGCGAACCTCATCGGCCGCGAAGAGCTGCAGCACGCCCGCGACACCGTCGCCAGCGCGCAGGCCGAGCTTGACGTGGCCATCCAGCAGTACAACGCCAACCAGGCGATCGTGCTGGGTACCAAACTCGAACAGCAGCCGGCGGTGCTGCAGGCGGCGACCGAAGTGCGTAACGCCTGGCTGGCCCTGCAGCGTACGCAGATCGTCAGCCCGATTAGCGGCTACGTTTCCCGTCGCTCGGTACAGCCTGGCGCGCAGATCGGCACCACCACGCCGCTGATGGCGGTGGTTCCGGCAACTAACCTGTGGATCGACGCTAACTTTAAAGAGACCCAGCTGGCGCATATGCGCATCGGCCAGCCGGCCACGGTGATCAGCGACATCTATGGCGATGACGTGAAATACACCGGCAAGGTGGTTGGTCTGGATATGGGGACCGGGAGCGCCTTCTCCCTGCTGCCGGCGCAGAACGCCACCGGTAACTGGATCAAAGTGGTACAGCGTCTGCCGGTCCGCATCGAACTGGATGAAAAACAGCTGGCGGAACACCCGCTGCGCATCGGCCTCTCGACGTTGGTAGAAGTTAACACCACCGATCGCGATGGCGAAATGCTGGCAAGCCAGGTGCGGAGCTCCCCGGTCTACGAGAGCAACGCCCGCGAAATCGCTCTCGATCCGGTCAATAAGCTGATAGACGAGATCATTCAGGCCAACGCCGGATAATTCGGGGTGAGTGTAATGCAACAGCAAAAACCGCTGGAAGGCGCGCAGCTGGTCATCATGACCATTGCGCTGTCGCTCGCGACGTTCATGCAGGTGCTGGATTCCACTATCGCCAACGTGGCGATCCCGACCATCGCCGGTAACCTTGGCTCATCGCTGAGCCAGGGGACCTGGGTCATCACTTCGTTCGGGGTCGCTAACGCCATCTCCATTCCGATCACCGGATGGCTGGCCAAGCGCGTGGGCGAGGTGAAGCTGTTCCTGTGGTCCACCACCGCTTTCGCCATCGCCTCCTGGGCCTGCGGCGTCTCCAACAGCCTGACGATGCTGATCTTCTTCCGCGTCATTCAGGGGATTGTTGCCGGGCCGCTGATCCCGCTGTCGCAAAGTCTATTGCTCAGCAACTATCCGCCGGCGAAACGCTCTATCGCCCTGGCGCTGTGGTCGATGACGGTGATCGTCGCTCCCATCTGCGGCCCGATCCTCGGCGGCTATATCAGCGATAACTACCACTGGGGATGGATCTTCTTTATCAACGTGCCCATTGGCGTGGCGGTGGTGCTGATGACCCTGCAGACCCTGCGCAACCGGGAAACCAAAACCGAACAGCGGCGTATCGACGGCGTCGGCCTGGCGCTGCTGATCATCGGTATCGGTAGTCTGCAGGTGATGCTGGACCGGGGCAAAGAGCTGGACTGGTTCTCCTCCAATGAAATTATCATTCTGACCATCGTGGCGGTGGTGGCGATAAGCTTCCTGATCGTCTGGGAGCTGACCGACGATAACCCGATTGTCGATCTGTCGCTGTTTAAGTCGCGCAACTTCACCATCGGCTGCCTCTGCATCAGCCTGGCCTACATGCTCTACTTCGGGGCCATCGTGCTGCTGCCGCAGCTGTTGCAGGAGGTCTACGGCTACACTGCGACCTGGGCCGGCCTGGCGTCAGCGCCGGTGGGGGTGATCCCGGTCATTCTGTCGCCGATTATCGGCCGCTTTGCGCATAAGCTCGATATGCGGCGGCTGGTCACCTTCAGCTTTATCATGTACGCCGTCTGCTTCTACTGGCGCGCCTGGACCTTCGAACCGGGGATGGACTTTGGCGCCTCGGCGTGGCCGCAGTTTATCCAGGGCTTCGCGGTGGCCTGCTTCTTCATGCCGTTGACCACCATCACCCTTTCCGGCCTGCCGCCGGAGCGGCTGGCGGCGGCGTCGAGCTTGTCGAACTTCACCCGTACCCTTGCTGGCTCCATCGGTACCTCGATCACCACCACCCTGTGGACCAACCGCGAGGCGCTGCACCATGCGCAGCTCACCGAATCGGTGACGCCGTTCAACCCCAACGCGCAGCAGATCTACGATCAGCTGCAGGGGATGGGAATGACGCAGCAACAGGCGTCCGGCTGGATAGCACAGCAGATAACCAACCAGGGGCTGATTATCTCCGCCAACGAAATCTTCTGGATCTCAGCGGCCATTTTCATCCTGCTGTTGGGACTGGTGTGGTTCGCCAGACCCCCGTTCAGCGCCGGCGGCGGCGGCGGCGGCGGCGGCGGCGCGCACTAAGCCTCACATTAAGGGACCTGCGGGTCCCTTTTTTACGCCTTCAGGTTGTCCAGTTCTCGCTAGTTTCTGTCTCGTTTGCGAAAGCCCGCCCGCCGGCGCTCGGGCAGGATAAAGGCTGACCATTAAGGAGAACACTATGCTGAGCCATCCTGCTGAAAAGTACCGACCCTATCCGCCGATCGCTCTTCCCGACCGCCGCTGGCCTGACCGGCAAATCAGCCACGCCCCACGCTGGCTGTCGACTGACCTGCGCGACGGCAACCAGGCGCTGGCCGAGCCCATGGACAGCGCCCGCAAACTGCAGTTCTGGGATCTGCTGCTGGAGTGCGGCTTTAAAGAGATTGAGGTCGCCTTCCCTTCCGCTTCACAAACCGACTTCAACTTTGTCCGCCAGCTGATTGACGAACAGCGCATCCCGGAGGATGTCACTATCCAGGTGCTGACCCAGGCGCGAGACCCGCTGATCCTGCGCACCTTTGAGGCGCTGCGCGGCGCCCGCCGGGCCACCGTCCACCTCTACAATGCCACCGCGCCGCTGTTCCGCGAGCTGGTTTTCGGCATGGACAAGGCCGAGGTGATCGCCCTCGCGACCCGCGCCACCCGGCTTATCCGTCAGCAGTGCGAACAGCAGCCAGAGACCCGCTGGCAATATGAATATTCGCCTGAAACCTTCTGCTTCACCGAGCCCGAGTTTGCGCTTGAGATTTGCGAAGCGGTGGCGGATGTCTGGCAGCCCTGCGCCGAGCGACCGATGATCGTCAATCTGCCGGCGACGGTGGAAGTCAACACCCCGAATGTCTATGCCGATCAGATCGAATATTTTTGCCGCCACTTCTCCCGCCGCGGCGAAGTCTGCATCAGCGTGCATCCGCACAATGACCGCGGCACCGGCGTCGCCAGCGCCGAGCTGGCGGTGATGGCCGGTGCCGACCGGGTGGAAGGCTGCCTGTTTGGCAACGGCGAACGCACCGGCAATGTCTGTCTGGTGACGCTGGCGATGAATCTCTACAGCCAGGGCATCGACCCTGAGCTTCGCTTCGAGCAGATGAACCGGGTGGTGGAAGTGGTGGAAAACTGCAATCAGATCCCCGTTCACCCGCGCCACCCGTGGGCGGGAAGTCTGGCTTACACCGCCTTCTCCGGCTCTCATCAGGATGCGATCAAAAAAGGATTTGATGCCCGTCAGCCTGGCGACCCGTGGCGGATGCCCTATCTGCCGATTGACCCGCAGGATATTGGCTGCAGCTATGAGGCGGTGATCCGCGTCAACAGCCAGTCGGGGAAAAGCGGCAGCGCCTGGCTTATCGAACAAAATCATGGCCTGAAGCTGCCCCGCGGGCTACAGCAGGACTTCAGCCAGCACGTTCAGCAGGTCACCGATAGCGACGGCAAAGAGATGACCCACCATGCGCTGTGGCAGCTGTTCCGCACGCGCTACGGGCTGCAGACGCAGTCTGCGCTGACGCTGGTCGATTATCAGAGCGCCAGCCAGCAGGATGGCCAGCTTTCCCTGCAGGCAACGCTGCGTCACCACGGCGAAACCCGACGCCTGCAGGGCCAGGGCAACGGCCTGCTCTCCGCCGCAGCCAGCGGCCTCAGCGCGCTGTTTCGGCAACCGTTTATGATCAAGGACTATCATGAGCATACCCTCGGCGCGCGCAGCGACAGCCGGTCGGTGGCCTATATCCGCTGCGTTTTTCCGCAAGGAGAAAGCTACTGGGGCGTGGGTATCGATAATGACGTGGCGCGCGCCTCGCTGCAGGCGCTGTGCAATGCGCTCAGCGCCGCCGATCAGGCCGGGGGACGAAAATAGTCGCTGGGGGCGACGCCCATCACCCGACGAAACATGGCGCTGAAGGCGCTGTGGCTGCCGTAGCCCAGCTCCAGCGCCACCCGCAGCACGGAGTGGCCCTGCGCCAGGCGAATCAGCGCTTCCATTAGCTTCGCCCGGCGCACCCACTCGCGCCACGTCAGGCTAGTCTGCTGCTGAAAATGGCGGTTTAGGGTTCGCTCGCTCATGCTGCACGCCTTCGCCGCCTGGCTGCTGCTCCAGACGTCGCCCGGCGCCTCGCGCACCTGCTGGCACAGCCGGCGCAGCGTTTCGCTTTGCGGCTCCGGCAGGCCAAACGGCAGGATCGCCATCCCGCGGATCTCATCGAGGATCAGCTCATAAATCCGTTCGTCGCGGCTGGCGGGGGCATAACGCTCGGCCAGCGCCAGGGAGGAGACAATCAGTTCCCGCAGCAAGGGCGTGATCTGTACGATCTGGCACCCCGCCGGAAGATCGGCGCGCGCCAGCGGATCGATAAACAGCGTTCGCGCCGCGACGTTGCCGGTCATGCGCAGCGCGTGGGGCGTTCCCGCCGGCAGCCAGACGCCGCGCCCGGGCGGCACCACCCAGTAGCCTGCCGGCGTCGCCACCCGCACCACGCCGCTTAAAATATGCAGCAGCTGGGCGCAGTCATGCTGATGCCAGTCTTCCTGGTCACCGTGAGCATAATCATGGGCAAAGGGCACCAGCGGGCGGTGCTGAAAGGAGAAGGTGGTGGTCGTCGTCATGGCGGCGTCGGGAAAGCGGCCCGGCGACAGGCGTCGGGCCGCGGCGGAAGCACTAGATGTGCAGTTCCTGCAGTTTTTCTTTCGGCAACGCCAGTTCGTCGTTGCTGTTGATGCGCACATCGCGCTCGATGATATGACGAGCGATCTCCTGCGCCTCTTCCAGCGAGTGCATGGTGTAGGTCCCGCACTGGTAGACGTTCAGCTCCGGGATCTGGTTCTGATCTTTCACCTTCAGCACGTCGGCCATCGCCGCTTTCCAGGCGTCGGCGACGCGCTGCTCGTCCGGCGTACCAATCAGGCTCATATAGAACCCGGTGCGGCAGCCCATCGGCGAAATGTCGATAATTTCCACGCCATTCCCGTTCAGGTGATCGCGCATAAAGCCGGCGAACAGGTGCTCGAGGGTGTGGATACCGCGCTCCGGCATCACTTCCTGGTTCGGCACGCAGAAGCGCAGATCGAATACGGTGATTTCATCGCCATGCGGCGTGTTCATTTTCTTCGCGACACGCACCGCTGGGGCTTCCATTCGGGTATGGTCGACTGTGAAACTATCTAACAACGGCATTCGTCACCTCCGGGAGTGAATTTTTTTAAAATAAAATGAACTCTTTGTTCAGCCGCGAGTCTCAGTATATGAAAGACGCGCATTTATTATCATCATCATCCCTGAATCAGAGATGAAAGTTTGGCCACAGTGATGTGGCCTTTTTCTTTTCCAGCGCTTCGACCGCTACGCGTGCCGCGCCAACAGCGCCTCAAACGGCTCGCTGTCTTCCGCTTCTATTTTCTTCTGTCGCGCCACCGACGCGTCGCGCTCGGCGATGAAATCTTCTTCGCTCAGGATCTCCAGCGGCTCTTCACGCAGCTGGGTCCGGTAACGATCGGCCAGCGCACGGCCGGTTCCACCAATCCCTTCTTCAATCATAGAACGCAGAATGCGGGCTGAGAAGGTTAATTCCGGATCGTCAAAACAGGCCAGCAGCTCATCGCAGACCTGTTGATAGGCCTCGCCGCCGTGAATGCTGTCCAGCGTCTGCGCTACACGGCGTAAATCGCGGAACAGATCTTTACCCACCTGCGCCAGCGGGAACTGCGCGCTTTCGCAGCCGATGCCCAACGTTAAGCCCGGCTTACGCCCTTCCAGAATCACCCGGTTCCAGTTGGTGCGGGTGCACAGTAGCTCATCGCTGCTCATCTCCGGCGCGTCGGCCAGCGCGCACCAGACCATAAACAGGTCGAGGAAACGCACCTGCTGGGCGTCAACGCCGATCGGCGAGAACGGATTGATATCCAGCGAACGCACTTCGATATACTCAATACCACCGCGCAACAGCGCATCGGACGGGGTTTCGCCCCGACGGGTGACGCGTTTCGGGCGGATCGGCGCATAGAGTTCGTTTTCAATCTGCAGGATATTGCTGTTGATCTGCAGATACTTACCGTATTTTTCCAGCCCGATTTTAGCGTACTCTTCCGACGGCGTTTTAATCGCGCGCTTCAATCCTGCCACATACTCGTGCAGATCGTTAAACGTAATTCCGAGATTGCTTTGCGACTTATTGGTATAACCAAGGTCGCTGAGGCGCAGCGAGGTGGCGTACGGCAAGTAATACATGCCGTTGCCCGTCTCCTCAAAGGGCAGCGTCGTCGGCTTTCCTTGCAGGAACGAAGCGCAAATCGCCGGCGAGGCGCCGAACAGATAGGGGATCACCCAGCCAAAGCGATAGTAGTTACGAATTGAGCGGAAATAGCCCGCCGAAATGGCCTCTTTACCACTCTCAGCGTCTTCCACACCACATTTAGCCTGCCAGAAGGCCATCGGTAGGGAGAAGTTATAGTGCACGCCGGAGATAGTCTGCATCAGCGCGCCATAGCGGTTCTTCAGCCCCTCGCGATATAGCGTTTTCAGGCGCCCCACGTTAGAGGTGCCGTACTGCGCCAGCTCAATATCCTGACCGGGGGCGATATAGCATGGCATACTCAGCGGCCACATCCGCTCATCACCGATCTGACGCGCGGTATAGCGATGGACATCGCGCATAAAGGTCAGCATATGCTCAATATCGCCATCTACTGGCGTAATGAACTCAAGTAAAGCTTCGGCAAAATCGGTGGTAATCCATTTATGCGTCAGCGCTGAGCCTAACGCCGGAGGGTGGCCGGTCGTTGCAAGAGTGCCGTCTGCGTTCACGCGCAGCGTCTCCCGCTCCAGACCACGTTGAATACCCTGCAGGGCCTGCGGATGTTTTTCCAGCCAGGCCAGCGCCTGTGATACGTCCGGGATCAATTTGACCTCCCGCCTGTCGAAATCGTTTGAATAAGCATAATTGTAATGGATGAACTGTCAGTCCAATTAGTGCCACCACGTCATGCCCTGAAGCGTCGCTGCTGCAATGACGATATAGCGCAGCGCCTTTCCAAGGCATAAGAAAAAGAGTACCGGTCCCCAGGAAATGCGCATCCATCCCGCCAGCAAACACAGTAAATCGCCGACAACCGGCGCCCAGCTCAGCAACAGCGTAACCGCGCCGTAGCGCTTAAGCCAGCCGGCCGCCCGCTCCTGCCAGCGCGAGGTTTTACGCAGCGGAAACAGGCGCCCCAGAATAACGTTAGTTACCCCTCCAAGGCTATTGCCGATTGTTGCTATTAATACTAACCACCACGGATGACTGACCCCCGCAAGTAGCATAGCCACCAGCACAACCTCCGAATTGCCGGGAAGTAGCGTGGCGCTTAAAAAGCTACTGGCAAACAGCGAGAGGAGTGACAGCGCATCGCTCACAGCAAACGCACGTCTACAGCGTCCATTCCCGCGCGCTTCGCCGCCTGCAGACCAAAGTCGGCATCTTCGAAGACCACGCATTTTTCCGGCGCGACGCCCATGCGCTCGGCGCACAGCAGGAAGGTATCGGGCGCGGGTTTATGGTTGACCACATGATCGGCCGCCACCACCGCGGAGAAGTAATGACGCAGGCCCAGGTGCGCCAGCAGCGCTTCGGCGACGGCGCTTTCGCTACCGGTGCCGACCGACATCGGGCGACGGCCGTGCCACGCCTTGACCACCTCGATCAGCGGCAATGGACGTACGCTGTCCAGCAGCATCGCCTTAACGGCCAGGGTTTTTTCCTGCGCCAGGCGATGTGGATCGAGATCCGCCTGGTTGAGTTCAATAATCGCCTGGGCAATCCGCCAGGTCGGTGAGCCATTGAGGGCAACCATCGCCTGTTCGTCGAAACGCATACCGTAGCGGCCCAGCACCTCATTCCATGCCTGACGATGGGTCGGCTCGGTATCGAGGATAGTGCCATCCATATCAAAGATCAGTCCTGCGTAACCTTCGTACATCGTCTTCTCACCAACCGGTTAATGAATGGTTACTGTAACGCAAAAGCCGGTCGTTGTCGCGGCCAGCGGCGCAGACGACAAAGGCGCCCACAGGCGCCTTCAGGCATCAGACCGGATAGGCGGCCTTATTTAATTCGCAGATCGTTTTCGACCATTCGCACGCCCTGCACCCGACGGGTGACTTCCACCGCCCGTTTAGCGCTTTCCGCGGAGGAGACAAATCCGCTCAGTTGGACGCGGCCTTTAAAGGTCTGGACGCTGATTTCAGAGGACTTGATGTCTTTATCGTTAAAGAGCGCCGTTTTCACCTTGGTGGTCACCACGGTATCGTCAATATAGCCGCCCGTACTCTCCTTTGTAGCCGATCCCGCACAGCCAGCGAGGGCAGTCGCCACCAGCAGCGTTGCGCAAAAAGCAGGTATTGCTTTGAACCATTTCATGGATTTCTCTCCTTGCATTTATCTCAGCCTGATAACGCTGATATACAAGGATAAATTATAGTGGAAAGCGCGGCTTGCCAATAAAAAAGTCAGGATGAAACTGGCGATGGAAAACGCGGTTATCGGGATGGTGAGAGAAGAGTGAAGATGATGCATTCAGAACGGGTGCTGCGATAATTTCGCAGCCTATGTAACAACATCGTCGTTGTTACTGAGGAGAATATGGTACATCCGGGAGGATGATTCGGCTTCGCCTCACCCTTCGGGCCGTTGCTTACGCAACGTTATCCTCCCTGGTGCTGGCGATGATTTCGCAGACCATAAAACAACATCGTCGCTGTTATTAAGGAGAATATGGTGCATCCGGGAGGATTCGAACCTCCGACCGCTCGGTTCGTAGCCGAGTACTCTATCCAGCTGAGCTACGGATGCATCGGGAAAGCTATTTTACTGCGGGGTTACTCTCCTGGCACTTACGATGGTTTCGCAAACCAGATAACAACAATGTTGCTGTTACTAAGGAGAATATGGTGCATCCGGGAGGATTCGAACCTCCGACCGCTCGGTTCGTAGCCGAGTACTCTATCCAGCTGAGCTACGGATGCATCGGGATTACTGCAGTAATTCTGATATCAAATTTCGCGATTTGCCATTCTTGTTAAAGAATGGTGCATCCGGGAGGATTCGAACCTCCGACCGCTCGGTTCGTAGCCGAGTACTCTATCCAGCTGAGCTACGGATGCATCGGGAAACTTGCTTTACTACGCGTCAGTGTCACAACTAACACATGCCACACTGAGTATGACGGCCTAATCGGTAGAGTGACTCGATTATGCCTCGCACTGCGGGCCGCTGCTTTCACAGCGCGCTTCTCTCTTAATTCAGAAAGAAGATGGTGCATCCGGGAGGATTCGAACCTCCGACCGCTCGGTTCGTAGCCGAGTACTCTATCCAGCTGAGCTACGGATGCAAAATGGCGGTGAGGCGGGGATTCGAACCCCGGATGCAGCTTTTGACCGCATACTCCCTTAGCAGGGGAGCGCCTTCAGCCTCTCGGCCACCTCACCACACACGCCTCTTTCGAGTGCTTCGAAGAACTTGTTTCTGCTCTTCGTCGCTGCGATGGCGCACATATTACTTTCTGGTACTTATAAGTCAAACACTTTTTCGAGACCTTTTTTCGTTTGCACACTTCGCACGCAATTCGCATGCAAAAACGGCAAAAAGGGCAATTTATCAACAGGAAATCAGCCCTGGCGCTGGCATAACGCCAAACAACCAAAGCGGCAAAGGGTAATGAAAAGCGGTATGGTGCAGGGGGAAGAAACAGAAAAAGGGAAAAAGCGGCGATAAGTGATGCGCCTCACTGAACAGCGAGGCGCGGAAACCTTAGTAACTGGACTGCTGGGATTTTTCAGCCTGAATACGCTGGTAGATCTCTTCACGGTGTACAGATACTTCTTTAGGGGCGTTTACGCCAATACGAACCTGGTTACCCTTCACCCCTAAAACTGTCACAGTGACCTCATCTCCAATCATGAGGGTCTCACCAACTCGACGAGTCAGAATCAGCATTCTTTGCTCCTTGAAAGATTAAAAGAGTCGGGTCTCTCGTATCCCGGCATTATCCATCATATAACGCCAAAAAGTAAGCAATGACAAATACCTTACGGTATAAGCAGTCATGGCATCACATTCTGTTAAACCTAAGTTTAGCCGATATACACAATTTCAACCCGACTTTATCGTTATCGGTGTTTCTCGCGCAAGGTGCCATTTCCCTGAGGTTACGGCACCTAAACCCGCCATACTTCAAGTTGCATGTGTGTTGGTTTTCCTCGCTCACCCCAGTCACTTACTTGAGTAAGCTCCTGGGGATTCGCTGTGTCGCCGCCTTCCTGCAACTCGAATTATTTAGGGTATATGCGTTTATAGTTATTACAGTTTTGCGCTGACCCAGCCTTTCACACTGGCTAACGCTGCAGGGAGAGCAGACGCATCGGTACCACCGGCCTGCGCCATATCCGGACGACCGCCCCCTTTACCGCCCACCTGCTGAGCGACCATACCAACCAGCTCCCCAGCCTTGACGCGATCTGTCACATCCTTAGACACACCGGCAATCAGGGAAACTTTACCGTCTGCGACCGTAGCCAACACCACAACCGTCGAACCCAGCTGGTTCTTCAGATCGTCAACCATGGTGCGCAGCATCTTCGGCTCCACGCCGGCCAGCTCGCTGACCAGCAGCTTAACGCCGTTAATCTCTTCCGCTTTGCTGGAGAGGTTTGCGCTCTCCTGCGCCGCAGCCTGCTCTTTCAGCTGCTGCAGCTCTTTTTCCAGCTGACGGGTACGCTCCAGCGCGGCGCGAACTTTCTCGCCGAGATTGTGGCTGTCGCCCTTCAGCAGCTGTGCGATATCGCTGAGCTGATCGCTCTGCGCGTGCAGCATGGCCATCGCGCCCTCACCGGTCACCGCTTCGATACGGCGCACGCCAGCGGCGGTACCGGACTCAGACGTGATACGGAACAGGCCGATATCACCGGTACGCGCCGCGTGAGTCCCGCCGCACAGTTCGGTGGAGAAGTCGCCCATCCGCAGCACGCGGACGCGGTCATCGTATTTCTCGCCGAACAGCGCCATCGCGCCGGATGCGCGCGCGGCATCGATATCCATAATGTTGGTTTCGATAGCCAGGTTACGACGGATCTGCGCGTTGACCAGATCTTCCACTGCACGAATCTCTTCCGGCTTCATCGCTTCGAAATGCGAGAAGTCAAAGCGCAGCGCTTTATCGTTGACCAGCGAGCCTTTCTGCGCCACATGGGTGCCGAGCACCTGGCGCAGCGCCGCGTGCATCAGGTGCGTCGCGGAGTGGTTCAGGCGGATACGCTGACGGCGAGCCTCGTCCACATCGGCCTGCACCGCGTCGCCCACTTTCAGGGAGCCGCTGGCGACTTTACCGATATGACCAATGGCCTGGCCGTACTTCTGCGTGTCGCTGACCGCGAAGGAGAAGCCCGCGCCTTTCAGTTCGCCTTTATCGCCCACCTGGCCACCGGACTCCGCATAGAACGGGGTCTGGTCGAGGATCACTACCGCTTCCTGACCCGCGCTGACGCTATCCACCGCTTTGCCATCGATGAACAGCGCAGTCACTTTGCCGTTCAGCTCCAGATGATCGTAACCTTTAAATTCAGAGGCGCCGTCAACGCGGATCATCGCGTTATAGTCAGCGCCGAAACCGCTGGACTCGCGCGCGCGACGGCGCTGCTCTTCCATGGCGGCCTCAAAGCCGGCTTCGTCAACCTTGATGTTGCGCTCGCGGCAGACGTCCGCGGTCAGGTCGACCGGGAAGCCGTAGGTGTCGTACAGACGGAAGGCGGTTTCGCCATCCAGGGTGTCGCCTTTCAGCTTCGACAGCTCTTCATCCAGCAGCGCCAGTCCGCGCTCCAGAGTACGGGCGAACTGCTCTTCTTCGGTTTTCAGCACCTGCTCAACCTGAGCCTGCTGCTGCTTCAGTTCTTCGCCGGCGGAGCCCATCACGGCGATCAGCGGGGCAACCAGTTTCCAGAAGAAGGTATCCTTCGCGCCCAGCATGTTGCCGTGACGGATCGCGCGGCGAATGATGCGGCGCAGCACATAGCCGCGGTTTTCATTCGACGGGATTACGCCGTCAGCGATCAGGAAGGCGCAGGAGCGAATGTGGTCGGCAATAACGCGCAGCGACTTGTTCGTCAGATCGGTGGCGCCGGTGACTTTCGCCACGCTGGCGATCAGATCGCGGAACAGGTCGATGTCATAGTTTGAGTTAACGTGCTGCAGCACCGCGGCAATACGCTCCAGGCCCATACCGGTGTCGACGGACGGCTTCGGCAGCGGCTCCATGGTACCGTCAGCCTGACGGTTGAACTGCATGAAGACGATGTTCCAGATCTCAATGTAGCGGTCGCCGTCTTCTTCCGGACTTCCCGGAGGGCCGCCCCAGATGTGATCGCCATGGTCGAAGAAAATCTCGGTGCACGGACCGCACGGACCGGTGTCGCCCATCTGCCAGAAGTTGTCTGAAGCAAACGGCGCGCCTTTGTTGTCGCCGATGCGGATGATTCGCTCGCGCGGGACGCCTACTTCATTGGCCCAGATGTCGTATGCTTCGTCATCGGTCTCGTAAACGGTGACCCACAGCTTCTCTTTCGGCAGCGCGAACCAGTTCTCACCGGTCAGCAGCTCCCACGCGTATTTGATGGCATCCTGCTTGAAGTAGTCGCCGAAGCTAAAGTTGCCCAGCATTTCAAAGAAGGTGTGGTGACGCGCGGTGTAACCGACGTTTTCCAGATCGTTGTGTTTACCACCCGCACGCACGCAACGCTGCGCGGTGGTCGCACGCGAATAATTACGTTTGTCGAGACCAAGGAAGACATCCTTGAACTGGTTCATCCCTGCGTTGGTAAACAGCAGGGTCGGATCGTTGTGCGGCACCAGGGAGCTGCTGGCAACTACCTGATGTCCCTTGCTATGGAAAAAGTCGAGAAACGCCTGACGGATCTCAGCGGTGCTCTTGCTCATAATTATCCTGAAATCAAGCTACACGTCATCCTTCAAGTCGCCTCTGTCCTGGCTGCGCTTGCTCTTCCGGCACCGAACTGACGTGCGTTGCGGAAGATAGTCTCTCTTGCCGCCCTGATGCAGCTTGAATGATTTTGTGTAAAGGAATAATCGCCCAGGACGCTGCCTGCACTGTCACAACCAGCGGCCCGACGGAATAAAGTGGGAATAAGATAAGTTTTCTTTACGGCGAAGTAAAATCCCGGATGGGTCAATCTGCAAAATTTCGCCAGATTTCCTGGATATCTTCCATCAGGTAGCCACGGTACAGCAGGAATCTCTGGATTTTCACTTTTTCAGCAAAGGCGGAGGGTAACGGTTCACCGTATTTACGCTGCGCCTGCGCCCTGGCAAGGCTCACCCAGTCGATATCGCATTCGCGCATCGCCTGCTCCACGGCCTGGCGCGCAATGCCTTTCTGGCTGAGCTCCTGACGAATGCGCGCGGGGCCATAGCCTTTGCGGCTCCGGCTGGCGATGAACTGGCCGACAAAACGATTATCGTCGAGATAACGGTTTTCGATACACCAGGCAACCACCTGCTCCAGCTCTTCAGGGGTGACGTCCAGCGCCTCGGGGCCGTTTTTGCTCATTACCGGAGCAGCCAGTTTGCGCCGCAGCTCCTGTTCGCTGTGGTCGCGCATCGCCAGAATGCGGATAGCGCGGTCCAGCAGGCGGGCGTAGCCGGAGCGGCGTGATGAAGGTTCAGTCACAGGCACCTCAATAATCTAAGAAAAGCAAAAGGGCCGCATAAGCAGCCCTTTATCACTCTGTTAGACGATATCAGAAATCTTGTTCCGTTTCTTCTGCATCGTTGCCGTCAACGGCGAAGTCCGGCGTAGAGTCCTGGTTGTTGAGCAGCAGTTCGCGCACTTTCTTCTCAATCTCTTTCGCCGCCGCCGGGTTCTCTTTCAGCCAGGTGATAGCGTTCGCTTTGCCCTGACCAATTTTGTCGCCGTTGTAGCTGTACCAGGCGCCCGCTTTCTCAATCAGCTTCTCTTTCACGCCGAGGTCAACCAGCTCGCCGAAGAAGTTGATGCCTTCGCCGTAGAGGATCTGGAATTCAGCCTGTTTGAACGGCGCCGCAATCTTGTTCTTCACCACTTTGACGCGGGTTTCGCTACCGACGACGTTGTCGCCCTCTTTCACCGCGCCGATGCGACGGATATCCAGACGCACGGAGGCGTAGAACTTCAGCGCATTACCGCCGGTGGTGGTTTCCGGGTTACCGAACATCACGCCGATTTTCATACGGATCTGGTTGATAAAGATCAGCAGCGTGTTGGACTGCTTCAGGTTACCCGCCAGTTTACGCATCGCCTGGCTCATCATACGCGCCGCGAGGCCCATGTGAGAGTCGCCGATTTCGCCTTCGATTTCCGCTTTCGGCGTCAGCGCCGCGACGGAGTCGACGACGATAACGTCAACCGCGCCGGAGCGCGCCAGCGCGTCACAGATTTCCAGCGCCTGCTCGCCGGTATCCGGCTGAGAACACAGCAGGTTGTCGATATCCACGCCCAGCTTGCGCGCATAGACCGGATCCAGCGCGTGTTCCGCATCGATGAACGCACAGGTTTTACCTTCGCGCTGCGCTGCGGCGATAACCTGCAGCGTCAGGGTGGTTTTACCGGAGGATTCCGGCCCGTAGATCTCGACGATACGGCCCATTGGCAGACCGCCGGCGCCCAGCGCGATATCCAGAGAAAGCGAGCCGGTGGAGATGGTTTCTACGTCCATAGAACGGTCTTCACCCAGGCGCATGATGGAGCCTTTACCGAATTGCTTTTCGATCTGGCCCAGTGCAGCCGCCAACGCTTTCTGTTTGTTTTCGTCGATCGCCATTGTTACTCCTAATCATGCAGGGTGAAGCGTGTTCGCTTCGCCGTTAATATTTGTTCAGTTGAGGCAATTATACTGTATAGTCATACAGTATCAAGTCTTTTGTAGAAATTGTTGCCAGAGCAGATTGAGCGCGTAGGCCGTCGCCTGACGACGTACCGCTTCGCGGTCTCCGGCAAAGCATTCCCGCCGCGTCACCCCTTGTCCGCTAACGCTGGCGACGCCAAACCACACCGTCCCGACCGGCTTTTCGTCGCTGCCGCCATCCGGCCCGGCGACGCCGCTAACCGAGATGGCATAGTCCGCGCGCGCGGCGCGCAACGCGCCGATCGCCATCTCCACCACCACCGGTTCGCTCACCGCGCCGTTGTCCCGCAGCGTCGCTTCGCTGACGCCGATCATTTGCGATTTGGCCTCGTTGCTGTAAGTCACAAAACCGCGTTCAAACCACGCTGAGCTGCCGGCAATATCGGTGATGGCTTTCGCTATCCAGCCACCGGTGCAGGATTCCGCCGTGGTCACCGTCGCGCCCTGCGCCTGCAGCGCCCGGCCGACCTTCTCGCTTAGCTGCATTAATTCTGAATCGGTCATTATCGCCCCGCTTTACTCCGGATAAAGAGGCCATCAAAGATAGCACTTTCCACAGAGATATGGGGACGAGGTGTGGAATTTACGAGGGGACATCCAAAATGAATCATCCCGGCGGCGCCGGGATGAGAAATCGCACGCTTACTTCATGCTGGCGGCGATCAGCGCCACGTTATGACGCATCATTTTGACATAGCTATCCGCGACGCCCCCCGGGGCGGAGAGCGCCTCAGGATAGAGTTCTCCGCCGGGCTGCGCGCCGGTGGCGCTGGCAATCTGCTTCACCAGCCGCGGGTCAAGCTGGTTCTCCATAAACCAGGTATGGACGCCGTCCGCGTTGATTTGCTTAATCAGCGCCGCCACCTGCGCCGCGCTGGCCTCGCTCTCTGAAGAGAGCCCCTGCGGCGCGAGGAAGGTTACGTGATAAGCGCGGCCAAAATAGCCGAAAGCGTCATGGCTGGTCAGGACCTTGCGCTTGGCCAGCGGAATGGCGCTGAACTGCCCTTTCGCCCAGCCGTCGAGGGCCGTCAGCTGGTCGATATAGCGCTTGCCGCTGCTGGTCAACGCCGCTTTATCTTCCGGGTCGGCTTTCACCAGACCATCGAGGATATTCTGCGCATACAATGCGCCGTTCGCTGCGCTGTTCCAGGCGTGGGGATCGGTCACCGTTTTGCCGTCTTCATCGAGGGTATGGGTCTTGACGCCCTTCGACGCCACCACCAGCTCGCCCTTAAAACCAGAGGCCTTAATCAGGCGATCCAGCCAGCCTTCCAGTCCCAGGCCGTTAACCACCACCACGTCGGCCTTGCTGAGCAGCGCGCTATCCTTCGGCGACGGCTCGAAGGTGTGCGGATCGCCATCCGGGCCGACCAGGGTATCCACATGGACATGCTCCCCGCCAACCTGCTGCACCATATCACCCAGAACTGAAAAACTGCTTACCACATTCAGCGTTTTCGCCATCGCCCCCTGCGCCATCAGGCCGAAGGCCAGCGCGACCACTATTGCACTACGTTTCATCATTTCCTTACCCCATCAATTTGCGCCAGCCGACCAGCAGTCGGCTGCGCGTGCCAAAAAACAGCGAAATAAAAAACAGCGCGCTGGCGGTCAGCACGATGGCGGGCCCGGCGGGAAGACTGGCCGCCCAGGAGAGACTCAAACCCAGCCAGGCGCAGAGCGCGCCGGAGAGCGCCGCCAGCAGCAGGATGCCCGGCAGCGTTCGCGCCCAGCAGCGCGCGGCAACCGCCGGAAGCATCATCACCCCTACCGCCATCAGCGTGCCGAGCACCTGAAATCCCGCCACCAGGTTAAGCACCAGCAGCGCCAGAAAAAGCCCATGCAGCACCGCGGGCAGCCGGCGGTTATTCACCTGCAGCCAGGCACTGTCGAACGCCTCGCTGACCAGACCGCGGTAGCACAGCGCGATGCACAACAGCGTCAGGCTGGCGACGCCGCTGACAAACAGCGCCGCGTCACGATCCACCGCCAGAATGGAGCCAAACAGCAGATGCAGCAGGTCGACGCTGGAGCCGCGCAGCGACACCAGAGTGACGCCCAGCGCCAGCGATCCCAGATAAAATCCAGCAAAGCTGGCGTCCTCTTTTAACGGCGTCCGCCGGCTCACCCATCCCGCCACCAGCGCGACCGCGATGCCGGCGACAAAGCCGCCCACGGTCATGGCCAGCAGCGACATGCCGCTCAGCAGATAGCCCACCGCCACGCCGGGGAGAATGGCGTGCGACAGCGCGTCGCCCATCAAGCTCATGCGCCGCAGCAACAGGAAGACGCCCAGCATGGTGGTGCTTAGCGACAACGCCAGGCAGACCACCAGCGCCCGGCGCATAAAGCCGAATTCAATAAAAGGTTGAAAGAAGGTGTGCCAGATCATGCTGACCTCGCCTGGCTGAAGGCCGGGAGAACCGCCCGGGTGGCACCCCAGCAGGCGCGCTGGCGGGTTAAAAGCAGCGTCTCCGGAAAAAAGTCGGCTACCCGCTGGTTATCATGCAGCACCGCCAGGATGGTTTGCCCCTGCCGGTGCATGTCGAGGATCAGCTCCATCAGTTCGCGACTGGTTGCTTCATCGATACCCGTGAAGGGCTCGTCGAGCATCACCAGCGGCGCCCGCTGCACCATCACCCGGGCAAACAGCATGCGCTGAAACTGGCCGCCGGAGAGCGCTTCGATCGGGGTTTTCGCCAGGCTCGCCAACCCGACCCGCTCCAGCACCGCGCCGATGCGTCGCCGGGTATCGCCGCTCAGACCGCGCAGCAGCGACACGCCGGGCCATGCGCCCTGACTCACCACATCCTGCACGTTGAGAGGAAACTGTGACTCGAGGGCATGGCGCTGTGCCAGCCAGCCAATCACCGGCCGCTTTCCCTGCCAGCGCAGGCGGCCGCTGACCGGCGGAAGAAACCCGGCGAGGGTTTTCAGCAGGGTCGATTTTCCGCAGCCATTGAGACCAACGATTGCCGTCAGGCTGCCGGGACATATCATCCCGCTCAGCGGAGGGGTGATCGCCGCCCCGCCATAGCCGGTTACCAGTTGTTCCAGTTCAATCATGGCAGCGTCACCGCCCACCAGGTCGCCAGCCATAGCGCCGCCAGCAGCGTTCCAGCGATGGCCAGGCGCGCCGCGCCGGATGCCATAAAAACCGATGCGAACATATCCTTATCCCTTTTATTAAATGTTATAACATAACAATACAGGGGCGGGATTAGATTGTAAATCAGCGTCAGTGAGCGAAATGTAACAAAGGTCGACAGGAGGCATGCCGACAGGAAGAAACAGCAGGATAAGCGCGGCCTTTCCGGGAAATCCCCCGGTCGCGCTGCGCTTACGGGGCCACCAACCAGATAACAGACCGTCGCCCGGATAAGGCGCTACGCGCCGTTATCCGGGGAGGCTCGGATACTGTCAGCCGGATGACAGTATTAATAACCGCCGCGGGCCTGCGAAACCGCCAGGCCAAGCTGCCAGACGGCCATCGCGTAGTGGGTGCTGTGGTTATAGCGGGTGATGGTGTAGAAGTTCGGCAGCCCGTACCAGTACTCATAGCCGGTCCCGACGTCCAGGCGCAGCAGACTGGCCTGCTGATGGTTACCCAGCGGCTGGGTTGGGGTTAGCCCCGCCGCCGCCAGCTGCGACACGCTGTATTTGGTTTTGAAACCATTCTCCAGCCCCGGCGCCTGGCCCAGCGCCTGCACCGCCACCAGATCGCCGCTCACCCAGCCGTGCTGTTTGAAGTAGTTGGCCACGCTGCCGATAGCATCCACCGGGTCCCACAGGTTGATATGGCCGTCGCCGTTAAAGTCCACCGCGTATTGCTTATAGGACGACGGCATAAACTGGCCGTACCCCATCGCCCCGGCGAAAGAGCCTTTCAGATCCAGCGGGTCGTCGCTTTCGCTGCGCGCCATCAGCAGGAAGGTTTCCAGCTCGGAGGAGAAGTATTCGGCGCGGCGCGGATAGCTAAACGACAGGGTCGCCAGCGCGTCGAGGATGCGGGTTTTGCCCATCACCCGTCCCCAACGGGTCTCCACGCCGATAATACCGACAATGATTTCCGGCGGCACGCCGTAGACCTGATAAGCGCGGTTGAGCGCGTCCTGATATTGATTCCAGAACACCACGCCGTTCTGCACGTTATCCGGGGTAATAAACTGTTTCTTGTAGCGCAGCCAGGCGCCGGTTGGCCCGGTCGGCGGCAAGCCGGTCGGCGCCTGACGATCCATCAGCCGCAGAACGTAGTCCAGACGCTTCGCCTGCGACAGGATCTCCTGCAGCTGCTGCCTGTCGAAACCGTGCTTCGCCACCATCTTATCGATGAACTGCGCCGCCGCCGGGTTGTTGGCGAAGTCGCCGCCCATCTGCATCACGTTATGCTGCGGTTCCAGCAAAAAGCCGCCAGTTCCACTCGCCATCTCCGTTTCCGCGGGAGTCTTGGGTTTGCTGCTGCAGGCAGCGAGGAGCACACAAAGGGGAAGTAAAGCCAGAGAGCGACGCTTCAACATGGGAATTCCGTTTAACAAATTCAGCAAGGGATAATTATGGTAAAGCATGCGACGACCAACAAGAAAGCGACAATCCGTTTGTAGACAAAATAGTCCTTCACCGACCCCTTCCCTGCATGCTGTCATGCCCCTCGTTATTTCATCCTCTCAGCGCCAATCTTTCAAAATAAAATATTTATCTTTCATTTTGCGATCCATTTAACACTTTAAAACCTTTCAAAATGATTAAAATCAGCCTGCAGTTAGCAAGAAAAATAACATGCTGAAGGAGAGAACAATGATTGACGTCGTGACCCACGGCGCGGAGTGGTTTATCGGCCTGTTTCAGAAAGGCGGCGAGGTGTTTACCGGCATGGTGACCGGGATCCTCCCCTTGCTGATCAGTCTGCTGGTGATCATGAACGCGCTGATCAACTTTATTGGCCAGCAGCGGATCGAAAAACTGGCGCAGCGCTGCGCCGGGAACCCGATCTCCCGCTACCTGCTGTTGCCCTGCATCGGTACCTTTGTGTTTTGTAACCCGATGACCCTGAGCCTGGGCCGCTTTATGCCAGAGAAGTACAAGCCCAGCTATTACGCGGCGGCGTCCTATAGCTGCCACTCAATGAACGGTCTGTTTCCGCATATCAACCCCGGCGAACTGTTCGTCTATCTCGGCATCGCCAACGGCCTCACCACCCTCGGCCTGCCGCTCGGTCCGCTGGCGGTGAGCTATCTGCTGGTCGGGCTGGTGACCAACTTCTTCCGCGGCTGGGTTACCGACCTGACCACCTCGATTTTCGAGCGAAAAATGGCGATTCAGCTGGCTCAGAAAGTGCATCTGTCAGGAGCGACATCATGACCCGGATTCGTATTGAGAAAGGCACCGGCGGCTGGGGCGGCCCCCTTGAACTCGACGTCGTCGAGGGCAAAAAGATCGTCTATATCACCGCCGGCACCCGCCCGGCGATCGTTGACCGCATCGCCAGCCTGACCGGCTGGCAGGCGGTGGACGGTTTTAAAGAGGGCGAACCGGCGGAAAGCGACATCGGCGTGGCGATTATCGACTGCGGAGGCACCCTGCGCTGCGGGCTCTATCCCAAGCGCCGCATCCCGACGGTGAATATCCATGCCACCGGCAAATCGGGGCCGCTGGCCCAGTACATCACAGAAGATATCTACGTCTCCGGCGTCAAGGAGGAGAACATTCAGCGCATCGCGACCGGCGGCACGATAGCTCCCGAGCCACCGGCGGAGAACAACCGCGCGGGTCGCGACTACGACGCCAGCAAAAAGATCACTGAACAGAGCGATGGCCTACTGGCGAAGGTCGGGATGGGGATGGGCTCGGTGGTGGCGGTGCTGTTCCAGGCCGGACGCGACACCATCGATACGGTGCTGAAAACCATCCTGCCGTTTATGGCCTTCGTCTCGGCGCTGATCGGCATCATCATGGCCTCCGGCATCGGCGACTGGATCGCCCATGGCCTGGCGCCGCTCGCCAGCCATCCGCTGGGTCTGGTGACCCTGGCGCTGATCTGCTCCTTCCCGCTGCTGTCGCCGTTTCTCGGCCCCGGCGCGGTTATCGCCCAGGTGATTGGCGTACTGATCGGCTTGCAGATCGGCCTCGGCAATATTCCGCCGCACCTCGCCCTGCCGGCGCTGTTCGCCATTAACGCCCAGGCCGCCTGCGATTTTATCCCGGTTGGCCTGTCGCTGGCCGAAGCTCGCCAGGATACCGTGCGCGTCGGCGTGCCGTCGGTGCTGGTCAGCCGCTTTTTGACCGGCGCGCCAACGGTGCTGATCGCGTGGTTCGTTTCCGGATTTATTTACCAGTAAGAGGGGCCAGAACATGACCGTGATTTACCAGACCACTATTACGCACATCGGCGCCTGCGCGGCGATGGCGCTGGAAGAACAAATGCTGATCACCTTCCGCGAGGGCGCCCCGGCGGATATCGAAGCGTATTGCTTTATTCACAACCACGGCGAGCTTGCCGGTTCGCTGCAGCCGGGTGCAGAGCTGCAGCTTGGCGAGCTGCGCTACCCGGTGACCGCCGTCGGCGACGTTGCCGAGCAAAATCTGCGCGAGCTGGGCCATATTACCCTGCGCTTTGACGGCCATCGCGACGCGGAGTTTCCGGGGACCGTCCACGTGGCGGGCCCGGTGCCGGACGCCATTGCGCCCGGCTGCGTACTGAAATTTGTTGCTTAACAGGAGAGAAAGATGAATCAGGTTGCTGTTGTCATTGGCGGTGGACAAACCTTAGGAGAGTTTCTGTGCCGCGGGCTGGCCGCCGAGGGCTACCGCGTGGCGGTGGTCGATATTCAGAGCGAAAAAGCCAGCCGCGTCGCCCAGGAAATTAACGCTGAATATGGCGAAGGCATGGCGTATGGCTTCGGCGCCGACGCCACCAGCGAGGCCAGCGTCACCGCGCTGGCCCATGGGGTGGATGAGATTTTCTCGCGCGTCGACTTGCTGGTGTACAGCGCCGGCATCGCCAAAGCGGCGTTTATTAGCGACTTTGCGCTGGGGGATTTCGACCGCTCGCTACAGGTCAATCTGGTGGGCTACTTCCTCTGCGCCCGCGAATTCTCCCGGCTGATGATCCGCGACGGCATTAAGGGACGCATCATTCAGATCAACTCGAAATCCGGCAAAGTCGGCAGCAAGCACAACTCCGGCTACAGCGCGGCGAAGTTCGGCGGCGTCGGACTGACCCAGTCGCTGGCGCTGGATCTGGCGGAATACGGCATTACCGTACACTCACTGATGCTCGGCAATCTGCTGAAGTCGCCGATGTTCCAGTCGCTGCTGCCGCAGTACGCCACCAAGCTCGGTATCGATGAGAGCGAGGTCGAGCAGTATTACATCGACAAGGTGCCCCTGAAGCGCGGTTGCGAATATCAGGATGTGCTGAACGTATTAATGTTTTACGCCAGCCCGCAGGCGTCGTACTGCACCGGGCAGTCAATCAACGTTACCGGCGGTCAGGTGATGTTTTAAAGGGATCCCGGATGGCGCCGCGCTTATCCGGGCTACAAAACTGTAGGTCGGGTAAGGCGTTAGCCGCTACCCGACGAAAAGGCACCGCGGATCGCTCGGGTTAGGCGCTCGCGCCACGACCCGGGTTGTTCCCGCCCCCCTTAAGGAGATACCTATGGTTACCGCATTAATCACCGTCGCCGCCATCGCCTGGCTTACCCAAATGGCCTTTGGCGGCTGGCAGATCCGCCGTTTCAATCGCGCTTTCGACAGCCTGTGCCAGCAGGGTCGGGTGGGGGTCGGCCGCTCCGCCGGACGCTTTCAACCGCGCGCCATCGTCGCTATCGCCGTTGATGATGACAACCGCATTTGCGACACGCTGCTGATGAAAGGCTTCACCATTTTCGCCCGTCCGCAAAAAATCCCCGCGCTGGACGGCAAACATATCGCGGAATTGCAGCCTGATGTGATCTTTCCCCATGATCCGCGCTGTCAGAATGCACTATCATTAGCGCTTAATCCGAAACATGGATAATTTCGTTGTAAAAGTAAATATCTTGCGAAATTATCACTTCGAAACTTAAACGCAGGATAGACGCCTATGAAACCACGTCAGCGCCAGGCAGCCATTCTCGAGTTCCTGCAGTCGCAGGGAAAATGCTCGGTCGAAGAGCTGGCGCAACATTTCGATACGACCGGCACCACCATCCGTAAGGATCTGGTCACGCTGGAAAACGCCGGCACCGTCATTCGCACCTACGGTGGCGTGGTACTCAACAAGGATGAAGCCGATCCGCCGATCGATCATAAGACGTTGATCAACACCCATAAGAAAGCGCGCATCGCCGAAGCGGCGGTGCGTTTTATTCATGATGGCGACTCCCTCATCCTCGATGCCGGCAGCACGGTGCTGCAGATGGTCCCACTGCTCAGCCGCTTCAATAACATCACGGTGATGACCAACAGCCTGCATATCGTCAATGCCCTTGCCGAACTGGATAATGAACAGACTATCCTGATGCCCGGCGGCACCTTCCGCAAAAAATCGGCCTCCTTTCACGGCCAGCTGGCGGAAAACGCTTTCGAACAGTTCAGTTTCGACAAGCTGTTTATGGGCACCGACGGCATCGATCTGAACGCCGGCGTCACCACCTTCAATGAGGTGTATACCGTCAGCAAGGCGATGTGCAACGCCGCCCGCGAAGTGATCCTGATGGCCGACTCGTCAAAGTTTGGCCGTAAAAGCCCCAATATTGTCTGCGGCCTGGAGCGCGTGGATAAACTGATTACCGATGCCGATATTGACCCTGCATTCCAGCGGGCGCTGGAAGCCAAAGGCATAGAAGTCATCATTACTGGAGAACATCATGAGTAACTTTTTGTTAGAGGCCGGACGCCAAACCCTGATGCTGGAGCTACAGGAGGCGAGCCGCCTGCCGGAACGCCTGGGCGATGACTTCATCCGCGCGGCGGAGACCATCATCCACTGCGAGGGCAAACTGATTGTCTCCGGTATCGGGAAATCCGGTCATATCGGCAAAAAGCTGGCGGCGACCTTCGCCAGCACCGGCACTCCGGCCTTTTTCGTCCACCCGGCGGAAGCCCTGCACGGCGATCTCGGCATGCTCGACGGTCGCGATGTGATGCTGTTTATCTCCTACTCCGGCAGCGCGAAAGAGCTGGATCTGATCGTGCCGCGGCTGGAGGAAAAAGGGATACCCCTGCTGGCGATGACCGGCAAATCCACCTCGCCGCTGGCGCTGGCGGCGAAAGCAGTGCTGGATATCGCCGTGGAGCGCGAAGCCTGTCCGATGCATCTGGCACCGACCTCCAGCACCGTCAACACCCTGATGCTCGGCGACGCGCTGGCGATGGCGGTGATGCAAGCCCGCGGCTTCAGTGAAGAGGATTTCGCTCGCTCCCATCCGGCGGGGGCTCTCGGCGCGCGTCTGCTGAACAAAGTGCATCATCTGATGCGCCGCGACGACGAAGTGCCGCGCGTCGGTACAGACGCCAACGTCATGGACGCGATGCTCGAGCTGAGCCGCACCGGGCTCGGCCTGGTGGCGGTCTGCGATGAGGCCAACCGCGTGCAGGGCGTCTTCACCGACGGCGACCTGCGCCGCTGGCTGGTGGGCGGCGGCACCTTAAACGACGGCGTCACGCAGGCGATGACCCGCAACGGCGTGACGCTGCAGGCGGAGAGCCGCGCGGTGGAAGCCAAAGAGCGGCTGATGAAACATAAAATCAGCGCCGCGCCGGTCGTGGATGAAAACGGCCTGCTGGTCGGCGCCATCAACCTGCAGAACATTTACCAGGCCGGGATCCTTTAAGCCCCAGACGTTTCGCCAGCCGGTGCAGGTTGGCGACGTCCAGTTCCAGCGCGCGGGCGGTCGCCGCCCAGTTGCCCTGATGCGCCGCCAGCGTGCGGGAAATCGCCTCGCGCTGGAAGTTATCCGTGGCTTCGCGCAGATTGACGTTGCCCATCGCCGGCGCCGCTGCCATCTCCTCGGTCGGCAACGTCGGCGCAGCCGCTGTAAACTGGAAATGCTGCGGCTCCAGTACTACGTCATCGCCAGCCTGGGTAGCCCGCGCCAGCACCACCGCCCGGTGAATGGCATGCTCCAGTTCGCGCACGTTGCCCGGCCACGACCACTGCTGCAGCCTGTTACGCGTTGCCTCACTTAAAATTACCCGCGCCAGCCCCATCCGCAGGCGGCACTGCTCGCAAAAATAGCCTGCCAGCAGCACCACGTCATTTTCCCGCTCGCGCAGCGCCGGAACCGACAGCGGGAAAACGCTCAGCCGGTGATAGAGATCGGCGCGAAAGCGCCCTTCCACCACCTCCTGGCGCAGATCGCGGTTGGTCGCCGCCAGCACCCGCACATCGACCCGCAGGCTGCGGTCATCGCCGACACGCTGAATATCGCCATACTGCAGGACGCGCAGCAGCTTCGCCTGCAGCGCCAGCGACAGTTCGCCGATTTCGTCGAGGAACAGCGTGCCGTTATCGGCCATCTCAAATTTGCCGCTGCGGTTGCTGATAGCCCCGGTAAACGCCCCTTTCACGTGACCGAACAGCTCGCTCTCCGCCACGCTCTCCGGCAGCGCCGCGCAGTTGAGGTACACCAGCGGGTTAGCCGCCCGCGGCGAACCCTGATGCACCGCCTTCGCCACCAGCTCTTTGCCGGTCCCCGTTTCGCCGCTGATCAGCACGTTTAAATCCGAGGCAGCGACAATCTCGATCTCTTTTTTCAGCTGCAGCATCGGCGCCGACAGGCCGATGAGCTCCTGGCGCTCCGGCTGCGGGTAATTCACCACCTGCGGCGGCAGGACGTTTTGCGCTTCAAGGCGGGCGATAAGCAGCGCGTTATTCAGCGCCCCGGCCACCAGGGCGGCGATCAGCCGCAGCTCTTCATCGCTGAAGCTGTCGAAGCGGTCGGCATCCATACCGTCAAGGGTCAGTGCGCCGATCAGCGTTTGCCCGGCAAACAGCGGCAGCCCCACGCAGGCGTGAACCTTGAGGCTCTCCTGGCCGGGGATCAGGCCGTCATAGGGGTCCGGCAGGTCGCTGTCCGCCGGGAAGCGCACCACATCGCCGGCGCGGGCGATCGCCTCCAGCCGCGGATGCCCATCCAGCGCAAAGCGCCGGCCAAGCACATCCTGCGCCAGGCCATCGATCGCCAGCGGCACAAACTGATGGGCCTCATAGCGCAGCAGCGCCGAGGCGTCGCAGCCCAGGATCTGCCGCAGGGTGGCGATCAGGCGCGAAAAGCGGTCGACGTGACCGATATCGCTTTGTAAATCAATGGCGATTCTCGCCAGCGCCTCAACGGAAAAACTCATCATCGCTCCATTGTCATTTTGACAACCTTAATAGTCATATCGACTATTTTAATCATTGTCATTTTGACAGCAACGAAAATCATGAAAATTTAAAAATTCTTTTTATTCAATACTTTAAAAAACTGGCACGCAACTTGTAATACGCCAGGCAACTGAGTTTAAACACACTGTATTGATTGAGGTTGCTATGTCTATTGTGGTGAAAAATAACATTCTTTGGGTTGGCCAACGTGACTGGGAAGTGCGTGATTTCCACGGCACCGAATATAAAACGCTGCGCGGCAGCAGCTATAACAGCTATCTCATCCGCGAAGAGAAAAACGTGCTGATCGATACCGTCGATCATAAATTCAGCCGCGAGTTCGTGCAGAACCTGCGCCGCGAAATCGACCTCGCCGACCTCGACTACATCGTTATTAACCACGCCGAAGAGGACCACGCCGGCGCGTTGACTGAGCTGATGATGCAGATCCCGGATACGCCGATCTACTGCACCGCCAACGCCATCGACTCCATCAACGGTCATCACCACCATCCGGAGTGGAACTTCCACGTGGTGAAAACTGGCGACACTCTCGATATCGGCAACGGTAAGCAGCTGATCTTCGTCGAAACGCCAATGCTGCACTGGCCGGACAGCATGATGACCTACCTGACCGGCGACGCGGTGCTGTTCAGCAATGACGCCTTCGGGCAGCACTACTGCGACGAACATCTGTTCAACGATGAAGTGGACCAGAGTGAACTGTACGAACAGTGCCAGCGCTACTACGCCAACATCCTGACGCCCTTCAGCCGCCTGGTGACGCCGAAAATTAACGAAATCCTCGGCTTCAATCTGCCGGTAGCGATGATTGCCACCTCCCACGGCGTGGTCTGGCGCGATAACCCGACGCAAATCGTCGAGAAATACCTCGAATGGGCGGCGGATTATCAGGAAGATCGCATCACGATTTTCTACGACACCATGTCCAACAACACCCGCATGATGGCGGACGCCATTGCCCAGGGGATCACTGAGGTCGACCCACGGGTGGCGGTGAAAATCTTTAACGTCGCCCGCAGCGACAAAAACGACATCCTCACCAATGTTTTCCGCTCGAAGGGCGTGCTGGTGGGCACCTCTACCATGAACAACGTGATGATGCCGAAAATCGCCGGGCTGGTGGAAGAGATGACCGGGCTGCGTTTTCGCAACAAACGCGCCAGCGCCTTTGGCTCCCACGGCTGGAGCGGCGGCGCGGTAGACCGCCTGTCCACCCGCCTGCAGGATGCCGGGTTTGAGATGTCCCTGAGCCTGAAAGCCAAATGGCGCCCGGATATCGACGCGCTCGAACTGTGCCGCCAACACGGTCGCGACATCGCCCGCCAGTGGGCCCTCTCCCCGCTGCCGGTTGCTGAAGCGACAGTCACGCCGGAACAACAGGACTGCGCCTGTGCCGCCGCCACGGCCGCCGATCTCGGTCCCATGATGCAGTGCAGCGTCTGCCAGTGGGTGTATGACCCGGCGAAAGGCGAACCTAACCAGGATGTCCAGCCGGGTACGCCCTGGAGTGAAGTGCCGGACAATTTCCTTTGTCCTGAGTGTTCTCTTGGCAAAGATGTCTTTGACGTCCTGGCGATGGAGGCAAAATGAGTGATGGTATCGTCATCATCGGCTCGGGCTTCGCGGCCCGCCAGCTGGTGAAAAATATTCGTAAGCAGGATGCCGAAATCCCGCTGACCCTCATCGCCGCCGATAGCATGGATGAGTACAACAAGCCCGATCTCAGCCACGTCATCAGCCGCGGACAGCACGCCGACGATCTCACCCTGCAAAGCGCCAGCGAGTTCGCCGAGCAGTACAATCTGCGCCTGTTTCCCCATACCTGGGTGAACGATGTCGACGCTGAAAACCATCGGGTGAAAAGCCTGGATAAGCAGTGGCGCTACGACAAACTGGTGCTGGCCACCGGCGCCACGCCGTTTATCCCCCCGGTGCCGGGCCGCGAGCTGATGCTGACGCTGAACAGCCAGCGCGAATATGGCGCCGCGCAGAGCCAGCTCCGCGACGCCAGGCGGGTGCTGATCGTCGGCGGCGGCCTGATTGGCTGCGAGCTGGCAATGGATTTCTGTCGCGCCGGTAAAGCGGTAACGGTGGTTGATAACGCCGCCAGCGTACTGGCGGCGCTGATGCCGCCGGAGGTCAGCAGCCGTCTGCAGCATCGCCTCACCGGGATGGGCGTCCATCTGATGTTAAAAACGCAGCTGGAAGGGCTTGAGCATACCGCCGACGGCATCCGCGTTAGCCTCGATCGCCAGCGCGTGATAACCGTCGATGCAGTGGTGGCCGCCGCCGGCCTGCGCCCGGAAACCTCGCTGGCGCGCCACGCCGGATTGCAGATTAACCGCGGCGTGGTGGTCAATAGCCAGCTGCAAACCAGCGACCCGGCGATTTACGCCCTCGGCGACTGTGCGGAAATCAACGGTACGGTACTGCCGTTCCTGCAGCCGATTTTACTCAGCGCCATGTGCCTGAGTAAAAACCTGCTGGCGCAGACGGGAGAACTGAAACTGCCGCCGATGCTGGTGAAGGTGAAGACCCCGGATCTGCCGCTGCATCTGGCCGGCGATACCCGTCGCGAGGATCTGACGTGGAACATCGTGGCCGCCAAAGAGGGGCTGGTGGCGAAAGGGCTGGATGGTGAGAAGCAGCTGCGCGCCTTTGTGGTCAGCGAAGACAAGATGAAAGACGCCTTTGCCCTGCTCAAACAGCTGGTGAGTTGATGACCTTCCAGGCAGCCCTGTTGCGCCGTTAGTTTGCCGGGTGGCGCTACGCTTACCCGGCCTACAGGATCCACTCACAGGCTCACACCCCGTAGGCCCGTGCAAGCGCAGCGCCGCCGGGCAAGATATCAGGCACGGTATCCTTGATTTCGCCGGGTGGCGGCTGCACCTTACCCGGCCTACAGCCCCAAATCACCGCTGGCGCTGGGGTCGCTGAAACTGCCGGTGCTGACGGCCTCAAAATCGCTGAGACGTTCCCGGAAGGCCGGGGCAGCCCGCATGGATGCGGGCTGAGGGCCGTGTTTTGCACGGACGCTGCCTCGGCCCGACCCGAAGCCTGCAGGGATAAGTCGAAGGGACCGCGCAGCGGCGATTTTGCTGGCCGGAGCCCGGGGGTACAGGGGGCGGCGGCGACTGGCCGCCCCCTGTGCGCTCCCTGCGCCATGAAAGACATAACGCAGAAGATTAACCGGGAGCGCAATGTACGCTGAAGTTACAGGCGACAGACGCTGTTGCCGGAGTGACAAAGTGGCATTCCGATAACCGTATCTGCAATACACGCAGCGCCGCCGGGCAAGCATTGATTACCTCCCACGCAGCCCTGTTGCGCGGTTATTTTGCCGGGTGGCGCTACGCTTACCCGGCCTACGGATGTAACCCGTAAGCTCAAACATTGTAGGCCCGCGCAAGCGCAGCGCCGCCGGGCAAGCGTTGATTACCTCCCACGCAGCCTGTTGCGCGGTAATTTCGCCGGCCGGCGCTACGCTTACCCGGCCTGCAGACACCGCCCGTAAGTACATAAGGGCAGAATAATTAACCGGGAGCGCAGGTTCGGTTAACACTTAATACGTTGTTTCTGTCTGAGCCAACTCCTGCAGCACCTGCAGAATGTTGGCCGCGGCGGCGGTCCCCATTTTCACGTAAGAGGCATCGCTAACGCCGCCCACATGCGGAGAGAGAATGACATTATCGATCGCCTGCCAGATATGCGGCGTGGTTAATGGTTCACTATTAAAGCTGTCAAGCGCCGCCCAGCGCAAGGTCCCCGCTTTTAATGCCGCGGCCAGCGCCGCATCGTCAATCAACCCGCCGCGCGCGGTATTCACCAGGATGGCGCCCGGCTTACACTGCGCCAGCGTGGCGGCATTGATCATTCCCCTGTTTTGTTGCGTCAAAGGGCAATGAAGCGACAGCACATCGGCCTGCATGAGCAGCTCGCTAAGTTCAGCAACACGTTCACATTCCGGCGGAACCGCTTTCGCATAGGGATCGTAAGCCAGAACCTTCATGCCAAAGGCACAGGCAATCTTCGCCACCCGGCTGCCAATGGCGCCGAGGCCGATGAGTCCCAGCGTTCTGCCCTCAAGCTCAAGCGATTTATGCGTTGATTTATCCCAGTGCCCTTCGCGCAGGCGGCGATCAAGCGGAATGACCGACTTAGCACAGGCCAGAATTAACGCCCAGGTGTGTTCGGAAACCGCGGCGGCATTCGCCCCGGTCGCCGCGCGAACCAGAATGCCGCGTGCGGCAGCCGCCTCAACGTCAATGACATCGATGCCGCTGCCATGTTTGGCAATCACCTTCAATGCAGGGGCGGCATCCATAACGGCGGCAGTGATGTGGCCATAGCGCACCAGGATGGCGACGGGATTGTGCTGCTGGCACAGCGCGATCAGCTGGGCCTCTGTAGGCTGGCGGCCGGCAAAGACAAGTTCGTAATCTTCCAGCATCCCCAGCGCCGCGTCAGCCAAATCGCTGCCGGTAATCAGTATGACATTTTTAGCGCTCATGGCAGTGTCTCCCCTTCGCTCAGCATCCCCGCCTGACGCAGAGCGCTCTCCAGCCAGTGCGGACGAAGGTCGCCGTCGCGGATAGCAACCAGACGTTTTGATTCCATTTCCAGTTTACCTTTCGCCAGCTCGATGATAGTGCGGACTTCATCGCGCGGGATAACAACCACGCCGTCAATATCCCCTACCACTAAGTCACCTGCCTGCACCGCGGCGCCACCGACCGAAATGGCATGATTGACCCGGCCAGGAATGAACTTGGTGGGGCCGCACGGATTCAGGCCGGCTGCGAAAACCGGAAAGCGTTGTTTACTTAAGGTTTCCGCATCACGAACAGCGCCATCGATGACGATCCCGGCGATACCGCTGGCCTGCGCCTGCGTTGCCATGATCTCTCCCAGCAGCGCGCAGGAGAGATCGCCCTTCCCGTCGATGACCAGCACGTCGCCAGGTTTGGCGACGGCCATTGCGGCGTGAATAGCCAGATTATCCCCTGGGCGTACCTCTACGGTAATCGCCGGCCCGGCAACCGTCATATGCGGCGCCAGCGGCTTGATGCGGCCATGTAATGTGCCACGGCGTCCGGCTACGTCAGCCAGGATGGCGGCCTGAAATTCGGCAGCCTGACGGACCTCTTCCGCGTCAACACGCGCAATATCAAGATTGATGAGTTTCTGTTGTGAAGCAGGCATGGTGACTCTCCATTTGTTTTACTAGGTACAACTTGTGTGTACTATATAAAACAACTATACGAGCATTGCGTCGCTTTTCGCCAGTGTTGCGAAGTTGTTTGTGATGTAAACACGAAGTTACTCACAAAATTCAGGTACAATTTTGGTCGGCAAAAAGGAGAACATGATGGGGAATGAAGGCGTAATTGCCGTTGAAAAGGCGCTGGCTTTACTTGACTGCTTCCGTCCCGGTAATGACAGTCTGACGTTAACCGAGCTGGCCCAGCTTTCGGGATATCACAAAACAACCGTTTATCGCCTGATGAATTCGCTTGAGCGAATGAACTACATCATCCGGCACGACGATGGCACCTATACGCTCGGCCACCGTTTGCTCTATCTCGGCAAGCTCTATGAGCAATCATTTGAACTTGCCAGAGTCGTACAGCCGGAATTGCAGGCGCTGTCGCAGGCCTCCAGCGAAAGCGCAAGCTGGTATGTGATTGAGGGTGGGCAACGCCTGTGCCTGTTCCGCGCCGAAGCCTCCCAGGGATTACGCCACAGCAACCTGCCCGGCAGCCAGTTCCCGCTGGATGGTTCCGCTATCAGCAAGGTTTTACGCCACTGGGGATTGGGTGAATCGTTGCCGGAAGACGAGTCGACGCTGCCGTTCTATACCTCCGGCGCGCGCGACCCGCACACTGCGGCCTTCGCAATGCCTGTTTTTGGCGTCCACGATAAACTGATCGCGGCGCTGGCCCTGACCGGGCCGGCATCGCGTCTGACGGAAGATCGTAAAACGAGCGGCATCAGCCAGCTCATGCAGGAGACGGCCAACCGCCTGTCGCTCAAGCTAGGGGCCAGCAAGCCTTTCTGCGAAACGTTTTACGGTGTGAAAGAGTAAGCTTTGCTGAGAAGGCGGGAAAAATCCCGCCTTTGCTTATTAATGGGTCACCTGTTTTTCCTGTCTGGCAGACTGCGAGTAACGGCGCCCCATCGCCAGCACCGCAATGCCGCCTGCCAGACACAAGACGGCCAGCGGCAGCATCGCCAGCGTATAGCTTCCTGTCCGTTCGCTAATAATGCCATAGGCATTCACCATCACCGCGCCGCCAATCAGGTTGGCGATCGCGCCGATGGCCGCCAGCCCGGCGGCAGCTGACGTGCTGCTCATCCAGCCCGATGCCAGCGCCCAGAAGGGGCCCTTCGCCGCATATGCGCCAATCAGTATGGTACTGAGGATCATAATGGTGGCCGGCAGCGATAGATTGATAAATGCCGCGAACACGCCAGCCGCAATCATAAAGAGGGCAAGGGCCGTGTGCCAGCGGCGTTCATTATTCCGGTCCGAACTGCGTCCCCATACAATCATCAGCACCGAGGCCAGGCCATAGGGGATGGCATTCAGCAGCCCGGTGGTCAGGTTATCAAGATGGAACGACTTCAGCAGCTGTGGAGACCAGACGCTTAGCGTGGTGCCGGCAGAAGAAGCGCCAGCGTAAATCAGCGCCATAAGCCAGATCTGGCGATGCTTCAACAGTTGCCATGTCGTGGTGTGGCCGATCTGTGTCTGCTGTTGCCGCTCTGCCTGAAGGGTGTTTTCCAGCCACGTTTTTTGCCGCTCGGTTAACCAGCCAGCCTGGTGAGGGCGGTCGCGCAGAATAAAAAACGCGGCTATTCCCAGCAGTACCGCCGGCAGCCCTTCAATAATGAATAACAGATGCCAGCCACGCAGCCCTAACCAGCCATCCAGGGTCAGGATCAACCCTGAAAGCGGTGAACCGATAAAGTTAGCCAGCGGAATGGCCACCATAAAAGAGGCAATGATGCGCGCACGGTAGCGCGACGGGATCCACCAGGTAAGATAGAGCACCACGCCCGGGAAGAAACCCGCTTCGGCGGCGCCCAGTAAAAAACGGACGATATACAGTGAGGTGGTATTTTGCACCAGCGCCATACACATCGATACCACTCCCCAGCTAATCATAATGCGCGGCAGCCACAAGCGTGCGCCCACCTTCTGCATCGCCAGATTGCTGGGTACTTCAAAAATAAAGTAGGCGACAAAATACAAACTGCTGGCGAAACCAAAAGCCGCCTTACTTAGCCCCAGATCCTCATTCATCTGCAGCGCAGCCATACCTATATTGCCCCGGTCAATAATCGACACCAGGTAGCTCACCACCAGGAACGGAAGGATGCGCCAGATAACCCGCCGCATGGTCTCTTTTTCCAGCGCGTCGTTATCGTTCGCGCGGTTCGGTAATTGATCGGTCATGGTTTCCTCGCAGGGTTTCATTATGTTTATCAGGAAAACGATGTAGAGATGAAATACGTTACTTCAGCTTGATGCCTCTGGTTTCCGGCGCTCGCCACACCACCAGCATCGCCGCAAGGAAAGCAACCACGGTCGTCGCCAGTCCCGCGGTGAAACCGCCGGCATTGGCGACAGCGCCAATCAGTAGCGGCGCAATAAATCCGCCCAGACGGCCTCCGTTATAGGCGAGCCCCATCAGGAAGCCCCGGGAAGAGGTGTCCCCGATGATTTCCGCCAGGAAGGGTCCGGAGCCCGCAAAAATACCGTTAACCCCGAAACCGGCCATGAAAATCGCCACCATCAGAATGATGGGTTGAGTGGCCACAAGGTAAAGCGCGACGGCAATGGCGCCCGTTAACAGATAAATCAGGAACATTGGACGGCGTCCCCACTTATCCGCCAGCACCGAAAACACCAGAAACCCCGCGATGGCCCCAGCCTGCAGCGCAAGTACAAATTTCAGACTGTGCAGAAAATCCAGGTGTTTGACTTCTCGCAGATAGGTGGGTGTCCAGGTAAATACGCCCCAGAACAGATACTGAATAAAAAAGATAAAGACAAAGGCCAGCAGCAGACCTCGCAGATTGTGTTTCCCCAGCTTCGCGGCAGGTTGACTACTCGTCGCCTTCGCCTGTTGACGAGCAAGCCAAACCTGCGATTCCGGTGTGAACCAGGCCACCACGCTCATAATGAACACCGGCAGCGCGCCGATCATAAACAGATAGCGCCATGCCCCCTGCTCCAGGCCGCCATTAACCGAGCTGACGATTGCCGTCAGGCTGATGGCCAGAATCGCGCCAACGGGCAACCCCATTTGCATCAGCGCGCCGCCGCGCGCGCGCCGCTCTGGCCGCCAGGTTTCCGCAATCAGCGCCGCGCCCGATGTCCACATTCCGCCCATACCCAGCGCGCCGCAAAAACGTAACAGCGCGAAATGTTGTTGATCGTGCGTAAAGGCTAACAGGCCGGAAAAGAGTGAATAGATGGCGATACAGGTCAGCGCCGTTTTTACACGGCCAATTTTGTCGGCGATAAAACCAAACAGGATCCCGCCAATAATCTGCCCCCCGGCCGTGACGCTGATAAACAGCCCAAGCTCGGTTTTATTAATACCGAACACCACGCCCAGTACTGGCAACAGCAATGAAAGCAGAAAGGAGTCATAGCTTTCAAATGTCCAGCCAAGGCCGCCCAGCGCCAGCGTCCGCCTCTCAGCAACGCGCTGTGGCAATGTGTCAGGCGTCGCTTTAGTCGCAGTAAATTGATTCAGCTCGCTTTTACTGGTCATTGATCTTCTCCACAGAGGTTAACCGATAACAGGTTGCGGCAGTGCGCCAGAACAACTGCGCCTGTTCGCCAGGGGACATCTGTTGCGCCAGGCGTTTGCAGGCGTTCCAGAAAACGCCGTAGCTGAACATGCCTTTATCGACCGGAAAGTTGCTGGCGAACATGCAGCGTTCCGCACCGAAAAGCGAAACGATGGTCTCAAACCACGGTTGCCAGGCCTGTGCCAGCATTTGCGAATCCGGCGGTGTTTCTGCCGCTGCGAAGGGAAATCCCCTGACCGTCATACCAAATCCGCTAATTTTTACGCATACGTTCGGCAGTTCCGCCAGATGTCGCATACTGTTTCGCCACTGCTGAAACATGTCTGGATCCCGTTCTGAATAGGGTCCAACGCCGACTGGCCCGCCACAGTGATCGAGCACAATCTGAAGCGTTGGTATGTGCCGCGCCAGCTCGGCAATTTCATCCAGTTGCGTGTGGTAAACCCACACATCAAGCGACAATCCATTTTTCGCAAGGCAGAGAGCGCCCCGATGGAACGGATCGCTCAGCGCCAGTCCTGGCGGTGGCGTAACCGGGCTGGACGTGACCCGCGGATCGGGATGCCAGGCCAACGGATTGCGCATCCCACGCAGCCGCCCGCCGGATAACGCTATCGCGCTCTCGATGGCAGGCTGCATCGCATCGCCCGCCAGCAAGCTAAGGCCGCCGATGACGGCTTCGCATCCGAGCGCGTTTGCATAATGTCCGCTGGCGAACATCGCGGCGATACCGCTGGCAAACTCGATTTCACCAAGCGGTTTAAGCGTCTCCGGCCCGTCGCGACGCAACATGGAGCGGCATTGCACGTAGACCGATGAGACAACGCGATGCCCTGAGGTCTGGATATCGTCGCTGAACTCATGGGTGAGATAGCGGCCGGTTTGCCGATCCCAAAGATGATGATGCGCATCAATGATGGGCAGCTCGGGTTGTAATGGCGCTTCACGATGTAACGCAAGCCACTCGTTTCTGACCGCAAGGTGCGGCGCGGTAACGATCTCCATGAATACCTCGTTTTGTTTTACCCTGTACAACAGTGTTTTATTTTACAAAACTACTATAACGAGGCTGCCGTGTTTTTATCCAGTTAACGAATGGTTTAAATGATGTAAATAAGAGGTGAATCACAGATGCTGCGGGTCGTTAAAACGAAGAGAAATGAAGATTTGATAAAAATAATAATTTTTCAATGAGTTAAATAAGTGAGCTGATTAACGTAGAGCGATGGTTCGTGACGACCGGTGGGAACCTGCGCAGAGAAGCGCCGCCAGAGAGTGATGATCGCCCGGCTTAGCGCAGCGCAAGCCGGGAAAATGCTGAACCTAACGCGCCAGATTATCGTAGCCGCGCCAGCGATAATTGAGCACCGACAGCGCCCAACAGGCGACAAACAGCCCGACCACCACAAACCCGGCGTCGCCGAGGTTGTCGTTTAACGCCCCTACCCAGCGCCATATTCCGCCGCTGAGCGCAAACTTATCCATCAGCAGACCCAGCGCTTCCAGGCCGCCGATAAACAGCGCCACCACCACCGAAGTGCCGGTGATGGTCATGTTGTAGTAAAGCTTGCGCTGCGGCTTGCTGAACGCCCAGCCGTAGGCGCCGACCATCAGCACGTTATCGAGGGTGTCCACCAGCGCCATGCCGCTGGCGAACAGCGCCGGGAAGACCATAATCGACCAGACGGAAATCCCGCTCGACGCGCCGGCGGCGGAGATGCCCAGCACGCCGATTTCGGTGGCGGTATCAAACCCGAGGCCGAACAGGAAACCGACCAGGTACATCTGCCAGCTACGGCTGACCAGACGAAAGGTTTTGCCAAACAGCCAGCTCATCACCCCGCCGCCGCTGACGATCTCGTCGCTCAACGGCTCACCCCGCTTCCACGCCCGAAAGCTACGCCAGACGCTGCGCAATATCACCAGGTTGATAAAGGCCATCGCCAGCAGAAACAGCGCCGACACAGCGGTGCCGATGACGCTACCGGTGTCGTGCAGCCAGTTCATCTGCGCGCTGAAGGCCGTGGCGGTAGCGGCAATCGCTGCCGAGGCCAGCACCACAATCGACGAGTGGCCCAGCGAGAACCAGGCCCCGACGGCGAAGGGCCGCCGCCCCTGCTGCATCATCTTGCGGGTGACGTTATCAATCGCCGCGATATGATCGGCGTCCACTGCGTGGCGCAGGCCGTAGCCCCAGGCCAGCAGGCTGGCGGCCATTAGCGCGCCGCTGTCGCCAAAGGCCTGCAGCGCCCAGCACCAGGCCAGTAAGTTCGCCGCGATCAACCCCAACACCAGGCCCGCGGCGCGCGGCTGCTGGCGTAAAACTGTCATTATCATTGTTGTGTTCCTTGAGCCTGAACGCGAGCGGCGGCGATCACCGCCTGACCATAGGCGATTGCGCCGTCGCCGGCCGGCAACTGCTGCGCAAACAGCAGAGTAAAATCCGCCAGATAAAAGGTCAATCGCGCCGCCAGCAGACGGTTATGCAGCACCCCACCGCTGCAGACAATCGTGTCGATGCCGCGGGCAGTCGCACAGTCGCGGGCCATCGCCGCCAGTCCGCTGGCCAGGGCGTCATGAAATGCCCAGGCTTTTTGCGCCGGGCTCGCCTGCCAGCGCAGCCACTGTCGCCAGAAGGTGGCCAGGTCCAGCGCATTGCCGCGCCACGGCAGCGTGACCGGATGGCTGACGCCGGGGCAGCTGGCGGCCAGCGCCTCCAGCCGACAGGCCGCCTCCCCCTCATAGCTCAGGCTCTCCGGGGCGCAGTCCAGCGCGCAGGCGACGGCATCAAACAGCCGTCCGCAGGACGAGGCGCGCGGCGCGTTAATACCGCGGTCGATGGCCTGCGCCAGCAGCGGCCAGTTGCGCTGGCGCAGCGTACCGGTCTGCGGGTAATCCTGCCAGTCAGGGACAAAAGCCAGGCACTGAGCCAGCAGATTACGCCACGGCTGACGCGCCGCCAGGTCGCCGCCCGGCAGGGCGACAGCCGGCAGCCCGCCGAGATGTTCGCACTGGCGATAGTTAACCCGCAGGCACTCCCCTCCCCATAGCGCGCCGTTCTCCCCCATGCCGATTCCGTCGAGGATCAGGGCGATAACGTCTCCGCCGTCGAGCGGCCAGCGGTGCTCTGCCAGGCACGCCGCAGCGTGAGCATGGTGATGCAGCACGGTCTCCACCGGCAGCGGCAGAGCCGCTCCCCACTGCGTCGATCGATAGCCAGGATGGGCGTCAACCACCACCCGCTGCGGCGCAAAGGCGAAGATGTTCTGCATCAGCTGCAGCGCGCTGCGCCACTGCTGCTCGACGCCCTCCTCGCCAAGATCGCCGAAGTGCTGGCTGAGAACCGCTTCGCCCCCGCGCGCCAGGCAGAAGGTGTTTTTCATGTCCGCGCCCAGCGCCAGCAGCGGCGGCACCTTGTCCAGACCCGGCGGCAGCGGCAGCGCATCCGGGACATAGCCCCGGGCGCGGCGCAGCATTTCTCCGCTCGAGCGCACCAGAGAATCATCCAGCCGCTGCACGATGTCGCGGTTATGGAGCAAAAAGCCGTCGGCGATGTCGGCTAAGTCGTTGAGTGCTTCAGTATTACTTAACGCCGGCGGGCGGCCGCTAAGGTTGCCGGAGGTCATCACGATAGGGCGCGCCAGCGCCTGCAGAAGCAAATGCTGCAGCGGATTAGACGGCAGCATCACCCCAACTTCCGCAAGCCCTGGCGCAATCTCGTCGCACAGGCCGGAGACCTGCGCTTTGCTAATCAGTACGATGGGCGCCGCCGGGGAGTCCATCAGCGCCACGGCGTCGGCAGGTAACCCCGCCGCAGAGGGCAGCATCACCGCCAGCGGTTTCGCCGGACGGTGTTTCCTCGCCCGCAGCGTGGCAACAGCAGCGGGGTTGCCGGCGTCGCAGGCCAGATGAAAGCCGCCGACGCCTTTTATCGCCACGATGTCGCCCGCCGCCAGCCGGGCGATAGCCGCCTGCAGCGCCGCCTCACCGCGCCGCACTTCACCCTGGGCCCGCCACTCCAGCCGCGGCCCGCAGTCGGGGCAGGCCACCGGCTGGGCGTGAAAGCGGCGATCGGCGGGATCGCGGTATTCCGCCTCGCAGGGCGGACAGAGCGGAAACGGCGCCATCGCGGTAAGAGGCCGGTCGTAAGGCATGGCACGAATGATGGTCAACCGCGGCCCGCAGTGGGTGCAGTTGATAAAGGGGTAGCGATAGCGGCGCGCCCGGGGATTATTCATCTCCGCGAGGCACGCCGGGCAGGTCGCGGCATCGGGCACGATCTGGGTGCGCATCCGCCCCGCCCCGCTCTCACGGATGGTGAAGCCCTGCGGCGGAGCCGCCCAGCGATAAGGGGCGCAGTCGGCGCTGTCGACCCGCGCCAGCGGCGGGCAGTGGGCAGCGAGGGCGGCAGTAAAACCGTCATCGCCCCCGGCCAGCCGCACCAGAACGCCCTCGCCGTCGTTACAGACATCGCCGCAGCGAGCCTGCCTCTGAGCCAGCTGCCAGACAAAGGGGCGGAACCCCACCCCCTGCACCTTACCGCGAATGCGGATTTGCACCCCGTTCATGCCAGAGGTTACCAGGCCAGCGCCGTGCGGCGACGTTTCTCTTGGTTCATCTGCTCCAGCTTGTTGCGGTCTACGCAGACCAGGGCGTGCGTCGGGCAGACCTCCATGCAGGCCGGGCCGCTGTCGCGGTGGAAGCAGAGATCGCACTTGTTGGCTTCGGCTTTTTCCGCCACGACGTTCAGTCCGGCGCCGCTATGGCGGATCACCGGCCGCACCACTACCTCCATCGCCCCGTACGGGCAGGCGACGACGCAGGTTTTGCAACCGATGCAGCGCTCCTGCATCACGTGAACAAAGCCTTTATCGCGACTGATAGCGCCGTTCGGGCAGACGTTGGCGCAGGGAGCGTCCTCACACTGACGGCAGGCGGTGGCCGTGGAGACATTGACCCCTTTTATCACATGAATACGCGGCTGAAAGGTGTGCGGCGTCAGGGAGGCGCAGTCCTGATGTTCCTGATGGGACACCACGCAGGCCACTTCGCAAGTGCGACAGCCGATGCATTTGCTCGCATCGGCGATAATGAAACGGTTCATCCATTTCTCCAGCAGTAAGAGGGTTAGGCGCCGGAGTATGCATAATACGTTCCAATTTTTATATTATTGATAATAAATAGATTTTAATCGGTGATGCGCTGTCATCGTCAGTAGTGACGATGACAGCTGACGACGTCAGGCGCAGGGACCCGCCACCAGCGACTCACGCTCGATCAGCGCCCCTGGGAAGCTCTGCTGAACATTGAATTCCCCGCCATCGAGCATAAATATCAGGCGATTAATGCTCTCTTTAATCATCTCCGTCACCGGCACCCGGACGCTGGCGAGCGACGGCACCATGTACGGCGCCAGCACAATATCGTCAAACCCCACCACCGAGACCTGCTCCGGCACCTTAATGCCCAGCTGGTGAAGCTGCTTCATCGCCCCGATGGCCATATCGTCATTGCTTGCCACCAGCGCGCTGTAGGTCACCCCGCGCTGACGCAGGCTCTCCACTGCCGCCGCGCCGGTTTCCGGCGTCCAGCGCCCTTCGGCAATGAGCGCCTCGTTCAGGGTAATGCCGTGGCCAGCCAACGCGTCTTTGTAGCCGGCAAGACGCTCAACGCCGGTGGGCGAGTCAAGGGAGCCGGTAATAAAAGCGATATCGCGGTGGCCCAGGGCAATCAGCCGCTCCACCACCCGCATCGCCGACGCTTTTTGATCGGACCAGACGCAGTGGCTGGCGTGGCGGCGCAGGCGGCGGTTAAGCACCATGATCGGCTGCGAGTGGTTCTCAACGATCTCATCCATCTCGTCGACAGTGAGAAAACGCGGGTAGATGATGATCGCATCGCAGCGCAGATCCAGCAGGTACTGGATCGCCTCCCGCTCCTCTTGCGCGCTGTGCTTGCCATCCGCGAGGATCAGCTGCCGCCCCTTGTCCTCGGTCATCCGCGCCACCTGATACAGCAGCTCGCTGAAATAGACGCCGTGGTACAGGGTATTGGTCACCACCAGGCCGAGGGTTTGCGTGGTTTTGGTCGCCAGGTTGCGCGCCAGCAGATTCGGTCGGTAGCCGCTCTCCGCCACCGCCTTAAACACCCGGTCTTTGGTCTCCTGGCTGACATAGCCGTTGCCCGACAGCACCCGCGACACGGTCGCCTTCGATACCCCCGCGCGCTTAGCGACCTCCAGCATCGTTGCCATGTGATTCTTCCTGTTGCAAAAGTTGCAGGCAGTGTACTGCACGTTTCCCGCTTTTACAGCACTCCCCTGCTCACCGCGACGATTAGCGATCAAAATCACAAAACTGAGATCATATTTTTTTATTTCTTGTGCAATCAAATGAAACTCACCATGATTTTGTGGAACCGGTTTCCTATAAAGCATGGTATCGCCCGGCGATGCGGCGCGGTAACAGATCAGTACCCTATTGATAAACAGGATAAAATCCGATGTCGAAAAATTATGCAGCCCTGGCGCAACAGATAGTCGCGGCATTAGGCGGAGTCGATAACGTCGTCGCCGTGACCCACTGCATGACTCGTCTGCGTTTCGTGGTCAAAGACAACGAACAGGTCGATAGCCCTACACTGAAAGGCCTGACCGGGGTGCTCGGCGTCGTGCGCAGCGATAACCAGTGCCAGGTGATCATCGGCAACACGGTCTCACAGGCCTATCGCGAGGTGGTGAATCTGCTGCCCGGCGACCTGCGCCCGGTCGAGCCGCAGGGCAAAGCGCCGGTCACCCTGAAACGCATCGGCGCCGGGATCCTTGACGCGCTGATCGGCACCATGTCGCCGCTGATCCCGGCGATTATCGGCGGATCGATGGCCAAGCTGCTGGCGATGATCCTTGAGATGAGCGGCGCGTTGCCGAAAGGCTCGCCGACGCTGACCCTCCTGACGCTTATCGGCGACGGCGCATTTTTCTTCCTGCCGCTGATGGTGGCCGCCTCCGCGGCGGTGAAATTCAAAACCAATATGTCGCTGGCCATCGCTATCGCCGGGGTGCTGGTGCATCCCGGGTTTATCGAATTAATGGCCAAAGCCGCTCAGGGCGAACACGTTGAATTTGCCTTTATCCCGGTGACCGCGGTGAAATACACCTACACGGTGATCCCGGCGCTGGTGATGACCTGGTGCCTGTCGTATATCGAACGCTGGGTGGATCGCATTACCCCGGCGGTGACGAAAAACTTCCTTAAGCCAATGCTGATCGTGCTGATCGCCGCCCCGCTGGCGATCCTGCTGATTGGCCCGCTCGGCATCTGGATCGGTAGCGCCATTTCCGCGCTGGTCTATACGATCCACAGCTATCTCGGCTGGCTGTCGGTGGCGATCATGGGCGGGCTGTGGCCGCTGCTGGTGATGACCGGCATGCACCGGGTCTTTACGCCGACCATCATTCAGACCATCGCCGAAACCGGCAAAGAGGGCATGGTAATGCCGTCGGAGATCGGCGCTAACCTGTCGCTCGGCGGCTCTTCGCTGGCGGTGGCGTGGAAAACCAAAAACCCGGAACTGCGCCAGACGGCGCTGGCCGCCGCGGCATCGGCGATTCTGGCCGGGATTTCCGAACCGGCGCTGTACGGCGTGGCGGTGCGCCTGAAACGCCCGCTGATCGCCAGCTTGATCAGCGGCTTTATCTGCGGCGCGGTGGCGGGTATCGCCGGACTGGCCAGCCACTCGATGGCGGCGCCGGGGCTGTTCACCAGCGTGCAGTTTTTCGATCCAGCCAATCCAATGACCATCGTCTGGGTGTTTGGCGTGATGGCGCTGTCGGTAGTGCTGTCGTTTGCCCTGACGCTGATCCTCGGCTTTGAAGATATTCCCGTTGAACAGGCCGCCGCCGACGCCCGAGCGCGCCAGGCCCAGGCCCAGGCAACCCACGCCTGAACACATCATTGATAACGAGGTAACGCATGGCGAGTTTCCCACAGGGATTTTTATGGGGCGGCGCACTGGCCGCCAACCAGTCTGAAGGCGCATGGCGCGAAGGGGGGAAAGGGATGGCCACCGTGGATACCCTCCCCCACGGCGCCCACCGTCTGCCGGTAAAATTAGGCCTGGAGAAGCGCTTCACGCTTCGCGAAGACGAATTCTACCCCAGCCACGAGGCGATCGATTTCTACCACCGCTACAAGGAAGATATCGCCCTGATGGCGGAGATGGGGTTCAGCGTCTTTCGCACTTCCATCGCCTGGAGCCGCCTGTTCCCGCGCGGCGACGAGCAGCAGCCGAATCCGCAGGGCATCGCCTTCTATCGCTCGCTGTTCGAAGAGTGCAAAAAGCACGGTATCGAGCCGCTGGTCACGCTGTGCCATTTTGACGTGCCGATGCACCTGGTGATGGAGTACGGCTCCTGGCGCAACCGCAAAATGGTCGATTTCTTCAGCCACTACGCCCGCACCTGCTTTGAAGCTTTTGACGGTCTGGTGAAATACTGGCTCACCTTCAATGAAATCAATATCATGCTGCACAGCCCCTACTCCGGCGCCGGTCTGGTGTTTGAAGAGGGAGAAAACCAGGAGCAGGTGAAGTACCAGGCCGCGCATCACGAGCTGGTGGCCAGCGCGCTGGCGACAAAAATCGCCCACGAGATAAACCCGCAAAATCAGGTCGGCTGCATGCTGGCGGGCGGTAATTTCTACCCTTACTCCTGCAAGCCGGAAGATGTCTGGATGGCGCTGGAGAAGGACCGCGAAAATCTGTTCTTTATTGACGTCCAGGCGCGCGGCGCCTACCCGGTGTGGGCCGCGCGGGTGTTCCGGGAAAAGGGGGTCACCATTGCGAAGCAGCCGGGCGATGACGAGATCCTCAAAAACACCGTCGATTTCGTCTCCTTTAGCTACTACGCCTCACGCTGCGCCTCGGCGGAGATGAACGCCAGCAACACCAATGCCGCCAATATCGTCAAGTCGCTGAAGAACCCGCACATTCCGGCCAGTGAATGGGGCTGGGGCATCGACCCGCTGGGTCTGCGTATCACCATGAACATGATGTACGACCGCTATCAGAAGCCGCTGTTCCTGGTGGAAAACGGGCTCGGCGCCCGGGACGAGATCGACGCCAGGGGCGAGATCAATGACGACTATCGCATCAGTTACCTGCGCGAGCACATCAAGGCGATGCGCGACGCCATCGGCGACGGTATTCCGGTGCTGGGTTACACCAGCTGGGGCTGTATCGATCTGGTCTCGGCGTCAACCGGCGAGATGAGCAAACGCTACGGCTTTGTCTATGTCGATCGCGACGACGCCGGCAACGGCACGCTGGCGCGCAAGCGTAAAAAGTCGTTCTTCTGGTACCAGAAGGTGATAGCCAGCAACGGCGCCGACCTCGACTAAGCGCGTCTCCGGCGCTCGCCCGTCTCCCTGCGCTGACCGGGGGACGGGCGTCTGCTTTCTGTTGCATCCATTACATGTTTTTTTCTCGAGCCTGATTCCAGTTTCTGGTTTGCCTCCCGTTCACAACAACTGGTATTTTATCCAGTATATTTTCAGGGGTATCTTCAGCAAGGAGCAAATCATGAACGCACAGCAGCCCCCCGCAGCCAGAGGGATCGTCAGGGCCATTCGCCAGTTAACCGTGGGTTATGTCAGAAAACGCCATGAGAACCGCAAAACGCGGGAGACGCGGCGCTACACCCGCCACGCGGCCCTGAGCCTGAACGGCGACTGGCTGGAGCAGGCGGGATTTCCGGTCGGCACGCAGGTCAGAGTCTCGGTGTCGCCCGGTAAATTAGTGATAGAGAATCTTGAGCTGGCGCCGCCGGTAACGGGGCTCCCGGCAGGCCAGTCGCGCGCCGTCGGGGAGCCCTGATCGCCGCAGGGTTAATCGTCTGCGGCCTCCAGCCGGGCAAAGCCGCCCTGACCCTGCCAGTCTGCCAGCTGCTGGTACACCCGGGCAACGGCCTCTTTCACCGGCTGGGTCATCGGATAATAAAAACCGACGATATCCGGCTGAATGCCGAGGAAGATCACCTCGCCGACGTCCTCTTTCAGCTGATCGACCAGATAGTTGAGCGGCATGTTATGGGTGGTCATCATAAACATCTCGGCGATGTCGTCGGGGTCGATGACGCGAATGTCGCCGGGGTTAAGGCCCATGTCGGTGGCATCAACAATCAGCAGGCGTTCGGGGCGTAATTCGCGGATCGCCACGATGTCGTTTTCCGGCGCGCTGCCGCCGTCGATGACCACCCACTGGCCGGCCGGGTTCGCCGCGCACATCTCCGCCAGCAACGGTCCGGCGCCGTCGTCGCCCATCATACTGTTGCCAACACAGAGTAAAACGTCAGTCACGTAATCTCCTCACCATCAGATAGATGGCGCTCTCCTGGTGAATATCATGCAGCATGCTGAGCATCGCTTTGCTCCACGCCTGCTGCTGCGGGGTCTGCGCGGACTGCGCTTTATCAAAGGCGTTGGCCAGCATCGCCACATGGCTGCTGTCGATGACGATTTCGCCATACTTCGGCACGCCCTCCATTTTGCGCCGCGCGACGCTCCCAGCCTCAAGGGTGGCGATCCACGCCAGATACGCCTCCCACGGGCAGCTCAGCGCCGCCTCAAGACAGTCGATAACGCCGAGGTGGTGGCCAATCGCCAGGCTGTAATAGACCACCTGCTGCGCCTGATCCGGCGTGGCGTCGTTCTCATCAATAAATTTACGGCTCAGCTGACTGAACACCACCGTCTCGCTCATCGGATACGCGCCCCCTCGACCACCTGGTTGAGATGGGTGACGATCTCGGTCAGACGCGGATCTTTTTCCGCCTCCAGCCAGCGCAGCACCTGGCTGTCGCCCTGGCCGAGCAGACGCATATAGTCGTCAGCAATCTGCCGGCCATAGCGATAGCCCGCCAGACGCCGCGCTTCGCGGTCGATGCGCACCCGCAGGGGTTGTACCATATCGGCGTGCAGCAGCTCGGTCGGCTGTTCGTCAAGCTCGCCCGGCAGGCGGGCGTGAATTTTCTGCTCCAGCAGGCCGAGGGCCATGGCGAAGCCGTACAGGGTGGCGGCGGGCGTCGGCGGGCAGCCCGGAATATAGACATCGACCGGTACGATTTTATCGGTACCGCCCCAGACGCAGTACAGGTCGTGAAAGATGCCGCCGCTGTTGCCGCAGGCGCCGTAGGAGATACAGATCTTCGGATCCGGCGCCGACTGCCAGGCTCGCAGCGCCGGGGAGCGCATCGCGCGGGTCACCGCCCCGGTAAACAACAGGATATCGGCATGGCGCGGCGAAGGCACAACCTTAATCCCGAAGCGTTCAGCGTCGAACAGCGGCGAAAGGGTGGCGAAGATTTCGATTTCGCAACCGTTACAACCACCGCAGTCGACGCGGTAGACGTAGGCCGAACGTTTAATTTTCTTCAGCAGCGAGGCCTTCATGCTGGCGATGGATTCATCCATCGTCATTGGCACCGGAATGCCGTTTTCATCGCGCGGGCCAAGTAAAGTGCTCATCAGCTGGCCTCCCTTATGTGGCGGGTCAGTTCAATACGATCGGACGGCACCAGACATTTCTGGCGCTTGCATTCCGGGCAGGTTTCGAAGCTTTCGCGGTGCAGCTCGGCGCGGGTATCGCCGTTATGCTTGAGCAGCGCGATGGCGTAGTCGATCTCCTTCTGCACCGCGAACGGCCGCTGGCACTCCCGGCAGTGGCAGATAGCGAAGCGCGACTGCTGAAGGAAATCCTCTTTCTTCCACACCGCCAGCTCATACTCCGGCGACAGCTTAATCGCCGCCGTCGGGCAGACCTCTTCGCAGCGGCCGCAGAAGATGCAGCGCCCGAGGTTGAACTGCCACGCCAGCTGGTTAGTGGCCAGATCGGTCTCGACCATCAGGGCGTTCGATGGGCAGGCATTCACGCAGGCCGCGCAGCCGATACACTGCTGCGGGTTATGCTCCGGCTTGCCGCGGAAGTTTTTATCTACCGGCATCGGCTCCAGCGGGTAGGCGTGCGTCGCGGTGCCGGTCTTAATGACTTTTTTAATAAAGGTAAACATGGCGATTCCTTATTTCAGCGGCGAGTTTTTACGCTCGATGCTATAGCGCTCCAGCTCTTTGTACGGCACCACTTTGCTCTTCTTCTTGCGTACATCGACCACGGTCATGCGGTCGGTACAGGAGTAGCACGGGTCGAGGCTGCCGATGATCAGCGGCGCATCGGAAACGGTATTGCCGCGCAGCATATAGCGGAGGGTCGGCCAGTTGGCGTAGGTCGCCGCCCGGCAGCGCCAGCGGTACAGTTTTTGGTTGTCGCCGGTCATGCTCCAGTGGATATCGTCGCCGCGCGGCGCCTCGGAGAAGCCCAGCGCGAAGCGGTGCGGGATATAGGTGAACCCTTCCACCATCAGCGGACCGCCGGGCAGGTTATCGAGACCGTAATCAATCATGTTCAGCGCGGTATAAACCTCGTTGATCCGCACCTTGAGGCGGGAGATCACGTCGCAGCCCTGCTCGCTGTGGACTTCCATCGGCAGCAGGCCGTAGCCGACGAACGGATGGTCGGCGCGGGTATCGCGGGCGTGGCCGCTGGCGCGCACCATCGGGCCAACGTTACTGAAGTCGCGGGCGATTTCCGGGTCCAGCCGGCCAATGCCGACGGTGCGCTGCTCCATGTTCGGGGTGCTGAGCAGCATATCCACCAGCTCCTGCACATCGCGACGCATCTGCTGCGCCAGCTGACGGGTCTGGATCATGTCCTCTTTCAGCAGGTCGCGGCGGATGCCGCCGATCAGGTTCAGACCGTAGGTTTTACGCGCGCCGGTGAGGATCTCCGCCATCTTCATCGAGGTTTCGCGCACGCGGAAGAACTGCATAAAGCCTGAGTCGAAGCCGGTGAAGTGGCAGGCCAGACCAAGGTTCAGGAGGTGCGAATGCAGGCGTTCCACCTCCAGCAGAATGGCGCGGATCATCTGCGCCCGCTCCGGCACCACGATGCCCATCGCGTTCTCCACCGAGGTGGTATAAGCGGTACTGTGGGCGAAGCCGCAGATGCCGCACACGCGGTCAGACAGGAAAGTCACTTCGTTATAACCCATGCGGGTTTCCGCCAGTTTCTCCATGCCGCGGTGGACATAGAACAGACGGTAATCGGCATCGATAATGTTCTCACCGTCAACGAACAGGCGGAAATGGCCGGGCTCATCGGAAGTGACGTGCAGCGGGCCGATCGGCACCACGTTGTTTTTCTTGCTGCCGAGCTCGTTGATGAACTCGTAGGTTTCGGCGTCGGTGGTCGGCGCCGGACGCTGGCGGTAGTCCATGCTGTCTTTACGCAGCGGATAGAGTTCGTCCGGCCAGTCGTCCGGCAGCACCAGCCGGCGTTCGTCCGGCAGGCCGACCGGCACCAGGCCGTACATGTCGCGCACTTCGCGCTCGCCCCACACCGCCGCCGGCACGCGCGGCGTCACCGACGGGTATTCCGGTTTGTTGGCGTCCACTTCCACGCGCACGGTGATCCAGCATTTGGTGCCCTGCTCCATCGACAGTACGTAATAGACCGCGTAGTGGCCGTTCAGCTTACGTTCATCGTTGCCGAACAGCACCGACAGCCAGCCGCCCTGCTGGTAGTAGAGAAACTCCACCACTTCCGGCAGGTAATTGACCTTCACGGTGATGGTTAACTGGTCTTTGGTCTGCCAGGCTTCGTCCAGCACCACGCCCGGAAAGGCCTGGTGCAGCGCCGCAAGATAGTGTTGACCGATTTTTTCTTCAGACATGCTCAAACTCTCTTAAATCACGCCACCAGCAAGGAGACGAAGGCTAAAAAGGCAAAACCAAACCCGGCCCAGGTGACGCGGGAGGTGGCACAAAAACGCAGACGCGCCATGCTGTTCTCGAACAGCGCGATGATCAGCACGCCCACCACCAGCTTGACGACGGCCACCACCAGCGCCAGCAGCAGGCCGCCGACGCTGAAGCTGGTCATCTGGCCCCACGGGAAAAAGACCCCGACAAACATCTGCAGCACCACCAGCTGTTTGAGGCTGATGCCCCACTTCAGGATGCCAAAGCCGCTACCGCTGTACTCGGAAAGCGGCCCCTCCTGCAGCTCCTGCTCCGCTTCCGCCAGATCGAACGGCAGTTTGCCCATCTCGATAAAGGTGGCGAAGGCGCAGGCGCACAGCGCCAGAATCAAGGGAATGCTGCGCGCTGCCGGCCAGTGATAAAGGGTATCGGTAATGGTGCTGATGTGCGTCGAGCCGGCGACCTGCGCGGCGACCCACAGGCCCAGCAGCAGGATCGGCTCCACCAGCACGCCGAGCATCGCTTCGCGGCTGCTGCCCAGCGCGGTAAATGGGCTGCCGGTGTCCAGACCGGAAATCGCGAAGAAGAAACGGGCGATGGCGAACAGGTAGATCAGGGTGATGAGATCCCCAAGCACCGGCAGCGGAGAGTCCACCGTCACCACCGGCAAGGCGGTGGCGATGGTCAGCATCACGCCCACCATGACGTACGGCGTCAGGCGGAACACCCAGCCCGAGGCGTCGGGACCGACGCTCTGGCGGCCCAGCAGTTTCAGGATATCCCGATACTCCTGCAGCACGCCCGGACCGCGGCGGTTATGCAGCCGCGCGCGGGCGACGCGAACGATCCCGGATAACAGCGGCGCGACGGCAAACAGCGCCAGCGCCTGTAGCAATGCAATTAACAAACTCATTCTCAGGCTCCTCGCGAAATGACAATCACCACCAGCACCGCCAGCTCAACCAGCGCCATTCCGCGCAGCAGCGCTGGCGCCGAGGCCGATCGCCAGCCCGGCACCAGACGCACCGGATTCAGCCAGTGACGCAGCTTCAGCAGCGGCGCAAAGGCCTCTTTCACCGGCATGGCGAAACCGTGGGCAGTGACCACCATCGACTGTTCGTGATCGTAGCCGCAGACCCAGGCCGCGCCGCGCGAGCGCGCCGCCAGGCGATCGCCTTTAAAGAAGATCATCAACAAGAACGGCAGCAGCGGGCAGGCGATAAGCAGCAGCGCGATCATCGGCTGCGACACCACGCTCGACACCTGGGCCTGCAGCGGGAAGGCACCGCTCACCAGCGGCAGCAGCCACGGCGCGGCGATGCCGCCAACGAGGCAGAAGACCGCCGCCATGACCACGCTCAGGGTCATCAGCCAGGGGGCGCAGGTGGCGTTTTCCGCCTCTTTGCTCCGCGGCGCGCCGAGGAAGGTGACGCCATAGACTTTGGCCATACACATCACCGCCAGCGCGCCGGTGATCGCCAGGCCGACCGCCAGCAGCGGCCCCAGAAGACGGCCAATAAACAGGTCGCTGGTGCTCATTTTGAAGAAGGACTGGTAGATAACCCACTCGCCGGCGAAGCCGTTCAGCGGTGGCAGGGCCGCCATCGCCATCAGCCCCACCAGCATGGCGAGGGAGATCAGCGGCATTTTTTTACCGATGCCGCCCAGCTTCTCGATATCGCGATGGCCGGTGCGGAACCACACCGCCCCGGCGCCGAGGAACAGCGTAGTTTTGAACAGGCTGTGGTTAATCAGGTGATACATGCCACCGATGAAACCCAGCACCATCAGCGTGCTGTTGCGGGTGGCCACGCCGGTGACGAAGGCGCCCAGCCCCAGCAGGATAATGCCGATGTTCTCCAGGGTGTGATAGGCCAGCAGGCGCTGAATGTTATGTTCCATCAACGCATACAGCCCGCCGATAAAGGCGGTGATCATCCCCAGCACCAGCAGCATCACGCCCCACCACAGCGGCGGCACGCCGCCGGCCAGCGAAACGGTTAACATGCCGTACAGACCGACCTTCATGACCACAGTGGAAAACAGCGCGGCGGCCGGCGCGCTGGCCCCGGCGTGCGCCTGCGGCGCCCAGCCGTGCAGCGGGATAGCCCCCGCCAGCAGGGCGAACCCCGCCAGCCCCGGCAGCCACAGCAGCGGGCTCTGCATCATATCCACCGCCTGAAGATTGATCTGCGCCAGCTCGAGGGTGCCGTAGGTCGACCACACCAGCCAGCAGGTCCAGGCCATCAGCAACGTGCCGAGACGACCCAGGGCAAACCACAGCTTGCCGGAGGCGGCGCAGCCCGTGAGAAACGCCGCGCAGAGCGCCATGATCTCCGCCATCACCACCAGCGAGCCGATATTGGTCACCACCACCGCACAGGTGGCGGCGGCCAGCAGCAGGTTGACCAGCAGGCCGTTGGCCTTCACCTGCGGGTGGCGATGCCAGCTAATGTTAAACAGCGACACCGGCAGCGCCGACAGGCCAATGGCCAGCAGCCACAGGGCGTTCACGCCGCCCACCCGCATCGTCAGATGGAGAAACTGCAGCATGCCGCCGTGGATCCGATCCGGCATCAACAGCGCGGCGCCGCCGGCAACCACCAGCATGGCGCTGGCCACCGCGCCGCCGATCCCGGCAATGGCGCCGCTGAGCGGTTTACGCATGGCAAACACAAAGGCCAGCACGGCGCTGGCGGCGTACCATGTCACCGCCTGATTGACTAATCCAATTACACTCATTCCCTCTCCCCCTGTTGCGCCTGGAACAGCGACAAGTCGCCAAGGTCGGTATTAAAGGTCAGCTGGCGTTTACGCTTGCTGGCCAGGGCGATATCACGGCTATCCACCAGCATCAGCGCTTTGGTCGGGCAGGTCCGCACGCAGGCCGGGCCCTGGTCATCGAAGTGGCAGAGGTCGCATTTCACGGCAATGGCGCGCACCCCAGGCACCCAGTCGAGCAGCGAGCTGACGCGGGCCGGCGCCGGCGGCGCGGGGGGCGCCAGTCGGGTATTGGCATTGGCCGGAATATCCAGCGGACGGCTGCCAGAAAATTCGATCGCGCCAAACGGGCAGGCGATGCCGCACAGTTTGCAGCTTACGCACAGGCTCTCGTTGAGCTGGACAGCGCCATCGACGCGCTGGATGGCGTTAACCGGACAGACAGCGGCGCAGGGGGCGTCTTCGCAGTGGTGGCACATCTGCGGTGCCGATTCTTTTTCATTACGCATCACCTGCAGCCGCGGCATCGCCTGCAGGCCATGCTGGCGATGCGTCTCAGAGCAGGCGGCTTCGCAGGTGCGGCAGCCGATACAGACAGTGGAGTCAGCAATTACAAAACGGTTCACCGGGTCATCCTCGGGTGAAAGTCACTTTTGACGAAATCAGGTTGCGCAGGTGTCATTTTCGACACATGTCGACACCTTGCGATCAGTGGGTCAGAGCCAGATGGCTTAAGTCCACCGGTTGGTCTTGCTCCATGGCGTCGTACAGACGGTCATAGACGGTGGCGATAATCGCCAGATAGTGCTCCAGCACCTGGTCGCGGGAGCGGTTGCTGATCCGCCCGTCCACAGTGCCATCCGCGGCGAGCGTGGCCTGAGCAATCAGATACTTATCACCGCCGCCTTTGTTTTCGACGTAGTATTCGATGGTGTGGCTGTTGAAGCCTTCCGCCAGGGCGACGAACACCTGAAAATGGCCGAACAGCACGAAGCACAGCTCTTTGTCCGGCGCGCAGCTCATCGCGTGATGCAGGCGGGCTTTCGACAGGGTGATCCCCTGAACCAGCGAGTTACAGTAGATATGCCACTGCTCCTGCTGCTGCCGGTGACGGTCGGCGATGTAATCCGCCTTTTCACTTATTTCCCAAATAGTCATATCGGTTTCTCCGTAGCATGAGATGCACCGTTTAAGCATTTTCCGTGCCACATTTTATTTATTTGATTTAATTATGTTTTTATATTTATCTCCTGCCGACGCGACATGTCGATGACAGCCCCGGCGCGTCGTCATCGACATTTCCCACCGCCATGAGTCTGTTCTGGCATCGTTATTGCATAAAAGGCGCATCGCGATACGGAGGCGACTATGCACGAAATCACCCTCAGCCAGCGGGCGCTGGAAATTATTGAACAACAGGCGCAGCAGGCCGGCGCGCGACGGGTGACCGGCGTGTGGCTTAAGGTCGGGGCATTTTCCTGCGTCGAAGCCAGCGCCCTGACCTTCTGCTTTGAGCTGGTCTGCCGCGGCACGCTGGCGGAGGGGTGTGAACTGCATATCGCCGAACAACAGGCTGAATGCTGGTGCGAACGCTGTCAGCAGTACGTCCATCTTGTCTCGCAGCACGTCCGCCGCTGCCCGCACTGCAATAACGACCAGCTACAGATCGTGGCGGATGACGGCTTACAGATTCAGCGTTTAGAATTGGAGTAAATTATGTGTACGACATGCGGCTGTGGCGAAGGCAACCTCTATATTGAAGGAGACGAACGAAACCCGCATTCCGCGTTCCGCAGCGCCCCCTTCGCGCCCGCCCCACGCCAGACGATGACCATCACCGGCGTCAAAACTGACCACTTCGCCCCCACCCGCACGACAGAGGGCGATCTGCATTACGGCCATGGCGAAGCGGGGACTCACGCCCCGGGCCAGAGCCAGCGGCGGATGCTGGAAGTGGAAATCGACGTGCTGGATAAAAACAACCGCCTGGCGGCGCGCAACCGCGCGCGCTTTGCGGCAAAGCAGCAGCTGGTGCTGAATCTGGTTTCCAGCCCCGGCTCCGGCAAAACCACCCTGCTCACCGAAACCCTCACCCGGCTGAAAGGGCGTGCCGACTGCGCGGTGATCGAAGGCGACCAGCAAACGGTCAATGACGCCGCCCGCATTCGCGCCACCGGCACTCCGGCGATCCAGGTCAACACCGGGAAAGGCTGCCATCTCGACGCCCAGATGATCGCCGACGCCGCCCCGCGACTGCCGCTGGCTGACCACGGCATTCTGTTTATTGAAAACGTCGGCAACCTGGTCTGCCCGGCGAGCTTTGATCTCGGCGAACGCCATAAGGTGGCGGTACTGTCGGTCACAGAAGGCGAAGACAAGCCGCTGAAGTATCCGCATATGTTCGCCGCCGCCAGCCTGATGCTGCTCAACAAAGTCGACCTGCTGCCGTATCTCAACTTTGACGTGGATAAATGCCTGGCCTGCGCCCGCGAGGTCAATCCGCATATTGAAATTATCCTCCTCTCCGCCACCAGCGGCGAAGGCATGGACCAGTGGCTCACCTGGCTGGAGACGCAACGATGTGCATAGGCATTCCGGGACAAATTTGCGCCATCGACGGCGTGCTGGCGAAGGTGGAAGTCTGTGGCATTCAGCGCGACGTTGACCTGACGCTGGTGGGCGCCGTTGACGACCAGGGTCAGCCGCGTCTCGGCCAGTGGGTGCTGGTGCACGTCGGGTTCGCCATGAGCGTGATTAATGAAGACGAAGCGCTCGATACGCTCGAGGCGCTGCAAAATATGTTTGACGTGGAGCCGGACGTCGGCGCCCTGCTGTACGGCGAGGAGCGATAATGCGTTACGTTGACGAATACCGCGCCCCCGAGCAGGTCATGCAGCTGGTGGCCCATCTTCAGCAGCGTGCCCATCTGCTGCCGCACACCGCGCAGCGTCCGCTGCGCATTATGGAGGTCTGCGGCGGCCATACTCATGCCATTTTTAAATTCGGGCTCGACCAGCTGTTGCCGGAGAATATCGAATTTATTCATGGGCCCGGCTGCCCAGTGTGCGTCCTGCCGATGGGGCGCATCGACGCCTGCATTGAGATTGCCAGCCGCCCGGGGGTGATCTTCTGTACCTTCGGCGACGCCATGCGCGTGCCGGGCAAAAACGGCTCACTGCTGCAGGCGAAAGCCAGCGGCGCCGATGTTCGCATCGTTTACTCGCCGATGGACGCCCTGCGGCTGGCGCAGCAAAACCCGCAGCGTGAGGTGGTCTTTTTCGGTCTCGGTTTCGAAACCACCATGCCCGCCACCGCCCTCACCCTGCGTCAGGCGCGGGAGCGCAACGTCGAAAACTTCTTCTTTTTCTGTCAGCACATCACCCTGCTGCCGACCCTGCGCAGTCTGCTGGATCAGCCGGACAACGGTATCGACGCCTTTCTCGCCCCCGGCCACGTCAGTATGGTGATCGGCACCGAAGCCTACGGCTTTATCGCCAGCAACTATCATCGCCCGTTAGTGGTCGCCGGTTTCGAACCGCTTGATCTACTGCAAGGCGCGGTGATGCTGGTTGAGCAGACAATAGCGCAGCGTAGCGAAGTGGAAAATCAGTACCGTCGCGTGGTGCCGGATGCCGGCAACCCGCTGGCACAGGCGGCGATGGCCGACGTGTTTTGCCTTGATGGCGACAGCGAATGGCGCGGTCTGGGGGTCATCAGCGACTCCGGCGTGCACCTCACGCCGGCCTATCAGCGCTTCGATGCCGAGGCCCATTTCCGCCCGGCGCCGCAGCGCGTGTGCGACGACCCGCGCGCCCGCTGCGGCGAGGTGTTGACCGGTCGCTGTAAACCGCACCAGTGCCCGCTCTTCGCCAGCACCTGCAATCCGCAAAGCGCCTTTGGCGCGCTGATGGTCTCCTCGGAAGGGGCCTGCGCCGCCTGGTATCTATATCGCAGTCAGGAATATGAAGCATGAAAAGCGTCCAGTTAGCCCACGGTAGCGGCGGTCAGGCAATGCAGCAGCTGATCGGCGACCTGTTTATGCAGGCTTTCGCCAACCCCTGGCTGGCGGAGCAGGAGGATCAGGCGCGCCTCGATCTGGCGGCGCTTGCCGCTCAGGGGGATCGCCTCGCCTTCTCCACCGACAGCTATGTAATTGACCCGCTGTTCTTTCCCGGCGGCAATATCGGCAAGCTGGCCGTCTGCGGTACCGCCAACGACGTGGCGGTCAGCGGCGCCATCCCGCGCTATCTCTCCTGCGGGTTTATTCTCGAAGAGGGGCTGGAGATGACTACCCTGGAAGCGGTGGTCGCCAGCATGGCCGATACCGCTCGGGCGGCAGGGATCGCCATCGTCACCGGCGATACCAAAGTGGTACCGCGCGGCGCGGCGGATAAGCTGTTTATCAACACCGCCGGCATCGGCACCATCCCGGCGGACGTTCGCTGGGGGACGCAGCAGATCAGCGCCGGCGATGTGCTGCTGGTCAGCGGCACGCTGGGGGATCATGGCGCCACCATCCTTAATCTGCGTGAGCAGATGGGGCTCGACGGCGCGCTGTCCAGCGACTGCGCGGTGCTGACGCCGCTGATCCAAACCCTGCGGCCGCTGCGCGGCGTAAAAGCCCTGCGCGACGCCACCCGCGGCGGCGTCAACGCCGTCGCCCATGAGTTCGCCGTCGCCAGCGGCTGCGGCATTGAACTGCACGAGGCAAAGCTGCCGGTCAACGACACCGTGCGCGGGGTCTGCGAGCTGCTCGGACTGGACGCCCTGAACTTCGCCAATGAAGGCAAGCTGGTGATCGCCGTCGCCCGCGAAGAAGCGGAAAATGTGCTGACGCATCTACGGTCTCACGCCCTGGGATGCGAGGCGGCGATAATCGGCGAGGTGGTCGCCCGCCCGGGCGTGCGTTCCGTCGGGCTGTACGGCGTGAAGCGGACGCTCGATCTTCCCCACGCCGAGCCGCTGCCGAGAATTTGTTAACGACGGCGTCGGGGCCCGGATAGCGGCTGGCGCCTTATCCGGCTACAAAACTCCGCGCACTTGTAGCCCGGCTAAGCGCAGCGTAAGCCGGGAAAAGCCAGCATGAGTATCCCGCCCAAACCAGCGGGCGCCCACGGATGGGTTAACGGCGGTCACAACCGCCTTATTAACATACTATTATTTGTACCATCATTTTCTTATGCGCCGCGTTGCCGGCGCGTTTTGGATGTAAGCCATGTCGTATACACCGATGAGCGATCTCGGCCAGCAGGGTCTGTTTGATATCACCCGGCTTTTATTACAGCAGCCCGATCTGGCTGCGCTGAGCGAAACCCTGACCCGCCTGGTGCAACAGTCCGCGCTGGCCGACGAAGCGGCCATTATCCTGTGGAACGCCGGCAACCACCGCGCGGCCAGATACGCCTGCGATGAGGCAGGCCAGCCGGTGAGCTACGAAGATGAAACCGTGCTCGCCCACGGTCCGGTGCGCCGCTTACTCTCCCGGCCGGATGCCCTGCATTGCGATCATGAGACCTTTGCCGACACCTGGCCGCAGCTTATCCGTAGCGGGATCTATCGCCCGTTCGGGTACTATTCGCTGCTGCCGCTGGCGGCCGACGGGCGGATCTTCGGCGGTTGCGAATTTCTGCGTCGTGACAACCGGCCATGGAGCGAGAAAGAGTTCCAGCGGCTGCATACCTTCGCGCAGATCGTCGCCGTCGTCACCGAGCAGATTCAGAACCGGGTCAGCAACAACGTCGATTACGATCTGCTGTGCCACGAGCGCGACAACTTTCGCATCCTGGTGGCGATCACCAACGCGGTCCTCTCGCGTCTGGATATCGACGAGCTGGTTAGCGAGGTGGCGAAAGAGATCCATCGCTACTTCCGGATCGACGCCATCAGCGTAGTGCTGCGCAGCAACCGCAAAGGGAAGCTCAACATCTATTCCACCCACTATCTTGACGCCAGCCATCCGGTTCACGACCAGAGCGAGGTGGATGAAGCCGGCACCCTCACCGAGCGGGTGTTCAAAAGCAAAGAGATGCTGCTGCTTAACCTGCACGAGCATGACACTCTCGCGCCGTACGAGAAAATGCTCTTCGAGATGTGGGGCAACAAGATCCAGACCCTGTGCCTGCTGCCGCTGATGTCCGGCAACACTCTGCTCGGCGTGCTGAAGCTGGCGCAGTGCGACGAACAGGTGTTTACCACCACCAATCTCAAGCTGCTGCGGCAGATCGCCGAGCGGGTGTCGATCGCTATCGATAACGCCCTCGCCTACCGCGAAATTCAGCGCCTGAAAGAGCGACTGGTGGATGAGAACCTCGCCCTCACCGAGCAGCTCAACAATGTCGAGAGCGAATTCGGGGAGATCATCGGCCGCAGCGAGGCGATGAACAATGTGCTCAAGCAGGTCGAGATGGTGGCCCACAGCGACAGCACCGTGCTGATCCTCGGCGAAACCGGCACCGGTAAAGAGCTTATCGCCCGCGCCATTCATAACCTCAGCGGACGAAACAGTCGGCGGATGGTGAAGATGAACTGCGCCGCGATGCCCGCCGGGCTGCTGGAGAGCGATCTGTTCGGCCACGAACGCGGCGCGTTTACCGGGGCCAGCGCCCAGCGTATCGGCCGCTTCGAACTGGCGGACAAAAGCTCCCTGTTCCTTGATGAAGTGGGCGATATGCCGCTGGAGCTGCAGCCCAAGCTGCTGCGCGTCCTCCAGGAGCAGGAGTTCGAACGCCTGGGGAGCAACAAGCTGATCCAGACCGACGTCCGACTGATCGCCGCCACCAACCGCGATCTCAAGCAAATGGTTATCGACAGGGAATTCCGCAGCGATCTCTACTACCGGCTCAACGTGTTCCCGATCCACCTGCCGCCGCTGCGCGAGCGTCCCGACGACATCCCGCTGCTGGTGAAGGCGTTTACCTTCAAAATCGCCCGCCGCATGGGACGCAATATCGACAGCATCCCGGCGGAAACCCTGCGCACCCTGACGCGCATGGAGTGGCCGGGCAACGTGCGCGAGCTGGAAAACGTCATCGAACGGGCAGTCCTGCTGACCCGCGGCAACGTGCTGCAGCTCTCCCTGCCGGAGCGGGATATCGTCGAGCCTCCGCGGTCGCCAGAGGTCCTGCCTGAGGAAGGCGAAGATGAATATCAACTGATCGTCCGGGTGCTGAAGGAGAGCAACGGCGTGGTGGCCGGGCCGAAGGGCGCCGCCCAGCGGCTGGGGCTGAAGCGCACCACGCACCTGTCGCGCATGAAGCGGCTGGGCATTAATAAAGACGAACTGGTGTAGCCTCGCACGCTCCCTCTTTGCGCGCCGCCAGGAGGGAGCGCTGGCGCAGCGCGCTATTTGTCGCGGGTAAAACCGTTGCTGGTCGCCAGTTCGGCAAACCACAGCGCATTGCGTTTTATCTGTCGCTCGCCGGTATCCAGATCCAGTCGCCAGAAGCCGTAGCGCCGTTTGAAGGCATTGATCCACGACCAGTTGTCGATAAACGTCCACTGATGCACGCCAAAGCAGTTCGCGCCGTCGGCAATAGCGCGGTGCAGCTGCACCAGATGCTCTTCCATCAGTTGAATGCGGAAAGTATCGTCTATGACCCCGTCCGCCCCGGGCTCTCCCTCTGATTGTCGATCCATCGCGATACCGATTTCCGCGAGATACCACTTAATATTGCCGTAGTTTTCACGAATATTGGCGGCAATGTCGTAAATAGCCTGCGGCAGGATCTCGTTGTTATCACGATAGGGGTTAAAGCGGCCCTGCGGGTTCACCGCGTTTTCGAAATAGTATTCCGGGGTGAAATAATCGAGGTCATATTCGCTCTCACGCGCTTTTACCCGCCGCGGCACGTAATAGTTCACCCCAAGAAAATCGATCTCCGCGCTGAGGATCAACGCCACGTCGTCTTTGCTGGTCGTCGGCAGGCAGTCGTGGGCGGCGAGGATCTCGCACAGCGCTTTAGGGAATTCATGTTTTACCAGCGGGTCAAGGAAGCTGCGGTTAAAAAACAGGTCGGCATACCAGGCGGCCTTTTTATCCGCGTCGCTGTCGGTGAGCGTATAGCTCGGAGTCAGGTTGAGCACCACGCCGATCTCGCCCGCCAGCGCCAGTTCACGATAAGCCGTTACCGCTTTGGTATGCGCCAGCATAATGTTAAACGCCACCTGCGCCGCCAGCCGACCATCTTTCTTACACGGATAGTGGAAGTCGTACAGGAAGCCTCCCTCAACCGGTACAATCGGCTCGTTGAAGGTTATCCAGTATTTAACCTTATGGCCAAACAGGTTAAAGGCGGTGCGGGCAAAGCGGGCAAACAGCTCTGCTACGTGCGCCGATTCAAAGCCACCGTACTGTTTCTGCAGCACCTCCGGCATATCAAAATGGTAGAGATTGATCATCGGCTCAATGCCGTTGGCGATCATCTCATCAAGATAGGCGTGATAAAAACGCACCGCGTCCGGGTCCGGCGCGCCGGTTTCAAAATCCGCGATCAGTCGTGACCACTGAATCGAGGTTCGAAACGAGTTGAAGCCGGTCTGTTTCATCAGCGCCACGTCCTGCGGATACTGATGATAAGTATCACACACGGTTTGCGGCCCTACCTGTTGATAAAATCGCTCCGGCTGTTCAGCAAACCAGCTGTCCCAGATGGAACGATGGCGCTTATTGGTGACCCCTTCCGTTTGCGGGCCGGACGCCGCCGCCCCCCACAGAAACCCTTGCGGAAACTGATACTGCTGCATAACCTCTCCTTTCGAAAAAAGGCTGCGCCCGTCTGGCGCAGCCTGAGCGTACTACTCCGCGACCACTTCGATCGATTTAATAAACATATAGCCCCAGTCGCCGGCGAAGCGGCCGAAGTCAACCTGATTGCTCCCCGCTTTCAGCGTTACGGGTATCCGCAGCTGCTGGCCCTGCTCATCCGTCTGCGGGAAGGCCACGGCCTGCGGAGCGCCCCCGTTGACGACAAAGGAGTTCTGCTTGCCGCCCCATTTGCCGTTGAAGGTTACGTTGAGCTGGAACTGACCGCTCCACGGCGCCTGCACCTGCCAGCTGATCTTATCCCCCTCGCTGGCAAATGGGCCGAGAAAACCGTCCTCGCCAACTGCCAGCGCGTCTTTATCACTCTTCATTACCGTCAGGCGCCCCTCAGCCACGCCATAGACTTTGCCGTGATAACGACAGAAATCCGCCGGCGCCTTCCCCGTCGCCTCGCCCACCGTCACGGTCACGGTTTTGCTGCTTTTCAGCAGCCCATCGTCGGCAGTGAACGTCAGCGCATAGGTGCCTGGCGCCGTGAACCAGGCCCGGGTTTGCGGCCGATCGGCATGGCAGAAATGTACCTGTCCGTCGCCGGCGTGCTGCCAGCCCACTTTCACCTCTCGCGACGGCAGGCCATCGTCCTGCCAGCTGGCCGTAAGCTCGACGCCCTGGTCCTGAGTAGTAGTTAAGGCGGGTTCCAGCGTGATAGCCGGCGGCTGATTCACCTCACTATGCTTCACGCTAATCACATTGGAAGGGGCAGAACGACCGCTCTCGTTTTTCGTCGTCACCCGGTAATAGTACGTCCGCCCGAGCTGAAGCTGACGATAATCGTCGCGGAACAGAACCATGGTTTCCGGGTTCCATTCGTTAACGCCATCGGAGATATCCCGGCCCACCACCGTCCACGGCCCGGTCGGCGAGCCAGCGCGTTCGACATCGTAGCTACGTCCTACCGCGGCACCCATCCAGTTGATCGCGAAGGGCGAGGTGGTCTCGCGCAGCAGAGGCGCGTCCGGCTTCGGCAGCGGCGCCATCCTCTGCTGCCCGGCCATCTGCGCTGCGGCGGTGCGCACCAGATCGACCACCGCCTGCTCCTGGTTCGCTTCGCCTTCTTTTGCAAACCCCGGCAGGTGGTAGCTGTAGTGTCCGGTCGACTCCTTATGCCAGTAGAAGCCGCCGTCGTGACGATGGCCGCGGAAGCCCCAGATAAGCCCCCCGGCGGCTTGCGCCCCGTTGACCTCGCTGTGAACAATCGACTGCATAATGGCGTTCAGCTGATCCGCCGGCAGCAAGCCAAACTCGCCGACGAGATAGACTTTTTGCCCGCCGACGGCGCGTAGATCCTGCGTCACCTGCCCGGGATGGTTATTATCGGCGTTGGTGTAATAGTGATTGCTGACGATATCCACATTGGGGTCAGTCAACGCAAAGGAATTGATTTTCTTATAGGTGCCATCCATCACCAGCTGGTTGGGAGCCCACTTTTTAATCCACGCCGCGGTCTGCTGCAGAAAATCGGCATTGGTATCCTCCAGCTCGTTACCGGTCTCCCAGGCCATGATCGCCTTCTCATCAAAGTAGGCGCGGCCGGTGACGGTATTTGTCCGGGTGATGACCTGACGGATCACATCCAGATAGGCTTTGAAGGTCTTGCTATCGGTACGATAAAAGTCTTCCGCTTTTTCGTGGTAGAACGCCGCCAGCTGCTCGCGCCCGCCCCACCACCACCAGTGGTCGATAAAGGGCAGAATCAGTCGCAATCCCTGTTTATCCGCTTCGGCAATCATGTTGTCATACACCCGCATGGCTTTCTCATTCAGCCGCGGCATGCCGTCCGCCGTTTCCGGCGCGAGAATATGGGTCTCGCGGCCGCAGGCCTTGTCAAACTCCTGCTGCACCGACAGCACGTAGACGCGCTGGGCTTTCGCCCCGGTTTGCACCATCGCCTGGATCCAGTTTTGCTGCTCCTGGGCCGTCGGCCATTTAAAGTATTGCCCCCAGCCGCGCGGGTCTGCCCTGCAGGGGCCGCGGGCGTCGTCTTCAATGCGGTGCAGCTCCGGCGCGTGGATCCCGGCGAAGCGAAACACCTTATCGCCATCCTTGAGAGCGGCGCCGTCGCGAGTGATAAAATGTTCAAAATGCGAGCGCTCGGCGGCCAGCGCCCCGCCGGCCCCCAGCGCGGAGAGCAGCCCCATTAGCAGCAGGTTTTTCATCGGCTTCATCGCTGTCTCTCCTTAGAACCAGACTTCGGCCTGTACGCCGAAGTTAACGGTGTCGGTTGAGCCACTGCGGGAATAACCGCCGGCGGTGATGGTATTGGTATCCCAGTTGTAGTTGCCGTCCAGCGCATCGGAGACACCTTTGTCCCACTTCGCGTAGGTGACGAAGAAACGCAGCTGCGGGCGCGCCCAGAAGCCGGAGTCAAAAGTCAGCGTTGGCGCAACGGTGACTTTGGTCAGGCCGCCTTTGCCTTTGCCGTTAACCCCTTTGTAGTTTTTGTCATCCAGGTATTCGTAGCCCAGCTCGTACTGCATGGCAAAGTTGCGGGTGATCTGATGATAGGGGCGGATACCGGCGACCCACATCGAGCGTCCCCAGCCATTGTCATCTTCCGTCCACCAGCGGTAGTTTTTATCCTTCTGCCAGAAGGCGAAGGTGGAGATTTCCAGATCGCCCATCGAGGCCACGCTATCCAGCACCACCCGCCAGGACTGGGTGTTTTCCAGATTGGCCCAGCCCCAGCCGTTTTTACCCAGCGAGTCGCCCGCCGCCAGCCCTTTGCCGTACTGCAATGCGAGGCGGGAGTACCCCCCGGTGAGGCCATAAAAACCGTCAAAGTTATAAATACCGGTCACGCCATAGCCCTTTTCGGCGGAAGTCGGATGCTTTTCGTTACGGTTCATGTGGTGGCCGATCAGCTCCAGATCGAAGCCTGTCCCGGCGATCTTTTTCAGCCACAGGTTGAGGGAGTAATCATCCGGGTAGCCCTGATCTCCCTTATCCACCGGGTAGGCTTTGGTTTCATCGGTGGGCGAAAAGGCGTAGACCCCGGCGTCGAAGCGGGCGAAGCCCAGATCCATGTTGTCGAAGCCGCCGCCGGTGCCATTGTATTGAATGTACTCCCAGTCAAACTGATGGCTGGAAGTGTTGGAGCTGCTGTAGCGCTTACCGGCCCAGAAGGTCATCTCCGGCGCAAAATCCAGATTGCTCAGCTCGGCGAACCCTTCACGAAACTGCACATCATGGCCATCGTCATCCTGACAGTTCCAGTCGGAGGTGCATTTCGACTGGTGAGTGAGGTTGGCCTGCACTTTCGCCACCACGCCGCTGTCCGCCGTCAGCGTTACGGTGGGGATCAGTTCGATCTTGGTGTCTTCTTCGTTGCCCAGTCGCCACTTGCCGTCCGGCATCAGGCCGACGGAGTCCGCGCGGTTGCCATCAGAATTGGCAAGGATCCCGGAGCGAATATAGCCATGCAGCGCAAAATCATACTTCGGATCCGCGCAGGCCAGGCTGCTGGTCCCGGCCAGCGAGAGGAGAGCCAGAGGTATTGAGTGTTTCAGCTTTATCATTATTTTTTTCCCACGTTATGTTTGTTAACACGAACCGATAACGGAGGGGAAATTTACGGATCAAAAATGGAAATGTACATCCACTAATGGAAAGCGCTTTCCATAATTGCCTATCTGGTTCACAAAATTCGCTCTGCGACGAATATATTCGTGAGACTGATCACATAAAATAACAAGAATACCGCCGGAAGCCGGCAGCAGAGCGGAAGAAAGAGAAAGTGAACAGGTGCCGTCGGGGGATAAGCCGCCGACGGCGAGGGGATCAGCGCTCGGTTTCCGCGAGCTGGCGTTCGTAAACTTTGAAGAAGGGGCGATAAAGCATCCAGGCGTTAAACATCGCGAACAGGCTCATGCACAAATTTTTCCAGCTGCCGTTCGCCGACCATGCCGCCCCCAGCGGAGAAGGCATCGACCAGGGTAGCATCGCCACCGCGCGATCGAGGATGCCCAGCTGAGTCAAATACCATGCAATACAGGCATTTATCAGCGGAACAAAGAGAAACGGCAGTAAAAAAACCGGGTTCATGATCACCGGAAAACCAAACAGTATCGGCTCGTTGATATTAAACAGCGACGGCAGCAGGCCAATTTTGGCCACGCTTTTCAGCTGCCGTGAGCGGCTGCGCATCGCCATCAATACCAGCGGCAGAGTGGAGCCGATACCGCCGATCAGCAGGTAAAAATCCCAGAATCCCTGCAGATAAATATGCGGCAGCGTTGGCGAACCCGCTGCCAAAGCCTGCTGATTTTCAAACAGATAGGTCATCCAGAAGGGGTTCATAATCCCGGTGATAATCAGCGCGCCGTGGATACCGATAAACCAGAGTAAGTTACAGATTAACAAAGAGATAAGTACCGCCATCAACGTGTCGGACGCCAGCACCAGCGGTCGCACCGCTTCGCTGATTAGCTCCGGTACGATGCGCCCGGTCGTCTGCAGCAATATGGCATTCATCACGCTTATCGACAGCATCACCACCAGCAGCGGGATCAGCAGTTGAAAGCCATTGCGAGTCATCAGCGGCACTTCATCAGGCAGGCGGATACACCAGCCTTTTTTGTAGAAAAAACGAATTATCTCAATGGAATAGGTACTGGATATCAGGGCGGTAAATATCCCCATGCCGCCGAGATAAACGTTGCTCACCGCAGTCTCGCGAAAGCCAATAAACAGCAGAAAAGCCAGACACCCGGTTAAACCACAGAGCCGTTCCGGCAGACGGTACTGCTTGGCGAGACTGGCGCTGGCGCCGAAAGCGACAATCAGCGCCACCAAGCCAATGGTTAGCTGAAAGGTCGGCAGCAGGATAGGCCGCAGCAGCAAATAGACCTGGCCGAAACGCGAGGCGCCGTCGATGGAAACGGGCGGAAACAAAATGGGAACCAACAGGCTGCCAACAATCACAAATGGCATCGCCAGCGCAAAGCTATCGCGCATCGCCGTAATGTGGTTGTTGCGCGTCAGAACATTCGCCAACGGCGCCAGCCGCTGCTCGATGATGTCCACGGCCACATTCATTAACTGAATGTTCATACTCCTACCTTTGCGAATGATTGTCTCGCCGGGATGATCGCCCACAACACCGGAAAGTGAAAGCCTGCCATAGGTGATCATGGTCACAATAAATAAATCCATAAATGGAAAGCGCTTTCCGTAATGCATCCATTTTGACTATAGTCCGCACATCCAACCTCATCAGGAGCGGTACTTATGAAAAAAATTATGTTGTGTTGTTCGGCAGGCATGTCCACCAGCCTGCTGATGAAAAAAATGATTGCGGAAGCCGAACAGCGGGGCCTGCCGGTAGAGATCAACGCCTATGGCGTAGCGGAGTTCGCCGAACAGGTTGGCCATTATCAGGTGGTGCTGCTGGGGCCGCAGGTGAAATACATGCAGCAGGATTTGCAAAAGCAGGCGGATAAATACGGTATCCGCGTCGAACCCATCAATATGATGGACTACGGCATGCAAAAAGGCGCCGCAGTCCTTGATTTCGCCCTTTCCCTCATCGAAAACAAGAACTAAGGAAAGATCATGAGCTCTCTGTACGCTAAATTGATCGATGTGATCGAACGGCAGATCACGCCTATGGCGGGAGCGATCGGCCAGCAAAAATACGTTACCTCCATCCGCGACGGTTTTATTACCGCCCTGCCCTTTATGATCGTCGGCTCGTTTTTGCTGGTGTTTATCTTCCCGCCGTTTTCTCCGGATACGACGTGGGGCTTTGCCCGCGCCTGGCTGCAATTTTCGCTCGATCATCGCGAGGCGCTGATGCTGCCGTTCAACTTCAGCATGGGGGTGATGACCCTGTTTATCACCGTCGGGATCGCCGCCAGCCTCGCCAAGCACCATCACCTGGACTCATTGACCGCCGGGATGCTGTCGCTGATGTCGTTTCTGCTGGTCGCCGCGCCGCTGAAAGATGGCCAGATCTCTACTGCCTACTTCTCCGGCCAGGGGATCTTTACCGCCATTCTGGTGGCTATCTATTCCACCGAGCTGTACGCCTTCCTCAAGCGACATAACATCACCATTCGCCTGCCGCCGGAAGTGCCTGCCGGGGTAGCGCGCTCGTTCGAGATCCTGATCCCGGTGCTGGCGATCATCCTGACGCTACATCCGTTGAACCTGTTTATCGAGGCCCAGCTGGGGATGATCATTCCGGAAGCGATCATGTCGCTGGTGAAACCGCTGGTCGCAGCTTCCGATACGCTGCCGGCGATCCTGCTGTCAGTGCTGGTCTGTCAGGTACTGTGGTTCGCCGGGATCCACGGCGCGCTGATCGTCACCGGGATCATGAACCCGTTCTGGATGGCCAACCTGTCGGTCAATCAGGCGGCGATGGCCGCTGGCACCGCTATCCCGCACATCTATGTCCAGGGCTTCTGGGATCACTATCTGCTGATCGGCGGCGTCGGCTCAACCCTGCCGCTGGCGCTGATGCTGCTGCGCAGCAAGGCCGTGCATCTGCGGACGATTGGCCGGATGGGCGTGGTGCCGGGCGTATTTAACATCAACGAACCGATTCTGTTCGGCGCGCCGATCATCATGAACCCGCTGTTCTTCCTGCCGTTCGTGCTGGTGCCGATGGTCAACGCGACCCTGGCGTACTTTGCGCTGAAGCTGGACCTGGTCAGCCGCGTAGTGTCGATGACGCCGTGGACGACGCCGGCCCCTATCGGCGCCTCGTGGGCGGCGAACTGGAGCTTTAGCCCGGTGATCCTGTGCCTTATTTGTATGGCCACCGCCATGGTGATGTACCTGCCATTTCTCAAAGCTTACGAAAAACAGCTGCTGGCCCAGGAGCGTGAAAACGCCGTCGACCAGGCTGACAACGCGGCGCAAACCGCTTAACGCTAACGATTCAGAGGATAATCATGGAATTAGAAGAACAGGTGATGGGGATCATCATCAACGCCGGCCAGTCCCGTAGCCTGTGCTACGAAGCGCTGCACGCCGCTAAAGCGGGTGATTTCGCCACCGCCGACGCCAAAATGCAGGAAGCGGCGCACTATTCCCGCGAAGCTCACCTTGTGCAGACCCAGCTTATCGAAGCTGACGAAGGCGAGGGAAAAACCAAAATGACGCTGGTGATGGTCCATGCTCAGGATCACCTGATGACCTCCATTCTGGCGAAAGAGCTGATTGCCGAACTGATTGCGATTTACCGCGCGCAACCGCTTCACGCCTAGCGCCTTGCCCGGCCAGACGTGCTGGCCGGGTCTGATTCCCCGAGGTCACTATGTTACATCTTGGAATAGATATTGGCGGCACCAAAATGGAGGCCGTACTGCTGGATCCCGCAGGCGAATGCGTCCAGCGCCTGCGTCGGCCAACCCACAAAGAGAGCTATGACGCCTTTATGCGTCAACTGCTGACCCTGATTGCCGATATGCGCGCGGTCAGCCCGCAGCCGTTCACTCTGGGGATCGGCCTTCCCGGGGCTATCGATCCGCAAAGCGGACGCATTAAAAACTGCAACTGCCTGGTGCTCAACGGCCACGATCTGCGCCGGGATATCATGCAGCAGCTTGGCCAACCCGTGTGGATGGCAAACGATGCCGACTGCTTCACCCTTTCCGAGGCGGTCGATGGCGCCGGCGCCGGCGCCACCACCGTCTTCGGGGTGATTATCGGTACCGGCTGCGGCGGCGGGATCGCCGTTCATCAACAGCTGCTCAGCGGCCCCAACGCTATCGCCGGAGAGTGGGGACATAATCCGCTGCCGGGCTATACTCCTGAGCGCGATGGCCCGCCGCAGCCCTGCTACTGCGGCAAAACGAACTGCATCGAAAGCTTTGTTTCCGGCACCGGCTTCGCCCGCCGCTACGGGGAACAAGCGCGTGCGGAAGCCATTGTCGCCGCAGCGCAAAACGGCGATCCGCGCGCGCTGGCCCACTGGCGTCATTTTATCGACGCCTTTGCCCGCAGCCTGGCGTCAGTGATCAACATTCTCGACCCGCAGGTGATTGTGCTGGGCGGCGGTTTGTCCAACGTCAGCCAGATCTATCGCGATCTGCCTGCCGCCATCGTGCCGTGGATCTTCTCCGACAGCTGCCGCACGCAGATCAAACCGGCCCGCTTCGGCGACGCCAGCGGCGTGCGCGGCGCGGCCTGGCTGCCCCGGTTGCCCGGCGCCGCGGACGGGCCTCGGTAGACACTTTTTTCAGCAGGTATGTTAAGCTAGGCGAAAATGTCCAGACAGAAAAAGCCATGCCAACGATTGATGATGTTTCAAGATTAGCGAATGTCTCAAGAGCGACGGTTTCCCGCGTGCTGACCGGCACCCGGGGCGTGCGCGAAGAGAGCCGGGAAGCTGTGCTGCGGGCCGTTGAAGAACTCAACTATCGCCCGAGCTTTGCCGCGCAAAACCTCGCCAGTCAGACATCCAGCCACGTTGGCCTGGTGATTTCCGCGCAGGACGAGAGCCACGGCGCGCGTCTGTTGCCGCTCCTCTCGCAGGCGCTGAAAGGGCTGAATAAAAGCCTGCTGGTCCAGTACGTCAGCGACCCGGTAGAGCAGGCGGCGGCGATCGACGATCTGCAGCGCCAGTGCGTGGCGGTGGTGGTGCTGGGCGCCGTTGCCGCCGACGCGCCGCGCAACGTTATCGCCTTTGACCGCTTCGGCGTCGCTGGAAGCAACAGCCAGGGCTATGACTTCGCCTTCGCCACCGAAAGCGCCTGCCGCTATGTGATTGGCAAGGGACACCGCAACATCGCCCTGCTGGTGGACAGCGATAGCGACGATGCCAGCCGCCAGATGCTGGAAGGCTACCGCAACGTCCTGCAGAACTACTCCATTCCTTTTAACCGCCAGCTGGTGCTGACGGCCAACGATGATGTCGAGCAGGCGCTGCTGACCTTAATTAACAGCTTCAGTAAATACTCAGTCATTATCGTTAAACGCGACCGCTACGCGGCTGAAGCAATGCGCCTGCTGCGCGAATTCACCATCGCCGTCCCGCAGGAGGTCTCCCTGCTGAGCCTTGAGGATTCCCCCCTCGCCTCGCTGCTCTATCCGCCGCTGACCTGCATCTCATGGCCACTGGAGGCGCTGCTGGATAACTGTATTCAGCGTATTCGCAGCCTGATAGACGACCGGCCAACGTTCACCGCCGAGGGCCGCTCGCTGGCCGGCCGCCTGATCCCGCGCCAGTCGGTCGCCGATATCTCTTGATCTCCGCCCGGTTCGCGCCGGGCCAACCTTGCCTCCCCCTTTCTCGCGCTTTCGTTTCCCGGCTCATTATTATCCCCGCACGCAAATAAGAATTATTTTCATTTATAAATAGCTTGTGCTATATAACATAGCAATTGCTATAAACGCTGAGAAATTAACCACACCATTGCGAGGGATCCTATGCTGCATCTGACACCGCTGAAATCATTGCTGCTGGCCAGCGCGCTGGCCCTGCTGGCCGCGGCGCCGGCCTCGGCGCAGGAGAAATTCAGGGTTATCACCACCTTCACGGTTATCGCCGATATGGCGCAGAACGTGGCCGGCGATGCCGCCGTCGTCAGCTCCATCACCAAACCGGGCGCGGAGATCCACGACTACCAGCCCACCCCCGGCGATATCAAACGCGCGCAGGGGGCGCAGCTGATCCTCAGCAATGGTCTCAATCTCGAACGGTGGTTTGCCCGCTTTTATCAGCACTTGCAGGGCGTCCCGGAGGTGGTGGTCAGCGAGGGGATCCAGCCGATGGGCATCAGCGCGGGCCCCTATAGCGGGAAGCCCAATCCCCATGCCTGGATGTCGGCAGATAACGCCCTGATCTATGTCGATAATATTCGCGACGCGCTGGTGAAATACGATCCGCCTCACGCCGACACCTATCGCCGCAACGCCGAGGCCTACAAAGAGAAGATCCGCCAGACGATGGCGCCACTGCAGGCCAGACTGGCGCAGCTGCCGGAGGATAAGCGCTGGCTGGTCACCAGCGAGGGAGCCTTCTCCTATCTGGCCCGCGACTATGGCCTGCGCGAACTGTATCTGTGGCCGATTAACGCCGACCAGCAGGGTACCCCGCAACAGGTGCGCAAGGTTATCGACACCATGAAGAGAGAACAGATCCCGACCATCTTCAGCGAAAGCACCATCTCCGATAAACCGGCGCGTCAGGTGGCGCGCGAAGCCGGCGCCCACTACGGCGGCTTGCTGTATGTCGATTCCCTGAGCGCCGCCGACGGCCCGGTGCCGACCTGGCTCGACCTGCTGCGCGTCACCACCGAAACCATCGTCAACGGTATCCAGGACGGGATGAGGAAACAGCCATGAATACAGCGCAAGCGGGTCTGTATGTCGACCAGCTCACCGTTACCTGGCGCAACGGCCACACCGCCCTGCGCGACGCCTCGTTCAGCGTACCACGCGGCGCCATTGCCGCGCTGGTGGGGGTTAACGGCTCGGGTAAATCCACGCTGTTTAAAGCGCTGATGGGCTTTGTGCGCATCGGTCACGGCGAGATCGCCATACTCGGCCAGCCGGTCAATCGCGCGCTGCGCCAGAATCTGGTCGCCTATGTCCCGCAGTCGGAAGAGGTGGACTGGTCCTTCCCGGTGCTGGTGGAGGATGTGGTGATGATGGGCCGCTACGGCCATATGGGCTGGCTGCGGCGGGCAAAGCCGCGCGATCGCGAAATCGTCGATGCCGCGCTGGCCCGCGTGGGCATGAGCGAGTACCGCCATCGGCAAATTGGCGAGCTCTCCGGTGGGCAGAAAAAGCGCGTCTTCCTTGCCCGCGCCATCGCTCAGCAGGGTCAGGTGATCCTGCTGGATGAGCCTTTTACCGGCGTCGATGTGCAGACCGAAGCGCGGATCATCAGCCTGCTGCGCGAGCTACGCGATGAGGGCTGCACCATGCTGGTCTCCACCCATAACCTCGGGTCCGTAAGTGAGTTTTGCGATTATACGGTGATGGTAAAAGGCACCGTGCTGGCCAGCGGCCCGACAGAAACCACCTTCACCGCCGAGAATCTGGAGCGGGCTTTCAGCGGCGTGCTGCGCCACGTCGCCCTCACCGGCGCGGAAGCGCAGATTATCACCGATGACGAGCGGCCGTTTATCAGCCGGCGCGCGGCGGGAGGACCACGATGAGCTGGCTGCTGGAGCCGTTTGGCTATCACTATATGCTCAATGCGATGTGGGTATCGGCGCTGGTGGGCGGCGTCTGCGCCTTTCTCTCCTGCTACCTGATGCTCAAAGGCTGGTCGCTGATTGGCGACGCCCTTTCCCACTCGATTGTGCCCGGCGTCGCCGGGGCCTATATGCTCGGCCTGCCGTTTGCCCTCGGCGCGTTTCTCTCCGGCGGCCTGGCGGCGGGCAGTATGCTATTTTTGCAGCAGCGATCGCGGCTAAAAGAGGATGCGATTATCGGCCTGATCTTCTCCTCCTTCTTCGGTATCGGACTGTTTATGGTGTCGCTGAACCCGACGTCGGTGAATATCCAGACCATTATCCTCGGCAATATTCTGGCCATCGCCCCGGAGGATATTATCCAGCTGGCGGCGATCGGCTTTATCTCGATGGCGATCCTGCTGCTGAAGTGGAAAGATCTGATGGTGACCTTCTTCGATGAAAACCACGCTCGCTCGATTGGTCTGAACACCCGCGGCCTGAAGCTGCTGTTCTTTACCCTGCTGGCGGCCTGCACCGTAGCGGCGCTGCAGACCGTCGGCGCCTTTCTGGTCATCTGCCTGGTGGTCACTCCCGGGGCCACCGCCTGGCTGTTAACCGACCGCTTCCCGCGCCTGCTGGCCATCGCCGTCGTCATCGGCAGCCTGACCAGCTTCTTCGGCGCCTGGCTCAGCTACTATCTCGACGGCGCCACCGGCGGCATTATCGTGGTGGCGCAAACGCTGCTGTTCCTCATCACCTTTATCTTTGCGCCGAAGCATGGCCTGCTGGCCAACCGCCGCCGCGCCAGGGAGGCTGCATGCTGAATCTGTTCCTGGCTCCGTTTCAGTTTCCATTTATGGTCAACGCGATAACGGTATCGATGGTCGTCGCCGTGCCCTGCGCGCTGCTGTCGGTCTTTCTGGTGCTTAAAGGCTGGGCGCTGATGGGCGACGCCATGAGCCACGCGGTATTTCCCGGCGTGGTGCTGGCCTACATTATCGGCATCCCCTTCGCCATCGGCGCGTTTATCGCCGGGCTGCTGTGTGCCGTAACGACCGGTTTTCTTGACGATAACAGCCGCCTCAAACGCGATACCATTATGGGAATTGTCTTCTCCGGCATGTTTGGCGCCGGGCTGGTGCTGTATGTAGCGATCCAGTCCGACGTCCATCTCGACCATATTCTGTTCGGCGACATGCTGGGGATCTCCCTCAGCGATATTGGACAAACGGCGGCTATCGCGCTGGTGATTGCGCTGATTATCGGGCTGAAATGGCGGGATTTTTTGCTGCACGCCTTCGATCCGACGCAGGCCAAAGCCAGCGGCCTGCGCGGGGGGCTGCTGCACTACGGCCTGCTGTGCATGATCGCCCTGACCATCGTCGCGACGCTGCAGTCGGTAGGGATTATTCTGTCGATTTCGCTGCTGATTGCCCCCGGGGCGATCGCGCTCCTGCTGGTACGGCGCTTTATCCACGCCCTGCTGCTGGCGGTGGCAGTGGCGGTCTGCTGCTCGGCGGGAGGGGTGTGGCTGGCGTTTTATCTCGATAGCGCGCCGGCGCCGACTATCGTGGTGCTGTTCACCGCGCTGTTTGTGGTCGCCTTTGTGGCAAGCACGATCCGGGATAGCCGGAAACAGAAAACTTCAGCAACCATCCCCGGCGGCGGCTAACGCCTTACCGGGGCTACAAAAAACGCGAGTTGTCCGCCGGCTGCGCGCCGCGCAGGCCGGGGAAGGCCGCTATTTTTTCGGTCGGTATTTTTCCGGCAGCGGCGGCACCGGCCGCCTGTCATCCAGCAGATGGCGAAGGGTCAGGATCGGGTGACGCCAGAGCATTCGCGGCCCGGCCCAGCGCATAATCTGCTTCATCTCTTCGCGCTTCGCCGGCTGGTAGCAATGCACCGGACACTGCTTGCAGGCCGGTTTATTGTTGCCAAACACGCACTTATCAAGGCGCTTATCGGCGTAGGCGTTCAGCGCCTGATAGTGTTCGGCGTCGTCGCGGGCCTCCGGACAGCGGCGCTGATAAAGCCCAATCATCCGACAGATCGTCTGCTTTTCACGTTCGATGCGTTTGCCCACCGTCAATTTCCCTCCCCACAAAAAGATGCATCAATAATACACCTTTTAAGCCGGCCACGCAGCCGCTTTCCTAACGATCAGGTCGGGTTAGCGGGTTTATCAACATGCCCCAATGCTTTTTCCGGGAAGCAGACATCGCGCACCCGGCGTTTCAGCTCTGCCGCATCCGGAAAGCCGCCATCCTGCTTGCGCTCCCAGATCTGCTGGCCGTCGATATCGATAGTGAAGATCCCGCCGGTGCCCGGCACCAGCGTCACCGAGGCGATATCGGTGCTGAAGGTGTGTAACAGCTCCTGCGCCATCCAGCTGGCGCGCAGCATCCAGTTGCACTGGGAACAATAGGTGATGGTGATAGCCGCTTTTGAATTCATCGTCATCTCGCTCAGGCTGAAAGGGCACAGTGTAAACAATGTGCAGTTTAAATGAGGAATACATCAATATTTTGTTGCAAACGATAATACCTATCATTACCATTCGCAATCAACAAATGGAGTTAGACCCTATCCGCAACGGAAAAGACGGAGCAACCTGCAACTCTGGAAGTAACGCGTGAGCCGATACTAATAACGATCAAGGCGTGGCGACTATGTACAAATCGACTCCGTCAGCAGCAGGGTGTAAAAAACGCCTGCTGGTGACCTCTTTGCTTGCAGCAATTTATCAAACTTCTGCCGTCGCAGCAGGCACTTCCGCCATCGGCGGCGAGGCGGTGGATGACACCTCGGAACAAATGACCGTCACCGCTCCCGCGCCGGCGCAAAAAGCCGGTAACGAGCACAGCATCAGCGCCCGGGAGCTGGAGGATAAAGGCGCTAACGATTTCGGCTCAATCATGCGCTATGAGCCGCTCATCAGCGCCACCGGAGCCAGCGGCGGCTCCGGCAACGGCAAAAGCGGCTTCGACCGCGGAGGCTACACCGGCTACAACATTCGCGGTATGGAGAGCAACCGCGTAGGCATCGACGTGGACGGTATCGCCCAGCCCAACGCCACCGGCCGCGGCTACGTCGGTCGCGCCGGGCTCAACACCTTCGGCATCGGCCGCGATTATATCGACCCGTATATGTACGGCAGCGTGGATATCCAGTCCGGCGCCACCTCGACGGAAACGGCCAACAGCGCCATCGGGGGGAATGTCTCCTTCCGCCCGAAATCGGCGGATGATTACCTGCGCCCGGGCAAAACCAGCGCCTTCGGCTATCGCAGCGGCTACGACTCCGCGGATCGCAGCTGGCACAACGGGGTGACCGTCGCCGGCGGCGATGAGTTCCTGCGCGGCATTTTGGTCTACAGCCGCCGCGATGGTCAGGAAACCGAAAATAACAGCGGCACCGTCGATGCCTACCCGGCGAACTGGCACTCCGATGCCTTTCTGGCCTCCGGGATCTGGCAGCCCAACGACGAGCACAAGCTAACCAGCACCTTCGACTATTACCATAAAACCAACCACACCCACTACGATACCTGGGACTCCAGCGGCAACAGCACCATCGGCACCGCCAACCAGACCAGCCAGACCCGGCGCTGGGGTCTGAGCCTGAAGGATGACTGGACGCCGATGAATGACTACCTCGACAGCGTCTCCAGTAAAATCTATTACCAGCATACCGAAGCCCATGACTGGACGTATATGCCGGACAGCGTCACCCGCAGAATGCAGACGGTGAACTCCAACTACGACACCGACACCTGGGGCCTGCAGACCGCACTGGCGAAAACCCTGGGCCGCCACGATCTGAGCGCCGGCTTTAACGCCAGCACCAGCAAAACCCAGCGGCCGTTCAGCCAGTCGCCAATCCCCAGCGTTTACAGCGAGATCATGCAGCCGGAGGCGGATAGCCGCAGCTACACCCTCGGCGGTTTTGTTCAGGATAAGATCAACTTCGATCTCGATAGCCACAATTTCGCCATTATTCCCGGCGTGCGTGTGGTACATCAATCGACGAAGCCGGAAAATCTGTCCGACCTCGCCGCCAACAGCAGCGCGCTGACCGAATCGTCAGTGGCCAGGCTGTATGGTAAAAACAGCGATACCCAGGTTCTGCCGTCGTTGACCTTCCAGTACGACCTCACCCCGCGTCTGATGACCTACCTGCAGTACCAGCGCGGGGCGCAGTTCCCCAACGCCAGCCAGCTGTATGGCTCCTGGAACCTTGGCTCCAGCTACGCCGGCAGCCAGCAGTATGCCCTGATCGGCAATACCGATCTGAAGACGGAAACCAGCGATAATCTTGAGTGGGGACTGAAGGGGGAAGTTACCGAAGGCATCACTCTGCGCACGGCGCTGTTCTACAACAGCTATAAGAACTTTATCGCCTATACCCGCTATACCCGGGCGAATAATCCGGGCCAGTTCACCAACGTGCCGTCGAATATCTACACCATTTATCAGGCGGAAAACCGCGATAAAGCCTATATCTACGGCGGTGAAATCAGCACTAAATTTAACTTTGGCACCTGGTATGAGCAGGTGGACGGCCTGAGCGCCACCCTCGCCCTCGGCTATAGCGAAGGGAAATCGAAATCCAGCTACAGCGGCGATAAATACGTCGACCTCGACAGCGTAGCGCCGATGAAAGCCATCGTCGGCGTGGCGTGGGACGATCCGGCGAAACGCTACGGCACCGCCCTGACGGCGACCTTCGTCAAAGGGAAACAGGCGACCGCCACCAATCGCGAAAGCTACAGCAACAGCGGATCCGCCATCACCGATGCCAGCAGCGACTATATGCGCGTGCCGGGCTACGGCATGCTGGACTGGACCGCGTACTGGCAGGTAGCGAAAAACGTGCGCCTCAATGGCGGGGTCTACAACCTCACCGATCGTAAATACTGGGATTACCTGAGCAGCCGCAATATCGAGACCGGCACCAACCAGGACGCCAACGATAAAGCGCTGGCGGTGATGCCGGGCCGCACCTGGCAGCTCGGAGTCAACGTCGACTTCTGATTGCCCGAATAACCACTCACCTGCCCCGGCCCACCGGCCGGGGATATTGATCATCGAGAAGGATATAATTATGCCCAATGCCCACCCCGATTTGTGGCAGCGCTACCAGGCCACCAAAGCGGCCAGCGCCGCGAAATATGCCCGCGATATCGCCGCGGAAATGGGGATCAGCGAAGCCGAACTGACCGCCGCCCGCCTCGGCCACGATACCGTACGCCTGAGCGATGACGCCCGGGCGCTGATTGCCGCCCTGGAGCGCGTCGGTGAAACCAAATGCATCTGCCGCAACGAGTATGCCGTGCATGAGCAGGTCGGCCAGTTCACGCACCAGCACCTCAGCGGCCACGCCGGGCTGGTACTCAACCCGCGCGCGCTCGACCTGCGTCTGTTCCTCAGCCAGTGGGCCAGCGCCTTCCATCTGAACGATAACGGTCGCCAGAGCATTCAGTTTTTCGACCACCACGGTGACGCCCTGCTGAAAGTCTATGCGACCACGCAGACCGACATGGCGGCCTGGGACACCCTGATCGCGGAGTATCGGGTGGCGGCCCCGGCACCGCTGACCCTGCGCCCGCTGGAGCCGGTGAAATATGCCGAGAGCGCCGATGGAGCCGCGCTGGAGAACGACTGGCGCGCGATGACCGACGTACACCAGTTCTTCGGTCTGCTGCGTAAATATCAGTTTTCCCGCCAGCAGGCCTTCCGTCTGGTGAGCGACGACCTCGCCTGCCGCGTTGATCGCCATGCGCTGCCAGCGTTACTGGAGACGGTGCGCCAGGAGGGCAATGAAATCATGATCTTCGTCGGCAATCGCGGCTGCGTGCAGATTTTCACCGGCGCCCTGGAAAAGCTGGCGCCGATGCGCGGCTGGCTGAATATCTTCAATCCCACCTTTACCCTCCATCTGCGCGAAGAGAGCATCGATGAAGTGTGGGTGACCCGTAAGCCGACCTCAGACGGACACGTCACCAGCGTCGAGCTGTTCGCCAAAGACGGCACCCAGATTGCCCAGCTCTATGGCCAGCGCAGCGAGGGCCACCCCGAGCAGGCGCAATGGCGCCAGCAGGTGGATCGTCTGACCCGCGAAGGACTGCCCGCATGATGCGCTGGTTACTGCTTCTCATCGCCTTCCCGCTGCTGAGCCACGCCGCTGTGGAGCGGCTCGTCACCCTCGGCGGAGATGTCACTGAGATCGTCTATGCCCTTGGCGCGCAACAGAGCCTGGTCGCCCGGGACAGCACCAGCAGCTGGCCCCCGGCGGCGCAAAAACTGCCGGATGTCGGCTACCTGCGGCAGCTGAACGCTGAGGGGATCCTCGCATTACGTCCGCAGCTGGTGTTAGCGAGCGCCCAGGCGCAGCCCTCGCTGGTCTTACAAAAGGTGCAGGCGAGCGGCGTGAAGGTGGTTAACGTGCCTGGCGGCGAAAACCTGGCCGCGATCGATAAAAAAGTGGCCGTCATTGCCGAAGCATTAGGCAAAACCCCGGCAGGCGACGCGCTGCGCCAGCAGCTTCAGCAGCAGATCGCCGCCATTCCAACGCAGCCGATTGCCAGGCGGGTGCTGTTTATTCTCAGCCACGGCGGAATGAATACCCTGGTGGCCGGGCAACACACCGCGGCCGATGGCGCCATTCGCGCCGCCGGTCTGCAGAACGCGATGCAGGGCTTCGACCACTATCGGGCGATGTCGCAGGAGGGAGTGGCCGCCAGCCAGGCGGATCTGGTGGTGATCTCCGCCGATGGTCTCAAAGGGATGGGCGGCGAAGCCGGGCTGTGGAGCCTGCCCGGCCTGGCGCAGACCCCGGCGGGTCGCCATAAACAGCTGCTGACGATCGACGACATGGCCCTGCTCGGCTTTGGGCCGCGCACCCCGCAGGCAATTATCGCGCTGCGTGAAAAAGCGGAGCAACTGCCCTGATGCGCCCTGCCCTCGCCCGCCGTTTGCTGATGATGACGCTACTGCTGGTTTCGCTGACGCTGTTCGCCACCACCCTTGGCGCGATGCGTTTGCCGCTGGCCAGCCTGCTGCCCGCCGGGGATGAGATGCTGCGCCACATCTGGCTGACCATCCGTCTGCCGCGGGTGCTGCTGGCCCTGCTGGTAGGCGCGGCGCTGGCCCTCTCCGGCTGCGTGATGCAGGGGCTGTTTCGCAACCCGCTTGCCGACCCGGGCCTGCTGGGCATCAGCAGCGGCGCCGCGCTGGCGGTGGCCTGCTGGCTGGTGCTCCCGCTTTCCGCATCGGGGCTGATCGCCCTGTATATGCCGATGCTGGCGGCGTTTATTGGTAGCCTGGCAGTGATGGTAGTGATTTTTATCCTCAGCCGGGCGGAGGAGGGTTCGCTGTCGCGCCTGCTGCTGGTAGGGATCGCCATCAACGCGCTGTGCGGGGCGCTGGTCGGCGTGCTGGCCTGGCTGAGCAACGACGCCCAGCTGCGCCAGCTGTCGCTGTGGGGCATGGGCAGCCTGGGCCAGGCCGAGTGGCCGACCCTGCTGGTGGCTACGACCCTGATCATCCCGGCGGCGCTGGCGGTGTGGTGGATGGCATCCCACCTGAATCTGCTGCAGCTCGGCGATGAAGAGGCGCACTATCTCGGGGTCAACGTGCGGGCGCTGCAGCGCTGGCTGCTGCTGTGCAGCGCGGTGCTGGTGGCCGCGGCGGTGGCCATCAGCGGAGTCATCGGCTTTATCGGCCTGGTGGTGCCGCACCTGATGCGCCTGTGGCTGGGGCCGGATCATCGCGGGCTGATCCCCGGCTCGCTGCTGGCCGGCGCCATCCTGCTTCTGCTGGCCGATACCCTGGCCCGCACCGTAGCGGCGCCAGCGGAGATGCCGGTCGGTCTGCTCACCAGCCTGCTGGGCGCCCCCTGGTTTCTGTGGCTGGTCTTTCGCCGGGAGAATCTCAAACATGGCTAATGAATACTGCGCGCAGGGACTGGCGCTTCGCCTCGGCCAGCGGCAGATTATCGACAACGTCTCCGTCGCGCTGCGCGGCGGCGAGATGACGGCGCTTATCGGGCCGAACGGCGCAGGCAAATCCACGCTGCTGCGGCTGCTTACCGGGTACCTGACTCCGGATAGCGGCACTCGCCATCTGGCGGGCACGCCGCTGGAGGAATGGTCACCCGAGGCGCTGGCGCGCCGGCGGGCGGTCATGCTTCAGCGCACGGCCCTGCAGGCTGAATGGACGGTGGAAACGGTCATCGCCATGGGGCGCTCGCCGTGGGGTCCGACCGCGGACCCGGCGGTGCTGGCGGCGGTAATGGCCGTCACCGGCTGCGATGACCTTGCCGGCCGCCGCTATCCCGGCCTCTCCGGCGGCGAGCAGCAGCGGGTACAGCTCGCCCGCTGTCTGGCGCAGCTGTGGCGCGACGGCGCGCCGCAGGGCTGGCTGTTTCTTGATGAACCCACCTCGGCGCTGGACCTTTACTATCAACAGTATCTGCTGCGCTTGCTCAAACGGCTCACCGCCGGCGGGCAACTGCACGTGTGCGTGGTGCTGCATGACCTTAACCTCGCCGCCCTGTGGGCCGACCGCATCCTGCTGCTTCACCAGGGCCATCTGGTCGCCCAGGGCACGCCGCAGGAGGTGATCCAGCAGCCGGTTATCCATCGCTGGTACGGGGCGGATGTCCGCCTCGGCCAGCATTCGGACAACGCGGCCCCCCAGGTCTATCTGGCGCCGTAACCCCCGCGCGGCGCAACTGGAATCCGGATCGCGCCGCGCGCGTTCGGTATTACACCGCAAAAGCTGATGAGCATTATACTTTCATATCTATCAGCGTTCCCTTTTGAGGGTCCCCATGAGCCGATACACAGTTGCTGGCAGCGAAGGCCAGTATGAGAAAAATTCAGGTGAACGGGTTTTGGCTAATAAACTCGGGATTGCTGACGCAAATGAGATGGATAGCGTAGAACTGGTACTGCTGGAACAACTTTATCGCTCGGTTTTTGAGGAACACTTTCCAACCGGATTGCTCAGCGTCAATATCCTGAAAAAGTGGCATTATCGCTGGTTAGGCAATATCTATGCATGGGCAGGCCAGGAAAGAACGGTCAATATCAGCAAAGGCGATTTTATGTTCGCCCCTTCAGCACAGCTGGCTAAACTGCTAAACGATTTTGATAAGAAATACCTTGCTCATTATACGCCTTGTTCAGGCATGAGTGAATTGCAGCTCACAGAAGCTATCGCATTCACACATGTTGAATTGATCCTCATCCATCCATTCAGAGAGGATAACGGGCGTTTATCACGATTATTAGCTGATGTGATGGCGGTGCAGGCTGGCTATAAACCGCTGAATTATCAAAGCTGGGAACAAAACAAAACCCAGTATATATCGGCTATCCATGCAGGTTTGACTCTGGACTATCGACCGATGAAACACTGGGTCAGCATGGCCTTAAGAAGGGATTAGGCAAGACGAAGATGCGCATATTTTTTGCGCGCGGCTTCAAGACTCTCTTCAACTCTGGCTGAGGGTTGCCCTGTCTCGACCGCGGTTGATGTCGCAACAGAACGAACGATGTCAGCGCGGGAAGGTCTGGCGTATGTGGCCTGATCTTTTTTGTTGTGACTCATGGCATCTCCCTTTTCATTCACCTGATGGTTTCAGTATATCAAGGATCGTTGCTAACTGCTGCCGTTAAGGCTTATCCAGGGAAATATCGGATAGGGCTTTTTTGAACCGGTAACTGCACATCCTGATGCTGGCTTTTGATGACTCATCCCCCTCTGCAACTGGAATCCGGATCGCGCCGCGCGCGTTCGTCAGTTTCCCTCGCCTGCCCATCTCCGTTATCATGTCTCATCCATGTGATAACGACGAAAACAACAAAATCGCAGCCATTTCAAATCAGGGATCTGGATAACACCCCATGAGCACAATTGACAATCTCGACGCCCACACGCCGATGATGCAGCAGTATCTCAAGCTGAAGGCGCAACATCCTGACATTCTGCTGTTTTACCGGATGGGGGATTTTTACGAGCTGTTTTATGACGATGCGAAACGCGCGTCGCAGCTGCTCGATATCTCGCTGACCAAACGCGGCGCCTCCGCGGGCGAACCCATTCCCATGGCCGGCATCCCCCACCACGCGGTGGAAAACTATCTTGCGAAACTGGTTAATCAGGGCGAGTCGGTAGCTATTTGCGAGCAGATAGGCGACCCGGCCACCACCAAAGGGCCGGTCGAGCGTAAAGTGGTGCGTATCGTCACGCCGGGCACCATCAGCGATGAAGCGCTGCTGCAGGAGCGCCAGGACAACCTGCTGGCCGCCATCTGGCAGGACAGTAAAGGCTTTGGCTACGCGACGCTGGACATCAGCTCCGGCCGCTTCCGCTTGAGCGAACCGGCCGACCGCGAAACTATGGCGGCAGAGCTGCAGCGCACTAATCCAGCGGAGCTGCTGTACGCGGAAGATTTTGCCGAATCGTCGCTGATCGAAGGCCGCCGCGGCCTGCGCCGTCGCCCGCTGTGGGAATTTGAAATCGACACCGCGCGCCAGCAGCTTAACCTGCAGTTCGGCACCCGCGATCTGGTCGGCTTCGGCGTGGAAAACGCCCCCCGCGGCCTGTGCGCCGCCGGCTGCCTGCTGCAGTATGTCAAAGACACCCAGCGCACCTCGCTGCCGCATATTCGCTCCATCACCATGGAACGCCAGCAGGACAGCATTATTATGGATGCCGCCACCCGCCGTAATCTGGAGATCACCCAGAATCTCGCCGGCGGCACCGATAACACCCTGGCCTCGGTGCTCGACTGCACGGTGACGCCGATGGGCAGCCGGATGCTCAAGCGCTGGCTGCATATGCCGGTCCGCGATACCGCCGTGCTGGTGGAGCGCCAGCAGACCATCGGCGCGCTGCAGGAGCGCTATACCGAGCTGCAGCCGGTGCTGCGCCAGGTCGGCGATCTGGAACGTATTCTGGCGCGTCTGGCGCTGCGTACCGCCCGTCCACGCGATCTAGCCCGCATGCGTCATGCCCTGCAGCAGTTGCCTCTGCTGCGCGAGCAGCTGGCCGACGTTGACAGTCAGCCGGTGCAAAAATTGCGCGAGAAAATGGGCGAGTTTAGCGAACTGCGCGAACTGCTGGAGCGCGCGGTGATCGACGCGCCGCCGGTGCTGGTCCGCGACGGCGGGGTTATCGCCCCGGGCTACAGCGAAGAGCTGGACGAGTGGCGGGCGCTGGCCGATGGCGCCACTGATTATCTCGATAAGCTGGAGATCCGCGAGCGCGAGCGGCTGGGCCTCGATACCCTGAAGGTCGGCTACAACGCCGTCCACGGCTACTATATCCAGATCAGCCGCGGCCAGAGCCACCTCGCGCCGATCCACTACGTGCGTCGCCAGACGCTGAAAAACGCCGAACGCTACATTATTCCTGAGCTGAAGGAATACGAAGATAAGGTGCTGACCTCCAAGGGCAAGGCGCTGGCGCTGGAAAAACAGCTTTATGACGAACTGTTCGACCTGCTGCTGCCGCACCTTGCCGACCTGCAGGCGAGCGCCAGCGCGCTGGCCGAGCTGGACGTGCTGGTCAACCTGGCGGAACGCGCGGAAACCCTGAACTACTGCTGCCCGACCTTTAGCGATAAGCCGGGCATTCGCATCAGCGAAGGCCGCCATCCGGTGGTCGAGCAGGTGCTGAAAGAGCCGTTTATCGCCAACCCGCTGCAGCTGGCGCCGCAGCGGCGGATGCTGATCATCACCGGGCCGAACATGGGCGGTAAAAGTACCTATATGCGCCAGACCGCGTTAATTGCGCTGCTGGCCTATATCGGCAGCTACGTCCCGGCGCAGAAGGTGGAGATAGGCCCCATCGATCGCATCTTTACCCGCGTCGGCGCGGCGGATGACCTGGCCAGCGGCCGCTCGACCTTTATGGTGGAGATGACTGAAACCGCCAATATCCTGCACAACGCCACCGAACACAGCCTGGTGCTGATGGATGAGATTGGCCGCGGCACGTCCACCTACGACGGTCTGTCGCTGGCATGGGCCTGTGCGGAAAATCTCGCCAACAAAATCAAGGCGCTGACGCTGTTCGCCACCCACTACTTCGAGCTCACTCAGCTGCCGGAGAAAATGGAAGGCGTCGCCAACGTCCATCTCGACGCGCTGGAGCATGGCGACACCATCGCCTTTATGCACAGCGTGCAGGATGGCGCGGCCAGCAAGAGCTACGGCCTGGCGGTCGCCGCGCTGGCCGGGGTGCCGAAAGAGGTGATCAAGCGCGCGCGGCAGAAACTGCGCGAGCTGGAGAGTATTTCGCCCAACGCGGCGGCGACCCAGGTCGACGGCACGCAGATGTCGCTGCTCGCCGCCCCGGAAGAGACCTCGCCTGCGGTTGAGGCGCTGGAGAATCTTGATCCGGACTCCCTGACCCCGCGTCAGGCGCTGGAGTGGATTTATCGTCTGAAAAGTCTGGTCTAGCACCCCAATCGCCCTATTAAGGTCAAAAACGGCAGCGCCGCTCCGCGCTGCCGTTTTAACAAACTAAAAATGGGTGCAAGAGGATGCGTCCTGACAACCAATACGCGGGGTTGCCCCCGCGCGGATGCTACTTCTTCGATTCGTAAGCGAGAACAGCTTTAAACTCAATACTACGCTCTTTAATACTCAGCTCGCATAGCGAGCTGTGCACCAACAGCGTAAATCCCAGTACCGTAATACACAGTACGATGATTGCCACAAGGGCATATTTTGTCAGCATATCTTGCCTCCCTGCAAAGAAGAGACTAACATCTGAATTGTCTATGTTCATTCGCTAGCCTCAGTTGATAGAAATATCTCCTGGGGCTTTCGTCTGTCTGGGGTCCTGGTAATGCTCAAGGCCAGACAGCCTCAAGCACCCGCCGCTATTCTATACTCGTCAGGGCGTGAAATTTATCTGCAAGGAATTAATCAGACGGATTTTATAATAATCTGGAAGCAGGCTCGCAAAGTCATCCCACGCTATTATCCCTTTACACCATTTCTGGATTTAATGAATAAAATAACTTTTATCATTCTGCGAAATATAAAAAAACCGACTGAGAGATTATCCCAGTCGGCGTATTTGTCGCAGGCAGTTTGCGCACTGCCCAGTTTTAATATGGCCGGTAAAATAGCCCAAATGAAATAGGCCCTTAGCGGGCCCTTTTCATTAACGCTTATCTTCCGGCAATAGCGGCGGTACGTGCGGCACCTGCGGCGCCTCATCAATATCTTTCTGCGTCATCCGGAACGCTTCCGGATAGTGCTCGCGGCTGGTGCGGCGCAGCGGCTCGGTATCCCGCCAGGTATAAAGGCAGTGCTGGCACTGATACACAGTCCAGACCCCTTTCACCGGCGATGTTGCCATGACTTCAATCTTTTCATCGGCGCAACGTGGACAAATCATCTTCTTCTCCTTATTTACGGTTGGCCAGCATGGCGGTCAGTTTTTCAGCCCAGGCTTTGGTTTCCGGCAGATCCTGCACCGGCTGGCTGTAGTGGCCGCGTAGGTCCGGCGCAACCGGGGTGGTGGCGTCGATAATGAGTTTGTCGGTGATGCCCGCTGGGCTGGAGCCTGGGTCAAGTTCAAGGACCGACATGTTCGGCAACTGCACCAGGTCTCCCGCCGGGTTAACCTTAGAGGAGAGCGCCCACATCACCTGCGGCAGATTGAACGGGTCGACGTCTTCATCAACCATAATCACCATCTTCACATAGCCGAGGCCGTGGGGAGTGGTCATCGCCCGCAGTCCCACCGCGCGGGCAAAGCCGCCGTAGCGTTTTTTGGTGGAGATGATCGCCAGCAGACCGTGGGTGTACATGGCGTTGACCGCCTGCACTTCCGGAAACTCTGCCTTCAGCTGCTGATACAGCGGCACGCAGGTGGCCGGGCCCATCAGATAGTCGATTTCGGTCCACGGCATACCGAGATAGAGCGATTCAAAAATCGGTTTGCTGCGATACGAGACTTTGTCGATGCGCACTACCGTCATGTTACGACCGCCGGAGTAGTGGCCGGTAAACTCACCGAACGGTCCCTCTATCTCACGCTTGCGGCCTTCAATCACCCCTTCGAGGATCACTTCCGAACCCCAGGGCACGTCAAAGCCGGTCAGCGGCGCGGTGGCGATGGGATATGGGCTCTCGCGCAGCGCGCCGGCCATTTCATATTCTGACTGATCGTATTTCAGCGGCGTGGCGCCCATCAGGGTGATAATCGGGTCGTTACCGAGGGTAATGGCGATCGGCAGGTCTTCCCCGCGCTCTTCCGCCTTATGCAGATGCAGGGCGATATCGTGCATCGGCACCGGCTGCAGGCCGAGCTTGCGCTTGCCTTTCACTTCCATACGGTAGATACCGACGTTTTGCTTACCGAAGTTGTCAGGGTCAAGCGGATCGCGCGAAACGACGCAGGCTTTGTCGAGGTAGAAGCCACCGTCGCCATCGTTGAGGCGGAACAGCGGCAGAATATCGAACAGGTTGATATCGTCGCCATCCACGGTGTTTTCCGCCCATGCCGGGTTGGCGCGGCGCTCTGGCGTCACCGGGAAGTTATCCCAACGGCGGATGAATTCATCAATCTGCTTTTTCACCGGCGTGTTGGGCGGCAGGCCCAGCGAGATGGCATGGTTCTGCCACGAGCCGATGGTGTTCATCGTCACCCGGGCGTCGGTAAAGCCGCGAATATTATCGAACCACAGCGCCGGGGCGCCGTCGCCGATGCGTCCGGTGGCATTGGCCGCCGCCGCCAGGTCTGGCTCAGCGTTCACCTCTTCACTGATTTTCAGCAGTTGTCCCTGGTCATCCAGTGCCTGCAAAAAGCTGCGCAAATCATCAAAAGCCATTATTCGATCTCCTGTGCAAATTGTTCTGCCGTACGCAAGCCGTTCCAGCGGCGCGCCTTGTGGTAGTCGAGGCCAAACTGATCCAACACCCGGGTCACAATATGGTTGGTGATATCGTCAACCGTTTCCGGGTGGTTGTAGTAAGCCGGCATCGGCGGCACCATCGCCACGCCCATCCGGGACAGCGCCAGCATGTTCTCCAGATGGATCGTGCTGAGCGGCATTTCCCGCGGGACCAGCACCAGCTTGCGCCCCTCTTTAAGCACCACGTCCGCCGCGCGGCCCACCAGCCCTTCGGCATAGCCCGCGCGAATGCCCGCCAGCGTCTTCATACTGCAGGGAATAACGATCATGCCGTCGGTGCGAAATGAACCTGATGAGATGGTGGCGGCCTGGTCGGCCGGGCTGTGGGAAAAGTCCGCCAACGCGGCCACTTCCCGTGCCGTCCACGGCGTTTCCAGCTCGATGGTGGTTTTGGCCCATTTCGACATCACCAGATGGGTTTCCACCTCCGGCATATCGCGCAGCGCCTGCAGCAATGCCACCCCAAGCGGAGCCCCGGTGGCCCCCGTCATCCCAATAATCAGTTTCATTCCACACCTCATTCATTTTGTTCGTATACGAACTTTGTACTTAAATTACCCACTCCTGAGCCAAATGACAAGATCGTTCGTATACGTGCGCATTTTTAATCAAACAGGGAAAAGGTATAAAAAGGCGTACGAACAGCTATCATAGAGGTGACAGTTTTGTTACGGAGTATTCATGGAGTTACGAAACGAAGCATTCCACCTGCTGCGCCAGCTTTTTCAACAACATACCGCCCGCTGGCAGCAGGCGTTACCGGACCTGACTAAGCCTCAGTATGCGGTGATGCGCTCGGTTGCCGAGCAGCCGGGGATCGAACAGGTGGTGCTGATTGAAGCGGCGGTCAGTACTAAGGCCACGCTGGCGGAGATGCTCAGCCGGATGGAAGCGCGCGGCCTGGTGCGCCGGGAGCACGATCCGGCCGATAAACGCCGCCGTTTTGTCTTTCTGACCGACGAAGGCGAGGCGCTGCTTAACCGTTCCATTCCGCAAGGCAATGAGGTCGATGACGAGTTTCTCGGCCGCTTGAGCGATGATGAACGCGAGCAGTTCTCCCGGCTGGTGCGTAAGATGATGGTTCCCTGAGCAAGCGCCTAGTCGAGCTGCTCACGCAGAAAGTCGATAAACGCCCGCACCCGGGTCGGCATATGCTGCGCATCGGGAAAAAGGGCATAAACGCCCTGCGGCGGGAAATGGTATTCCGGCAGGACAGCCACCAGCTCCCGCTGCGCCAGTTTCCCGGCCACCAGCCAGGCAGGCAGCAAAGCGACGCCGCATCCGGCCAGAGCAAAGCTCATCAGCGCCGTGGCGCTGTCGGCTGAAAACCGTGGCGCGTTGACTATCGTAAAATCCACCTCTGCCTGTTCATCCGTTCGCAGCTGCCAGCGCAGCGGCGCCGGCAGACGCTCGTGAATAATCCAGTCAGCTTGCGCCAGATCGGACAGCGTCTGCAGCGGATGGCTCGCCAGCCAGGCCGGTGAGGCGACGGGCAGGATCGCAAAACTGGCAATCCGCGTCGCCCGGTAGCGGGAATCGGCCAACGTGCCGAGGCGTATCGCCACGTCAAATCGTTCGGAGATAAGATCCGCATGATGGGAGGACGAGACGTGCCGCACCCGTAACGCCGGATGATGACGGGAAAACGCCGCCAGCGCCGGGATGATAACCTGTGCGCCATACTCCGGCGTAGTGGTGATCCGCAGCTCTCCGCTTAAACCGCTATGGCTGGCCCGAACCTCATCCTGCAGATTTTCCGCCGCTTTCAGCAACGCCACCCCACGCTGATAGAACAGCGCCCCGGCGTCAGTGAGCCGCAGACGGCGCGTCGAACGCAGCAGCAGGGTCACCCCCAGCTCATTTTCCAGTTGCCTTACGTTAAAGCTGACCACCGCTTTGGTCTGCCCCAGCGCCGCGGCGGCCTGGGTGAAGCTGCCGGCGTCCACCACGGCGATAAACATGGTCACGCGCTGAAGGTTTAGCATCGTCGTCCGGATGATTGTCAAAAATATTCAGACAGTATATCCCGATTCACCCCGTTTATCCCCCGTGGCGCCGGGTTTACAGTAGCCGCCTGTCTGAGGGAGTGAATCATGACCTATCGCCACCGCGTTGCCACCGTTTTTCTGTTCGGCTTTTTTCTCGACTTAATCAATATGTTTATCGCCAGCATCGCCTTCCCGGCTATCAGCCACGCGCTGGCGGTATCCGTCTCGCAGCTGGCGTGGGTCAGCAATGCCTATATTCTTGGCCTGACGGTCGTCGTGCCGTTCAGCGCCTGGCTCAGCCAGCGCTGTGGACCAAAACGGCTGTTTTTACTCTCGCTGGGGCTGTTCAGCCTCGGCGCGCTGGCATCAGGGCTGGCCCACAGCCTGGGTGCGCTGATTTTCTGGCGGACGTTGCAGGGGATGGGCGGCGGGCTGCTAATCCCCCTCGGTCAGGCGCTGACCTGGCCGCTGTTTCAGCCGCAGGAGCGGGCGAAGCTATCGGCGGCGGTGATGCTGGTCGGCCTGCTGGCGCCCGCCTGCTCGCCGGCGATCGGCGGTCTGCTAGTCCAGGCCTTCAGCTGGCGCTGGGTCTTTTTCGCCAGCCTGCCTGTCGCCCTGCTTACCTTTATGCTGGCGGCGCGATGGCTGAACGACACCTCCGCCCCTGTCCGGCCGGCCCGCTTGCTCCCGCTGTCGTTGCTGGCCGATCCTCTCCTGCGCTTCGCCATGCTTATTTATCTCTGCGTACCGGGAATGTTTATTGGCGTCAACGTCGTGGGAATGTTCTACCTGCAACGCGTCACCGGGATGGCGCCGGGGGCCATTGGCGCCCTGATGGTGCCCTGGTCGCTGGCCTCGTTTGTCGCCATCACCTTTACCGGCAGGTATTTCAACCGCTTCGGACCGCGGCCTCTGGTGATAGTCGGCTGCCTGCTTCAGGCGGCAGGGATCCTGCTGCTGCTGCAGGTCGATGCGCACAGCCCGCTGGCGCTGTTGATTCTGGCCTTTACGCTGATGGGCGGCGGAGGTAGCTTATGCAGCAGCACCGCGCAAAGCAGCGCTTTCCTGCATACGCCTGGCGAAGAGATGCCTGACGCCAGCGCGCTGTGGAACCTTAACCGCCAGCTCAGCTTCTTTGCCGGCAGCGCGCTGCTCGCTCTGCTGCTGAGGATATTCCCGCCGGCCTACGCCTGGCAAGGCGCGTTTAGCTGCGCCGCCGCCATAACCCTGTTGCCGCTGCTGTGTTGCCTGCGGCTGAATAATCGGGCGATTATCCATCGCCTGCACACCACTCTGGAGAAGTCATGAACCCGTATCTGCAGGAAGTCCTCGACGCCCATGTCCTTATCGAACGCTGGTTAAGCCAGGGGGAAGGGAGCGCTGAGGCGCTGATGAGCCGTTTTGCCGCCGAATTCACTATGATCCCTCTGAGCGGCGATAAGATGGACTACCCGACGGTGAGCCGTTTTTTCCACCAGGCGGGCGCAAGCCGTCCGGGATTACACATCGTGGTGGATCAGACGAAAATCATCAGCGAGTGGCACGACGGCGCCGCCGTGCTATACCGTGAACGCCAAACGCTGGCGGATGGCAGTGAGAACGTACGCTGGTCGACGGCGATTTTTCAGCAAGCGGAAGGGAAAATTGTCTGGCGCCATCTGCAGGAAACCCGCCGCGGCTAGCGCAAAGAAAAAGGCCCCGACTTTCGAGGGGGCCTTTTTGAGAGAAAAGATCTTATTCGCGGAAGAGCGCTTCGATATTCAGTCCTTGCCCCTGCAGAATTTCCCGCAGACGACGCAGACCTTCCACCTGGATCTGACGCACACGCTCGCGGGTGAGGCCAATTTCACGGCCCACATCTTCCAGGGTGGCGGCTTCATAACCCAGCAGACCGAAACGACGCGCCAGAACCTCACGCTGCTTGGCGTTCAGTTCGAACAGCCATTTAACGATGCTTTGTTTCATATCATCGTCCTGCGTGGTGTCTTCCGGGCCGTTCTCTTTCTCATCGGCCAGAATATCCAGCAGCGCTTTTTCTGAATCGCCACCCAGCGGGGTATCCACCGAGGTGATGCGCTCGTTCAGACGCAGCATACGGCTGACGTCATCGACCGGTTTGTCCAGCTGTTCGGCAATCTCTTCCGCGCTCGGCTCGTGGTCCAGCTTATGGGACAACTCGCGCGCGGTACGCAGATAGACGTTCAGCTCTTTGACAATGTGGATCGGCAAACGGATCGTACGGGTTTGGTTCATGATCGCCCGTTCAATGGTCTGGCGGATCCACCAGGTCGCATAGGTCGAAAAACGGAACCCACGTTCCGGGTCAAACTTCTCAACGGCGCGGATCAGGCCGAGGTTACCTTCTTCAATCAGATCCAGCAGCGCCAGACCACGATTGCTGTAACGACGGGCAATCTTCACCACCAGACGCAGGTTGCTTTCAATCATGCGACGGCGTGAAGCGACATCACCACGCAGTGCGCGACGCGCGAAATAGACTTCCTCTTCCGCGGTCAGCAGTGGGGAATAACCAATCTCTCCAAGATAAAGCTGAGTGGCGTCAAGCACGCGTTGCGTTGCGCCTTGCGACAGCAGCTCTTCCTCAGCCAGATCGCTATCACTGGGTTCCTCTTCTACTAAGGCCTTCTCGTCGAAAACCTCAATTCCGTTCTCATCAAATTCCGCGTCTTCATTTAAATCATGAACTTTCAGCGTATTCTGACTCATAAAGGTGGCTCCTACCCGTGATCCCTGAGCAAAGCACCTTCCACGGTGCATCAACAAAAGACGCCAGGACGATTTCCCCTACTCCTCTCTGCGAGAGGCGCATAGACACCGCCCTGGCGCCTGTTAGCTAATGCTTCGCTTATCCGTACTTTGCCAAATTATCGCTGCGGTAAGTACTGCAGCGGGTTGACGGATTTCCCCTTGTAACGAATTTCAAAATGTAATCTTGTTGAGCTGGTTCCGGTGCTACCCATGGTAGCGATTTTCTGCCCCGCTTTGACTTCCTGTTGCTCCCGAACCAGCATGGTATCGTTATGAGCGTAGGCACTCAGGTAATCATCGTTGTGTTTGATGATAATAAGATTACCGTAGCCGCGCAGTGCGTTACCGGCATAGACGACGCGCCCATCGGCGGTCGCGACAATAGCCTGTCCCTTACTGCCTGCAATGTCGATACCTTTATTGCCGCCTTCCGCGCCACTAAAGTTCTCGATAACTTTGCCATCAGTCGGCCAGCGCCATGATGAGATCGGCGAACTGGTTGACGTACTGCTTGCAGTCGGCTGGGTTGTGCTCACCGTTGTTGGTGCCGTCACCGGCGCGACGACCGTCGAGGTCGTGGTCGCTGGTTTATTATTAGGCAACATCTTGGTAGCACTTTGTTCACCTGAGGATTCAGAATACGTAATAGTCGGTTGTGAAGCAACCACCGCGGTCGATTTTTGTGCAGAAGTTGTGGTGGCCGTCGCACCGCCGCTCGCCCTTGCGCTGGCCTGAGAAACGGCATTTTCACCGGTGATCGGCTGGCCTGAAGCGTTGCCGACCTGCAGCACCTGGCCGACGTTCAGAGCGTACGGGGCCGGGACATTGTTGCGTTGCGCCAGGTCACGGAAATCGTTGCCGGTGACCCAGGCGATATAGAACAGCGTGTCGCCGCGTTTGACCGTATAGGTACTGCCGCCGGTATAGCTACCTTTCGGAATATCGCCATATTTGCGGTTATAAACGATCTTGCCATTCACCGTCTGCACCGGCTCCTGCGCCATTGGCTGCGGCTGAATGGTCTGGGTCTGTACCGGCTGGATCGGCTGCGCCTGAGGAGCAGACTTGACGCCGGAGGATGGCGGCGTAATCAACATGCCGGAGTTGGTGCTGGAAGAGGCGGCACCGCCGGCAGAGCTGACCGGCGCAGGCGGATTATTGGTGTTGGTACATCCGGCCAGCCAGAGTGAAACCAGTGAAAGAGCCGCAATACGGCTGACGGTAAATTTGGTGCTTCCCGCGCTCATTTATCCCCCAGGAATATGTTAACTGCCAATATCTTGCTTACCGGGCGACGCCCGGCCAGGACACTGAAAAATGTGTCCACCCTACGCCTAAAGTCAGGCAAAAAAAACCTGGAATAATCCGGGTCTCAGGCCAGCTCCCCTTTCACCAGGGGAACAAAGCGAACGGCCTCGACGGTATCAATGATAAATTCGTTGCCCCGGCGACGGATCCGTTTGAGAAACTGATGCTCCTCGCCAACCGGCAGTACCAGCACGCCGTCGTCATCCAGCTGCGCCAGCAGCGCGGTCGGTATTTCCGGCGGCGCCGCCGTCACAATAATGGCATCAAACGGCGCCCGCGCCTGCCAACCTTGCCACCCATCGCCATGACGGGTTGAAACATTATGTAAATCAAGTTGTTTCAGGCGACGACGCGCCTGCCACTGTAAACTCTTAATTCGCTCTACCGAGCAAACGTGATGCACCAGATGCGCCAGGATGGCCGTCTGGTAACCGGAACCGGTGCCGATCTCCAGCACCCGCGACTCCGGCGTCAACGTCAGCAGCTCGGTCATCCGCGCCACCATGTACGGCTGGGAGATGGTTTGCCCCTGGCCAATCGGCAGCGCGGTGTTTTCCCACGCTTTATGTTCAAAGGCTTCATCAACAAACTTTTCGCGCGGGACGCGCGCGATCGCCTCGAGGACACGTTCATCGACGATGCCCTGCGTGCGCAGTTGATTCAACAAACTTTCAACACGTTTACTTACCATTGCCTGTCAACCCCGACACGTTCCAGCCAATCGGTGACCACCTCATGCGCCTGATGGGCGGTTAAATCGACGTGCAATGGCGTAACGGAAACATAGCCTTCATCCACTGCCGCAAAATCGGTGCCCGGCCCGGCGTCGCGCTTATCGCCCGGCGGGCCTATCCAGTACAGGGTATTGCCGCGCGGATCCTTTTGCGGGATCACCTGATCGGCAGGATGGCGGTTGCCGCAGCGGGTCACGCGGATGCCTTTGATCTGGTCAAGGGGCAGGTCCGGGACATTGACGTTGAGGATCCGCCCGGTGCGCAGCGGTTCACGGCTGAGTCCGCGCAGGAGAGTACAGGTCACCGCCGCGGCGGTGTCGTAGTGTTGATAGCCATTGAGCGACACGGCCAGCGCGGGGAACCCCAGATGGCGGCCTTCCATCGCCGCCGCCACGGTGCCGGAGTAAATGACGTCATCGCCCAGGTTGGGTCCGGCGTTGATGCCGGAAACGACGATGTCCGGGCGCGGGCGCATCAGCGCGTTCACGCCAAGATAGACGCAGTCCGTCGGCGTCCCCATCTGGACGGCGATATCGCCATTTTCATAGGTAAAGGTGCGCAATGACGATTCCAGCGTCAGCGAATTCGAAGCCCCGCTGCGGTTACGATCGGGTGCAACCACCTGGACCTCGGCAAACTCCCTTAAGGCCTTCGCCAGGGTCTGTATCCCCGGCGCATGGATCCCGTCATCGTTACTCAGCAATATTCGCATAGTCACCCGTTGTATTGATAAGCTCCCTGACCACGCTGGTGGCGAAGCTGCCCGCCGGCAGCCAGAAACGCAGTTCAACGGTTACATCATCCCACCAGTTCCAGCTCAACTGCTGCGGATAGAGGAGCATCGCCCGGCGCGCCGCCTCGACTTTCTCCCGCACCAACAGTGTCTGCAGCGAGGTTTCCTCGGCGATGGCGGCCTGCTCGGCGGCCAGGGCGTCGCGCTGGCTTCCCCAGTCGCCGCTGCCCGGTAGCGCAGCCGTGATCATCAGTTCGCGGTTGTGCACCCGCGCCTGCGAAACCTCGAGTTCTTCCGGTGTGACGACAAACCAGCTCCCACGCCCCGCTAATTGTAGCGCATCGCCATCAACAACCTGATTAAATTCCGTTTTTTTTAATCTAATACTGACTTGCTGATTAAACAACGCGCTGCGGGCCGCCGACAACCAAAAACTGCGCTTATTGCGATCGCGCACCGGCGCGCCGCTCTCCGCCCAGCGCAGCGCGCCCTGCAGGTTACTGCCGCCAATGCCGAAGCGCTGAGCGCCGAAATAGTTCGGCACGCCCCGTTCAGCGATGGCCTGCAGACGCGTCTCCACCTCCTGGCGATCGCTAATCTCGCGCAGGATCAGGGTAAACTGGTTGCCCTTCAGCGCGCCTAATCGCAGCTTACGCTTATGGCGGGCATATTCCAGTACCTGGCAGCCCTCAAGCTGAAATTTGCTCAGATCCGGCATCTCTTTGCCGGGCACCCGAGCGCACAGCCACTGCTCGGTGACGGCGTGCTTATCTTTTTGCCCGGCGAAGCTCACTTCACGGGCATGGATTTTGAGGAATTTCGCCAGCGCGTCGGCGACAAAGCGCGTATTGCAGCCGTTTTTAAGGATCCGCACCAGCACGTGCTCGCCTTCGCCGTCCGGGGCAAAGCCCAGGTCTTCCACTACCAGAAAATCTTCCGGATTGGCTTTCAGCAGCCCGCTGCTCTGCGGCTTGCCGTGCAGCCAGGTCAGTTGGTCAAAGGCGATCATTTGTCGGCCTTACGCAGCAGCGCGACCGCTTCGCAGGCGATCCCTTCCCCGCGGCCGGTGAAGCCCAGCTTCTCGGTGGTGGTCGCTTTCACGTTGACGTCGTCCATATGGCAGCCGAGATCTTCAGCGATAAAGACACGCATCTGCGGGATATGCGGCAGCATTTTCGGTGCCTGGGCGATAATGGTGACGTCGACGTTGCCGAGCGTATAGCCTTTGGCCTGAATGCGGCGCCACGCTTCGCGCAGCAGTTCGCGGCTGTCGGCGCCTTTAAACGCCGGATCGGTATCCGGGAACAGCTTGCCAATATCGCCGAGCGCCGCGGCGCCCAGCAGCGCGTCGGTCAGCGCATGCAGCGCGACGTCGCCGTCGGAGTGGGCCAGCAGCCCTTTTTCATAAGGAATGCGTACCCCGCCAATGATGATTGGGCCTTCACCGCCAAAAGCGTGTACGTCAAAACCATGTCCAATTCGCATTAAGCTTTCTCCTGGTGTCGGGAACGGGTGAGGTAAAATTCCGCCAGCGCCAGATCTTCCGGGCGCGTCACTTTAATATTATCAGCGCGTCCGGCGACCAGCTGCGGATGGAAGCCACAGTACTCCAGCGCCGAGGCTTCATCGGTGATGGTGGCCCCCTCGTTCAGCGCCCGGGTGAGGCAATCCACCAGCAGCTCGCGAGGGAAAAATTGCGGGGTGAGCGCGTGCCACAGGTCATTACGATCGACGGTATGGGCGACGGCGGTTTTGCCCGGCTCGGCGCGCTTCATGGTGTCGCGCACCGGGGCCGCGAGGATCCCGCCGATGCGGCTGGTTTCACAGAGTGCCAGCAGGCGGCTGAGGTCATCCTGATGCAGGCAGGGGCGCGCGGCGTCATGCACCAGCACCCACTGCGCTTCCGGTAACGCCTGCAGGCCGGCGAGTACCGAATCGGCGCGCTCGGCGCCGCCATCCACGACGGTAATTTGCGGGTGCTGGGCCAGCGGCAGCTGGCTGAAGCGCCGATCGCCGGGGCTGACGGCAATCACCACGCGCTGGACGCGCGGATCCGCCAGCAGCGCGGCGACCGCATGTTCGAGAATCGTTTTGTTACCGATTGAGAGATATTGTTTCGGGCATTCCGTTTGCATGCGGCGGCCAAAACCGGCTGCCGGCACCACGGCGCAAATGCCCGGAAAAGTGGCTGCCATGTCGTAATCCTGGGCCTGGTTATCGATTGTTCTGCTGTTGCCCCGATGCCTGGTTGCGTTTAGACGCATCCGGTACCAGACGATAGAAGGTTTCGCCCGGGCGGGTCATGCTGAGTTCATTGCGCGCACGCTCCTCGATCGCTTCCTGACCGCCGTTGAGGTCGTCAATTTCGGCAAACAGCTGATCGTTGCGTGCTTTTAATTTGGCGTTAGTCGCCTGCTGGGCGGTGACGTCGTCGTTAACCCGCGTGTAGTCATGCAGGCCGTTTTTACCGAACCACAGCGAATACTGTAGCCAGACCAGCAAAGCTAATAATAGCAGCGTTAGTTTACCCATCCTGCCCCCTGAAAAACGGCATCATCATCCCAAAACTCGCCCGGGTACGCTACCGGGGCGCGCGGACGATGCCGCGTAACGCGGGGACTGTACCATATTTTTGCCGCTGATACCCATGCTTGATTCATACCAGAAACGGGTTATCCCAACAGCCAGAGGAAGAGTAGCGCAAACATCAGCCCGACGGTCAGGATGGTCGCGCTGGCGCTATAGAGCAGTTTGCCATTGAGCAGAGAGTGCAGCGCAATACCGACCACCACCGCCACTGGCATCAACGCAAGGAAGAATGGCCAGGTGTAGAGGAGGAAGAAAAGTGTATTACTGCCATAGAGAAGGAAGGGAATACCCAGCGCCAGCAGCCATGAAATAAAGCCCACGGCAGCGCCCGACAAAGACCAGGTGGTCTCGTCGCCGGTCGCCGGAGGCGGTTCTGAACGAATAATACTGAGGTTCTGGGTATTGCGCATATCGAATCCTGTAGACCGGGCAACCGGCACCCCTCGATGCCGCTGCCGTTTCAGGATCTGATAATATCGCTCTGTTGCAGCAGGTCTAATAGTTGGTGCACCAAATTTGTTACCAATTGTTCACCATCCAGATGAATTTCCGCCTTTTCCGGTGCCTCATAGACCGAGTCTATGCCGGTAAAATTGCGTAATTCCCCTGCCCGCGCCTTCTTATACAATCCTTTCGGATCCCGCGCCTCGCAAATGGCCAGCGGGGTATCGACGAACACTTCGATAAAGCGTCCCTCCCCCAGGCGCTCGCGCACCATCTGTCGCTCCGCGCGGTGCGGAGATATAAATGCCGTCAATACAACCAGCCCGGCATCGACCATCAGCCTGGCCACTTCACCGACGCGGCGAATGTTCTCTTTGCGATCCTCATCGCTGAATCCCAGGTCGCTGCACAGGCCATGACGCACGTTATCGCCGTCCAGCAGATAGGTGCTGACGCCGCGCTCATGCAAGGCTTCCTCCAGCGCCCCGGCGACGGTGGATTTACCCGACCCCGAAAGGCCGGTAAACCACAGCACCACGCCGCGATGGCCGTGATGCTGTTCCCGCTGCTGCTGGGTCACAGGGTGGGCATGCCAGACGACGTTTTCGTCATGCTGGGCCATTATTTGCCTCCCAGCAGGTCGCGGGCGTCCCAGTGCGGGAAGTGTTTGCGGATCAGCTGGTTCAGTTCCAGCTCGAAAGCGCTGTACTGCGATGCCGACGTCGACGCCTGCAGGTGCGGCTCGTTGACCATCCCGGCGCCGACGGTGACGTTGGTCAGACGATCGATAAAGATAAGCCCGCCGGTCACCGGGTTTTGCTGATACGGATCCAGCACTAAAGGTTCGTCAAAGGTCAGCTCCACCAGCCCGATGCCGTTCAGCGGCAGAGACTCAACTTCACGCTGGGTCAGGTTGTTAATATCCACCTGGTAACGGATAGCGTCCACGCGGGCGCGGGTCTTCTTACCGGCGATTTTGATGTCGTAGCTCTGCCCCGGGGTCAACGCCTGCTCGGCCATCCATACTACGTCGATGCTGGCGCTTTGCACCGCCGGCAGCGTGGCTTGCGCGTCAACCAGCAGGTCGCCGCGGCTGATGTCGATTTCATCTTTCAGCACAATGGTAATGGCTTCCCCGGCGGCGGCTTCCTGCAGATCGCCGTCGAAGGTGACGATCCGCGCTACGCTCGATTCGACGCCCGACGGCAGCACCTTCAGGCGCTGGCCGACCTGCACGGTGCCGGAGGCGACCGTACCGGAGAAGCCGCGGAAATCGAGGTTCGGACGGTTAACATACTGCACCGGGAAGCGCAGCGGCTGGCTCTCTACTACCCGTTGGATCTCCACGGTTTCGAGGACTTCCAGCAGGGTCGGGCCGCTGTACCACGGCATGTTCGCGCTCTGACTGGCGACGTTATCGCCCTCCAGCGCCGACAGCGGTACAAAGCGGATATCGAGGTTGCCCGGCAGCTGCTCGGCAAAGGTCAGGTAAGCTTCACGGATCTCGTTGAAGCGCGCTTCGCTAAACTCGACGAGATCCATTTTGTTGACCGCCACCACCAGGTGTTTAATGCCCAGCAGGGTGGAGATAAAGCTGTGACGGCGGGTCTGATCCAGCACGCCTTTGCGCGCGTCGATCAGCAGGATCGCCAGATCGCAGGTGGACGCGCCGGTGGCCATATTGCGGGTGTACTGCTCGTGCCCCGGGGTGTCAGCGATGATAAATTTGCGCTTCTCGGTGGAGAAATAGCGATAGGCCACGTCGATGGTGATGCCCTGCTCGCGCTCGGCCTGCAGGCCATCCACCAGCAGCGCCAGGTCCAGTTTTTCGCCCTGGGTGCCGTGGCGCTTGCTGTCGTTATGCAGCGAAGAGAGCTGATCTTCATAGATCTGGCGGGTATCGTGCAGCAGACGGCCAATCAGGGTGCTTTTACCGTCATCGACGCTGCCGCAGGTCAGAAAACGCAGCAGGCTCTTGTGCTGTTGCGCGTGCAGATAAGCTTCTACGCCGCCTTCATTAGCAATTTGTTGGGCAATGGTCGTGTTCATGGCGGCTCCTTAGAAATACCCCTGACGTTTCTTCAGCTCCATCGAGCCGGCCTGGTCGCGGTCAATGACGCGCCCCTGACGTTCGCTGGTGGTGGATACCAGCATCTCTTCAATAATTTCCGGCAGCGTTTGCGCTTCAGACTCCACTGCGCCGGTCAGCGGCCAGCAGCCGAGGGTACGGAAACGCACCATCCGCTTTTCAATCACTTCGCCCGGCTGCAGATCGATACGGTCGTCATCGATCATCATCAGCATGCCGTCGCGCTCCAGCACCGGGCGCTCAGCGGCCAGATACAGCGGCACGATTTCGATGTTTTCCAGATAGATGTACTGCCAGATATCCAGCTCGGTCCAGTTGGAGAGCGGGAAGACGCGGATGCTTTCGCCTTTGTTAATCTGGCCGTTGTAGTTGTGCCACAGCTCCGGACGCTGGTTTTTCGGGTCCCAGCGGTGGAAGCGGTCGCGGAAGGAGTAGATGCGCTCTTTGGCGCGGGATTTCTCCTCATCACGGCGCGCGCCGCCGAATGCGGCGTCAAAGCCGTATTTGTTCAGCGCCTGCTTCAGCCCTTCGGTTTTCATGATATCGGTATGCTTGGCGCTGCCGTGGACGAACGGGTTAATGCCCATCGCCACCCCTTCCGGGTTTTTATGCACCAGCAGCTCGCAGCCATAGGCTTTGGCGGTACGGTCGCGGAACTCATACATCTCACGGAATTTCCAGCCGGTATCGACGTGCAGCAGCGGGAACGGCAGGGTTCCCGGATAAAACGCTTTGCGCGCCAGATGCAGCATTACGCTGGAATCTTTCCCGATGGAGTACATCATCACCGGGTTAGAAAATTCGGCGGCCACCTCACGAATAATATGGATGCTTTCCGCCTCCAGTTGCCGCAGGTGAGTGAGTCGTTTTTGGTCCATAACCGTTCCTTAAGCCAGATTGACCACCGAAGAGTTAAACCCCTCGGCGGATGATGTATGTTGAAACCAGGCGAGCTGCTGATGCAGCTGCACCACTTCGCCGACCACCAGCAGGGCGGGCATCGGGGCGTCTTTCGCCAGGTGTTCGAGTTGTTGCAATGTGCCGGTTATCGTCTGCTGATCGTCGCGGGTACCGCGGGATATCACCGCTACCGGCGTATTGCTGTCGCGACCGTGGGCAATCAGCTGGGCGCTGATTTCCGCCGCCTTCATGGTGCCCATGTAAATCGCCAGCGTCTGTTGGCTCTTCGCCAACAGCGCCCAGTCGAAGGGGGTGCTGTCCGGCTTATAGTGCCCGGTGACAAAGACGGCGCTTTGCGCATAATCGCGATGGGTCAGCGGAATACCGGCGTAGGCCGTCGCGCCGGCGGCGGCAGTGACGCCAGGCACCACCTGGAACGGGATGCCCGCAGCGGCGGCGGCCTGCAGCTCTTCAGCGCCGCGGCCAAAAATAAACGGATCGCCGCCTTTCAGGCGCACGACGGTTTTCCCCGCCTTCGCCGCCTCCACCAGCAGCTGATTGGTTTCATGCTGCGGCACCGAGTGCTCGCCGGCGCGTTTGCCGACGCAAACCAGCTCGGCATCGCGGCGCACCAGCTCGAGAACCGGCTGGGTCACCAGATGATCGTGGAAAACCACGTCCGCCTGCTGGATCGCCTGCAAGCCACGCAGGGTCAGCAGCCCGGCATCGCCCGGTCCGGCCCCTACCAGAATAATTTCACCCGTTTCGCGTTCGGGCTTATCCAGCTCATCCTGCAGCGCCTTTTCCGCCTCCGCAGCGTTGCCCGCCACCATCAGGCTGGCGAAGCGACCGGTAAAGACCCGCTCCCAAAAGCGGCGACGCGCTTCGGTGGTCGTCAGACGGGTTTTGAGATGGTTGCGCCAGTAGCTCGCCGATTCCGCCAGACGCCCGAGGTTCGTCGGCAGCAGCGCTTCGATTTTTTCGCGCAGAATGCGCGACAGCACCGGCGCTTTCCCGCTGGAGGAGATCGCCACCAGCAGCGGCGAACGGTCGACGATAGAAGGGAAAACAAACGAGCACAGCGCCTGGTTATCCACTACGTTGACCAGTCGGTAGCGCGCGTTAGCCGCCGCAAACACCCGCTGGTTAAGCGCCTCGTCCTCCGTGGCGGCAATCACCAGAAAGACATCGTCCACCAGAGCGTCGCTAAATTCCGTCGCCCGCCAGCTAAGCGCCTGGCGCGCCGCCAGATCGGCCAGCGCCGGAGACAACGTCCCGGCGACCACCTGCACCTGCGCCTGGGCTCGCAGCAGGAACTTGATCTTGCGCTCGGCAATCTCACCGCCGCCGATCACCAGTACGGGCCTTTGTTTCAGTTCGGCAAAAAGGGGCAAGTAATCCACGGGGTAACAACTCTCTTACAATCAGCGATACTGCGACTATAGGGTGCGCCTTAGAGCAAATGAAATTACGAAATGGAATGAGTTGTGACACAAAGGAATAACGCGATGGAAATCCAAATATCAAAAAGTGCTTAACACGCTATTTTTCCGCTATTTAAGAGCAATTGAAATTGTTTAACCGCGGTCACAGTTTCATACTGTACGCGTCAAATTGTCTCGTTCGTGTAAGGACCCCTTATGTTTTCCGCGTTGTGCCGCCGTCTGCTTCCGCTGGCGCTCGGCACCGGTTTTGTTTTCGCCGCCGCCCCCGCCTTCTGTGCGCTGGGCGACACCGCCAGTAGTCAGGCTCGCCATATCGCCACCGTCTTCCCGGGACGTATGACCGGAACGCCCCCGGAAATGCTCTCAGCTGACTATCTGCGCCAGCAGTTCGCCCGGATGGGCTATCAGAGCGACGTGCGGAGCTTCAATACCCGCTACATCTATACCGACAGCAACCAGCGTAAAAACTGGCATAACGCCACCGGCAGTACGGTGATCGCCGCCCATGAAGGCCAGTCTCGCCAGCAAATCATCATCATGGCCCACCTTGATACCTACGCGCCGCAGAGCGATAAAGACGTCGAAAACAACCTCGGCGGCCTGACGCTGCAGGGAATTGACGACAACGCAATGGGGCTCGGGGTGATGCTGGAGCTGGCGGAGCATTTAAAGAACGTCCCCACCCGCTATGGCATTCGCTTTATCGCCACCAGCGGCGAAGAGGAAGGTCGTCTCGGCGCGCAAAACCTGCTGCAGCGGATGAGCGAGGCGGAAAAGAAAAATACCCTGCTGGTGATCAATCTCGATAACCTGGTGGTAGGCGATAAGCTTTACTTCAACAGCGGCCGCCGCACGCCGGCCTCGGTACGCAAGCTGACCCGCGATCGCGCGTTGGCTATCGCCCGCAGCAAAGGCATTGCCGCCTACACCAATCCGGGACTCAATCCGGCTTACCCGAAAGGCACCAGCTGCTGTAATGACGCCAGCGTCTTCGACAACGCGGGGATCCCGGTGCTGTCGGTGGAAGCGACCAACTGGTCATTAGGCAAGAAAGATGGCTATCAGCAGCGGAGCAAATCGCGCAGCTTCCCGCAGGGCATCAGCTGGCATGACGTGCAGCTGGATAATCAGCAGTATATCGACCACGCGCTGCCGGGACGGATCGAGCATCGCGGGCGCGATGTCGTGAAAGTGATGCTGCCGCTGGTGAAAGAGCTGGCGAAGGTGGAGAAGAAAAGCTGACGGCTGCAAATGAACACGCGGCATCACCCGCGTGTTCTCTTGCACACCTTTCCCTCAGGAGGCGCTATTAACCCTCGTGCAATCCGCACTCGCGTTTAAGCCCGAAGAACCGGGTCTCTTCTTCTGCCATGCCCGGCTCCCATTTGCGGGTGGTGTGGGTATCGCCTACCGACAGATAGCCCTGATCCCACAGCGGATGGTATTTCAGCCCGTGCTTTTGCAGGTACTGATACACCGTCCGGTTATCCCAGTCGATAATCGGCAACACCTTGAACACCCCGCGCTGGACCGCCAGCACCGGAAGCGTAGCCCGGCTGCCCGACTGCTCGCGGCGCAGACCGGCAAACCACGTCTGCGCGTTGAGCTCTTTCAGCGCCCGGTTCATCGGTTCAACCTTGTTGATCTCATTGTATTTCTCAATGCCCTCAACGCCCTGCTCCCACAGCTTGCCGTAGCGCGCCTCCTGCCAGGCCGCGCTTTCAGCCGCGCGGTAGACCTTCAGGTTCAGCTTGAGTTTGTCCGTCAGCTCATCAATAAACTGGTAGGTTTCCGGGAACAAGTAACCGGTATCGGTAAGGATCACCGGAATGTCCGGGCGGATCTGGTTCACCAGGTGCAAACTCACCGCCGCCTGAATGCCAAAGCTTGACGACAGCACATAGTCTCCCGGCAGGTTTTCCAGCGCCCAGGCCACACGCCCTTCGGCGTCGAGCTTTTCCAGCTGGGCGTTGGTTTCCGCGAGTGCCAGAATGCGTTCCACTTTCGGCAATGCATTAAGCGCGTTTAGATCGAGTACGGACATAAGAACCTCGTTTGCCTGTTTTGCCGGGCGGCACTGCGTTTGCCCGGCCTACGGGTTTTACAGGCCCGGATCGCTACGCGCCACCGGGCACCAGGATGTTACTCCCAGAAATCGCGGGCTGGATCGAGCACCGGGCGAATGATGCCCGCACGCACCGTAAAGTCGCCGAAGCCTTCACCCGCTTCGCGCTCTTTCGCCCAGCGCCCTACCAGTTGGTCTAGCGAGTCGAGAATTTCCGACTCGGTAATGTTCTCCCGGTACATCCGCGGGATGCGGGTGCCGCTGCGGTTACCGCCGATGTGCAGGTTATAGCGACCTGGCGCTTTCCCCACCAGCCCCACTTCCGCGAGCATCGCGCGACCGCAGCCGTTCGGGCAGCCGGTGACGCGGGTGACGATATGCTCATCGCTCACGCCGTGCTTGCTCATCACCCCTTCCACCTTGTCGATAAACGACGGCAGGAAACGCTCGGCTTCCGCCATCGCCAGCGGGCAGGTCGGGAAGGAGACGCAGGCCATCGAGTTTTCGCGCTGCGGGGTGACGGCATTCATCAGGCCATGATCCCGCGCCAGCTTCTCGATCCGCGCCTTCTGATCTTCCGGTACGCTGGCGACGATCAGGTTCTGGTTGGCGGTGATGCGGAATTCGCCTTGATGGATCTTAGCAATCTCCAGCAGACCGGTTTTCAGCGGGCGCCCCGGATAATCCAGAATGCGGCCGTTTTCAATAAACAGCGTCAGGTGCCATTTATCATCAATCCCCTTCACCCAGCCGATGCGGTCGCCGCGCCCGGTGAATTCGTACGGGCGGATCGGCTCAAACTTAATACCTGCCCGGCGCTCCACTTCCGCCTTGAAGGTTTCGACGCCAACGCGCTCAAGGGTGTACTTGGTTTTCGCATTCTTACGGTCGGTACGGTTACCCCAGTCGCGCTGGGTGGTCACGACCGCTTCCGCCACCGCCAGAGTATGCTCCAGCGGCAGATAACCGAATTCGCTCGCCGTGCGGGCGTAGGTTTTTTTGTTACCGTGTTCGATAGACAGACCGCCGCCCACCAGCAGGTTAAAGCCCACCAGCTTGCCGTTTTCGGCGATCGCCACGAAGTTCATGTCGTTGGCGTGCAGATCGATATCGTTCTGCGGCGGGATCACCACCGTGGTTTTAAACTTACGCGGCAGATAGGTCTGACCGAGGATCGGCTCTTCGTCAGTGGTGGCGACCTTTTTCTGATCCAGCCAGATTTCGGCATAGGCGCGGGTGCGCGGCAGCAGATGCTCGGAGATCTTTTTCGCCCACTCGTAGGCCTCGGCGTGCAGCTGCGACTCGTACGGGTTGGAGGTGCACAGCACGTTACGGTTCATATCGTTGGCGGTGGCCAGCGCGTCCAGCCCCACCGAGTGCAGCATCTGATGCACCGGCTTGACGTTCTTTTTCAAAATGCCGTGGAACTGGAAAGTCTGCCGGTTGGTCAGGCGAATACTGCCGTAAATGGTGTTCTCGGCGGCAAACTTATCGATCGCCTTCCACTGGGTGGTGGTGATCACCCCGCCCGGCAGACGGCAGCGCAGGAGCATTGCATGGCGCGGCTCCAGCTTCTGAGCGGCGCGTTCCGCGCGGATATCGCGATCGTCCTGCTGGTACATACCGTGGAAACGGATCAGCAGGAAGTTATCGCCTTTAAAACCGCCGGTCAGACCGTCGTTTAAATCTTCCGCAATGGTGCCGCGCAGGTAGTTGCTCTCGAGCTTCATACGCTCGGCATCGGTCAGTTTACCTTCGACCACTAAAGGCCCCGGATGTTTTTCGCTCATTAGTAGACATCTCGCTGATAACGGCGCTCAACGCGCAGCTCACTTAAAAATTCGTCCGCCGCTTCGGCGTCCATCGCGCCGTATTCGGCAATCACTTCCAGTAAAGTCTGTTCCACGTCTTTCGCCATACGATTGGCGTCGCCGCAGACATAAATGTGGGCGCCATCATTGATCCAGCGCCACAGCTCGGCCCCCTGCTCACGCAGTTTGTCCTGCACATAGATTTTTTGTTGTTGATCGCGGGACCAGGCCAGATCGATACGGGTCAGCAGCCCCTCTTTTACATAGCTCTGCCACTCCACCTGATAGAGGAAATCTTCAGTGAAGTGCGGGTTGCCGAAGAACAGCCAGTTCTTACCTGGCGCCCCGTCCGCTGCTCGCTGCTGCATGAAGGCGCGGAACGGCGCAATACCGGTGCCCGGGCCAATCATGATCACCGGCGTCTCCGGGTTAGCCGGCAGACGGAAGTTGTCATTGTGCTCGATGAAGACGCGGACTTCGCCATCCTCTTCCACGCGGTCGGCGAGGAAGCTGGAGGCGCCGCCAGCCCGGGCGCGGCCTTCAATGTCATAGCGCACCACGCCCACGGTGACATGCACTTCGCTCTCCACTTCCGCCTGCGAGGAGGCAATGGAGTACAGACGCGGCGTCAGCGGGCGCAGCAGACCGATTAACGCCTCGGCGTCCAGCTGCGCCGGGGAGAAACGGACCATATCGACGATCGGCGTCGCGGCGGCATACTGCTGCAGCTGAGCTTTATCGCCCACCAGCGGCAGCAGCGATTCGCTGCGGGTCAGGGTGGCATAGTTCTCAACGATAGCGGCGGTGTTGACCGTCAGCTCAAAATGCCACTGCAGGGCTTCCGCCAGCGGCAGGGTTTTGCCCTCGACGGTTACCGGCTCGTCGCCTTTCAGCCACAGCAGCTCCACCAGCTCTTTCACCAGCTGAGGATCGTTTTGATACCAGACGCCCAGCGCGTCACCCGGCTGATAGCGCAGACCGGAATCACCGAGGTCAATTTCGATATGGCGTACATCTTTTTCTGAATCGCGGCCGGTGATTTTCTGGTTGACCGACAGGGTCGCCGTTAGCGGAGCCTCTTTGGTGTATGGGCTGGTATGAATGTCGTTCACTGCGCCGCTGGCGGCCAGTTGAGCGGGCGCGGCGACCGGCGCACGAGCCTTCAGCACCTCAACGACGCGCGCGCGCCATTCAGCGGCCGCAGCCTGATATTCAACGTCGGCGTCGACGCGATCGAGCAGGCGTTCCGCGCCAAGTTCGGCCAGCTTGCTGTCGAAATCTTTGCCGGACTGGCAGAAGAATTCATAAGAGGTATCGCCGAGGCCAAAGACGGCGAATGCGGTTCCGTCCAGCTTCGGCGCTTTTTTAGAGAACAGAAACTTATGCAATGCGACCGCTTCTTCCGGCGGCTCACCTTCCCCCTGGGTGGAGGACACGACCACCAGCAGTTTTTCAGCAGCAATTTGTTTGAATTTATAATCACCTGCATTCACCAGCTTCACGTTCAGCTTCGCCGCCAGCAGATCGTCACGCAGCGCTTCGGCGACGCGGCGAGCGTTGCCGGTTTGCGAGGCGGAAATCAGCGTGATCGTCGGGACCTCGGCGGCCGGGGCGGGAGCGGCTGCCGCTGCGCCAGAGTGCTGATTCAGCACGCCCCAGAAATAGCCAGACACCCAGGCGAGCTGAGTGGGCGTGAAGTCAGTGGTGGCCGCCTGAAGGCGCGCCAGTTGCTCCGGGTTGAGCGGCAGCAAGTTGGAAGGTGGGGCCTGTGTCGTCATGCGTCGTTTGTTCCAGTAAGCAAAGCTGTTATTCGCACCCTGTCAGCGCGACAAAAACAGAAGAGAATAGAAGGTTAACGGCGGGCATAGTAACAATTAAAGAAGGGATGGAAATAATAAATAACCAAATGGACTAACCGGTTTTAGTTGTAGTTATTAACAACAAAATCGATTAAATAACCATCTGAAATATCGAAACTTTATGGACTTAACCCAGATAAATGTGTCGATTTTCTGTTCAGGGCCGTTTTAGTTAATGCGAAAAAATGTACTTTCCGGTACCCTACGGCGGTTTTTTTCGTCCTGTTGAGAGTCAATGATGTCCACCACGCTGTTTAAAGATTTCACCTTCGAAGCCGCCCACTACCTGCCGCACGTCCCGGAAGGACACAAATGCGGTCGCCTGCATGGCCACTCCTTTATGGTGCGTCTGGAGATAACCGGTGAAGTCGATCCCCATACCGGGTGGATCATGGATTTCGCCGAGCTGAAGGCCGCCTTCAAGCCGACCTACGATCGCCTGGACCACTATTATCTGAACGATATCCCCGGTCTGGAAAACCCTACCAGCGAAGTGCTGGCCAAATGGATCTGGGATGAGATGAAACCGCGGGTGCCGCTGCTGAGCGCCGTGATGGTGAAAGAGACCTGCACCGCCGGCTGCGTCTATCGCGGCGAGTAAGCGAAAAAAAGCCCGGTCAGTATGCTACCGGGCTTTTTTATCAGGCGATATTCAGATATTTATGCGTCTGCATGGACAGGCGCCAGTTACGGGCGATGCAGGTGTCGATACACAAGCGCGTCGCGTCTTCTTTCTGACTGATCGGCTGCAGGGCGATGATCCGCGGTTTGTCATCGCTCAGCGTTTCCAGCAGTTCGTCCAGCGCTTCGATGTCGCGGACGCGCCCTACCGGATGCTTGATCTCATCCGCCCGCTGCAGGGCCTGAGACAGCACGTCATACCCGCCGCGCATGTTGACCTTCGGGGAAACCGTCACCCAGGTGTTGTGGCTGCAAAGCACTTCATGGGTGCCGCTGGTTTCAATCTGACAGCTAAAGCCGTTTTGTTCCAGAAGCGAGGTTAACGGCGTTAAGTCGTGAATGCAGGGCTCACCGCCGGTAATGACCACGTGGCGGGCAGTCCACCCCTGACGACCGATAATCGCCAGCAGATCTTCACTGCTTGCCGGCCCCCACTTATCGCTCTCTTTGGTTTTCGCCAGGATACTGAACAACGACACTTCCCGATCGGTCAGTTTGTCCCAGGTATGCTTGGTGTCACACCACGCGCATCCTACCGGGCATCCCTGCAGACGAATAAAAATGGCAGGCACGCCGGTGAAGTAACCCTCGCCTTGCAGGGTCTGGAACATCTCGTTAATCGGGTACTGCATAGTCATCTCTGTTTAGGGTGATAAACGCTTATTATCGCAGATTTCACTGTCCAGGTCTTGTCCTGCGCTGCGATCGTTTTTCCCTCACGGGGTCGCTTTCTCACCCCGGACGTTATTCATTGTTAATTAAAAGTATGCATCTGTTTTCGTTTATTTCATTAGTGTGGTAAGGATTTAAATAAACAGCGGAGCGTACTGCAGCGAAGAAAGATGTAACAGAAGATGTTTTTCGTGTTATATACCAGAACATAAAAAACGTCAGCGGAAAAATAAAAAACATGTTTAAATACATGCATGTACAAATTGATACATGAAAGAGTGAATTATTTACCTGGTCTGAGAGTCGAATCCAATCCGCCGCCGAAAATAAGCTTAAGCCCCTCTTAATAAAGTCCTGCTGCCCGCCATTTTTTATTTAATCGTCGTTTACTTTGGCCCTCCTAGAATCCCGCAGACCAACCATAATGAGATAGCGTTTATGACCACATTATTCATTACCGGCGTCACCGGTTTTCTGGGCGGCGCGGCGTTAGAGAAAATACTCCATCAGGATAGCCAATTAGATCTGCTGCTACTGGTGCGTGCCAACAGCCCCGAGGCAGGCCTGGAACGGGTCAAGGAAAACATGCGTAAGTTCAACATCGCCGAGGAGAAACTGGCGATGCTGCGACCGCAGCAGATCCTGCTGGGCGATCTCGCCTCTCCGGAGCATTTTCTTAACGATCCGCGGCTTGAGCAAGTCACCCATGTTCTCAACTGCGCCGCTGTCGCCTCGTTTGGCAGCAACCCGCTCATCTGGAAGGTTAACGTTACGGGTACGCTGCGTCTGGCGCAACGGATGGCGCAGGTGGCGGGTCTGCAGCGTTTTCTCCACGTCGGCACCGCAATGTCCTGCTCACCGGAGCCGGATTCGCTGGTCGCCGAGAGCGCGGAGTTTCGGCAGCGCGCCGAGCATCTGGTGGAATATACCCACTCGAAATCGGCCATCGAGCAACTGATGCAGCAGCACTGCCCTACGCTACCGCTGGTCATTGCCCGCCCTTCTATTGTGGTGGGCCATACTCATCACGGCTGCCGGCCTTCCAGCAGTATTTTCTGGGTATTCAGCATGGGACTGATGCTGCAGAAATTTATGTGCGCGATGGAGGACCGAATCGATGTTATCCCGGTGGACTACTGCGCCGACGCCCTGCTGATGCTGCTTAACCAGCCGCTGGCCCACGGCGAGGTAGTGCATATCTCTGCCGGTGAGGAGAACAGCGTGAAGTTTGCCGACATCGACCGGGCGATGGCCCTGGCGCTGGAGCAGGCGCCGGTGGGAGATAAGTACGCCCAGGTGAGTTATGAAACGCTGGTCAAAATGCGTCGCGAACTGAAAGGAATTTTTGGGCCGTGCAATGAGCGACTGATGCTGAAAGCGATGCGCTTATATGGCGCGTTCGCCACGCTGAACGTGCGCTTTAGCAACGACAAGCTGCTAAGCATGGGGATGCCAAAACCGCCGCGCTTTACCGATTACATCGACCGCTGCGTGGAAACCACCCGCGGGCTGTCGATCCCTCAGCAAATGGCCGTCGACTTTAAATAATGGTCGCAGGTATAAAAAAAATGCCAGCCCGAAGGCTGGCATGGTTATTTCACAAGGACAGGATTAAGCCTGGCCTTTGATCTCTTTACGACCATTGAACGGCGCTTGCTCACCCAGCGCTTCTTCGATACGAATCAGCTGGTTGTATTTAGCAACGCGGTCAGAACGGCTCATAGAACCGGTTTTGATCTGGCCTGCAGCGGTACCCACAGCCAGGTCGGCGATGGTCGCGTCTTCAGTTTCGCCAGAACGGTGAGAGATGACAGCGGTGTAGCCAGCGTCTTTCGCCATCTTGATAGCAGCCAGAGTTTCGGTCAGAGAACCGATCTGGTTGAATTTGATCAGGATGGAGTTAGCGATGCCTTTTTCGATGCCTTCTTTCAGGATCTTGGTGTTGGTTACGAACAGGTCGTCACCAACCAGCTGGATTTTGTCGCCCAGTACTTTGGTCTGGTAAGCGAAACCTTCCCAGTCAGATTCGTCCAGGCCATCTTCGATGGAGACGATCGGGTACTGTTTGGTCAGCTCTTCCAGGAAGTGAGTGAACTCTTCAGAGGTGAACGCTTTGTTACCTTCGCCGGCCAGAACGTATTTACCGTCTTTGTAGAATTCAGACGCTGCGCAGTCCATCGCCAGGGTGATGTCTTTGCCCAGCTCGTAGCCTGCTGCTTTAACCGCTTCAGCGATAACAGCCAGCGCTTCGGCGTTGGAACCCAGGTTCGGCGCGTAGCCGCCTTCGTCACCAACGGCAGTGTTCATGCCTTTGGACTTCAGCACTTTCGCCAGGTGATGGAACACTTCAGAACCCATGCGTACTGCTTCTTTCAGGGTCGGCGCGCCAACCGGCTGAATCATGAATTCCTGGATGTCGACATTGTTGTCAGCGTGCTCACCGCCGTTGATGATGTTCATCATCGGAACCGGCATGGAGTATTTGCCCGGAGTGCCGTTCAGTTCAGCGATGTGCGCGTACAGCGGCAGGCCTTTGGAGGCAGCAGCTGCTTTGGCGTTCGCCAGAGAAACGGCCAGGATTGCGTTCGCACCGAAGTTAGATTTGTTTTCAGTACCGTCCAGGTCGATCATGATCTTGTCGATGCCAGCCTGATCTTTGGCATCTTTGCCCAGGATTGCCTGAGCGATCGGGCCGTTTACCGCAGCAACAGCTTTGGTTACGCCTTTACCCAGGAAACGGGATTTGTCGCCATCGCGCAGTTCCAGCGCTTCGCGGGAACCAGTAGAAGCACCTGACGGAGCAGCTGCCATACCGACGAAACCACCTTCCAGGTGTACTTCGGCTTCAACAGTCGGGTTACCACGGGAGTCGATGATTTCACGACCGATGACTTTAACGATTTTGGACATTAGGTTTTCCTCAGTACAAGTTAAACTAAAACTCCAGACAAACAATGCACCCGGATGGGTGCATTGCCGTTCTAACTCTTTTTACTTCGCCTGGCGTTTCTGGTACTCGCTGGCGGCTTTCACAAAGCCGGCAAACAGCGGGTGTCCATCACGCGGCGTCGAAGTAAACTCCGGGTGGAACTGGCAGGCCACAAACCACGGATGGTTCGGCACTTCGATGATCTCGACCAACTGATCATCCCCGGAACGGCCCGCAACGCGCAGACCGGCAGCTTCAATCGGTTTCAACAACATGTTGTTGACTTCGTAGCGGTGACGATGGCGCTCGGTGATGGTCGGCTCGCCGTACAGCTGGCGTACCAGAGAATCCTCATCCAGCTGGCACTGCTGCGCGCCCAGGCGCATGGTGCCGCCCAGATCGCTCTTCTCAGAGCGGACTTCAACGTTGCCATCTTCGTCACGCCATTCGGTAATCAGGGCCACAACCGGGTATTTACAGTCTGGCACAAATTCCGTCGAGTTGGCGTTTTCCATACCCGCTACGTTGCGCGCGAATTCAATCAGCGCAACCTGCATACCCAGGCAAATGCCCAGATAAGGAATATTGTTCTCACGCGCATAGCGCGCGGTGGCGATCTTACCTTCCACACCGCGGTAGCCGAAGCCGCCCGGGATAAGGATAGCATCTAAATCCTTGAGGATTTCGACGCCGCGCGTTTCCACATCCTGCGAATCGATCAGCTTGATGTTGACGGTAACGCGGTTTTTCAGACCACCGTGTTTCAGCGCTTCAATCACCGACTTGTAGGCGTCCGGCAGTTCAATGTACTTACCGACCATGCCGATGGTGACTTCGCCTGCCGGATTGGCTTCTTCATAGATTACCTGTTCCCATTCGGCCAGGTTTGCTTCCGGACAAGTTAAGCTGAATCGTTTACAAATATAATCGTCCAGCCCCTGAGATTTCAACAGGCCTGGAATTTTATAAATGGAATCGACGTCTTTCAGAGAAATAACAGCCTTTTCCGGAACGTTACAGAACAAAGCAATTTTCGCCCGTTCGTTGGCCGGAACCGCGCGATCGGAGCGGCAAATCAGGATGTCAGGCTGAATACCGATGGAGAGCAGCTCTTTCACGGAGTGCTGAGTCGGTTTGGTTTTGACTTCACCGGCGGCGGCCATGTACGGCACTAAAGTCAGGTGCATAAACAGGGTATGCTCGCGGCCGATCTCTACCGCCATCTGACGAATAGCTTCGAGGAAGGGCAGGGATTCGATATCGCCTACGGTACCGCCGATTTCCACCAGCACCACGTCATGGCCTTCGCCGCCAGCCAGTACGCGCTCTTTAATGGCGTTGGTGATGTGCGGAATAACCTGTACGGTTGCGCCCAGATAGTCGCCACGGCGCTCTTTACGCAGCACGTCGGAGTAGATTCGACCGGTGGTGAAGTTGTTACGACGAGTCATCTTGGTGCGGATGAAACGCTCGTAGTGGCCCAGGTCCAGATCGGTTTCTGCGCCGTCTTCAGTAACGAACACTTCCCCATGCTGGATTGGGCTCATGGTGCCCGGATCGACGTTGATATACGGATCCAGTTTCATGATGGTCACGTTGAGACCACGGGCTTCAAGAATGGCTGCCAGGGAGGCTGCGGCAATGCCTTTACCCAGAGAGGATACGACCCCGCCGGTCACAAAAATATAGTTCGTTGTCATGCTGAACCTGAGAAGTTAGGGTAAAACGATGGAATAACCAGGACGGGAAAGTAGTATACCCGAACATGCGTGACGCCACAAACTTTCATTCTTCCCCTCCCCTTCGTTCTTCAAGTTGCACCTGTGTTGCGACCCGAACAACTCGAAGAGGCAGGCTACATGGTGTTTCAACGACATAACGGAAAGAGAAAATAGACGCTTTTGGCGAAATGTTTTTGACGTAAATCAAGCGCTTGTTATTTATAAAATCACACAAATCGCGCTTGATCACGAAAACTCGTTAGAGATCAGTTTCCTGGCGTTTTACCTGTTGCCATACTTCTTCCATGGTATCGAGGTCGACGCCGGTCATTTCCAGGCCGCGGGCGGCGACAATGCGCTCGACTTCGCGAAAGCGCCGCTCGAATTTGCGGTTCGCTTTTTGCAGCGCCACCTCGGCTTTGACCCCTAAATGGCGGGATAAATTCACCGTGGCGAACAGCAGATCGCCCACTTCCTCTTCCAGTTTCGCTTCATCCACCACCGCCTGCTGCGCTTCATGCATCACTTCATCAATTTCTTCATGCACTTTGTCGAGCACCGGGCCCAGCGAGGTCCAGTCAAAACCGACCGCCGAGCAGCGACGCTGGATTTTATGCGCGCGCATCAGCGCCGGCAGGCTATGCGGAATGTCGTCCAGCGCCGAGTGCTGGGCTTTTTCCGCCCGCTCCGCGCTTTTGATCTGCTCCCAGCGGGCCAGGACTTCGCTGCTGTTTCCCGCGGTGGCATCAGCGAAAATATGGGGATGGCGGCGCTCCAGCTTGTCGCTGATGGCGGCGCAGATATCGTCAAAGTTAAAACGTCCCTCTTCCTGCGCCATCTGCGCATAGAACACCACCTGGAACAGCAGATCGCCCAGCTCACGGCGCAGGTCGTCATAATCCTCTCGCGAAATAGCGTCCAGCACTTCATAGGTTTCTTCGAGGGTATAGGGGGCGATGGTGGCAAAGGTCTGCTCTTTATCCCACGGGCAGCCGTTTTCCGGGTCGCGCAGGCGGCGCATGATGCCGAGCAAGCGGTCAATCTGAGTCATGTGACAATCCTGGAAATTCAAAAAAAAGTCGGCCGGATAAGGCGTTTCGACCTTATCCGACGTTGCGAAATTGCCGGATGGCGGCTTCGCCTTATCCGGCCTGGAGACGAATTAACCGCCGTGCAGACGACGCGCGTCGATCACATCGGGCACCTGGTTCAGCTTACCGAGCACCCGGCCCAGCACCTGCAGGTTGTAAATCTCGATGGTCATATCGATGGTGGCCAGCTGCTGACGGGTATCGCTGCGGCTGGCGACGCCCAGCACGTTCACCTTCTCATTGGCGAGGATGGTGGTGATATCGCGCAGTAACCCGCTGCGATCGTTCGCCTCCACCCTGACCACCAGCGAATATCCCGCCGAGTAGCTTTCGCCCCATACCGCATCGACAATGCGCTCCGGGGCATGCGACTGCAGTTCAGCGAGCTGATCGCAGTCGGCGCGATGCACGGAAATCCCGCGCCCTTGAGTGATAAAGCCGACGATCTCATCGCCCGGGATCGGCTGGCAGCAGCGGGCAATATGGTGCATCAGATTGCCAACCCCTTCCACCACCACCCGGCCATTATCCTTGGTGCGGTTCTGCGGAGCATAGGTTTTCTGCTGCAGCTGCTTCAGCGCTGCCGCATCCTGCTCGGCGGCGCTCGGTTTATTGAACTGCGCCTGCAGGAAGTTGACCATCTGGTTGAGACGGATATCGCCGCCGCCGATGGCCGCCAGCAGTTCATCGAGCTCGTTGAAATTGTAGCGCGGCAGCAGGTGCTTTTCCGCATCCTTCAGGCTGATGCCCAGATGCTCCAGCTCATCGTCAAGGATCTGCCGGCCGGCAAGAATGTTTTTGTCGCGATCCTGCTTACGGAACCAGGCGTGAATTTTGGAGCGTCCGCGGCTGGTGGTAACGTAGCCGAGGTTAGGGTTGAGCCAGTCGCGGCTCGGGTTCGGCTGCTTCTGGGTAATAATTTCGATCTGATCGCCCATCTGCAGCTGATAGGTAAACGGCACGATGCGGCCGCCGATTTTAGCGCCGATGCAGCGATGACCGACGTCGCTGTGGATATGGTAGGCAAAATCGAGCGGCGTCGACCCCGCCGGCAGGTCCACCACGTCGCCTTTCGGCGTAAAGACATACACCCGGTCGTCAAAGACCTGGCTGCGCACTTCGTCGAGCATTTCGCCGGAGTCGGCCATCTCTTCCTGCCAGGCAATCAGCTTGCGCAGCCAGGCGATACGGTCCTCATAGCCGCGACCGCCGCTGGTACCCGCTCCCGCGCCCTCTTTGTACTTCCAGTGCGCGGCCACGCCCAGCTCGGCGTCTTCATGCATCTGCCGGGTGCGGATTTGAATCTCCACCGTCTTGCCGCTCGGCCCCAGCACCACGGTGTGGATAGACTGGTAGCCGTTGGGTTTCGGGTTGGCCACGTAATCATCGAATTCATCCGGCAGATGACGGTAGTGAGTATGAACGATCCCCAGCGCGGCATAACAATCCTGCAACCGCTCGGCCACGATGCGCACCGCGCGAACGTCAAACAGCTCGTCAAAGGCGAGGTGTTTTTTCTGCATTTTGCGCCAGATGCTGTAGATATGCTTCGGCCGACCATAGACCTCGGCCTTGACCCCTTCGGCTTTCATTTCTGCCCGCAGGTGGCCGACGAACTCGTCGATATAATGCTCACGGTCGATACGGCGTTCGTGGAGCAGTTTGGCAATACGCTTGTACTCTGCCGGGTGCAGGTAGCGGAAGCAGTAATCTTCCAGCTCCCACTTCAGCTGGCCGATACCTAAGCGGTTCGCCAGGGGAGCATAGATATTGGTGCACTCTTTCGCCGCCAGCACGCGCTCATCTTCCGGCGCGTCCTTGACCTCGCGCAGATGCGCGATACGTTCGGCAAGCTTGATAACCACGCAGCGGAAATCGTCCACCATCGCCAGCAGCATGCGGCGAATGTTATCCACCTGCTCGGAAGATACTGAGTCGGTATGAGTAGCTTTCAGCTGACGGATGGCGGCCATGTCCCGTACCCCGTGAATCAGGGTCACGACCGATTTACCCACGCTCTCCTGCATGACCGCTTCGCTGACGACTTCGCTGTCGGCCAGCGGGAACAGCAGCGCCGCGCGCAGGGTATCGATATCCATACTTAGGGTGGAGAGGATCTCCACCATTTCGACGCCCCGCCACAGCAGCAGGTCCGCCAGCGGGTGTCCTTGCGTTTTTTCGCGACAATAATCCCAGGTTTCGGCTAAGCGCTCACACGACTGCTGGCTGGAAATCCCCAGACTCGCGATCCATTTCTTCGGGTCAAATTCACCAGCTTTATTAAGATGTGCACTTCTTACCGCAACCATTGTCCTCTCCTTAAGGGACCGGCCTGCCGAAGTCGGCAAGCCTCAACTTTCTACATGTCATCCTGCAGGTCACGTCAGCATTGATGGCCGGGGCGGCTCTTCTGCGACGTTGTGAATGACCTTATGTAAGCCTGCGCTCAAACAACACCATTGATTCCAGATGACCGGTATGCGGGAACATATCCAGCATCGCCAGGCGTTGAATCTGATATCCAGCCTGCAACAGGGTTTCGCTGTCTCGCGCCAGCGTCGCCGGGTTGCAGGAAACATACACCACCCGCCGCGGCGCCAGTTTTATAATATGCGGCATCACGCCCGGCGCGCCGGCGCGGGCCGGGTCCAGCAGCACTTTATCAAAGCCGTGCTTCGCCCAGGCCTGGCGGGTGACATCCTCTTCCAGATTTTCATGGAAGAAGGTGACATTGGATAAACCATTGAGGGCGGCATTTTCCCGCCCCTTCTCCACCAGCGCCGGCACCCCTTCCACCCCGACCACGTGGGCGGCGCGAGTCGCCAGCGGCAGGGTAAAATTGCCCATCCCGCAGAACAGATCCAGCACCCGGTCTTCGGGCTGCAGATCCAGCCACGCCAGCGCGGTACGCACCATCTGCTGATTCACGCCGTCGTTGACCTGGATAAAATCCCGCGGACTGAACACTAAGCGTAGTCCGTCTGAGGTATACCATGGCGCTTCGCCGTGAATATGTTCCAGTATCTCGCTTTGCGGCGCGAGGTACAGGGAAAGACCGTGAGTTTGCGAAAAACGTTCCAGTTTTTCCCTGTCAGCGGCCGGCAGCGCAGCGGTATGGCGCAGCACCATTAGTGGGCCGTTGTCCGCCAGCACCAGCTCGACGTGGCCAAGGCAGCGTAATGCGCTCAGCGCGCTTAAGCACTCGCGCACGGCGGGCAGCAGCGCCTCAAGTTGGGGCACCAAAACAGGGCACTGCACCACATCGACGATCGCTTTGTCGCTGGCCTGACGAAAACCCATCTGCAATTGTTGGGTCTTTGGCTGATAATTCAAGCTTAAGCGCGCGCGACGGCGATAGCCCCACGGCTCGCCGGCGATGATCTCATCCACCTCGCGCTTCATCAGGCGCGCCAGCGCGGCGCGTTTACTTTGCTGCTGAAGCGTGATGCTGGCATGCTGCTGTTGGCAGCCGCCGCACACGCCAAAATGGGGGCAGCGCGGCGCCTGGCGCTGCGGGCTGTCGGTCAGACGGCGTTTCACCTGGGCGCGGGCGTACTGCTTTTTGTCTTCCACCAGCACCACCTCAGCCTGCTCCTGCGGCAGCACGCCGCCGACGAACAGCGCTTTCCCCTGGTGGCGGGCCACGCCCTGGCCAAAGGGATCGAGGTCGTTGACTGTAACGGTTATGATCTGGCGCGTCGTCACACGCCGTTTTGCAGAGTAGAATTGCGCCATCGTAGAGAGTTGTCTCAATCAAATAAAACGAGCTCGTTCAGAGCGGCAGCGCCGCGAAGCGCACCGACGCGCACCGAACGATGATGTCTATATTCTCCCATAATGGAACCGCATGACCAACTACAGCCTGCGTGCTCGCATGATGATTCTGATTCTGGCGCCAACCGTCCTGATAGGGCTGTTGCTCAGTGTTTTCTTTGTCGCTCACCGTTATAACGACCTGCAACGTCAGCTGGAGGACGCCGGCACCAGCATTATTGAGCCGCTGGCGGTCTCCAGCGAATATGGCATGAATCTGCAAAACCGCGAATCCATCGGCCAGTTGATCAGCGTTCTGCATCGTCGCCACTCGGAGATCGTGCGGGCCATCTCGGTGTACGATTCGCATAACCGCCTGTTTGTCACCTCCAATTACCAGCTCAACCCCAGCGACCTGCAGATCCCAAAAGGCGAGGCGTTTCCCCGTCGTCTCAGCGTCATCCGCGACGGCGACATGATGATCCTGCGCACGCCGATCGTCTCGGAAAGTTATTCGCCGGATGAATCCCCCGAATCCGATGCCAAAATGCCGGGCAATATGCTGGGCTACGTCGCGCTGGAGCTGGATCTGAAATCGGTCCGCCTGCAGCAGTACAAAGAGATTTTCATCTCCAGCGTGATGATGCTGTTCTGCATCGGCATTGCGCTGATCTTCGGCTGGCGCCTGATGCGCGACGTCACCGGCCCTATCCGCAATATGGTCAATACCGTCGACCGCATCCGCCGTGGGCAGCTGGACAGTCGGGTCGAGGGCTTTATGCTCGGCGAGCTGGATATGCTGAAAAACGGCATCAACTCGATGGCCATGTCGCTGGCGGCGTACCATGAGGAGATGCAGCACAACGTCGACCAGGCCACCTCCGATCTGCGGGAAACCCTTGAGCAGATGGAGATTCAGAACGTCGAACTGGACCTGGCGAAAAAGCGCGCCCAGGAGGCGGCGCGCATTAAGTCTGAATTCCTGGCCAATATGTCCCACGAACTGCGCACCCCGCTCAATGGGGTGATCGGCTTTACCCGCCTGACGCTGAAAACCGATCTCAACGCCACGCAGCGCGACCACCTGACCACCATCGAACGCTCGGCCAATAATCTGCTGGCGATCATCAACGACGTGCTCGACTTTTCCAAGCTGGAGGCGGGGAAACTCATCCTGGAGAGCATTCCGTTCCTGCTGCGCACCTCGCTTGATGAGGTGGTCACCCTGCTGGCGCATTCCGCGCATGATAAGGGGCTGGAGCTGACGCTGAACATTAAGAACAACGTGCCGGATAACGTCATCGGCGACCCGCTGCGTCTGCAGCAGATTGTGACCAACCTCGTGGGCAACGCCATCAAATTTACCGAGCACGGTAATATCGACGTGCTGGTGGAGCAGCGGGCCATCAGTAATTCTCGGGTGCAGATCGAAATTCAGATCCACGATACCGGCATCGGCATCCCCGAGCGCGATCAGTCCCGGCTGTTCCAGGCCTTCCGTCAGGCCGATGCCAGTATTTCACGCCGCCACGGCGGCACCGGGCTCGGGCTGGTGATCACCCAGCGTCTGGTCAAGGAGATGGGCGGCGATATCTCGTTTCACAGTCAGCCGAACCGCGGCTCCACCTTCTGGTTCCATATCAACCTCGATCTCAACCCGAACGCCATCCCGGATATGCTGAATACCGACGGGCTGGCGGGCAAGCGTCTGGCCTATGTGGAAGCCAACGCGACGGCGGCGCAGTGCACGCTGGAGATGCTGGCCGCCACGCCGCTGGAGGTGATCTACAGCCCCACCTTCTCCTCGCTGGCGGAAGCCCAGTACGACATTCTGCTGGTCGGTATCCCGGTCTCAATGCGCGATTTGTCACCGCACCGGGAAAAATTAGCCAAAGCCTGCGCGATGTCAGACAACGTACTGCTGGCTCTGCCGTGTCATGCCCAGGTTAGCGCCGAAGCCCTGAAACGCGATGGCGTCGCCGCCTGCCTGTTGAAACCGCTCACCACCACCCGTTTACTGCCAGCGCTGGTGGCCACCAATCATGCGACAGCCTCCGCGCCGTTGACGCAGGCCGACAGCCATAAGCTGCCGATGACCGTGATGGCCGTCGACGACAACCCGGCAAACCTGAAGCTCATTGGCGCCCTGCTGGATGACCTTGTGCAGCAGGTGATCCTCTGCGACAGCGGCCAGCAGGCGGTGGACAAGGCCAAGCAACTGCAGATGGATCTGATCCTGATGGATATTCAGATGCCGGATATGGACGGCATCCGCGCTTGTGAGCTTATCCATCATCTGCCGCATCACCAGCTAACGCCGGTTATCGCCGTCACCGCACACGCCCTGGAGGGCCAGCGCGAGAAGCTCCTGAGCGCCGGCATGAACGACTATCTGGCGAAGCCGATCGAAGAAGAGAAACTGCACGCCCTGCTGCTGCGCTATCAGCCCGGAGTACACAGCATCGCCCCGGCGGCGATACCGCCCACAGAGCCGGTCATCGACCATAACCAGACGCTCGACTGGCAGCTGGCGCTGCGCCAGGCGGCGATGAAGCCAGATCTGGCGAGGGAGATGCTGCAGATGCTGATCGCTTTTATGCCGGAGGTACGTAACAAAGTGGAAGAGCAACTGGTTGGCGAGCAGCCGGAAGGGCTGGTGGATCTGATCCACAAACTGCATGGCAGCTGCAGCTACAGCGGCGTGCCGCGGCTGAAAAAGCTGTGCCACACCCTGGAGAGCCAGCTGCGCGCAGGCACCGCCGCCGAGGATCTGGAGCCGGAGCTGCTTGAGCTGTTAGATGAGATGGACAATGTGGCGCGCGAATCGTGCCGGATGGGCGTCTAAAACCGCAGGGCTTCCCGGCCTGCACCCGGCTCGCCAGGTATAGGCCTTCGGGCCGTGTTGTGGGAAGAGAGCCGCTTTTGCGCCGGGCGGCAGCGGTGCCTTGCCCGGCCTACGGTCTGTGCGGCTTGCCGTAAATTTACCCACTTGCGCTGCTGAAACTGGCGGTGCTGGCGGCCTCAACATCGCTGAGACATTCCCGGGAAGCCGCGCCAGCCGGGATCCCTCAATTACAGCTTACCGCCCATCTGCAAAACCGCGGCGACGTTTCGCGCCGTCATCCGCAGATTGGCGGCGGCATTGGCCAGCGCTTCATCCAGAGTGCAGATGGTGTACAACACGCTGAATACCGCATCCAGCCCGTGCTGATGCACGACGCCGACATCGGCGGTCAGGCTGCCGGCAATCCCGATCACCGGTACGTTAAATCGCTTCGCCACCCGGGCCACCCCCACCGGCACCTTACCGTGGATAGTCTGACTGTCGATACGCCCTTCGCCGGTGATCACTAAATCAGCATCCGCCACCCGCTCCGCCAGCTGCAGCGCATCGGTGACAATCTCAATGCCCGGGCGCAGCTGAGCGCCGCAAAACGCATACAGCGCCGCGCCCATCCCGCCCGCCGCGCCGCCGCCTTCCAGGCTCAGCACGTCGCAATCTAAATCACGGGCGATGATCCAGGCATAGTGCCGCAGGCCGCCGTCAAGCCGGTCAATCATTTGCGCCGTCGCCCCTTTTTGCGGGCCGAATACCGCGCTGGCGCCCTGCGGGCCGGTCAACGGGTTGGTAACGTCGCAGGCCACTTCAATCCGACAATCTGCCAGCCGTGGATCCAGCTCGCTAAGATCGATGCGCGCCAGCGTCTCCAGCGCACCGCCCCCTGGCGCGATCTGCTGACCGTCGGCGGTCAGCAGTTTCGCCCCCAGCGCCTGCGCCATGCCGGCGCCGCCGTCATTGGTCGCGCTGCCGCCAATGCCAATAATGATCTGCCGCACACCAGCGTCCAGCGCATGGCGGATGAGCTCCCCGGTGCCCCAGGAGGTGGTCAGCAGCGGGTTACGCTGCGCCGGGGGAACGCTTTCCAGCCCGCTGGCCGCCGCCATTTCGATAAAGGCGCACTGGCGATCGCCGGACAGCCCATAAAATGCCTCTACCGGCTCCCCCAGCGGCCCGGTCACCGTCAGCGGAACCTGATGCCCGCCGGTCGCCGCCACCATGGCTTCCACCGTCCCTTCCCCGCCGTCGGCAACCGGCAGCCTGACATATTCCGCGTCAGGATAAATCTCGCGAAAGCCTTGCTCTATCGCACTGGCTACTTCCAGCGCGCTCAGGCTCTCCTTCCAGGAATCCGGTGCGATCACTATTTTCATCTGCAGTCCTTACTCTGAGCTAACCCTTGTGGCTATCGCGCAATGCCGGCCCCCGCAGAGGCCGGCGGCCTTTTAGCGCACCATGCATGGACGCTTGTTGTCAAAGGTCCAGCCCGGGATCAGGTACTGCATCGCCATCGCATCGTCGCGGGCGCCAAGGCCATGTTTCTTATATAGCTCATTTGCCTGCATTACGCGGTCCATATCCAGCTCAACCCCCAGACCCGGCGTGCTCGGCACCTGCACCATTCCGCCTTTAATTTCAAATGGTTGTTTGGTCAGACGCTGATTGCCCTCCTGCCAGATCCAGTGGGTATCGATAGCGGTGATCTTGCCCGGCGCCGCAGCCGCAACGTGGGTGAACATCGCCAGCGACACGTCGAAGTGGTTATTAGAGTGCGAACCCCATGTCAGGCCAAACTCATGGCACATCTGCGCCACGCGAACCGATCCCTGCATGGTCCAGAAGTGCGGGTCCGCCAGCGGGATATCCACCGACTGCAGGGAGAGCGTATGGCCCATCTGCCGCCAGTCGGTGGCGATCATATTGGTGGCGGTCGGCAGGCCCGTCGCGCGACGGAACTCCGCCATCACTTCGCGGCCGGAGAAGCCCTGCTCAGCGCCGCACGGATCCTCCGCATAGGCCAGCACTCCCTTCAGCTGCTTGCCAATCTGAATGGCTTCTTCAAGCAGCCAGGCGCCGTTCGGATCGAGGGTCACGCGGGCATTCGGGAAGCGCTTCGCCAGGGCGCCGATCGCTTCGGCCTCTTCAAAACCGGCCAGCACGCCGCCCTTCAGCTTAAAGTCGTTGAAGCCATATTTTTCATACGCCGCTTCCGCGAGGCGGACCACCGCATCCGGCGTCATCGCCTCTTCATGGCGCAGGCGATACCACTCGCATTGTTCATCCGGCTGGCTCTGATAGGCCAGCGGCGTGGCGTGGCGGTTACCGATAAAGAACAGGTAGCCCAGCATTTCAACTTCGCTGCGCTGTTGTCCATCGCCGAGCAGCGAGGCGACGTTGACCCCAAGGTGCTGGCCCAGCAGGTCCAGCAGCGCCGCTTCGATTCCGGTCACCACGTGAATGGTGGTGCGCAGGTCAAAGGTCTGCAGGCCGCGGCCGCCGGCGTCGCGGTCGGCGAACTGATTGCGCACCGCGCCGAGCACGTTTTTATACTCGCCCAGCGTTTTGCCCACCACCAGCGGAATGGCATCCTCCAGAGTCTGGCGAATTTTTTCGCCCCCCGGAATTTCACCGACGCCGGTATGGCCGGCGTTATCTTTGATAATCACGATATTGCGGGTGAAGTACGGAGCGTGGGCCCCGCTCAGATTCATCAGCATACTGTCATGGCCGGCAACCGGGATCACCTGCATGGTGGTGACAACGGGCGTGGAAGAGAAAGTCGTCATAGCATCATCCTTTTGTAATTAGTGGCGGCCGAAAACGGGACGTTTGCGGTCGAATGTCCAGCCGGGGATCAGGTACTGCATCGGGCCCGCGTCGTTGCGCGCGCCGCCCGGCAGCGCTTTATAGGCCTCATGGGCTTTGCGCACCTGCTCCCAGTCAAGTTCCACGCCGAGTCCCGGCGCGTCTGGCACGGCAATCTTGCCGTTAATAATCTGCAACGGATTTTTGGTCAGGCGCGCCTCGCCTTCCTGCCAGATCCAGTGGGTGTCGATGGCGGTGGGCTGACCCGGCGCCGCGGCGCCGACGTGGGTAAACATCGCAAGGGAAATATCAAAATGGTTGTTGGAATGGCAGCCCCAGGTCAGCCCCCATTCGTCGCACAGCTGCGCCACTCGTACCGCGCCGGAGAGCGTCCAGAAGTGCGGGTCCGCCAGCGGAATATCGACGGCGTTGAGCATCACCGCATGACCCATCTCGCGCCAGTTAGTGGCGATCATATTGGTGGCGACCGGTAGCCCGGTGGCGCGGCGGAACTCGGCCATCACCTCCCGGCCGGAAAAACCCTGCTCGGCGCCGCACGGATCTTCGGCGTAGGTCAGAACATCCTGCAGCCCTTTGCACAGGGCGATCGCTTCATCCAGCAGCCAGGCGCCGTTAGGATCGACGGTGATGCGCGCGTCCGGAAAGCGCTTTTTCAGCGCCCGGGCGGTGCCAATTTCCTGCTCGCCGGGCAGCACGCCGCCCTTCAGCTTAAAATCTTTGAAACCGTAGCGATCCTGAGCGGCTTCCGCCAGGCGCACCACCGCTTCGCTGCTCAACGCCTGCTGGTGGCGCAGGCGATACCATTCGTGATCGCCCGGCGTATGGTCCAGATAACCAAGGTCGGTTTTCTGCCGATCGCCGATATAGAACAGGTAGCCCAGCACGGTGACGGCATCACGCTGCTTGCCCGGCCCCAGCAGCTCGCAGACCGGCACATTGAGCACCTTGCCGAGCAGATCGAGCAGCGCGGCCTCCAGCGCCGCTACCGCGTTGACTTTCAGTTCAAAGGTCCACGCTCCTTTGCCAAAGGTGGCGAAATCCGCCGCCTGATTGCCTTTGTGTACCTGCTGCACCACGCGATTCAGCCTGGCGACCTCCTGACCTACCACCTGCGGGATCGCCGCCAGCAGCGTCTGGTAGATAACCTCACCGCCAGGGGCTTCGCCCACGCCGGTGTTGCCGGCGTTATCGGTCAACACCACGATATTGCGGGTAAACCAGGCGTTATGCGCCCCACCGATGTTCAGCAGCATGCTGTCGTGTCCGGCCACCGGAATGACCTTCATCTCTGTGATAATCGGGCTGGATTGGGTAGTCATGATTAACGTCCCGCTACAGGTTTCAGTTCAATACGTTTGATGTCGCCCACCAGCACCAGGTAGCTCAGCACTGCCACCAGGGCATGGATGCCGACGTAAACCAGCGCCCCGTTGAACGAGCCGGTGGTGCCGACGATATAGCCGATAGCGATCGGGGTGACGATACCGGAGATATTGCCGAACATGTTGAACAGGCCGCCGGAAAGACCGCTAATCTCTTTCGGCGCGGTATCCGCCATCACCGCCCAGCCAAGCGCGCCGATCCCTTTGCCGAAGAAGGCCATCGCCATAAAGCCAATCACCATCCACTCCACGTTGACATAGTTACACATCAGCATGGTCATAGAGAGCAGCATCCCCAGTACTATCGGCGTTTTGCGGGCAATGTTCAGCGAGCCGGTGCGGCGCATTAACCAGTCAGAGATCACCCCGCCCAGCACCCCGCCGACGAACCCGCACACCGCCGGAACGGAGGCGACAAACCCCGCTTTGAGGATCGACATGCCGCGCGCCTGCACCAGGTAAACCGGGAACCAGGTAATAAAGAAATAGGTCAGGGCGTTAATGCAGTACTGACCGATATAGATGCCGATCATCATCCGCGATCCGATCAGCTGCTTGATTTGGCCCATTTTGACGCTGAACGGCACCTTCTGCGCGCTGCTCTTTTGATCCATGTTGATCAGGGCGCCGCCTTCGGCGATATATTCCAGTTCCTTCTTGTTTACTCCCGGATGGTTGTTCGGATCGTGGATCACTTTCAGCCAGACAAAGCTAATCACAATCCCCAGGCCGCCCATAAAGAAGAAGACGTGCGACCAGCCCACCTCATGCGTCAGCCAGCCCATGATCGGCGCGAAGATAACGGTGGCAAAGTACTGAGCGGAGTTGAAGATCGCCACCGCCGTGCCGCGCTCCTGCGCCGGGAACCAGGCGGCCACGATACGGCTGTTACCCGGGAACGACGGCGATTCGGCCAGGCCAACGAGGAAACGCAGGGTAAACAGCGCGACGATAATGCCAAAGCCGCTGAAGATGTCGACGAAGCCCTGCAGCAGGGTAAACATCGACCAGATGAAGATCGACCAGAAATAGACGCGCTTCGAACCGAAACGGTCGAGCAGCCAGCCGCCCGGGATCTGGCCGATGACATAAGCCCATGAGAACGCGGAGAAGACATACCCCATCCCCACCGGATCCAGGCCGATATCTTTGGCCATTTCCGAACCGGCGATCGACAGCGTCGCCCGGTCGCCATAGTTAAAAGAGGTGACGATAAACAGCATCACCACTATCCAGTAGCGGGCATTGGTGCGCTTTTCAGCCGCCGTCGCCGCCTGACTTAATGAACTCATTGTTGTACTCCTGAATCATAGCGTTTAGCTACGTTCATTCTGAACAGCACAACCTGTAGGGTAATCAGAATGACGTGGTCGTGTTTTGATAGTTGTCGTTATATCTGGCACTGCATTTGTCACTGGCTGGAGCAGTATATGAAGAGGCACACCGCGGCTCACCGTGCATCTACACAGCTTTTATGCCGCTATTGCAGGTGGTTTATGGCGTATGCCTGAAAGAATGGGGGGAAGTTCACGGAAATGAAAAACCAGCGCCGCGGGTGGTCAAAAGGGCAGCAAAAAGAGCCGGAGTGTGAAATACCTCTCTTGACGCGGTGAAACTGGCTAGCTTAACCCATGATATTGCTAAGGATATTGTGCATTTGCCTGAAGGCGTGCGGCCCGAAAAGGGCTACACTTTTGCTGTCCGCGTATCTGGCCGCGACAGCTTGAAAGGGCGCCCTCTGCGTAGGGAGAGGGCAGCGCTTTTATTCTAGCAGGGTAGCCCACTGCTCAACCCATGGATTAGAGACGCTCTCCGGCTCCGGATCTTCGCTGGCGTCAATCTTCAGCATCTCGCCGATGCGCTTCGCGCCCTGCTCCTGCAGTAGCTGATCGAACTTCAGGCCGCCGCCGCAAAAGTTGGCGTAGGTGCTGTCGCCCAGCGCGATAATGCCGTAGCGCAGGTGAGGTTGATACATATCTTTGATGCCCTCATACAGCGGGACGATGCTGTCCGGCAGATCGCCCTGCCCGGTGGTGGAGGTGACCACCAGCACATACTTCCCCGTATAGGATTCCCAGTCGTTGACCTGCGGATCCTCATACACGGTAGCCTTGTGTCCCAGTCCGCTGAGGATCGCTTCTGCTTCTTCCGCAACCAGCAGCGAGTTGCCGTACATGGTGCCGACAAAAATTCCGACTTCCGCCATGCTATTATCTCCCAGGATTGTCCTTATTCTCTTCATCCTGACCGCAGTCGTCGGCAAACTCAACCCTTTCATTTAGCGGGAGAAGCCCGCGCCAGCCAAACTGCGACAGCGCACGCATCCAGACGTCGTCAAAACCGGCGCGCAGGGTCAGCGGCTCACCGGTAAAGGGATGAGTTAACGACAGTTCGCTGGCGTGCAGCATCAGTCGGTGGCAGCCGAAATGCTCCGCGGCGCTGCGGTTTTGCCGCAGATCGCCGTGCTTGCTGTCGCCGAGGATCGGATGACGCAGGTGGGCCAGATGGCGGCGCAGCTGGTGCTTGCGGCCGGTTTTCGGCTCCAGTTCCACAAGCCCGTAGCGCGTGGTGGGATAACGCCCGGTAGCGACCGGCATCTCTACCGTCGCCAGACCACGATAATGGGTCACCGCCGGCTGCGGGCCTTTATCTTCGCGGGCGAACTTATCGGCGATTTTATCCAGCTCTTCCACCAGCGGATAATCGAGCAGCGCCTCTTCCATCAGCCAGCCGCGGACGATCGCATGGTAGCGCTTCTGGATCTGATGCTGCTCGAACTGCTGCGCCAGCAGCCGACCCGCCTCGCTTGACAGTCCCATGAGCAGGACGCCGGAGGTGGGCCGGTCGAGGCGATGGGCGGTAAAAACGTGCTGACCGATCTGGTCGCGCACGGTCTGCATCACCACCACTTTCTCATCGCGATCGAGCCAGCTGCGGTGCACCAGCCAGCCCGACGGTTTGTTGACCGCCACCAGCCAGTCGTCCTGGTAGATTATCTCCAGCATCAGGCCTGCTCACCGGCAAACAGCGCGTCCAGCAGCAGCAGCTCCGCCAGCATGGATTCGCGAACCGGGTGGGCTTGATCCAGCGCCATTTCGTAATACGGCGCAACGGCGAAATTTTGCGGCAGCGGCTGGCCGCTCTCCAGCAGCTGATGCATACGCGGGATCAGGACCCACTGCAGCCACTCCAGCGGCTCCAGGGTATCCAGGCAAAACGGCTTATCGCTGGCGAAGGCGCTGCTGTCCGGCGCCGTCTCCTGCCAGTGCTCTGTTTCGCGCAGCAGGGCTTCAATGGCGCGCAGGCGATCGCGCACGCTATCGTGAAGAGTCATGGGGGAAACCTCGATGAGTTAAAAACCGGGCGCAGGATAGCAAATCCGCAGGAGAAATAAAAAAAGGGAGCACTGTATAAACAGTGCTCCCGGTTCGTTTTGCAGCATTCCCGCTACATTGGTGCTCCCTGCTCGTCCTTGAAAACTTTTCCTGAGGTCTCCTGACCATGTTCATCCATAAACTCGTGCATCCTGCTTTCACACCACCCCGATGTGAAATGACTTATCCTTAAGTTTGTCCCGATCTTCCTGATCCACCGTTCATCCTGAGCGGCTCTCATTCTCCATCCTGGAGGTGTCCATTACGCGATCCTGCGTTATCCTTGCTTCATCCTGAAGCCTGTCCTTGCAACGCCATCCTGGCGGGTCCTGCAGAAGCGCCATCATCCTGATGTTCGCTTCATTTCGCGACTTCCTGTCGACAGACATAGGATCACTGATTCTGCCTCTTCTTACAACCCTTCTTGAGACAATCTCTTAAGATTAGTCCCCACTCAAAAGGACGAAAAAATTAAGATCTAATTTAATACCAATAACTTAACAAAAAAAGATTGGATTAAATTTGCCTTAAATGATGATGATCTCTTACAGGTTTTGTAAGAGATCTCTCACAAATGACCAGGCAGACTGGATTACAGCACCGGCTCAAGCTGGTTGAGGAAACCCGCAAGCGAGGGGGAAAGGGTGAGGCGTTTGGCGGTGCCGAGGGTCTCTTTGACGACTTCACCGCTGAGATTACAGACGGAAATGACATCCAGTTCACTCTCGAGGGTAGCGATGAACAGCGTCGGCGCCAGCTTCAGCCGCTTCTGCACCACCAGGTGCCCGATGAGGTTTTCCTGCACCCGCTGGAAATCCTCTTCACTCCAGGTCTGCAGCAGCGTTAGCGTTTCGCCGGCGAACCGGCCGGTCATATCGCCGGCAAACTGAGTGGTATAATAAGAATGAAGCGGCTGTTGTACCACAATATCCAGGGCGCGTTCAACCGCACTGATATTTTGCGCCAGCGAAAACGGCTGCGGCTGCCAGAAAACGGCCTCGTCCTGGGTGTCGACGACGCAAGGCGACGGGACGCCGTAAAGCTCTTCACTGCGCGGCAGGCTGTGGCGCTGCTGCTGCCAGGCGGCGCAATAACGTTGGGTAAAAGCATGCAGCGCTTCTGCGGTCTGATGGTCCACCGGTTTCTCTCTTCACGTTAGACAGGATACACTGGGGTAATAGTGTACCCGCTTTACTATGGTGAAACATGTCTTCTTACGATAATCATCAGGCGCTGGCCGGCCTGACGCTCGGTAAATCAACCGATTACCGCGATACCTATGACGCCTCGCTGCTGCAGGGCGTTCCGCGCAGCCTTAACCGCGACCCGCTTGGCCTGCATGCCGACAACCTGCCGTTTCACGGCGCCGATATCTGGACGCTCTACGAACTCTCCTGGCTGAACGGCAAAGGCCTGCCGCAGGTGGCCGTCGGCCACGTCGAACTGCCCGACACCACCGTCAATCTGGTGGAATCAAAAAGCTTTAAGCTCTATCTCAACAGCTTCAACCAGACGCGTTTCGCCAGCTGGCAGGAGGTTGAAGAGACGCTAACCCGCGATCTGAGCGCCTGCGCGCAGGGCGAGGTCAAGGTGTCGCTGTATCGGCTGGATGAACTGGAAGGCCAGCCGATTGCCCACCTGCACGGCGCCTGCATCGACGATCAGGATATCGAGATCGATAACTATCAGTTCAGCGCCGACTACCTGCAGGGCGCCGCCAGCGGCAAAATCGTGGAAGAGACGCTGGTCAGCCATCTGCTGAAGTCCAACTGCCTGATCACCCACCAGCCGGACTGGGGCTCGGTGCAGATCCAGTATCGTGGGGCGAAAATCGACCGCGAGCAGCTCCTGCGCTATCTGGTTTCGTTCCGCCACCATAACGAATTCCATGAGCAATGCGTCGAGCGCATCTTTAACGATATTCTCCGTTTCTGCCAGCCGGAATCGCTTTCCGTTTACGCCCGCTATACGCGACGCGGTGGTCTGGATATCAACCCCTGGCGCAGCAACGGCGACTTTTCCCCTGCCACCGGCCGCCTCGCCCGACAATAATAAACATTTTCACAATTTGCGTGCGTTTAGGCGCGCGCAAGGTTGTGAAAACGCCGCTCGCAGGGCTATTGTAATCACAGGAAGACCATAAGCGTCCTGTAAGGAGTTCACTTGATTACACATGTTAGCCCGCTTGGTTCAATGGATATGCTGTCGCAGCTGGAAGTGGATATGCTTAAGCGCACCGCCAGCAGCGACCTGTATCAACTGTTTCGCAACTGCTCGCTTGCTGTGCTCAACTCGGGGAGCCTGACCGATAACAGCAAGGAGCTCCTGTCCCGTTTTGAAAATTTCGATATTAACGTGCTACGTCGCGAACGCGGCGTGAAGCTGGAACTGATCAACCCGCCGGAAGACGCCTTCGTTGACGGGCGCATTATTCGTTCCCTGCAGGCCAACCTGTTCGCCGTACTGCGCGACATCCTCTTCGTGTACGGCCAGATCCACAATACCGTTCGCTTCCCGAACCTCGATCTCGAAAGTTCGGTCCATATCACCAACCTGGTGTTCTCGATCCTGCGCAACGCCCGCGCGCTACACGTCGGCGAAGCGCCGAACATGATCGTCTGCTGGGGCGGCCACTCGATCAACGAAAACGAATATCTCTACGCCCGCCGCGTCGGTACGCAGCTGGGACTGCGGGAACTGAATATCTGCACCGGCTGCGGGCCTGGCGCGATGGAAGCGCCGATGAAAGGCGCCGCCGTCGGCCACGCGCAGCAGCGCTACAAAGACAGCCGCTTTATCGGCATGACCGAACCGTCCATTATCGCCGCAGAACCGCCAAACCCGCTGGTCAATGAACTGATCATCATGCCGGACATCGAAAAGCGTCTGGAGGCCTTCGTGCGCATCGCCCACGGGATCATCATCTTCCCGGGCGGCGTAGGCACCGCCGAAGAACTGCTCTACCTGCTGGGTATTCTGATGCATCCGGATAACAAAGCGCAGGTGCTGCCGCTGATCCTCACCGGACCGAAAGAGAGCGCTGACTACTTCCGCGTGCTGGACGAATTTATCACCCATACCCTGGGCGAATCCGCCCGTCGCCACTACCGGATCATCATCGACGACCCGGCGGAAGTGGCGCGGCAGATGAAAAAAGCGATGCCGCTGGTGAAAGAGAGCCGTCGCGAGACCGACGACGCCTACAGCTTCAACTGGTCGATTCGTATCTCGCCGGACCTGCAGATGCCGTTTGATCCGACCCATGAAAACATGGCCAACCTCAAACTCTCCCCGGACCAGCCGGTGGAAGTGCTGGCCGCCGACCTGCGCCGCGCCTTCTCCGGCATTGTCGCAGGTAACGTCAAAGAGGTGGGCATCCAGGCCATCGAGCAGTACGGTCCATACAAGCTGCACGGCGACCCGGAGATGATGCGCCGCATGGACGATCTGCTGCAGGGCTTCGTCGCCCAGCACCGCATGAAGCTTCCTGGCGGTACCGCCTATATTCCCTGCTACGAAATCATCGCCTGATTTCCGTCCCGCCGGGGCAGCGCCTGTTGCCCCGGCGGGCACGCTTTCTCTGACTTCCAAAACGCGCCAAAAACCTTTCTGTGACTAATCAAACACCTGAATTGTTTTTACATAGCCAATCGTTTGCGTTGGTAAAAACTGCGACAATTATCACTGCAAAAAATGGTTTTAAGCGCAAAAACGTCGACCACTTCTCTTTTTTACAGTAAATCCCTCGTTATTACGCCGCCCCGCTTTTATCTCATATGCTGCAAATGGTAGCCTGCGCGCCACAAATCGCTGGCTGATCACCAGAAACAGGCTGTTGGACTAAAAATACGCACATTGAAAGTGGATTATTGCATTTGAGATCGCGATCACTGATGCATAAACCATATAAATGTATCTTTCCGGCCCAATTATTACGGAGAAAATTTCTAAAAAAACCGTAATTAAACGAATTTCGTGTTACGCAATTGTATTTGTTCATTAGATTTTGTTGATTCCTCCAGGAGATACAGATGGAAACCACTCAAACCAGCACCATCGTTTCGGGCGAAACCCGCAGCGGATGGCGTAAAACCGACACCATGTGGATGCTGGGCCTGTACGGTACAGCGATCGGCGCGGGCGTCTTGTTCCTGCCGATCAACGCCGGCGTCGGCGGCATGATCCCCCTGATTATCATGGCGATTCTGGCCTTCCCGATGACCTTCTTCGCCCACCGCGGTATGACCCGCTTCGTGCTCTCCGGCAAAAACCCGGGCGAAGACATTACTGAAGTGGTTGAAGAACACTTCGGCGTAGGCGCAGGTAAGCTGATTACCCTGCTCTACTTCTTCGCTATCTATCCAATCCTGTTGGTCTACAGCGTGGCGATCACCAATACCGTCGAAAGCTTCATGGCGCACCAGCTGCACATGACGCCGCCGCCGCGCGCTATTCTGTCGCTGATCCTGATCGTCGGCATGATGACTATCGTGCGTTTCGGTGAGCAGATGATTGTAAAAGCGATGAGCGTGCTGGTGTTCCCGTTCGTTATCGCCCTGATGGTGTTGGCGCTGTACCTGATCCCGCAGTGGAACGGCGCGGCGCTGGAGACCCTCTCCCTGAGCGGCGCCTCCGTCACCGGCAACGGCCTGCTGATGACCCTGTGGCTGGCGATCCCGGTAATGGTCTTCTCTTTCAACCACTCGCCGATCATCTCCTCCTTCGCGGTTGCCAAGCGTGAAGAGTACGGCGAAGGCGCCGAGAAAAAATGCTCCAGCATCCTGGCTCGCGCCCACATCATGATGGTGCTGACCGTGATGTTCTTCGTCTTCAGCTGCGTCCTGAGCCTGTCTCCGGCAGACCTGGCTGCGGCGAAAGAGCAGAACATCTCGATTCTGTCTTACCTGGCGAACCACTTTAACGCGCCAATCATTGCCTGGATGGCGCCGATCATCGCGATGATCGCCATCACCAAATCCTTCCTCGGCCACTACCTTGGCGCCCGCGAAGGCTTTAATGGCATGGTGATTAAGTCCTTGCGCGGTAAAGGCAAATCGATCGAAATCAACAAACTGAACAAGCTGACCGCGCTGTTCATGCTGGTTACCACCTGGATTGTAGCGACGCTGAACCCGAGCATCCTCGGCATGATCGAGACCCTGGGCGGCCCGATTATCGCGATGATCCTGTTCCTGATGCCGATGTACGCGATTCAGAAAGTGCCGGCGATGCGTAAATACAGCGGCCACGTTAGCAACGTCTTCGTGGTGATTATGGGTCTGATTGCCATCTCCGCGATCTTCTACTCGCTGTTCAGCTAATTCAGTCAACACCTCCCCCCGCGCCGCTGAACGGCGGCGCGCTTTCCGACAGCACGGGAATACATATGATCAGCGTATTCGATATCTTTAAAATCGGCATTGGCCCTTCCAGCTCCCATACCGTTGGACCGATGAAAGCGGGCAAACAATTTACTGACGACCTGATCGCGCGCGGCCTGCTGGCCGAGGTGAGCAAAGTCGTCGTCGACGTCTACGGCTCCCTCTCCCTGACCGGTAAAGGCCACCATACCGATATCGCGATTATCATGGGGCTCGCCGGCAACCTGCCGGACACCGTCGACATTGACGCCATTCCGGGATTTATTCAGGACGTTAACACCCATGGTCGCCTGATGCTGGCCAACGGCCAGCACGAAGTGGACTTCCCGGTCGATCAGTGCATGAATTTCCATGCCGACAACCTTTCGCTGCATGAGAACGGCATGCGCATCACCGCCCTGGCCGGCGACCAGGTGCTCTACAGCCAGACGTACTACTCCATCGGCGGCGGCTTTATCGTCGATGAAGCGCACTTCGGCCAGACCACCGACGCGCCGGTGGCCGTCCCTTACCCCTATAAAAACGCCGCCGACCTGCAGCGTCACTGCCGCGAAACCGGGCTGTCGCTCTCCGGCCTGATGATGCAGAACGAACTGGCGCTACACAGTAAAGAGGCACTGGAGCAACACTTCGCCGCGGTGTGGGAAGTGATGAGCGCCGGGATTGAGCGCGGCATTACCACCGAAGGCGTCCTGCCGGGCAAACTGCGCGTTCCGCGCCGGGCCGCCGCGCTGCGCCGCATGCTGGTGAGCCAGGACACTACCAACAGCGACCCGATGGCGGTGGTCGACTGGATCAATATGTTCGCCCTCGCGGTGAACGAAGAGAACGCCGCCGGCGGCCGGGTGGTAACCGCGCCGACCAACGGCGCCTGCGGTATCGTGCCGGCAGTGCTGGCCTATTACGACAAGTTTATCCGCAAGGTGAACAGCAACTCCCTGGCCCGCTATATGCTGGTGGCCAGCGCGATTGGTTCGCTGTATAAGATGAACGCCTCGATCTCCGGCGCCGAAGTGGGTTGCCAGGGTGAAGTGGGCGTCGCCTGCTCAATGGCGGCGGCCGGTCTGGCGGAACTGCTGGGCGGCAGCCCGGGCCAGGTGTGCATCGCGGCAGAGATCGCCATGGAGCATAACCTCGGTCTGACCTGCGACCCGGTCGCCGGCCAGGTGCAGGTGCCTTGCATCGAACGCAACGCTATCGCCGCCGTGAAAGCGGTCAACGCCGCGCGAATGGCGCTGCGCCGGACCAGCGAGCCGCGCGTCTGCCTCGATAAAGTCATTGAGACCATGTACGAAACCGGCAAAGACATGAACGCCAAGTACCGGGAAACCTCCCGCGGTGGTCTGGCGATGAAGATTGTCGCCTGCGATTAACCTGCTGGCCCGCCACGCGTCGCCGCGGCGGGCCCTCTCACCCACCTTTTGTTATATCAATTAAAATTTAGTTATTTAATGGTTATAAGCGCTGTTTGTTACCTTACGCAAAACGCTAAGGAGAACAGACAATGTCCAACCGATTCCGCCCCGCCTGGCTGCTGGTCCTCGCCGCCCTTTCCGCCTCCGCGCTGGCCAAAGCGCCGGAGACCGTCAACATCGGCTATCAAAAGGCGAACATCTTCGCGCTGCTGAAATATCGCGGCACCCTGGATGAGAGCCTGAAAAAACAGGGCATTGCCGTCCGCTGGGTCGAATTCCCCGCCGGTCCGCAAATGCTGGAGGGGCTCAACGTCGGCAGTATCGATCTGGCCGCCACCGGCGATGCGCCGCCGGCCTTTGCCCAGGCGGCACAAGCCGATCTGGTCTACCTTGCCCACTCCCCCGCTAACCCAAAAACGGAAGCGATTGTGGTCCCGGAGCAGTCGACGATCCGCAGCGTAGCCGATCTGAAGGGCAAGCGCGTGGGGCTGAACAAGGGGTCCGACGTCAACTACCTGCTGGTCGCCGCGCTGGAAAAAGCGGGCCTCAGCTATAAAGACATCACCCCGGTCTATCTGCCGCCGGCGGACGCCCGCGCCGCTTTCCAGCGCGGGGCGATTGATGCGTGGGTGATCTGGGATCCGTTCCTCGCGGAAGTGGAAACCAACGCGAAAGCCCGACAAATACGCAACGCCGAGGGGCTGGTGCCGCACTACACCTTCTATCTCGCCAGCCGTAAGTTTGCGGATACCTACCCGGAGACGGCAAAACAGGTGGTGGATGAGCTGGGTAAACTCAGTGTGTGGGCGAACAGCCATCAGGACGAGGCCGCCGGCCTTCTGTCGACCTCAACCGGGCTGGATAAAGCCATCTGGCTAAAGACCCTGGCCCGCCTGCCCTACGGCGCTGAACGCATGACGCCGGCGGTGTATAACGAACAGCAGGCGCTGGCGGATACCTTTACGCGCATCGGCCTGCTGCCGGTGAAAGTCGACGTACGCAGCGCCACCTGGTCGCTGGATAAACCTTAGTTTTCCCGGCGGCGGGAGGCATTGCGCCCCCCGTCGCCGACGGACTTATCCCGCCGTTTTCTCACCATTGCCAATCTGCCAGATGAAGGTCGGCGCCTCACCGTTCACCAGCCAGTTTCCGATATTGCGCGCCTTGTAAATCACCGGATTATGCGAGGCGACCGTCCGCGCATTGCGCCAGTGACGGTCCAGCGCAAGACGGGTACGCGTATCCGACGCCCCGAGGGCATTGAACAGCTCCGTCGCCGCCCGCGGGATCCAGTCGCTGGCGATCACCTGCGCCTGCGCCGCTTCCACTTCCGCCAGCTGGTTGCGCCGGGCGATCAGCGCTTCGTCGTCGCTGACGTGCGCCACATAGGCCTGCTGCAGCGATTCTGCGGCCTGCAGGACCGCGGCCCGGGTCGCCCATGCCCAGCTGCTAATCTGCCCAACGACCTGCAGAACCTGGGCATCATCGCGCGGTACGGCGGCGTTGCCGTGGCTGTACATCCGGGACCGGTGTTTGACGCCCTGCGCGGCATCCCGCTCAACCGCCAGGCCGATGCCCGCGAGGGTCGCCAGCAGCACATGCTGATAGAAGGCGGTCTGATAGCGAAAGCGCTGGGCAAAGTCGTAGACGTGGTCGGTTTCCACCCGGGCGTCGGTGAAGCGGGTGGTCCCGCTGCCGGTCAGCCGCTGGCCAAAGCCATCCCAGTCATCTTCCCGCGCCACGCCGGGCTGTTGGGTGCTGACCAGGGCAATCACATCGCCACCGGTATCGCTGCGCCGGGCAAACACATCGATCCAGTCGGCGTACAGTGCGCCGGTGCTGTAGAACTTCTCGCCGTCGAGTCGCCAGCCGCCCTCTGCCGGCGTCACCCGAGTGTTCACCTCCCCCAGCTTAACCGCGCCGATCTCCGTCCAGCCGCTGCCCACCAGCTCGCCGTCAAGGAAGCGACGAAACCAGCGGTCGCGCCCGGCGGAATCCGGCTGATTCAGCTGATCTTCCACAAAAGCAAAGTGTGCGCGCAGGGCCTGCGGCAGGTTAGAATCCGCTTGCGCCAGCTCAATCAGCAGCGCGCTGAGCTGCGGCAGCGAAGCACCCCAGCCGCCCTTCTCGCGCGGGATACGCAGCGTGCCGAAGCCCGCTTCTTTCAGCCAGCGGATCGGCTCCTCGGGCAGAACGCGCTGCTGTTCGCGTTCCGCGGCGCCCTGGGCGATGCGGGTGAATATCGGGCGGAAGGCGGCCGCCAGCGCGTCATAATCGGTGCCAGTGGAGAGCAAGGTCATAGTCGGTTCCTTATTCATGAATTGCGTCAATATCTTCTCGTGTCGGTTCATGACGGACCGCCAGCAGGAAGAAAATGGGAATAATGGCGGCAAGCGAGACCACCCAGAACATCTGCGTACCGAGCGAGGCCTGCAGCAGCGGCAGAATAAACAGCGCCAGCGCGCTGCCGATCCCGGAAAGCGCCCGGCTGAAACCGACCCCGGTGGCGCGAATGGCGGTGGGATAGGAGAGCGCCGGGTAGATCATCAGCTGCGCCCCCGGGCCAAATCCTTCGGCGAACAGCCACAGTCCCAGCATCGCGATGGCCAGTACGATGCCTGCCGTCGCGTGCGGTTGCCCCACCAGCGCCAGCACAATCAGCGCCACAAACTGCAGGGCAAAGCCGGCTATCGCCACATGACGCGAAGGATATTTCCACGCCAGATGCATACCAAGCAGCCCGCCGGTAAAGGCAAACAGGGCGTTCAGCCCCAGTGATGCCGAAATAGTTTCGAAGACGCCAGCCCCGAGAAACTGGGCAAGAATTGACGGCAGGAAAAAGGCAATCGCCGTGTACTCGAAGGAGATACAGATATTCATCACCCCGGCGACGATAGTCCGCTCACGGTAGGGTTTTTCGAACAGCACGCGAAAGCTCACTTTCGGCGCCGGCGCCGGCTTCGCCGTCGGGACCTCATGGGCATGGATCCCCCAGGAGTCGCGTAAGATGCGCACCGCAGAGGTCAGATCGCCCTGGTTTGCCGCCCACAGCGGGGATTCGTTCATGAACCGGCTGCGGACGGCGATAATCAGCAGCGCCGGCACGGCGCCGAACAGCAGGGAGGCGCGCCACAGCCAGTCAAGATGCTCCTGTGGCAACAGGAAATAGAGACCGAAGATAATAAGAAAGCAGACGGTTGAGGCGGCGTACCACATCGGGCACCACGCCGCGAGGCGAGCCGCTTTGTTGCCTTTGCCGGCAAAGCGGGAAAACTCGGCCAGATAGGACATCGCCACCGGCAGGTCGATGCCGACGCCGATGCCCATCAGGAAGCGAGCGCCAATCAACACCCAGACGTTTGGCGCCAGCCCGGCGGCGATAGCCGAAATAACGAAAAAGAACATATCGGCCATAAACACCGAATAGCGACCATATTTATCGGTCAGCCAGCCGCCAATAATATTGCCGACAATGGTCCCGACCATAATGGAGGAGGTCACCAGGCCGGTCAGCAGCGGCGAGAGCTGAAATTCACGCACGACGTCATCAATACCGTAAGAGAGCGTGGTTAAGTCATACGCGTCGAGAAAAACGCCGCCCAGCGCGAGGAAGACAATCATCCGCGCATATTTCGCCTGTTCCCTGCCGGAATTAATTAGCCGCGCCACATCCCCGACGCTACTGACCGGTACCGAAGCGATACCGGGATTATCCACTGGTAATGTACTCATTTTTTCACCTTATTATTTTGTGCAGGTCATCAGCGGTTATAAACCTCGAGCGGCGAGAATCAAAACAACAATTCATACTATAAAAATCAATATAATCAATAAGTTAATTAAAATCACCAGCACAAAAAGGACGCGCTTTCGCGCATCCTAAAAGGAAGTAAATAACAACGAAAAGAGACGTCGTGCAGGACGCTTATTCCGCCGATACCGGAACTAATACGTCTTTTACCAGCGGATCGTTGGTGGTTTTTAACCACGTCTGGATCCGTGGGTCAGAAAAGGCCTGTTTTAATTTGACGATATTTTCCTGCGATAAATACGGCGTACCAATCACTAATTGCGAAGCAAAGGTGCGCGGCGCCGGCGGGAATAAAATGCCTTTCTCACGCGGCACTTTTCCGGCGTCAAATTGCGAGACATAGCCGATGGCGGCATCCACCGAATTTAACGCCCGCGGCATGGTCAGCAGATCCAGCTCTTTAAAGACAAACTGATGCGGGTTGTCGACAATATTTTTCAGCTTCGCCGTGCGCGGCTCTACCGCCGGGTCGAGCGAGATCAAACCAATGCGCTGCAGCAGCCACAGAGCCTGTCCCTGATTGGCGCCGTCGTCAGGCACCACGATGGTCGCGCCGTTGGGCAACGCCTGTACCGACGAGTAGCGGTCGGAATAGATGCCGAACGCCCACTGGAACACCGGCACCGTAGTCGACAGCGCAAAGCCGTTGGCGTCCACCACCTGTTTAAGCCACCACTGATGCTGATAGATCGTCCCGGCATACTGTCCTTCCGCTACCGCGCGGTCAGCCTGAACCGGATCCTGCACCCCCACCGCCTCCAGCTTCAGGCCGTAATCGGGCGCAATATGCTGATTAATATATTCAATAATCCGCTGCTCGCCGGCCATCGCCGGCTCATAGTGAATTTTTAACGTGCTGCCGAAGACCACCTGCTGGCTTTGGGTATGTCCCCGCCACCACCAGAAAGCGATGGCGAGCAGGATAATCACCGCCAGCGCCGCCAGCCAGGGCCAGCGCCGCGCTTTACGTAACTCAAATTGCTCTGTTGTCATACAAGGTTCCCCTGCGTGTGGCGTAAACGGTTGACCAGGCGGTCACCCAAAAATTGAATCACCTGGATCGTGGCGATCAGGGCCACGATCGTCGCGATCATGATATGGTTGTCGAAGCGCTGATAGCCGTACACCACGGCCAGGTAGCCGATGCCCCCGGCGCCGATGGTCCCGGCGATAGCCGAATACTCGATCATCGAGACCAGGTTTAGCGTCACCGCCGCCACCAGCGCCGGCAATGCTTCACTGAGCTGCGCGCTGGCAATGATTTGCCAGCGCGATCCACCGCAGACGACGCCCACCGCGGTGACCTCCGCCGGCAGCTCGCGCAGCGCGTTCTCCACCAGACGGCCAAAGAACGGGACGCCGGCGGCGATCATGGGCACCACCGCGGCGGGGATGCCAATCGTGGTGCCGGTCAGCCAGTAAGTGAACGGGATAATAGCGGCCATCAGCACCAGAAACGGCAGCGAACGTCCCATGTTGACCACCCAGTTCAGCAGCCGGTACAGCAGTGCGTGCGGAAATAATCCCCGCGGCGAGGCGTTAAATAGCACCACCCCCACCAGCCCTCCCAGCGTGACGACAAACAGCATCACAATGGCCACCATTAGCCAGGTTTCGCCATAGGCGGGAAGCAGCAGCGAAGGGATTTCGCTCCAGGGGGTGTCCTGGCTGATGACTGTCGGTTTCATACCGCCTCCCTGAGCAACGGCGCGCTGTCGAGGATCTCCGCCGTCATGCCGAGCTGCGCCAGCAGGCCCTGCAGCCGCGCGGGCGACAGGCGTTCGCCCTGAAAGCGCACTCCAACCTGCAGACGACCGGCCAGTCGACCGTTAATCACCTCGACGTGGCCGCCAAGGAGATCGATCTGCAGCGCCCACTGCTGGCTCAGGCGGCTGATCCAGTCGGTGGCCACCGGCACATCCCAGCGGTAGCTCAGACGCAGCAGCAAATCACTGTGGGCCGCTGCCGCCGGCGTCAGCGGCAACAGCTGCTGGCCGAGCAGGGAATCGGGACGCGCCAGCAGATCTTCGAGCCGCCCGTACTGGACGATCGTCCCGTCGCGGATCTCCGCCACCGCATCCGCCGCCGAGCGCACGGCGTCCATTTCATGGGTGATCAGGACGATCGCCAACTGGTACTCATCACGCAGCCGCTTGAGCAGAGTCAGCACCGAGGCCGTGGCCTGAGGATCGAGGCCGGAGGTGGCTTCATCCGCCAGCAGAACGGACGGGCGCAGCGCCAGCGCGCGGGCAATGGCGATCCGCTGGCGCTGGCCGCCGGAGAGTTGGGCCGGCCAGGCATCTGCTTTGTGGCTCAGGCCGACGCTCTCCAGCAGCTCACCGACCCGCGCCTTGATATCGCGCTCCACCACGCCAAGCCACGCCAGCGGCAGGGCGACATTCTCCCAGGCGGTCCTGCGGCTCAGCAGCGCCGAAGACTGGAAAACGGTGCCAATCGCCCGCCTCTCCCGGCGCAGCGCCTCGCCGGACAGCACCGACAGATCCAGGCCATTGATACGAATGCTGCCGCTGTCCGGGCGCTCCAGCAGGCTGATGCAGCGCGCGAGAGTTGATTTACCGGCGCCGCTCGGCCCCACCACCGCGGTGATGGAGCGCTCAGGCACCTGCAGCGACAGCCCTTTCAGCACCGCGCTGAGCCGGCCATCCGCCGTGCGGTAGCTTTTATGCAGATCATCGATAGCGATCATGTCACCTTCTCCTCTACCGATGCCGCCGTGCGCGCATCGCGTCGGTAGCTGGCGCCCGGGTGAGGCGCGGCCAGACGCGGACCAGCGCCGAACAGTTTTTCGCGCAGGGTCCCCTCACGGTACTCTTGCTTAAAGACGCCGCGCTTTTGCAGCTCTGGCACCAGCAGCTCGACGACGTCGCGGAAGGTTTCGTGGGTGACGGCATAGGCAAGGTTAAAGCCATCGACATCCGTCTCTTCGACCCAGGACTGCAGTTCGTCCGCCACGGTTTGCGCGCTGCCGACCACCAGCGGGCCGAAGCCGCCGATACCGGCCCAGTCGGCCAGGGCCTGCACCGTCCACTGCCGGTTCGGGTCCGCAGTGGAGAAGGCCTCCACCGCCGACTGAATGGCGTTGGTGTGCAGATACTTCAGCACCTGATCCGGCTGATACTGGCCGAAATCGATCCCCGTCCAGCCGGAGAGCAGCGCCAGCGCGCCTTCATAACTGACGTACTGCTTATATTCCTGCCATTTCGCCTGCGCCTCGCGGTCGGTGTCGCCAACAATTACCGTCTGCAGATTGAAGATCAGAATGCTGTGCGGATCGCGCCCGGCCTCAGCCGCCCGGCGGCGAATATCCGCCACCGTCTTCTTCAGCAGCACTTTCGACGGCGCAGCGACGAAGACGCATTCGGCATGGCCGGCGGCGAACTGTTTGCCGCGGCTGGACGCTCCCGCCTGATACAGTACCGGTGTGCGCTGCGGGGATGGCTCGCAGAGGTGGATCCCCGGCACGGAAAAGAACTGTCCCTGATGGTTAATGGGATGGATTTTCCGCGGATCGCTGAAGATCTTGCGCTCTCTGTCGCGCAGCACCGCCCCGTCCTCCCAGCTTCCCTCCAGCAGTTTGTAGATCACCTGCAAATACTCATCGGCATAGTCATAGCGGGTGTCGTGGTCGGTCTGAGTTTGCTGGCCGATATTGCGCGCCCCGCTCTCCAGATAGGAGGTGACGATGTTCCAGCCCACCCGCCCTTTGGTCAGATGGTCGAGCGTCGACAGACGACGGGCGAAGGGGTAAGGATGCTCAAACGACAGCGAGGCGGTCAGACCGAAGCCCAGATGCTCCGTCACCAGCGCCATCGGAGTGATCAGGGCCAGCGGATCGTTGACCGGCACCTGCGTCGCCTGGCGGATCGCCGCGTCGCCGCTGCCGTTCAGCACGTCGTAGACGCCAAGCACGTCGGCGATAAACAGCCCGTCGAACTTGCCGCGCTCCAGCAGTCGCGCCAGATCCACCCAGTACTCCAGATCTTTATACTGCCAGGAGCGATCCCGGGGATGCGCCCACAGGCCCGGCGACTGATGACCGACGCAGTTCATATCGAAAGCGTTAAGACGAATTTCACGTTGTGATGACATAGTAATCTCCATAGCGCGGCCCGTCGCCGGGGCGCACGCGTCAAAATGAATCAGGGAAGGTAAAGGGAGGTATTCAGTACGCTGGACATCGGGAGTCCTGCGGGATCCCGAGCGTGAGTAACGCTTGCGCCGCCACCTCAGCGGCATGGTCGGCTACCTGCGGCAGGCCCATCAGTTCGCCAAAACGCCCGCGGGCGGCCGGACCGGCCACCAGCACCGGCGGCGCCTCAACCTGCGGATCAGCCACTGCCCGGGAACGGCTGTCCACCTCCAGGCCCATGCCGAGAGCATCAGCGCGAATAAGGCCGCGGCGGGCAAGGTCCTGTAAAAATGGCTGGCTGTCGGTTAGGGCACGGTGCGCGGGTCCGGTCGTCAGGATCAGATGATCGACGCTCAGGGTCTGCACGCCGCCGCCGCGCCGCGCCAGCGTCAGACGCAGCGTCTCGCCTTCAGCGCTCATCGACAGTAGCCTGGCCGCCTGCACCTGCAGACTGCCCGTGCGCTGGCGCGCCTCCAGCACCTCGGCGACCTGCGGCGCCACGCGGTAGCGGTGGACATCCCAGTAATGGCGCAGATGGCGCAGAAAACGCTGGCGATCGGCGACGCTGAGCGCCTGCCAGATCCGCTGCCCCTGCTGGCGGACCGCATCCAGCACCACCTGCCAGCTCAGGCCCTGCTCCGCCGCATACGCCACATCGAGGCGGATCTGGCGCAGGCGCTGGCGCAAGTTGCCCTGCTGATAGTCGCCGGGCCATGCTGCCCCCGCGCCGCTGAGGTTACCGCGCGACAGCAGGCCGTGGCGCGAAAAGGCGATGATACTGCCGCGGTGGCCCAACCGGTCCAGCGTCGCGACCGTATCGGCCATGGTTAATCCGGTGCCCATCACCGCCACCCGGGCGTGCGGGGCGATGGCGTCGAGCGCGCCAGGCTGCCACGGGTTGGCAATCAGCGCCGGATGGTGACGCCAGGCTTCGGCTTGCGCCGGCAGCGAAGGCGGTGGATGGCTGATCGCCAGCACCAGCAGGTCGGCCTTAAGCTGCAGTCCACCCTCGGTGCGAACCGTCCCCTGATCAAAAGCGAACGCCCGATCGCGCAGGTGGCGCAGCCGTCCGCCGCTGGCGGCCGCGGCGTCGGAAAAACGCTGTGCCACATAGCGACCAAACTGGCCGCGCTGAGGGTAGACGGAACCGTCCGGGCGCAGCGCCTGCGCATCGGCGGCAAAGGCAGGCTGACGGCGGTACCAGCGATCGAAGGCGCCCTCTTCATCACCGGTCAGTTGCATACGGGCGGCCGGGACGTTAATCCGGTGCGTCGGCTCCGCGGTGGAGTAGGCCACCCCGGCGCCGGGAGTCTGACGCGGCTCCAGCAGCGTCACGCGCACCCCGTTCGGCGCCAGGCGCAGCAGCTCAATCGCCACCGCCGCGCCGCTAAAGCCGCCGCCGATAATCACGATATGCGGTTCTGCACTCATCGCTGCCCTCCTCCGGTATGCTGTCTCATGGTCGCGCTCCTGGCCATCAGCTGGCGCTGGCCTGGCGCACCGGGCGCTTATCGCCGCCGATGGTTTCGCCAAACGGACCGGTGTTCACGCTGCGCGCCTTCGACGAGGCCGCGTTTTCCAGCGGCAGCAGAGGCATCACCAGTTCCGCAAAGCGGTGTGCCTCTTCCAGATGCGGGTAGCCGGAAAAGATAAAATTGCTGATGCCGAGCGCCTGATATTCGCGGATGCGTTCCGCCACCTGCTGCGGATTACCCACCAGCGCGGTTCCCGCGCCGCCGCGCACCAGCCCGACGCCGGCCCACAGATTAGGGGCAATACGCAGATTGTCGCGCGATCCCTGATGCAGGGCGCTCATCCGCGCCTGGCCAGCCGAGTCCATACGGGCGAAGATCTTTTGCGCCTGAGCGATGGTGTCGTCGTCAAGATGGGCGATCAGCCGGTCGGCGGCGGCCCACGCCTCCTCTTCCGTTTCGCGCACGATAACGTGCAGACGGATGCCATATTGCAGGGTGCGTCCGCGGGCCGCGGCGCGCTCGCGCACCACCGCCAGCTTCTCCGCCACCAGTTCCGGCGGTTCGCCCCACGTTAGATAACTGTCGATCTGTTCGGCCGCCACATCGATAGCCGCCTCAGAAGAGCCGCCGAAGTACAGCGGCGGGCCATTCTCCTGAACCGGCGGAAACAGCACTTCCGCCCCCTCGACATGAATATGCTCCCCGTGATAGTCCACTTTCTCCCCGCGCAGCAGGCGGGAGTAAACGTCGAGAAATTCGCGAGTCACCTGGTAGCGTTCGCTGTGACTGAGAAAGATGCCATCGCCTTTGTTTTCCACCGGGTCGCCACCGGTGACGACATTGATCAGCAGCCGTCCTTCCGATAAACGGTCGAGGGTGGCCGCCATCCGCGCCGCCAGAGTGGGCGGCTGCAGACCCGGTCTGACCGCCACCAGATAGCGCAGACGGCGGGTCAACGGCGCCAGCGCCGAGGCCACCAGCCACGAATCTTCACAGCTTTTACCGGTGGGGATCAGCACGCCGTAATAACCCAGGCTGTCGGCCGCCAGCGCCACCTGCTGCAGATAAGGTAAATCGACCGGACGTCCACCCTCGGTGGTGCCCAGATAGCGGCCATCGCCATGGGTAGGTAAGAACCAGAAGACATTGATCTTGTCGGGAACTTGCTGCGTCATTATCTATTTCCTATATAACCATATCCGATATTTATCGAAGAGAAGTTTTAATTTGGTTATATGAGTGTTAGCGATAATCATGCCAATGGTGAATAAAAAATTACATTTTTAAAATCAAGGAATTGAAAACATCCCACGCGCGTCGTGCTGTTGCAAATCCCGCAGCCGCCGCGCATCCGCTGGCGCATTTGCAACAGCCGTCGGCCTTTCCCCCTCTGGTTTCCGCCGCCGCCGCAGGATAAGTTCAGGAGGTCAACGACCGGAGGCCCGCTATGCTGAACCCAGAATCCCCTTCCACCGCGCCCGCGCTGATCGACCCGGCATCGAAGGCTTTCCAGAGCCTGCTGGACAAGCTCGCGCCGACGGAGGCTACCGTGCTGATCGTGGGCGAAACCGGCACCGGCAAGGAGGTGGTGGCGCGCTATCTCCATCACCACAGTCCCCGCCGCCAGCAGCCGTTTCTGGCCGTTAACTGCGGCGCGCTAACCGAGAGCCTTGCCGAAGCCGAACTGTTCGGCCATGAGAAAGGCGCCTTCACCGGCGCGCAGCAGGGACAGCCCGGCTGGTTTGAAGCCGCGGAAGGGGGGACGCTGCTGCTGGACGAGATCGGCGAATTAAGCCTGCCCCTGCAGGTCAAGCTGTTACGGGTGCTGCAGGAGCGCGAAATTACCCGCGTCGGCTCGCGCAAAGCGATTAAAGTGAATGTCCGGGTGATTGCCGCCACTCACGTCGACCTGGCCCAGGCAATCCGCGAGCGCCGCTTTCGCGAAGATCTCTACTATCGGCTGAATATCGCGGTGGTGCCGCTGCCGCCGCTGCGCCAGCGTCGGCAGGATATCCCGCAGCTGGCTCACCACTTTTTATCGCTCTATGCCCGCCGCCTCGGCCGGCCAACCCTGCGTCTGGCGCCGGAGTCGCTGGCCCGGCTGATGGACTATGCGTGGCCGGGTAATATTCGTGAGCTGGAAAACACCCTGCACAACGCGGTGCTGCTCAGTAAAGAAGAGGAGATTAGCCCCGCCCAGCTGCGCCTGGCGACGCTCAACGACGCCCCGTCGCCGGCGAGCGATCATGAACTGGACGACTTTATTCGCCACCAGCTGGCGCTTCCCGGCGAGCCGCTGTGGCAGCGGGTGACCAGCGCGCTGATCCGCCACGCCATGGCGCATTGCGACGATAATCAGAGCCAGGCGGCCGCGCTGTTAGGGATCAGTCGGCATACCTTACGCACCCAGCTCGCTAACCTCGGGCTGATCAAAAGCCGCCGCCGTCCGCCTGCGCCGCCGCGGGCATTCGCCAGCGCGACCGGGGCCGATCGCGAGCTGCGCATTGGCTACCAGCGCTTCGGCAGCCTCGGGATCCTGAAAGCCCGCCAGAGTCTGGAGACCGCCTTCGCCAGCCTCGGCGTCAACGTGCTGTGGAGCGAGTTTCCCGCCGGACCGCAGCTCCTTCACGCCCTCGCCTGCAACGAGATCGACTTTGGCACCACCGGAGAAGCGCCGCCGGTGTTCGCCCAGGCCAGCAACAGCGAACTGATGTACGTGGCGTGGGAGCCGCCGGCGCCGCGCAGCGTGGCGATGGTCGTCCCGCAGGAGAGCGACATTCGCCAGCTCAGCGATCTGCGCGGAAAACGCATCGCCCTCAATAAAGGGTCGAATGTCCACTGGCTGCTGCTGCAGATCCTCGAGGACGCCGGGCTGGGGCTGAACGACGTGCGGGTGGTCTATACCCCGCCGAAATACCCGCTGACCGCCAGCGACTATCTGGCGGTGGACGCCTGGATGATGTGGGATCCGCTGCTCAGCGACGCCGAACACACCGGCGAGCTGCGGGTGGTCGCCAGCGGCGAAGGACGGGTTAACAACCATCAGTTTTATCTCTCGCGACGGGACTATCTCGCTCTGCACGGCGATATCATGCGCCGCCTGCTGACGGAGCTGACCCACACCGGGCAGTTTATCGACTCGCATCGTGGCGAAGCGGCCCGCTTACTGTCAGCAGAGCTGGGGATTGACGCCCGGTCGCTACGCATCGCCCTCGCCCGCCGTAGCCATCGCCCAAGGCCGATGGATCTGTCGGTGATCCGCGCCCAGCAGACCATCGCCGATCGCTTTTACGCCCTCGGGCTTATCACCAAACCGGTTCCGGTGCGGGAAGCGGTGTGGTACGGCGAGCCCGCGCCCGGCGTCGCCAGCTCGCTGATGGCGGTCAGTTAGCGAAAATTGCGCGTTATCTTCCTGATTGTTCAGGCGCAGATAGCCTCGATCCGATGGCGATGTTACCCTAAAGACGCTGAGAATAAGGGGGTATCTGTGGCTGTTCATCTGTTAATCGTCGACGCGTTAAATCTGATCCGCCGCATCCACGCGGTGCAGGGTTCGCCCTGCGTCGATACCTGCCTGCATGCGCTGGAGCAGCTGATTGTCCACAGTCAGCCCACCCACGCGGTGGCGGTGTTTGATGATGAGGATCGCGCCCACGGCTGGCGCCACCAGCGCCTGCCGGAGTACAAAGCCGGCCGCGCGCCGATGCCGGATACGCTGGTCGCCGAGATGCCGGCGCTGCGGGCCGCCTTCGAACAGCGGGGGATCCGCTGCTGGGCCTCGCCGGGCAGCGAAGCGGACGATCTCGCCGCCACCCTGGCGGTGAAGGTGGCCCAGGCGGGCCATCAGGCCACCATTGTCTCCACCGACAAAGGCTACTGCCAGCTGCTGTCGCCCACCATCCGCATCCGCGACTACTTTCAGAAGCGCTGGCTGGACGCCCCCTTCATCGCCAGTGAGTTCGGCGTCACCCCGGAGCAGCTGGCGGATTACTGGGGGCTGGCGGGGATCAGCAGCTCGAAGGTGCCGGGCGTGGCGGGCATTGGCCCGAAAAGCGCCGCCCAGCTGCTGAACGAGTTTCAGGACCTGGAGGGGCTGTATGCCCGCCTGGCAGAGGTCCCGGAAAAGTGGCGCAAAAAGCTGGCAGCGCATCAGGAGATGGCCTTCACCTGCCGGGAAGTGGCCCGCCTGCAGACCGACCTACAGCTGGATGGCAATCTGCAGCAGCTGCGGCTGACGCGCTGACCCTACCCGAGCGTGGTGCCGGCGCGGCGGCACCGCCTGCTTCCCCCGGGCCGGCCCCTCACCAGGCCGCCTGATATAACGCGACGATATCGGCCAGGCTCGCCTCGCGCGGGTTGCCGCCGGTACACACATCCGCCAGCGCCGCCTGGGCCAGCGCCGGAATATCCTCTTTCCTGACATCCACCTCGCGCAGATGGCCGGGAATACCGACATCGCGGTTTAGCTGGCACACCGCCTCCACCGCCGCCAGACGCGCGGCGCTCAGGCTTAACGCTTCCCCTTTGACGCCCATCGCCCTGGCGATATCGCGATATTTTTCCCCGGTCGCCTCAGCATTAAAGCGCATCACGTGCGGCAGCAGGATGGCATTCGCCACGCCGTGCGGCGTGTTGTAAAAAGCGCCGAGCGGATGCGCCATGCCGTGCACCAGGCCAAGCCCGACGTTGGAAAATCCCATTCCCGCCACATACTGGCCGAGCGCCATAGCTTCCCCCGCTCCGGCGTCGCCGGCAACCGAGCCGCGTAGCGCGCCGGCGATGATCTCGATGGCCTTGAGGTGCAGCGCATCGGTCAATGCCCAGGCGCCGCGAGTGAGGTACCCTTCGATAGCGTGCGTCAGGGCGTCCACGCCGGTGGCCGCCTTCAGCGTCGGCGGCATGGCGTCCATCATATCGGCATCGATAAAGGCCACCTGCGGAATATCGTGCGGGTCGACGCAGACGAATTTGCGCCGCTGTTCTTCATCGGTGATGACATAGTTAATCGTCACCTCCGCCGCGGTCCCCGCGGTGGTCGGCACCGCGAAGATCGGCACGCTGGGCTGACGGGTGGGCGACAGCCCCTCCAGGCTGCGAACATCGGCGAACGCCGGGTTACGCTGAATAATACCGATCGCCTTACAGGTATCCTGCGGCGAACCGCCGCCGATGGCGATCAGGTAATCCGCCCCGCTGCGCTGAAAGGCCTGCAACCCCTGCTGAACCACGGCGATGGTGGGGTTCGGGATCACGTCGCTGAACATGTCCCATGCCAGCCCGGCGGCGTCCAGTTTGTCAGTGACTTTTGCCGCCACGCCGCACTTCGCGAGGGTCCTGTCGGTCACGATCAATGCCTTGCGATAACCGCGCCGCATCACTTCATCGGTTAATGCGTTTATCGCCCCCCGGCCAAACCACGCCGTTTCGTTGAGGATCATTCGGTTTGCCATCGCGTCTCTCCTGTTAGGGTTGCGGCATCACTCTTCAATGCGTAATCCGTAGGTTTTAAACTTCTCCAGCACGATGGCGATCGCCTCGTCATCCAGCACGGGGACCGGGTCGGTAATCGCCAGGGTGCTGAGATAGAGCTGGGCCAGGACTTCCACTTCATGCGCCAGCCAGAGCGCTTTCTCCAGGCTGGCCTCGCAGGCGATCAGGCCATGATGCTGCAGCAGCGTGGCTTTGCGGTGCTTCAGCGCCACCGCGACATGCTCAGACAGTTCGCGGGTGCCGAAGGTGGCATAGGGCGCGCAGGGGATCGAATTCCCGCCGGCGGCGGCGATCATATAGTGGATGGCCGGAATGGGTCGGTTGAGGATCGACACCGCCGTACAATGGACTGCGTGATTGTGAACTACCGCCTGGGCATCGGGCCGCGTCTGGTAGGCCGCCTGATGGAAACGCCATTCGCTGGAGGGCAGTTTTCCCTGCTCATGCTGACCGTCGGCATCAATAAAGACGATCTTGTCTTCCGTCAGTTTTTCATACGGGATGCCGGTGGGCGTGATCAGCATCCCCCCCTGATAGCGCACGCTGACATTGCCGGCGGTCCCCTGATTTAACCCCAGGCGGGTCATTTCCAGGCAGGTATCGATAATCTGCCGGGCCAGTCTGTTTCTTTCCATTGTTTTCCTCTTTTAGCGACTCATCATCCGTCAACGGCAGGGCAACATAATTATTGTTGGCGACCGTGGGATAGGTTGAATAATGATCTCCATCTTCAGCCTGAATAATCGCAGGGGAATTTCCATCGCTATATTTTGTGAACCACGTCAATTATTCCATCATAAAAAAAGGGATGTAACTGGTTAAGCGGATGTTGAAAATGCCCGTTCTTAAAAATATTTCTTCAAGCGGGCATTTTATTTTTCTGTAACATTTGCCCGTTTTCCACGATATATATTCAATCGGTCATTGGCGTTGTGGTTTTGTGAATTTATTTCCTCAAACGGTCAGTCATTTTGAAAAATTAAAGTGACAATTATCACATAAAATGGTCCACAGAGCGTTAAGTGTGACCCTCATCATATTAACAGGCGGTTTTTATTTGAAAATGAAGCCATGAGTTCCGCCGTGACTTTCATTTCACTCACCGGCGCGTCACCTGAGCTCACTTAATTTTGCGGTCTGCTGCAGCACCAGACTGCGCCCTGAATGCTGTTGTAAATGCTTCTGAACTGATGAGGACGCTATGGGAAACACAACGATACCAACGCAAAGTTACCGCGCCATGGAGAGCGGGCAAAGTAAGAGCTACATTATTCCTTTTGCTCTGCTGTGCTCCCTCTTTTTTCTGTGGGCCGTGGCCAATAATCTCAATGATATTTTATTACCGCAGTTTCAACAGGCCTTTACCCTGACTAATTTTCAGGCCGGATTAATCCAGTCGGCTTTTTATTTTGGCTATTTTATTATTCCCATCCCCGCCGGGATGCTGATGAAAAAATTCAGCTATAAAGCCGGCATTCTTACGGGTCTGTTTTTATATGCTTGCGGCGCCGCGCTGTTCTGGCCTGCCGCCGAAGTAATGAATTACACCTTATTCCTGATTGGGTTATTTATTATCGCCGCCGGGCTTGGCTGTCTGGAAACCGCGGCCAACCCATTTGTCACCGTCCTCGGTCCGGAAAGCGGCGGTCACTTCCGCCTGAATCTGGCCCAGACCTTTAACTCATTTGGCGCCATTATTGCCGTGGTATTTGGCCAGAGCCTTATTTTGTCCAACGTCCCGCATCAGCCGCAGGAGGTGCTGGATAAAATGACGCCAGAGCAGCTCGGCGCCTGGAAGCACAGCCTGGTCCTGTCGGTACAAACCCCCTATATGATTATCGTGGCCATCGTGCTGCTGGTCGCCCTGCTGATCGTCTGTACCCGTTTCCCGTCGCTGCAAAGCGATGACCACAGCGACAGCGCGCAGAGCACGTTTCTCGCCTCGCTGTCGCGCCTGATGCGCATCCGCCACTGGCGCTGGGCGGTACTGGCTCAGTTCTGCTATGTCGGTGCGCAAACCGCCTGCTGGAGCTATCTGATTCGCTACGCTGTCGAAGAGATACCGGGCATGACGGCCGGTTTCGCCGCCAACTACCTGACCGGCACCATGGTCTGTTTCTTTATTGGCCGTTTCACCGGCACCTGGCTGATCCGCCGCTTCGCGCCGCATAACGTGCTGGCGGTCTATGCGCTTATCGCCATGCTGCTCTGTCTGCTCTCCGCCTTCAGCGGCGGCCACGTCGGTCTGCTGGCCCTGACCCTGTGCAGCGCCTTTATGTCCATTCAGTACCCGACCATCTTCTCGTTGGGGATTAAGCACCTGGGCCAGGACACCAAATATGGCTCGTCATTTATCGTCATGACCATCATCGGCGGCGGGATCGTCACCCCGGTAATGGGCTTTGTCAGCGACGCCGCCGGCAATATCCCGACCGCCGAACTGGTTCCGGCGCTGTGCTTCGCCATCATCTTTATTTTTGCCCGTTTCCGCTCGCAAGCGGCGACGAACTAAACCTGTTATCCGCATAACCTGAGGGATCTGTAATGAAAAAAATCAGCTTACCGAAGATCGGTATCCGCCCGGTAATCGATGGTCGTCGCATGGGGGTTCGCGAATCGCTGGAAGCGCAAACCATGAACATGGCGAAAGCCACCGCCGCGCTTATCAGTGAGAAGCTGCGCCATGCCTGCGGCGCCCGGGTGGAGTGCGTGATCGCCGATACCTGCATCGCCGGCATGGCCGAGTCGGCCGCCTGTGAAGAGAAATTCAGCAGCCAGAACGTTGGCGTCACCATCACCGTCACCCCCTGCTGGTGCTACGGCAGCGAAACCATCGATATGGATCCGCTGCGCCCGAAGGCCATCTGGGGCTTCAACGGCACCGAGCGTCCGGGAGCGGTCTATCTGGCCGCGGCGCTGGCGGCCCACAGCCAGAAAGGGATCCCGGCGTTCTCCATCTACGGGCATGATGTGCAGGATGCCGATGACACCTCGATCCCGGCGGATGTCGAAGAAAAATTGTTGCGCTTCGCTCGCGCTGGCCTGGCGGTCGCCAGTATGAAAGGGAAAAGCTATCTGTCGCTGGGCGGCGTCTCAATGGGCATCGCCGGCTCCATCGTCGACCACAACTTCTTTGAATCCTGGCTCGGGATGAAGGTTCAGGCTGTCGACATGACGGAGCTGCGCCGGCGAATCGATCAGAAAATCTATGATGAAATCGAGCTGGAGATGGCGCTGGCGTGGGCGGATAAACATTTCCGCTACGGCGAAGATCAGAACGCCGAGCAGTATAAGCGCAATGAGGCGCAGAGCCGCGCGGTGCTGAAAGAGAGCCTGCTGATGGCGATGTGCATCCGCGACATGATGCAGGGCAACGCGAAGCTGGCGGAAAAAGGGCTGGTGGAGGAGTCGCTGGGCTACAACGCCATCGCCGCCGGTTTCCAGGGTCAGCGCCACTGGACCGATCAATACCCCAATGGCGATACCGCCGAAGCGCTGCTCAACAGCTCCTTTGACTGGAACGGGGTGCGCGAACCGTTTGTCGTCGCCACCGAAAACGACAGCCTCAACGGCGTGGCCATGCTGATGGGCCATCAGCTCACCGGCACCGCCCAGGTGTTTGCCGACGTACGCACCTACTGGTCGCCGGATGCCGTTGAACGGGTCACCGGGCAGCCGCTCACCGGCCGGGCGGAGCACGGCATCATTCACCTGATTAACTCCGGCTCCGCGGCGCTGGACGGCTCCTGCCAGCAGCGCGACGCGCAGGGCAACCCGACGATGAAACCTCACTGGGAGATTGAGCAGAACGAGGCGGATGCCTGCCTCGCGGCCACCGAATGGTGCCCGGCGATCCATGAATACTTCCGCGGCGGCGGCTTCTCTTCCCGCTTCCTGACCGAAGGCGGCGTGCCGTTCACCATGACCCGGGTGAACATCATCAAAGGCCTGGGACCGGTACTGCAAATCGCCGAAGGCTGGAGCGTGGCGCTGCCCAAAGCGATGCACGACCAGCTCGACGCCCGCACCAACTCCACCTGGCCCACTACCTGGTTTGCCCCTCGCCTGACCGGCAAAGGCCCGTTCAGCGATGTGTACTCGGTCATGGCTAACTGGGGCGCCAACCACGGCGTGCTGACCATCGGCCATGTCGGCGCGGATTTCATTACCCTCGCCGCCATGCTGCGCATTCCGGTCTGCATGCACAACGTGGAAGCGGCGAAAATCTACCGCCCCTCCGCCTGGGCCGCGCACGGTATGGACATCGAAGGCCAGGACTACCGCGCCTGCCAGAACTACGGGCCGCTGTATAAGCGTTAACAGGTGGGTTTAGCCCGGTGGCGCAGGCTTACCGGGCCTACAGACGCGCGCTGTTTGTAGGCCGGATAAGCGCCGCGCCATTCGGCAATGTTGTTTCGGGAGTCACTATGAAGCAAGACGTAATCCTGGTCCTCGACTGCGGCGCCACGAACGTGCGGGCGATGGCCGTTGACCGACAGGGGAACATTATCGCCCGCGCCGCAACGGCGAACGCCAGCGACATTGCGGCGGAAAAAAGCGACTGGCACCAGTGGTCGCTGGAGGCCATTATGCAGCGCTTTGCCGACTGCTGTCGGCAGATCCATGACCAGCTGGCCTCCTGCACGGTGCGCGGCATCACCGTCACGACCTTTGGCGTCGATGGCGCGCTGGTGGATGAGCAGGGTGCGCTGCTGTATCCGATAATCAGCTGGAAATGCCCGCGCACCGCGGCGGTAATGGACACCATCAGCCGGTATATGTCCGCGCGCCAGCTGCAGCAAATCGCCGGCGTCGGCGCCTTTGCATTCAACACCCTGTATAAGCTGATCTGGCTGAAAGAGAACCACCCGCAGCTGCTGGCGCAGGCCCATGCCTGGCTGTTTATTTCGTCGCTGATCAACCATCGGCTGACCGGGGAGTTCACCACCGACCTCACCATGGCGGGCACCAGCCAGATGCTCGATCTCCGGCAGCGCGATTTCAGCGCGCCGATCCTGCAGGCGACCGGCCTGCCGCGCCGCCTGTTCCCGCAGCTGGTTGAAGCAGGCCAGCCGATCGGCGCCCTGCTGCCGGAGGCCGCTGCGCTGCTGGGCCTTCCCGTCGGGGTCCCGGTTATCTCGGCCGGGCACGACACCCAGTTCGCCCTGTTTGGCGCCGGCGCCGGGCAGGATGAGCCGGTGCTCTCCTCAGGGACCTGGGAGATCCTGATGGTGCGCAGCGCGCAGGTCGACACCTCGCTGCTCTGCGACTACAGCGGCTCCACTTGCGAGCTGGACAGCCAGCCGGGACGCTATAACCCGGGGATGCAGTGGCTGGCCTCCGGCGTGCTCGAGTGGGTGCGCAAGCTACTGTGGAACACTGACACGCCGTGGCAAACGCTGATTGACGAAGCGCAGGCGATCCCGCCCGGTGCCCAGGGCGTCAGAATGCAGTGCGACCTGCTCGCCAGCCAGCACGCCGGCTGGCAGGGCGTCACGCTCAACACCACCCGCGGCCATTTTTACCGCGCCGCGCTGGAGGGGTTAAGCGACCAGCTGGCGAAGCATCTGCAAACCCTGGAAAACATCGGCCGCTTCCGGGCGCAAGAGCTGCTGCTGGTCGGCGGCGGCAGCCGCAACGCGCTGTGGAACCAGATCAAGGCTGACCGGCTGGGAATACCGATCAAAGTTCTCGACGATGCCGAAACCACGGTGGCCGGCGCGGCGATGTTTGGCTGGTATGGCGTGGGCGAGTTCTCTTCCCCGGAACAGGCCAGAGCGCAGGTCGCGTACCGCTACCGCTATTTTTGGCCGCAAACTGAACCTGAATTAACAGAGGAAGCCTGAGATGCTCAAAACCATTTCCCCGCTGATATCGCCGGAACTGCTGAAAGTGCTGGCCGAAATGGGCCATGGGGATGAAATTATTTTTTCCGATGCCCACTTCCCGGCGCACAGCATGGGTCCGCAGGTGATTCGGGCCGACGGCCTGCGGGTCAGCGATCTGCTGCAGGCGATTATCCCGTTGTTCGAGTTAGACAGCTATGCGCCGCCGCTGGTGATGATGGCCGCCGTCGAAGGCGATGCGCTCGACCCGACGGTGGAACAGCGCTATCGGCAGGCGCTTTCGGCGCAGGCCCCCTGCCCGGATATCGTGCGGATTGACCGCTTTGCCTTCTACGACCGGGCGCAAAAAGCCTTTGCGATCGTTATCACAGGAGAGTGCGCTAAGTACGGAAATATCCTTTTAAAAAAAGGAGTCACGCCGTAATCTCATGCCGGAGCGTCTGCCTGATGCAGACGCTCAATCAATGATGGGGTGAGAATAAATGAAAGCGGCCCGCCAGCAGGCGATCGTCGATCTCCTGATCAACCACAGCAGCCTGACCACCGAAACGTTGTCAAAACAGCTCAACGTCAGCAGGGAAACCATTCGCCGCGATCTCAGCGAGCTGCAGGCGCAGGGCAAAGTGCTGCGCAACCACGGCCGGGCTAAAGTGATCCACCAGCGCAGCCAGGACAGCGGCGACCCTTTTCACATGCGGCTGAAAAGCCATTACGCGCATAAAGCCGATATCGCCCGCGAAGCGCTGGCCTGGATTGACGAAGGGATGGTCATCGCCCTCGATGCCAGCTCCACCTGCTGGTATCTCGCCCGCCAGCTGCCGGACCGCCCGCTGCACGTCTTTACCAACAGCCAGCCCATCTGTCAGGAGCTGGCTAAACGCGACCAGATCATGCTCACCTGCTCCGGCGGTACTCTGCAGCGGAAATATGGCTGCTACGTTAACCCGGCGCTGATTTCCCAGCTGAAATCGCTGGAGATCGATCTGTTTATTTTTTCCTGCGAAGGCATCGACCCGCAGGGCGCGCTGTGGGACTCCAATGCCTTCAATGCCGACTTCAAATCGATCCTGCTTAAGCGGGCGGCGCAGTCGCTGCTGCTGATCGATAAAAGCAAGTTCAACCGCTCCGGCGAAGCGAGGATTGGTCATCTGGATGAGGTGACGCATATTGTGTCGGATGCGCCGGAGCCTTAAGCATGCGGCGAAGGCCAGAGGACATGCGCGTCTCTGGCCTCAGGGTGAGTGATTAACGCTCGTCGCGACGTCCGCCAACGGCGGCCCACAGGCGACGCACGTGAACGGTCACCTCTTCACGATCGTGATACAGCTGACGCGCCTGGATCTGGGCGTTAACGCCGTGCTCGTCCAACTGGGCCTGAATGTAGGCCAGATTCTGCGACACCTCTTCATAGCGCTTTTTCATCGGCAGCTTGAGGTTGAAGATGGTCTCCCGGCACCAGCCGTTGACCAGCCACTGCGCCATCAGCGCCGCCACTTTCGCTGGCTTTTCCACCATATCGCAGACCATCCACGAGATGTTATTGCGGTTAGGACGATAGCGGAAACCGTCTTCACGCAGCCAGGTCACCTGGCCGGTATCCATCAGGCTCTGGGCCATCGGGCCGTTATCGACCGAAGAGACCCACATGTTGCGTTTCACCAGCTGATAGGTCCAGCCGCCCGGGCAGGCGCCGAGGTCGACGGCATACATGCCGTTCGCCAGGCGCTCGTCCCACTCGTCCGCCGGAATAAAAACGTGGAACGCCTCTTCCAGCTTGAGGGTGGAGCGGCTCGGCGCGTCGGACGGAAACTTCAGCCGCGGAATGCCCATATAGAACGGCGAGTTATTGTTACTGTACGAGTAGCCGGTATAGCAGCAGCCCGGGGCGATAAAGAACACATGCACCACCGGACGCTTCGGCGTTTCATAGCTGGTCAGGACGCCCGCTTCGCGCAGCGCCGCGCGCAGCGGCACGGTAAACTTGCGGCAGAACTTCATCAGCTCTTTGCTTTCGTTGGTGTCCGCCACCTCGACGCGCAGATCGCCGCCCTTCTCCACCACGCCCTGCAACATGCCGACGATCGGCGTAATGCGATCCTCCGGCGGCAGGTCGCGCAGCAGTTCGCCCACCACAAACATCTGGCGGGCGAAGATCAGCGAGCTGAACGGCAGATCGCGCACCAGCTTCTCGCCATCATCCTGCTGATAGCCTTCAAAAATCACATAGCCAGAGTCTTCTTTGACCCGGGCAAAACCAAACACCTCGAGGCGGGCTGCCTTATCGGTAATTTCTGCTGCGCACTCTTTCTCAAACCCAGGGCGACAATAGAGGACAACCTTATTCATGAACAACGCCCTTACGTTTCAGACGAATTGCACCAATTAACATTAACACCCAGCCGGCGAGGAAGCTCACGCCGCCCACCGGGGTCACGAACGCCCACAGGCGTAAATGAGAGAGCGCCAGGCAGTAGAGGCTGCCGCTGAACAGCACGGTCCCTAACGCCAGAAACACGCTACTCCAGTAGAACCAGATACTGATCCGACGCTGCATCGCCACCGCCAGACCAAAAATCGCCAGGGTATGGAAGGCCTGATACTCCAGGCCGGTATGGATCCAGGCCATCTCCGCCGCGCCGAGCGATTGACTTAAGACATGCGCGCCGAAGGCACCCAGAGCCACAAAGATAAAGCCGCTAATCGCGGCGAATATCAGCATAAAACGGCTGGTCATGTTGTTACCCTACAAGTAATTATTGTTCATAACGAAAGCGGAATTTTTCTTGTTCACTTGCCGCTTTCGCCAGAATCCACTGCCGGAAAGCGGCTATTTTACCCAGTTCTGCCTGACTGTCATGGCAAACAAGGTAAAACGCATTCTTACTGACCAGAACATCATTAAATGGACACACCAGGCGACCGGCTTCAATTTCGGACTGCGCCATGACATTGTTGGCCAGCGCCACGCCCTGCCCGTGAATGGCCGCCTGCAGCACCATCGCGCTGTGGCTGAAAATCGGCCCCTGCTGCACATTAATATGGCTTAGACCAAGCTGGCGGGTATAAGTTTGCCAGTCGCGGCGGGACGCATCGTGAAGCAGCGTATGTTGCGCCAGATCGGCAGGCGTTTTCAATGCTTTATCGCCGGTGAGCAGCAGCGGGGAACAGACCGGCAGCAGATACTCGGCGTACAGTTTTTCCACACGCAGGCCCGGCCAGTTGCCGCGACCGTAAAAAATCGCCACATCGACATCGTCCGCCAGCTTATCCTCCTGACGGTCCACCGCCTGGATCCTGACGTCGATTCCCGGATAAGCTGAGTTAAAGCTTGTCAGTCTCGGCACCAGCCACTGGATGGCGAAACTTGGCAATAAACTGACCGTTAATGCCCCTTTGGCGCTGCGCGCCTGCAGTTTACGCGTCGCTTCCGTCAGTTGCGAAAAAATCTCTTTAATATCCTGAAAATAGCTCTGCCCTTCTTCCGTTAACAGCAGCGAACGATTGCGCCGACGGAACAGCTTAAGGCCCAGAAAATCCTCGAGAGACTTGATTTGGTGGCTGACTGCGGCCTGCGTCACAAAAAGCTCATCGGCTGCCCGAGTGAAGCTGAGATGGCGTGCGGCTGCATCAAAAACACGTAATGCATTCAGAGGAGGTAATCGCTTCGACATGGTTATTCTGGCTTAGATGTTAACTCAATTTAACAAATAGGAAACAATGGTTAACCTATTAGTTTTTTTTATCTGAGCCATTATAAATTGTCCGTTGAGGTTCTACCAGCAAATACCTATAGTGGCGGCACTTCCTGAGCCGGAACGAGAAGCTTTTTTTGGAATGCGTGTTCCATCAAGCTTTTGGCTTACGGTTGTGATGTTGTGTTGTTGTGTTTGCAATTGGTCTGTCTTTGCAGACCCCGGTAGCAAGGCTACCCCTTTTCACTTCCTGTACATTTACCCTGTCTGTCCATAGTGATTTAATGTAGCACCGCAACGCGCGGTGCTTTTTTTTGCCTTTTTACTGCCTTACTCGTCCAGCTCACCCAGCTGTTTCACGTCAGAGCGATTGATCTGCTGTTTGTTGCCCCACGCGTCCTTATACGAGATCATGCCAGTATCATTATCGGTTTGCGGTTTCCCGTCGGTAACGATGGTCCGCCCATCATTGGTATGCATCACATAGTTAGAGGAACAGGCGCTCAGGCCTAAAGTCAGCATACAGGCAGAGATAATCGCAGCGGCCTTAGTCATTTTCATTTTTCTCTCCTTACGGCTATTTATACTATTCGTGACTCGTTAAGTAATAGGTTAAAACACAAACCCAACACTTTTCAGCATAACCCTCTTTGACCCACGTGGAGTCACATTCGGACAATTCCACAGAGCGCAGAGGCCTTGTCACGCCCGACAAATTGCGCGACGATCGCGGTATTGATACGAGGAATTCCATGAACGCATTCAACCCTGCGCACTTTCGCGCGCAGTTTCCGGCTCTGGCCGATGCCGGCGTCTATCTCGACAGCGCGGCGACGGCGCTCAAACCGCAGGCGGTGATCGACGCCAGCGACCAGTTTTATCGCCTGAGCGCCGGCAACGTCCACCGCAGTCAATTCGCCGCCGCCCAGCGGCTGACCGAGCGCTATGAGGCGGCCCGCGAGCGCGTGGCGGCGTGGCTGAACGCCCCCTCAGGCAAAGATATCGTCTGGACGCGGGGGACCACCGAGGCCATCAATATGGTGGCGCAGAGCTACGTCCGGCCGCGCCTGCAGCCTGGCGATGAAATTCTCGTTAGCGAAGCCGAGCATCATGCCAACCTCGTGCCCTGGCTGATGGTGGCCGGGCAAACCGGCGCCAGAGTGGTCAAGCTGCCGCTCGGCGCCGACCGTCTGCCGGAGATCGCCAGCCTCAGCGCGCTCATTACCCCGCGCAGCCGGGTGCTGGCCATCGGCCAGATGTCCAACGTCACCGGCGGCTGCCCGGACCTGGCTCAGGCCATCCGCCTTGCTCACGCCGCCGGGATGGTGGTGATGGTCGACGGCGCGCAGGGGGCGGTGCATTTCCCCGCGGACGTGCAGGCGCTGGATATCGATTTTTACGCCTTTTCCGGCCATAAGCTGTATGGCCCGACCGGGATCGGCGCCCTGTACGGCAAAAGCGAACTGCTGGCGGCGATGTCGCCCTGGCTCGGCGGCGGGAAGATGATCGCCGAGGTCAGCTTTGACGGCTTTACGCCACAGCCGGCGCCCTATGGCCTTGAGGCCGGTACGCCCAATGTCGCCGGGGTTATCGGCCTCAGCGCCGCGCTGGAGTGGCTGGCGCAGAGCGATATCGGCCAGGCGGAAAACTGGAGCCGCAGCCTGGCGAGCCTGGCGGAAGAGGCGCTGGCGAAACGGCCGGGCTTCCGCTCTTTCCGCTGCCAGCAGTCAAGCCTGCTCGCCTTTGAGTTCGACGGTATTCATCACAGCGATCTGGTGACGCTGCTGGCCGAGTCCGGCATTGCCCTGCGCGCCGGGCAGCACTGCGCCCAGCCGCTGCTGGCGGCTTTAGGAGTCAGCGGCACGCTGCGGGCCTCTTTCGCCCCCTACAATACCCAAGACGATGTTGCAGCGCTGGTCCACGCGGTGGATCGCGCCCTGGAAATTTTGGTGGATTAATGACGACCCTGCACCCCTTCGGCACGACCATTACCGACGCCACGCTGCGCCAGACCTTCGCCCCGCTGAACCAGTGGGAGGATAAATATCGGCAGCTGATTTTATTGGGCAAAAAGCTGCCGACGCTGACCGATGAGCGCAAAGCGCAGGCCCATGAGATTGCCGGGTGTGAGAACCGCGTCTGGCTGGGCTATGAGGAGGACGCCGAGGGCAGGCTGCACTTCTTTGGCGACAGCGAAGGAAGGATTGTGCGCGGTCTGCTGGCGGTACTTTTAACTGCCGTGGAAGGAAAAACCCGCGCCGGGATCCTGGCGCAGGATCCGCTGGCGCTGTTCGACGAGCTGGGGCTGCGCGGCCAGCTCAGCGCCTCACGCAGCCAGGGCCTCAGCGCCCTGAGCGAGGCGGTGCTCGCCGCCGCCCGCGAGGTTGGGGTTTAAGCTCATCCCGGGGGCGGCGATTGACGCGCCTTGCCCGGGCTACGGGCTCGTGCAGTTTTGTCGCCCGGACAGGTGCGCAGCGCCGCCTCCGGGGAATTGTCCTGTAGACCGGGTAAGGCGCCTGCGCCGCGACCCGGGAGTTTACGTCGTCTGCCGCTCCGCCTTCGCCAGCATTTTCTTCAGCGCATGGGAGACGGCGACAAAACCAAAGGTCGCGGTCACCATCGTCGCGGCGCCAAAGCCGGATGCGCAGTCCATCCGCTTCGGCCCTTCCGCCGTACTCTTCATCGCGCAGACACTGCCGTCCGCCTGCGGGTAGACCAGCGCTTCCGTAGAGAATACGCAGTCCACGCCGAGCTTGCCTTTACTGTTTTTCACCACCCCAAACTGGCTTTTCAGACGCTCGCGCAGTTTAGCTGCCAGCGGATCCTGGATGGTCTTCGCCAGGTCAGCGACCTGGATCTGCGTTGGGTCAATCTGGCCGCCTGCCCCGCCGGTGGTGACCAGCGGCACTTTGTAGCGGCGGCACCAGGCAATAAGCGCCGCTTTTGGCCGGACGCTATCGATGGCGTCGATGACATAGCTGAAGCCGGCGCCAAGGTATTCGGCCACGTTTTCCGGGGTTACGAAATCATCCACCACCGTCACCCGGCACTCCGGGTTGATCAGGCGAATACGCTCCGCCATCACCTCCGCTTTCGCCAGCCCGACGTTGCCGCTGAGGGCGTGGATCTGGCGGTTGGTATTGGTAACGCAGACATCGTCCATATCGATAAGGGTGATCGCCCCGATGCCGGTCCGCGCCAGCGCTTCCGCCGCCCACGAGCCGACCCCGCCGATCCCGACCACGCAGACGTGGGCGTCGGCAAAACATTGCAGCGCTTTTTCACCATATAAACGTGCCGTACCGCCAAAACGCTGGCGCCAGGCATCGCTGATTACAACAGACATAGGACCTCAGAACAAAATGACAGCGCCCGGAGGCCGCCGCAAACGGCGTCATCCGGGCGCCCTGGTCAACAGGCACGGCCAGGGGTGTTAGCCGCTAAAAACATTTCCCGCGCCTGGCGCGTTTTTCAGCACCCATACGCGGCCGTAGTGGTTATACCAGCCGGCACGGTGGCCAGCGTCAGGCCCAATGCCCTGATAGATGTCGAAATGCTGGCCTTTGATGGCCCCACCAACGTCGAGGGCGACCATCAGACGCAGTTCGTACTGGCCGTTAAACTTGCCGTTATTATCCAGCAGAGGTACCTCGGCCAGCAAGGTGGTTCCCGGCGGAATAATCGACCGGTCGGAGGCCACCGAGGCGCGGCCGATCAGCGGCACGGCGCTGGCGCCTTTCACCGGCGCGAAAGACTGTGGTTTAAAGAACACGAACGACGGGTTCTGCTCCAGCAGCTCGCGCACTTCCGCTTCGCTGTGCTTTTCACCCCACTCGCGGATCGCCTGCATCGACATATCTTCTTTCTTCACTTCCCCGCGGTCGATCAGCACTTTGCCGATGCTGCGATAGGGCCAGCCGTTTTTCCCGGCATAGCTAAAGAAGTTGAGCGGCGAACCGTCGCCAAAATCGATATAGCCGCTGCCCTGCACGTCCATGATGAAGTTATCCATCAGCGAATTGCTGTACGCCAGCACATAGTTGTCGCTCAGCGCGCCCGCATAAATGCTGGCGCGGGACGGCAGCTTGCCGCGCTTCGGCGGCATCCGGTAAATGGGGTACTGGAATTCGCCCTGACGGGTGTGGCGCGCCTGCACCACCGGCGTGTAGTAGCCGGTAAACTGGACGTTGCCATAGTTGTCGACGCCCTGCATCTGCCAGGCGTCGATGCCAAACTGGCGCAGCGTGCGGGTGTCGCCGCCGGCGCGCAGCCACTCCTGCAGCGCGTTATAGACGTTGCTCTGGCTGTTATAGAGGCGCGGAGAGGCGTTACGAATTTGATTAACCTGCTCGGAGAAGTCGCCGGCGTTGATCGGCGCCCCGACGGCATCCGGCTGGTTTACCAGTGAAAACGGCTGGGTGAACTTGCCATCGCTATATTGCTGACCGCGGTCGGTCGGTTTTGAGGAACAGGCGGCGAGCATAGCCAGCATTGCCCCCGTCGCTACGTATTTTGCCCAACGTCCTTTCATGGTGTCTCATCTTTTGCTGCGAAGCCTTAGTGCGTGTTGAAGATAACAAAGCGCCAGAGCTATTGAAATGCGCGATCTCATCGATGGCACAGATTTGTGTAAAAAAACACCACAACGTGGCGTTTTATAAGCCAATTCTTACAAAAATGTCGATTTGGTCGAAAAAAGGTTGCATCATCTCGCTAGCGGAGTATAGTGCGCTTCCACGGACGCGGGGTGGAGCAGCCTGGTAGCTCGTCGGGCTCATAACCCGAAGGTCGTCGGTTCAAATCCGGCCCCCGCAACCAATTAAAATTTGATGAAGTAAAGCAGTACGGTGACGCGGGGTGGAGCAGCCTGGTAGCTCGTCGGGCTCATAACCCGAAGGTCGTCGGTTCAAATCCGGCCCCCGCAACCAATCAAATTTGACAACGTGAAGCAGTACGGTGACGCGGGGTGGAGCAGCCTGGTAGCTCGTCGGGCTCATAACCCGAAGGTCGTCGGTTCAAATCCGGCCCCCGCAACCAACATCATAAACACCCTCAAGGGTGTTTTTTTGTTTCTGCCGCCGGCAAAACCTCTGCCGAAAACGGGAACGGCCATTGCCGCCCCCATCTCCTGCTTACCCCTTAGGTAACACAATATTGCTGGCCGCCAGCATGCCCATGCGATGGTACATCGCACAGGCCGCCTCGACGATCGGCATCGCCAGCGCCGCGCCGCTGCCTTCCCCCAGCCGCATACCCATATTGAGATACGGTTCGAGTCCGAGGTGCGCCAGCGCGATACGCGCCCCCTTCTCCGCCGAATAGTGGGACGGGATCAGATACGGTTTTACCGCCGGCGCTATCCGGCACGCCGCCAGCGCCGCCGCGTAAGAGAGAAAGCCATCCAGCACCACCGGCAGCCCGCAGGACGCCGCCCCCAGCATGACGCCGGTCATCCCCAGCAGATCAAATCCACCGACTTTGCTCAGCACGTCGAGGCCATCCTTCGGGTCGGGCTGATTAAGGGCGATAGCCCGCCGCACGACCTCCACCTTGTTGCCAACCTTCGCCAGCGGCAAATTGGCGCCAATCCCGACCACCTCCTGCGCATCGCTGCCGGTCAGGACGCTGACCATCGCCGCCGCCGGCGTGGTATTGGCCATCCCCAGTTCGCCGACGCCAAACAGAGTCACGCCCTCCTGCGCCAGCGCGCGGGTGTAGCGCATCACCTCCAGCAGCAGCTCCTGCCCCTGCTCGCGGCTCATGGCCGGGCCGCGGGCAATATTGCCGCAGCCCCGCGCCATCCGCATATTCACCACGCCGGGCAGCGGTTCGCTATCGATCCCGACATCAATCACGTGCACTTGCGCCCCGGCCTGGGCGGCGAGCACGCAGACGCCGGTGGTGCCGCGGGTCATATTGGCGGCCTGGATGGCCGTGACCGCCTTCGGCGAAATCGCCACCCCTTCGTCCCATACCCCATGGTCGGCGCACATCACCAGCAGAGCCTTTTTCGCCACCTGCGGCTGGCCGCCCAGGCCGGGCATTCCCGCCAGCTGCACCGCCAGCGCCTCCAGACGCCCGAGGCTGCCGGGGGGCTTGAGTAAGCCGTCGATGTGTTGCTGTGCCCGCGCCATGGCGTCGGCGTCCGGCGCGGGGATCGCCCGCAGTACCTCGTTTACGCTTTGCATACAGAATCCCTGCCAGGGCTGGCCCGGTCGGCCAGCGATTGAGTTATTTGATTTTGACGCCGATGCCGGAGACCACCAGCCAGACAGCATCCGCCGCGGCCGCCAGGCGCTGATTGACCCGCCCGGCGATATCACGAAAATGCCGCGCCAGGCGGTTCTCCGGCACAATGCTCATCCCCACCTCGTTGGTCACCAGCACGACGTGCGCCGGGCAGCGCTGACAGGCGGCAATCAGCACGCCAATTTCGTCATCAATAGCCCGCTCCATGGCGGCGTAATCCCAGCCGTCGGGGTCGCTGTCGCCGCCGAGCGCGAACAGCAGGTTGGTGACCATGGTGGTAATGCATTCCAGCAAAATCGCCTCCTCTGGGGCGATATCCGGGGTGATCAGTTCATCAAGCTGCTGCCAGCGCTCGGCGGTGCGCCAGTGGGCGGGCCTGCCGTCGCGATGATGCTGGATCCTTGCGGCCATCTCGTCGTCAAAGATTTGCGAGGTGGCGATATATAAAACCTGCGGCGCATCGGCAATCAGCGCCTCGGCATGGCGGCTTTTGCCGCTGCGCGCGCCGCCGGTCACTAAAGTCAGCATAGGGGCTCCTGATGTTGGCGCATGATGGCGTAAATTTGATCGATGGCGATATGTTCGCGCATGGCATCGGCCAGCTGGTCAAACTGGCGGGTTTTATAGCGGGCATACTCCAGGGCGCTGTCCAGCGGCGCCAGCCCTTTGCGCTGACGCAGGCCATTAACCAGCGCGCGGGTAAAGGCATCGTTGTCGAACAGGCCATGGAGATAGGTGCCGAACGCCAGGCCGTCGTCGCTGACCGCGCCGTCTGCCACTGACTGTCCCGCTTTATGCAGCTGCAGCAGCGGCGCGCAGCCTGCCTCACGGCGCGTCTCGCCCATATGAATTTCGTAGCCACTGACCCGCAGCCCCGCCGCGTCGGCTAACCAGTCCGGGAGGTTAGCCTCCAGGGTCGCCTGCACCTGAGTGGTGGTTTTGCGCTGGGCGAAGTGGGTCACGGTCTTCAGCACCCCCAGTCCGGGCTGGGTGCCAAGGCCAGACTCCACCTCATCGATAATGGTTTCGCCGAGCATCTGATAGCCGCCGCAGATCCCCAGCAGCGGCACCTTGCGCAGCCGGGCCTGCTCGACCGCGTGCGCCATGCCGCTTTCACGCAGCCAGCACAGATCGCCGAGGGTATTTTTACTGCCCGGGAGAATGACCAGGTCGGCGTCGGCCAGCGCCTGCGCGTCGCGGACATAGCGCACCCGGACGTCAGGCTGCGCCGCCAGGGCGTTAAAGTCGGTAAAATTGGCGATATGCGGCAGGTGAACGACGGCGATGTCGATATCGCGCCGGTCGGTGCGGTGGTATTTCCCGGCCTGCAGCGCGACGCCGTCCTCATCCTCAAGGTCAACTTCAAGCCACGGCATAACGCCCAGCACCGGCACGCCGGTCAACGCCTCGATCTGCTCGATCCCCGAGCGCAGGAGCGCCACATCGCCGCGGAATTTATTGATAATCACGCCTTTCACCCGCGCTCGCTCCTCGGGCTGCAGCAGCGCCAGCGTGCCGTAAATCGCGGCAAATACCCCGCCGCGGTCGATGTCGGCCACCAGGATCACCGGGCACTGCGCCATTTCGGCCATGCCCATATTGACGATATCGCGGTCGCGCAGGTTAATTTCCGCCGGGCTGCCGGCCCCTTCCAGCACCAGCGCCTCATACTCCCCGGCCAGGCTCTGGTAGACCGCGAGGATCTGCTCGCGCAGGCGTGGCTTGTACTGGTGATAGCTCACCGCGTCCATGCTGGTCGCCACCTCCCCCATCAGCACCACCTGCGCCTGACGGTCGCTGGTGGGCTTGAGCAAAATCGGATTCATGCGGACATCCGGGGCGATCCCGGCTGCTTCGGCCTGGAAAATCTGCGCCCGGCCCATCTCTTTGCCATCCGGCGTAATGCCGGAGTTCAGCGCCATATTCTGTGATTTAAACGGCGCGGTGCGCAGTCCATCCTGATAAAAAATGCGGCACAGTCCCGCCACCAGCACGCTTTTCCCGACGTCGGAAGCGGTGCCCTGTAACATAATCGCCAGCGTCATGACGCCTCCTTAATCGCGCCTATCGCATCGTTGCGCATCCGCTGAAAAAACTCCGCTTCGGTTTTACACAGCGGCAGCCCCAGTTCGCTATGAAGTTTCACCAGCCACGGCTGGGTCAATCCCGCCCGGGCCATGGTCTCCGCGCAGGCAAACACCTCGCCGGGATCCCCCTCGGCCAGTACTTCGCCGTGCCGCAGAACGTAAACGGCGTCGCTCACCTCATAGATCAGATCGATATCGTGGCTGGAGATCGCCACGTGGTTGCCGCGATCGGCAATGCGCTTGATGATGTCGATCATCTGCGCGCGCCCGCGGGGATCGAGGCCCGCGGTGGGCTCGTCAAGCAGCAGGTAGCGCGCCTGCAGCACCAGCGCCCCGGCGATCGCCACCCGTTTTTTCTGCCCATGACTGAGGCACTGGATCGGCTGCTGGCGAAATCCCTGGGCATCGACGAGGGTCAGCGCCTCGTCCACCCGGCGGGCGATCTCCTCTTCCGCCACCCCGAGGTTACGCAGACTAAAAGCGATATCGCTGTCGATATCGGTATAGAAGATTTGCTGGTCCGGATCCTGAAACACCGTCGCCACCTGCTGGCGCAGCGCCAGCAGGCCGCGCTTGCTGTAGTCCAGCGGTTTTCCCTGCCATAGCACCGCCCCGCTCTGCGGGCGCAGCAGGCCGCTCAGGTTCATAAACAGCGTCGACTTTCCGCAGCCGTTGGCCCCCACCAGGCCGGTCACCGCATGGCGGGAAAAATCCAGCGTCAGCCCTTTAAGCACCGGCTCATCCTGATAGCGAAACCAGAGATCGGTTGTGGCAAGCATACTTATCCTTAGAGGTGAAAATCACCCTGGTACAATTTGATATCCAGCGCCGAGCTCATCTGTTGATAGCGCAGGAGGACGCGGGTGAACAGCAGTCCCACCAGCATCGCCAGCGAGCGATAGCCCTGCGGCACGCTACCATAGCCAAAACGCAGGGTTTGCGCGCGGTGAATCGCCATCGCCTCGTCCAACAGAATAAAAATGAAGCGCCAGGTCAGCAGGATCTGCTCCGTCAGCAGTCGCGGTACACGACCGCGCTTGAGTAAAATAATCAACTGCGGGAAAGGCAGATTGAGCACCAGCCAGAGCGTCGCCGCCATCGCCGCCAGGCTGCGCCAGAAAGTCTCCCCGGCCACGGCCAGCCCCTGGGCGGAAATCCCTATCGAGAAAGCGCCCAGCCGAAAGCTCGCTAACAGCATCTGCGGGTCGCGGCTGACGCTGAACAGAATGGTCAGCACGCCGACCAGCAAAAAGCCAAAGGGCAGCGCCATCCAGCGGCACCAGCGCAAGAATGAGACCCGTAGCAGCCAGCAGGTCAGCGCGGCGGTTAGCGCCAGCGTCAGCGCCTGGCCCCATGCCGGAAGCGTAAAGGCCAGCGCCATCAGCAGCAGCCAGAGCAGAAACTTCCGCTCTGGCGCCACCTGCAGCCAGCGGCTCTGGTAGCTGAGTCGGTCAAACCCGGTCATCACGGCGCTGTCTGCCCCTCGCATATCCGAGAATGTAAAAAATCACCGCCGCGCCCAGCGAGCCCTGCAGGGTAAACAGCAGGCTCTCAATCTCTCCGCTCGCCGGTTCATATAGCGGCTGGAACCAGGGTTGATAATCCGGCGCCACCGCCTGGATCTGGCTCTCCGCTTCGCCGTCCGAGCCGCCAAACTCGCCGCCGTGGTTAATAAAAAATGGCAGGATCATCAGGGCGACCACCATCGCCAACAGGATCAGGGTCTTTTTCATATTAATGTCCCTCCGCGGCGATCAGTCGCCGTTTGGTTAGCTGATCGTAGATCATCACGGTGAGCAACCCTTCCGCGATGGCGATGGGGATCTGCGTCAGGCAGAAGATGCCCATAAACTTGGCGATCGATCCACCAGCGCCGGTTGCCGGATCGGGAAAGGCCACCCCGAGCTGGACGGAGGTGACAAAGTAGGTCATCAGATCCGCCAGCATGGCGCAGAGAAAGACCCCGACATCGCGACGGATCCCCGCCCGACAGGCCAGCTTCCACACCAGATAGCCGACCATCGGACCGATCACCGCCATCGACATCCCGTTGGCGCCAAGGGTGGTCAGGCCGCCATGCGCCAGCAGCAGCGCCTGGAACAGCAGAACGATCGCCCCCAGCACCGCCACTACGCCCGGCCCGAAGAGGATCACCGCCAGACCAACGCCGGTGGGATGCGAGCAGCTGCCGGTCACCGACGGGATCTTCAGCGCCGAAAGAACAAAAATAAACGCCCCGCAGAGAGCCAGCAGCACCTTCTGATTGCTCTCTTCCTGGACGATACGCCGCAGGCGCACCAGGCCGTACCACAGGCAGGGTAAAAACAGCAGCCACCACGCCAGCGCCCACATCGGCGGCAAAAAGCCCTCCATGATATGCATGGCGAACGCCTCCTGTGGGACGATGATCAGCAGAACAGCAGCCGCCAGCCCCCCATACGAAAGCTGCTTCAGCGATTGCACCTGATTCATTACGCCTCCTCCCACTGTTTGTTAACCAGGATGGTCGAGAAATAGGGCAGCGGCTGGTCATCGCTGACCTCGCGCAGGCTGCGCCAGCACTGCTCACCCGGCAGGGTGGCCTCTGACATCATCAGCGCCGCATCCAGCAGCCCCGCCTGCGCCAGCAGCGCCTTAATGCGGGCGAAGCGGCCGTAGACTTTCATCAGAACCAGACTGTCATGCTGGCGCAGCGCCGCGGCAATGTCCGCCTCCGGCGCGGTGCAGGAGATCACCGCCAGCGACTGCTGCTCCATGGCCAGCGGGGTTTTCGCCCGCGCAGCGATGGCGGCGAAGGAGGTAACGCCAGGGACAATCTCCAGCCAGTCCGGGCAGCCAATCCGCTGCAGCAGAAAGACCCAGGTGCTGAACAGCATGGCATCGCCGAGGGTGATAAATCCGACCTGCCTGCCCGCCGCCACTTCCTGGGCCAGCGCCGCGGCGACATCGTTCCACACCGCCTCTTTTTCCGCGCTGTCGGCGCTCATCGGAAAATAGCAGCAGCGGACCTCCGTGTGTGCGCCAAGGTACTCGCGCACGATGGAGAGGGCCAGGCTGTCGCCGCCTTTGCGACCGGCTGGCGCATACAGCACATCCAGCTGGCCGAGGATCCGCGCCGCACGCACAGTGATCAGATCGGCCGCCCCCGGCCCGGTGCTCAGGGCGTACAGTTTGCCGCTCATGCTGCTTTCTCCATCGCGTTATTCAGCGCCTGCTGCAGATGGGCGACGAACATCGCCCGCACCGCCGGATTTTCCCCTAACCCGCTCAGCCACGGCGTTGCCGTGATACCGGCGGCGTTGAACAGCGTTTTCCAGGAGTCCTCTTCGTCCGAGGCCATATCGTTAATGGCGTGGTCGCCGGCCACCAGCATCAGCGGCATCAGGTGCACGCCGGTCACGCCCTGGCGAGCGAGTTCGTTAATCACGATGTCCACTTCGGGATAGCTTTCCACCGCCCCCACCCGCGCCGGAAAACCCTGCACCGCCATCATATGATCCAGACAGGCGTAGGCCGCGAAGGCGTGGTGGCTGGCGCCATGCCCCATAAATACCACTCGTTCCGTCGCCGCCAGCGGCGGCATCTGCTGGCGCAGGGCCTGCATTAGCTGCACGTAATCGCCATGACCGCTCAACAGCGGCGCGCCCAGCGTCAGACGCTGAAAGCGCGGGCGCATGCTCTGCACTTCGCGAACGATCTTCTCGTACTCGTCGCCGTTGATAATGTGCAGGGACTGGATCGCCACATCCTGGTACCCCTGCTCGGCCAGCTTTTGCAGGGCCTGCAGCGAGGTATCGATATGGATGCCGTCGCGCTGCTGCAGTTTGCGAATAATCATCCCCGAGGTGAAGGCGCGAAACAGCGTGCGGTCCGGGCAGCTGGCGGCCAGATCGCGCTCGCAGGCGGCGATGTTCTTCTCGCGGGTGTCGTGATAGCTGGTGCCAAAGCTCACCACCAGAAGTGCTTTTTTCATATCCTGTTCCTCAAGTCGCCGACAGCCAGCGCGTCAGCCGCGCAGCGAAATCGGCCTGGCTTTGCAGTAATTCATCGCCCGTCACCAGCGGCGCCGGACGGGTAATGACGATGCAGGGGATCCCCGCATCGAGACAGGGTTGTACTTTTTCCTGATAGCCCCCTTCCGCCCCCGAGGCTTTCGTCACCACGACGTCGGCCCGGCACTGGCGATAAAAGGCGGCGTTAAATTCAGCGCTGAACGGCCCGCAGAGGGCAAAGATCTCCCCCACGCCAAATCCCAGTTCGCTGCAGTGCTGAACTACCTCCGGCACCGGCAGCACCCGGGCAAGCAGCGTTTTCTCCGCCAGCCCCGCCCGCCAGGCCGCCAGATCTTTGCTGCCGGTGGTCAGCAGGATCCGCTCGCCGAGGCGATGGGCTACCGCGCAGGCCTCGTTCAGATCGCCGACGACGTGAAGAAGCGGATGGCGCAGATCGCTCAGCTGCTCCGGCCTTTGATAGCGGCTGAGCAAGACTCCGACGCTGGCGCAGGCGCGTACAATATTCTTGCTAACCACCTCGGCGTAGGGGTGAGAGGCATCGATCACCCAGCGGGTGCGTTGCGCCTTCAGCCACTCCGCCATCTGCTGCCACTCCATGCGCCCGCAGCGTATCTGGCCACGGATAGCGCCGGCCAGCTGCTCGCCGGTGGAGGTCGCCACCGACAGGGTGTAGCGCACGCCGGCGGCGTCCAGCTGCTGGCAGATCGCCCGCGCATCGCTGGTGCCCCCGATAACCAGCACGTCGCCGTGGTTCACAGCGCGTAGCCTCGCGGGGTAATCATCAGACCGTTATCGATGTATGTCGCTTTGTTGCCGACGATCACCAGGCTGGTCATATCCACCGGGGCGAAATCCATCTCCCCGAGGGTGGTCAGCCATTTCTCCTGCTTTTTACGCCCGGCGGATTTGACCACGCCAACCGGCGTATCCGCGCTTTTGCTGGCCGCCAGCAGCGCAAAGGCGCGCGCCAGATGCCCTTCGCGGCCGCGGCTGCGGGGGTTGTAAAAACAGATAACGAAGTCCGCTTCCCCGGCGGCGACAATGCGTTTTTCAATCACCGACCACGGCGTCAGCAGATCGCTGAGGCTGATATGGCAGAAATCATGCATCAGCGGCGCGCCGAGCAGCGAGGCGGCGGCGATACTGGCCGTCATCCCCGGGATCAGGCGGACCTCAATGTCCAGCCGCTGCTTATTAACCAGCTCCAGCACCAACCCCGCCATGCCGTAGATGCCGGCATCGCCGCTGCTGATCAGCGCCACGTTATGCCCGGCCTGCGCCAGCTCAATCGCCGCCTGGCAGCGCTCAATCTCTTTGCACATCCCGGTTTTGATCACCTGCTTGTCACCGGTAAAGGCTTTTACCAGGTGGGTGTAGGTCTTGTAGCCCACCACAATCTCCGCCACCTGCAGGGCCTCCACGGCTTCCATGGTCATCATCGCCTGCGAGCCAGGGCCAATTCCGATTACGCTTAACATCAGTGTGAAACTCCCAAAGTAATAGTGACGCCCTGCTCGCGCAGGGTTTCGCCGGACAGGTTCCCCTGACTCAGCAGCCAGGCCACCGGGCCGGAGACGCTGCCGACGCCGACCGTCTCCCGGACAAAAGACGAGGCCGGAAAGCGGTGCTCGTGCTCGCGCAGCGCCTCGGCGCTGAAGGTTTCGAACGGCACCTGGCAGCGATGAGCCAGCTGGCGGAGCCCCGGCTCGTTTGCCTTCAGGCTCACGCTGCCGATCGCTTTCAACGCCAGTGGGTCAAGGCGCTGGGCAGCAAGCTGTCGCTCCAGCAGCGTACTGAGCAGCGCGCAGGGGGTGTCGCGCCGGCAGCCGATCCCCGCCACCACCCGCTGGGGCACCAGCTTCCAGTGAGGTATCGGCAGCGGCGGCAGCGATCGGCGCACGGTGATGCAGATCAGCGCGTCGAGCGACGGCAAGCGCGTAAGGTCCCTCACCGAAATAAAGCCGCGCTGGTCGCAGCGGCTTAGCGCCTCGGTAAATTCAGCGTCGCACCACAGTCCCACCCGCTTACCACTCACCAGCATCTGATTGACGGTTTTCACCGTCGCGCGAAAATCGGTCATCCGGGCGTTCAGCTCAACAGCCAGTGTGTCGAGGGCGGCCAACTCGTTGACGTCGGTTGCGGTGGTGATCACCGGGTCGGCGCCGAGCATCCCGGCGAGATAGCGGGTCAGGGCATTCGCCCCCCCGGCATGGCCGGAGAGCAGGCTGATGACGTGCCGGGCGTGCTCATCAATCACCACCACCGCCGGGTCGCTGAGCTTGTCATTCACCAGCGGCGCCAGCACCCGCACGGCAATCCCGGTGGCGCCGATAAAAATCAGCGCCGAAAAGCTGCTGAACGCCTCGCGGGCAGCGCTGGCAAAGCCGCCGTTGAAGGGGATAAACCCCTCCTCCTGCAGCGCCTCGCTGGTGTAGCAGGTGAGCGGCAGCATCGCCGCCAGCCTTTTTGCCAGCCGCACGCCGCCGGGCGTCAGGCAAAACAGGGCAATGGATTCAGGCTTTACGGTATTCATGGCTAAAATCCGCTGCGTACAGTTTGGAGTAGTGATACTCATCGCCGAGGAAGGGACCGACGAGGATCAGCGCCGTTTTGCGGATCCCGGCGTCGCGTACCTTATCGCCGATATCCGCAAGGGTTCCGCGGACGGTCTGGCTTTCCGGCCAGGTGGCCTTATAGATCACCGCGACCGGGGTGGTCGCCGGGTAGCCGCCCTCCACCAGCCGCTCCGCCACCCGGTGAATACGCTGCACCGACAGGTAAATCGCCATCGAGGTCTGGTGGCTGGCAAAGGCCTCCAGCTGTTCGCGCGCAGGAACCGGCGTGCGCCCTTCCAGACGGGTAATAATCAGACTTTGCGATACCTCGGGCACCGTATATTCCACCCCCAGCTCCGCCGCCGCGCCGAGGAAGGCGCTGACGCCCGGCACCACCTGCCAGCGGATCCCGCGGCGGGTCAGCTCTTCGCCCTGCTCACGCACCGAGCCGTACAGCGAGACGTCCCCCGTCTGCAGGCGCACCACCGTTTTTCCCGCCTTCACGCCCGCTTCCATCAGATCGAGGATCTGCTCCAGATGCAGCGCGGCGCTGTCGTGACACTCCGCCTGTGGCGGACAGTAGGCCAGCAGCTCGGTGTTGATCAGCGACCCGGCGTAGATCACCACCTGCGCCTGCTGCAGCAGACGGTAGCCTTTGAGAGTAATCAGTTCGCGATCGCCAGGACCGGCGCCGACGAACCACACGCAATGGGGATCAAAAGTCTCAGCCATGGTTTCCTTCCTTCTGACAGGCGATGACAAAAACGGGATTATGGGGTTTGAAGTAGTGGCCGCTGCCCAGCGTGGTCAGCGATGAGACGTTCAGCTGCAGGCAATCAATCTGTGTAATCCCCCGCTGCTGCAGATAGTCGAGAGCCGCATTCAGGTTCTCCTGCAGGATAAAAGTCATCACCAGACGGCCACCGGGATAGAGCTGCTGCCACGACCAGTCAATGAGCTCGTCGAGGCGGCCGCCGCTGCCGCCCATAAAAATGGCGTCGGCGCGTTCGGTCATCACCATCGGCGCTTCGCCGGGCAGGATCTCAATATTGCCGCAGGCGAAATGCTGGCGGTTTTCGTCCAGCAGCCGGAGAGCCGCGGGGTTGCGTTCGATGGCGGTTACCTGCAAAGAGGGATACTGCAGCGCCGCCTCAATCGACACGCTGCCGGTACCGGCGCCGATATCAATCAAGTGGCTTGCCCGGTGTAGCTCAAGTTTGGCCAGCGCCAGCGCGCGAACCGCCTCTTTGGTCATCGGCACCTTCTCGCCGCGCAGAAAAAGCTCATCTTTCATCGAGGATCACCACCGCGTTCATCTCATATTCGGCATCGACCTCACTGACCGGTAGCCAGTGGATCCGCTCGTTATCCATCGCCAGATTTTCGCCAATCACCATCCAGCGATACCCTTTACCCCGCGCCGCCAGCTGGGCGGCGATTTCCCGCGGCCCGCAGCGCCCGTCGGTCACCATCGCCACCTTGCGCTGGCGCGCCAGCTCATCAAAACAGACGTCCCGTCCGTGGCTGCTGGTCAGCCAGATATCGTTCATATCGATACCGGCCTTCGCGCAGAGATACTGCACCGCGCTGATGCCGGGGATAATGCGCACGCGCTCGATGCCAAAGTGGGCGATCAGCCGCGTGCCGATGCCGTAAAAGAGTGGGTCGCCTGAGGCCAGCACCACCACCTTCTGCGCTGCGCGTTCGCCGAGCCAGACCAGCAGTTCGGCAATATTGGCGCCCAGCGCAAACCGTTCGCCGCGAAATCCGGGGAACTGCTCTAAATGCCGCTTACCGCCTACCAGCGCATCCGCGCTGGCGACCGCATCTTGCGCCGCCGGCGTCATCAGATGCAGGCCTGACGGCCCCATGCCAACCACCGTTAACATGACATCTCCCGCGCAATCTCGGCGATCGGCCGATTGCTGCCGAGGACCTTGTTATCAAAGGAGAACATGATGGCGTCGCAGACGGGCGGCGCTTTGGTAAAGCGCAGCATCTGCATCACCCGCAGACAGATGCGTTCAGCAAGATGGTTATAGATAGGCTGAAAACCGTACGCGTCGATGTGCTCCATCGCCGCTTCGGTGGTATCGCATTCGCTCACCAGCTGCAGCAGCGCCAGCGGTGCCCCCTGCAGCGCCAGATGCGCGACCAGCGTTTCCATGCGCGCATCGGCGATATGGCTGTGGGTATGGAAGATCCCGGCGGCGACTTTAATCAACTTGCCGGGATGGCCAATCAGCACGATCTGACGGAACCCGAGGCGCACGGCCTCTTCAATCATGTAGCCGACGAAGTTGCTCATGGTGACCACCACCTGCGAGTCGATGCCCATCTGCTCGCGTACGAAGCGCTCGCCGTGGTTCCCCGGCACCAGCACCACGCGCTCCAGTCCGGCGGCGCGTTTGATCTCCAGCTCGAGGGAGAGCGAGCGCTTCCAGCTCTCTTCCGACATCGGGGTGACGATCCCGGTGGTGCCGATAATCGAAATCCCGCCGAGGATCCCCAGCCGCGCGTTATAGGTTTTTTGCGCCCGCACCTCGCCCTCCGGGGCGAAAATCTCTACCGTCGCCCCGCGCGACGGGCCAATCGCCTCGCGCACCGCCGACTCGATGGTGTGCCGCGGGGTGCGGTTAATCGCCGGGCTGCCTATGGGCAGGCCGATCCCTTTGCGGGTGACTGTGCCGATACCTTCGCCGCCGCGCAGGGTTATCTCGCCGGAGTCGTCGAGCGTCACGCGGGCGAAAATCAGCATCCCGTGGGTGGCGTCAACGTCATCGCCGCCGTCTTTACGGATGGCGGCGATCGCCTGCTGCCCTTCGACGTGCGGCGATTCGACGTTAAGACACAGCGTGACGCCGGAAGGGGTGACAATGGAGACCTGATGAATGAGGTGCTGGCGCATCACCATCAGCGCCGCCACCTTTGCCGCCGCCGTGGCGCACGAGCCGGTGGTGTAGCCCTTGCGCAGCGCTTTGCCGTGATGCCACACCGGGTCGTCAAAGGCCTGATCGCTCATTGCGCCTCCCGCAGGTGGTACAGCAGGGCGTTCACAATTGCTGCCGCCACGTTGCTTCCCCCTTTGCGGCCGAGCGCAGCGATAGCCGGCAGGCCGCTCTCGCTGAGCGCCGCTTTCGACTCCGCGGCGCCGACGAACCCGACCGGCACCCCCACCACGCCGCCGATGGCCGTTTCGCGGTGTTCCAGCAGGCGAAACAACGCAGTTGGCGCATTGCCAAAGACAAACACTTTCTCCCCGGGCTCCTGCACCGCAATATCCACCGCCGCCATCGAGCGGGTCATCCCCCGGCTTTGCGCCTCGCGCACCACCCGCGGGTCGCTGATATAGCAGCGGCATTCGCCGCCAAAGCGGGCTAACAGGGTTTTGTTGATCCCGGACAGCGCCATGGTGGTATCGGTATACAGGGTGCAGGGCCGGCTCAGCGCCTCGCTCAGAGCGATCAGGGCATCCGGAGAAAACCACAGAATATCCAGCCACTCGAAGTCAGCGGTGGTGTGGATCACCCGCTTGATAATCGCCTCGTGCAGCGGGCTGGCGAAACGGTAGTCCGGTCGCGTTTCGGCGATGATCTCGCTGATAATGTCGAAGCTTTTCGCCTCAATCGCCTGCGGTTGTTGTATGTACTGCATCAGGTTCTCCTCAGGCCGCGCCGACCAGCCAGTAGCGCAGGCCGATAAACAGCGCCAGCGCCAGGGTTGACGCCACCCACATCAATCGAATGGTTCGGGAAATATCGTCCACCGCAATGTCGCGGACGGCGTCGCCTATCCAGGGTTTTTCAACGCGCTGGCCGAAGTAGTCGTTCGGGCCGCCAAGGCGGATCCCCAGCGCGCCGGCGACGGTCGCTTCCGGCCAGGCGCAGTTAGGACTGCTGTGCTGATAGCGATCGCGCCAGCCCGTCCGCAGCGCCCGGGCGCCATCTTCCCGACATACCACGGCGGCGAGGCTAAGCAGCAGCCAGCTCAGCCGGGCGGGAAGGAAGTTGGCCACATCGTCAAGACGGGCGCTGACCATGCCGATCGCCCGGTATTTTTCGTGCTTATAGCCGACCATGGAATCGAGGGTGTTGACCGCCTTATAGGCCATGGCCAGCGGCGCGCCGCCGAGCAGCAGGAAGAAGAGCGGCGCGATAATGCCGTCGACGGTGTTTTCCGCCACGGTTTCCACCACCGCGCGGTTAATCTGCTGCGGCTGGAGCTGTGTGGTGTCGCGCCCGACAATCCACGACAGCTTGCTACGGCTTTCCGCCAGATCCCCCGCGCGCAGCGGTCGCTCGACGTCCCGCGCCGACTGCGCCAGACAGCGCCCCGCCAGCACGGTGAAGATCATCCATACCTCCACCAGCCATCCCAGCCAGGGGTGGATCCCGCGCGCCAGCGCCAGTACGCCCCAGGCCACAGCCCACGTCAGGCCGGTCACCACCAGCCACATCACCCCGCCGCCAATGCGCAGCGCCCGCTCGCTATGGCAGACCCGCCGCACCACGCACTGGCTGATGTTGATCAGACGACCTATCCAGCGCACCGGATGCGGCCAATGCGGCGGATCGCCAATGACGACATCGAGTATCCAGGCCACACACCAGGCGAGAAGAATCATAGCGCCCTCCTTGCCGCCTGCAGCCAGTGGTTGAGCATGGTGGGTCGCTGGGCAAAATGGACATGGAGATAGCTGGCAAAGGCGCTGCCGGACTGCCATCCTCCCTGCCACTGCTGAAGCGTCTTGCCATCCCGCTGTTTACGGCAGGCCAGCACGGCGGCGGTGGCGGGAGTAAAATCGGAGTAATGAAATTCATGGCCGCGCAGCCACTCGCCGGGGGCGGCCAGCAGCGTCTGCTGCTGCGCCTGCGCTTCGCAGTAGCCGAACCGGGTCAGACGCGTCCCCATCCGGCTGTAGCCGGGAATGATATCCGCCATCGCATAGCGCTCGCCGCCGGTGACCTCCAGGGCGGAGCCCAGATACATCAGGCCGCCGCACTCGGCGTAGATCGCCACCCCGCGCCGGTGCGCCGCGCGGAGCTGCGCCAGCATCTCCTGGTTGGCTGACAGGCCGGCCGCGTGCAGCTCCGGGTAGCCGCCGCCAAGCCAGATCATCTGGCAGGCCGGCAGATGGCGATCGCGCAGCGGGCTAAAGCGCACGATCTTCACGCCGCAGCGGACCAGCAGCGCCAGGTTATCGGGATAATAAAAATTGAAGGCCTCGTCGTCGGCGAGGGCCAGCGTCAGCCCTTCGCCGGCGTCGGCGGCAAGCTGCTCCCCCCACTCGCCGGCCGGCAGGTTCGCCAGTTCGCTGAGGGACAGCAGCCGGTCGATGTCGAGGGTGCGCCCCAGCAGGCTGGCAAAATCCCGCCATGCCTGTTGATTAACCACCGACTCGCGGGCGGTCACCAGCCCCAGATGCCGCTCGGGCAGCGCCACGCCTTCCACGCGCGGCACATAACCGAGCACCGGCGCCTGGCAGTAGCGCTCAATGGCGCTTTTCAGCAGCTGGAAGTGGGTGTCGCTGTTGACGCGATTAACGATCACGCCGGCGATATTGAGGGCCGGATCAAAATGTTGAAAGCCCATCACCGTGGCGGCGATGGAGGTCGAGACCGCTTTGCCATCCACCAGCAAAATCACCGGGCAGCCAAGCTGTTTGGCCATCGCCGCGCTGCTGCAGTAGTTGGGGTCGGTGCCGTAGCCGTCATAGAGGCCCATCACCCCTTCAATGACTGCGATATCGGCCTGCTGCAGCTGGTCGGCAAACAGCGCGTTGAGTATCGGGGCGGGAAGCATAAAGCTGTCGAGATTGCGGGAGGCGACGCCGCTGATGGCAGTGTGCCAGGCGGTGTCTAAATAGTCTGGCCCCACTTTACAGGGTTGCACCCGCAAACCGCGCTGTTGGAGCAAGCTGAGCAGGCCGAGCGTCACGGTGGTTTTGCCACAACCGCTACCGGTACCCGCAAGAATGAACGCACGCCTGGTTGCCATACCTGTCCTGTTCAGGTGGTCAGAGTATAGCTGCGCGCATGCCTGGTCCTGCGACCACGCACCGCTAAGCCACCCACTTCCCACCGAAGTTGTTGGTCTGTTACCGGCAGGCAGGTCTTCTGGCTTAGCTTCGTTCTCGCCCGCCCTTCCCAATCTTACGATCAGTGGTTTTTACGGGGTCGTCAGCATCACAGCAGCGGGGGCTGCGGGGGATTGACACCCCCTTCCCTGACACCAAACTGGTGTCGAACCTGTCGGTTTTATTCGCCGATGCGCCCTGCATCGGCGGTTAATGTTTCAAGCTTACTTTTACCGCCTTATCCCCCGCCAGAATGACGCCTGCGGAGTGAAGCGGTTTTGAATAATCATCGGTCTCGTATTAACGGACACTCTATCCCATCACAAAAATAAAAACTGGTGTAGTTTATCCCTCGAATATCATTATTTTGTTGCGCTATGACAATTTATTGCTCTACTGTCGTTTTTTTCATTTTATAATGATGAAGATACTCCGGGATATCAAAAATCGGCAATAGCAAAATATTGTCATTTAAAATGACTCAGTTTGTGATCCGGCATTAATTTGCTGACGAAACGCCTGCGGCGTTACCTGATAGGTCTGGCGAAACACTTTACAAAAATAGCTGGTTTGCGAAAAACCTAAATTCCGCGCAATGCTGGCAATGCTCCAGTCGCTGTGGCAAAGCAGTTCTTTTGCGCTCGCCATCCGCTGCTGATTGACCCAGGCGTTAAAGCCGATCCCCTGATATTTTTTAAACAATTTGCTGAAGTAGTACGGGCTGAGATAGACGTGCGCCGCCACCTCCTCCAGACGCAGTTCATCAGAGAGATGCGCGTCGATATAGCGCAGCGCCTTCTTCATTTTGCCATCGTGCGGCGAGGCCGCCCGGCTGCTCTGCGCCGGGTCGTTCTGCGGCGGGTTATCCTTGATAACCACGAAGTTAAGCTGTTTTTTCAGGCAATTCTCGACGATCAGCTTGAGCAGATCCGCAGAGGCGATAACCCGCGAATAGTCCATCTCAGGCACATCGCGGAACGCCTGAACCAGCGCCGGATCGTCCTGCCAGCGGTCATCCACGTTAAGGATGTCCACCAGTTCGATATCGTTGCTCAGACGAACCTGACCGCAGAGCACAAAGCCCACAAGGTGCCCGGCGATAACCAGCGGAATGGAAAAATCGGTTAACCCGGCGTGGCAGCGGTAGATACAGAGCGCATCGGTTTTCGAGGCCTCGAGGCCGCCGCAGCGGTCGCTCATGCGACAGCGGGAGCTGTGCTGGGGGTGCTGGCGCATCAGCTGGCAGAAAGGGGTGAAGTTAAACAGTTCAGATATTTCATCACCGTGAATATTGACAACCACAACCGCCAGACTGGTGGCCTGCGCAAAATCCTGTGCGATTTTATTAATGAGTTCTGAGTTCAGTGTGCTCGCAGAAATCATGATAAAACCTCTCAGTTAATTTTTTGTTATAAATAAAACATTTCTTTAATATTCACTTCCTTTCATCATCATTTACCGCCAACGATAAAAGAATATTACGATAGCAAAAGTCTCCCATCCGTGGGAGACGTTTTTAGCCAGTTCGTGATACCGGTTCATGAAAATTTTTCGCTATTTCAGCGGATGCATTAATCCTCTAATTTACAGGTATTACACGGTAGATTATTACCAATCAGATAACGATAGATGGCCGCGCCGAGACAGGCGCCGATCAGCGGCGCAATAATCGGCACAATAAAGTACGGTATATCCCTTCCGCCGGTCATCGCGATATCGCCCCAACCCGCCATCCACGTAAACAGCTTCGGCCCAAAATCACGCGCCGGATTCATTGCAAAGCCGGTCAGCGGCCCGGTTGAAGCGCCAATGACCGCCACCAGCAGGCCGATCAGCAGCGGGGCCAGCGGCCCTTTCGGTACGCCGTTGCCGTCGTCGGTCAGCGCCATAATCATCCCCATCAGCATGGAGGTGATCACCACTTCAACCAGCGCCGCATGCCAGATGCTCAGCGATGCCGCCGGGTAGGTGCTGAAAATACTCGCCAGCTGCAGGCTCTCTACGCTGCCGCGCGCGATATGGTGGGCGGATTCAAACTCGGTAAACATCGTGCTGTACAGCACATAGGCCAGCACCGCGCCGCCAAAGGCGCCGGCAACCTGTGAAACGATATAGGGGAAAACTTTGCGTCCGGGAAAGCAGGCAAACAGCCATAACGCGACGGTCACCGCCGGGTTGAGATGGCCGCCGGAGATCCCCGAAGTCAGATACACGGCAAGCGAGATCCCCAGCCCCCAGATAATGCATATCTCCCACAGTCCGAGGCTGGCTCCCGCCACCTTTAACGCGCTCAGGCAGCCGATGCCGAAAAACAAAAATAGCCCGGTGCCCAAAAACTCGGCGGTACATTGCGCTTTTAACGAATCATTCATTATGACACCTTCTTAGCAGAGTTCGTGTCCTGACCAGCCAACATCCTGCTGGCAGTAGAGTACAACGGGCACCACTATATGAACTCCCGTCCGCAAATTGTTGGCAACCTGCTGACGGCAGCCTCCGGAAAATTCGGGCATCAATAACAAATTATTGTCATTAAATAACGCAGAATTGCATTGCTCACGCGCGGCTTTCGCCATTATGCCACCACCATGGCATGCAAAAATATTGCTAAAACCAGCTCATCGTTTTCCAACAAACATCACAAATCAGTTTCTCGCGCATAGCAGATAAAATTGAAATCGTCATGAACAAATTTGTAAATATGGAATATACAAAACAAGATAATCACATCAACACAAATAAAAATATTAATTAACATCAAACACTTAAATAAATAAAAGACAATTTTATATTATCCAATACCCACTATTTTTTCACCATCACATTGAAGTCAGCCATTCTTTTTCCTCGCATCTTCTTATAGTCCCCACTATCGGAACACTCCATGCGAGGTCTTTATGCAACAAGAAGCACTAGGAATGGTAGAAACCAAAGGCTTAACCGCAGCCATAGAGGCCGCTGATGCAATGGTTAAGTCAGCCAATGTGATGTTAGTGGGCTATGAAAAGATTGGCTCCGGGCTGGTCACCGTCATCGTGCGCGGCGACGTTGGCGCGGTGAAAGCGGCCACCGATGCCGGTGCCGCCGCCGCACGTAACGTGGGAGAAGTGAAAGCCGTACACGTCATCCCACGCCCTCACACCGATGTAGAAAAAATCTTACCGAAGGGAATTAGCCAATGAGCAGCAATGAGCTGGTTGAACAGATCATGGCTCAGGTGATTGCCCGTGTGGCAACGCCGGAACAGCAGGCCATCCCTACTGAAAACCATCCAATACGAGAGACAGCTATGGCAGAAAAAAGCTGCAGTTTAACGGAATTTGTCGGGACCGCCATTGGCGACACCCTGGGCCTGGTGATCGCCAACGTCGATACCGCCCTGCTGGACGCGATGAAGCTTGAAAAACGCTATCGCTCCATCGGCATTCTCGGCGCCCGCACCGGCGCAGGCCCGCACATTATGGCGGCGGACGAAGCGGTGAAAGCCACCAACACCGAAGTGGTCAGCATTGAGCTTCCGCGTGATACCAAAGGCGGCGCGGGCCACGGTTCGCTGATTATTTTAGGCGGCAACGACGTTTCCGATGTTAAGCGCGGTATCGAAGTCGCGCTGAAAGAGCTCGACCGCACCTTTGGCGATGTTTACGGCAATGAAGCCGGACATATCGAGCTGCAGTACACCGCCCGCGCCAGCTACGCCCTGGAAAAAGCCTTCGGCGCGCCGATTGGCCGCGCCTGCGGCATTATCGTCGGCGCACCGGCCTCCGTTGGCGTGCTGATGGCCGATACCGCCCTGAAGTCAGCCAACGTAGAAGTCGTGGCGTATAGCTCTCCGGCGCACGGCACAAGCTTCAGTAACGAAGCCATCCTGGTGATTTCCGGCGACTCCGGCGCGGTCCGCCAGGCAGTCACCTCCGCGCGCGAAATCGGTAAAACCGTCCTTGCGACCCTCGGTGCTGAACCGAAAAACGATCGCCCCTCCTACATCTGATACCCGCGAGGCTGATTCATGAGATCGAAAAGATTTGAAGCACTGGCGAAACGCCCTGTGAATCAGGACGGCTTCGTTAAGGAGTGGATCGAAGAAGGCTTTATCGCGATGGAAAGCCCGAACGATCCGAAACCGTCGATAAAAATCGTTAACGGCGCGGTGACCGAGCTGGACGGGAAACCGGTGAGCGATTTTGACCTGATCGACCACTTTATCGCCCGCTACGGTATCAACCTGAATCGCGCCGAAGAAGTGATGGCGATGGATTCGGTCAAACTGGCCAATATGCTCTGCGATCCGAACGTCAAGCGTAGCGAAATCGTCCCGCTGACCACCGCGATGACGCCGGCAAAAATTGTCGAAGTGGTTTCGCATATGAACGTCGTTGAGATGATGATGGCGATGCAGAAAATGCGCGCCCGCCGCACCCCGTCCCAGCAGGCGCACGTCACCAACGTCAAAGATAACCCGGTACAGATTGCCGCCGACGCCGCCGAAGGCGCATGGCGCGGATTTGACGAACAGGAAACCACGGTTGCAGTCGCGCGCTATGCGCCGTTTAACGCCATCGCGCTGCTGGTCGGCTCGCAGGTAGGCCGTCCGGGCGTGCTAACCCAGTGCTCGCTGGAAGAAGCGACCGAACTGAAGCTTGGCATGCTGGGCCACACCTGCTACGCCGAAACCATTTCCGTCTACGGTACCGAGCCGGTCTTCACCGACGGTGACGATACGCCATGGTCGAAAGGTTTCTTAGCTTCGTCCTACGCCTCCCGCGGCCTGAAAATGCGCTTCACCTCCGGCTCCGGCTCGGAAGTACAAATGGGCTACGCCGAAGGCAAATCCATGCTGTATCTGGAAGCGCGCTGCATCTACATCACCAAAGCCGCTGGCGTGCAGGGGCTGCAAAACGGCTCGGTAAGCTGCATCGGCGTACCGTCTGCGGTGCCGTCAGGCATTCGCGCGGTGCTGGCGGAAAACCTGATCTGTTCGTCGCTGGATCTGGAGTGCGCCTCCAGTAACGACCAGACCTTCACCCACTCCGATATGCGTCGTACCGCGCGCCTGCTGATGCAGTTCCTGCCGGGAACCGACTTTATCTCCTCCGGTTATTCCGCGGTGCCGAACTACGACAACATGTTCGCCGGTTCCAACGAAGATGCCGAAGACTTTGACGACTACAACGTTATCCAGCGCGACCTGAAGGTCGACGGCGGTCTGCGTCCGGTTCGCGAAGAAGATGTTATCGCCATCCGTAACAAAGCCGCCCGCGCGCTGCAGGCCGTGTTTGCCGGAATGGGGCTGCCGCCGATTACCGATGAAGAAGTGGAAGCCGCGACCTACGCCCACGGTTCGAAAGATATGCCGGAGCGCAACATCGTCGAAGACATCAAGTTCGCCCAGGAGATCATCAATAAAAACCGCAACGGACTGGAAGTGGTGAAAGCGCTGGCGCAGGGCGGGTTCACCGACGTGGCCCAGGACATGCTCAACATCCAGAAAGCCAAGCTGACCGGGGACTATCTGCATACCTCCGCAATCATCGTCGGCGACGGACAAGTGCTATCAGCCGTCAACGACGTTAACGATTATGCCGGTCCGGCAACGGGCTATCGCCTGCAGGGCGAACGCTGGGAAGAGATTAAAAACATCCCTGGCGCTCTTGATCCCAACGAGATTGATTAAGGGGTGAGAAATGGAAATTAATGAAAAATTGCTGCGCCAGATAATTGAAGAAGTGCTTAGCGAAATGAAGGGCAGCGATAAACCGGTCTCGTTTCATGCGCCGGCGGCCTCGACTGCGCCGCAGGCAACCGCGCCTGCTGCCGACGGCTTCCTGACGGAAGTGGGCGAAGCGCGTCAGGGCACGCAGCAGGACGAAGTGATTATCGCCGTCGGCCCGGCTTTCGGCCTGGCGCAGACCGTCAATATCGTCGGCATACCGCATAAGAGCATTTTGCGCGAAGTGATTGCCGGTATTGAAGAAGAAGGCATTAAGGCGCGCGTGATTCGCTGCTTTAAATCCTCCGACGTGGCCTTCGTCGCCGTTGAAGGCAACCGCCTGAGCGGTTCCGGCATCTCTATCGGCATCCAGTCAAAAGGCACCACGGTGATTCACCAGCAGGGGCTGCCGCCGCTCTCTAACCTGGAGCTGTTCCCCCAGGCGCCGCTGCTGACCCTGGAAACCTACCGCCAGATTGGTAAAAACGCCGCCCGCTATGCGAAACGCGAATCGCCGCAGCCGGTCCCGACGCTGAACGACCAGATGGCGCGGCCAAAATACCAGGCGAAATCGGCCATTTTGCACATTAAAGAGACCAAGTACGTGGTGACGGGCAAAAACCCGCAGGAACTGCGCGTGGCGCTTTGATAAAGGATAACTCCATGAATACCGACGCAATTGAATCGATGGTGCGCGACGTATTAAGCCGTATGAACAGCCTGCAGGGCGAGGCGCCAGCGGCGGCTCCGGCGGCTGGCGGCGCGCCCCGTAGCGCAAAGGTCAGCGACTACCCGCTGGCGAATAAGCACCCGGAATGGGTGAAAACCGCCACCAATAAAACGCTGGACGACTTTACGCTGGAAAACGTGCTGAGCAACAACGTTACCGCTCAGGATATGCGTATTACCCCGGAAACGCTGCGCTTACAGGCTTCTATCGCCAGGGACGCGGGCCGCGACCGGTTGGCGATGAACTTCGAACGCGCCGCCGAACTGACCGCGGTACCGGACGATCGCATTCTTGAAATCTACAACGCCCTCCGCCCCTATCGCTCGACGAAAGAGGAGCTGCTGACGATCGCCGACGATCTCGAAAGCCGCTACCAGGCGAAGATCTGCGCCGCTTTCGTTCGCGAAGCGGCAACGCTGTACGTCGAGCGTAAAAAACTCAAGGGCGACGATTAATTACAGGGGCATGTGATGCGATATATAGCTGGCATTGATATCGGCAACTCATCGACGGAAGTCGCCCTGGCGACCCTGAATGAAGCTGGCGCGCTGACGATTACGCACAGCGCGCTGGCGGAAACCACCGGGATCAAAGGCACGTTGCGTAACGTGTTCGGCATTCAGGAGGCCCTCGCGCTGGTCGCAAAGCGCGCGGGGATCTGTGTCAGCGATATTTCGCTCATCCGCATTAACGAAGCGACGCCGGTGATTGGCGATGTGGCGATGGAAACCATTACCGAAACCATCATCACCGAATCAACCATGATCGGCCATAACCCGAAAACGCCCGGCGGCGCGGGGCTTGGCGTGGGCATCACCATTACGCCGCAGGAGCTGTTAACCCGCCCGGCGGACGCGCCCTATATCCTGGTGGTGTCGTCGGCGTTTGACTTTGCCGATATCGCCAGCGTGATTAACGCTTCCCTGCGCGCCGGATATCAGATTACCGGCGTCATTTTGCAACGTGACGATGGCGTGCTGGTCAGCAACCGGCTGGAAAAACCGCTGCCGATCGTTGACGAAGTGCTGTACATCGACCGCATTCCGCTGGGGATGCTGGCGGCAATTGAGGTCGCCGTCCCGGGGAAGGTCATCGAAACGCTCTCTAACCCCTACGGCATCGCCACCGTATTCCACCTCAACGCCGAGGAGACGAAAAACATCGTCCCGATGGCGCGAGCGCTGATTGGCAACCGTTCCGCCGTGGTGGTCAAAACGCCATCCGGTGACGTCAAAGCGCGCGCGATACCCGCCGGTAACATTGAGCTGCTGGCCCAGGGCCGGAGCGTGCGCGTGGATGTCGCCGCCGGCGCCGAAGCCATCATGAAAGCGGTCGACGGCTGCGGCAAACTCGATAACGTCACCGGCGAGTCGGGGACCAATATCGGCGGCATGCTGGAACACGTGCGCCAGACCATGGCCGAGCTGACCAACAAGCCCAGCAGCGAGATTTTTATTCAGGATCTGCTGGCCGTTGACACCTCGGTTCCGGTGAGCGTCACCGGCGGTCTTGCCGGGGAGTTCTCGCTGGAGCAGGCCGTGGGCATCGCCTCCATGGTGAAATCTGACCGTTTGCAGATGGCGATGATTGCCCGCGAGATCAAGCAGAAGCTCAATATCGACGTGCAGATCGGCGGCGCAGAGGCCGAAGCCGCCATTCTCGGCGCGCTGACCACCCCCGGCACCACGCGTCCGCTGGCGATCCTCGACCTCGGCGCAGGCTCCACCGATGCCTCCATCATCAACCCCAAAGGCGAAATCATCGCCGCTCACCTCGCCGGAGCTGGCGATATGGTCACCATGATCATTGCCCGCGAGCTGGGGCTGGAGGATCGCTACCTGGCGGAAGAGATCAAGAAATGCCCGCTGGCTAAGGTCGAAAGCCTGTTCCATTTGCGCCACGAGGACGGCAGCGTGCAGTTCTTCTCCACGCCGCTGCCCCCCGCCGTATTCGCCCGCGTCTGCGTGGTGAAACCGGACGAACTGGTGCCGCTTCCCGGCGACTTAGCGCTGGAAAAAGTGCGCGCCATTCGCCGCAGCGCCAAAGAGCGCGTCTTTGTCACCAACGCCCTGCGCGCGCTGCGCCAGGTCAGCCCGACCGGCAACATTCGCGATATCCCCTTCGTGGTGCTGGTGGGCGGCTCGTCCCTCGATTTTGAGATCCCTCAGCTGGTCACCGATGCGCTGGCGCACTACCGGCTGGTGGCCGGGCGGGGAAATATTCGCGGCAGCGAAGGCCCCAGAAACGCGGTAGCTACCGGGCTGATTCTCTCCTGGCATAAGGAGTTTGCACATGGACAGTAATCACAGCGCCCCGGCTATTGTGATCGCCGCCATCGACGGCTGCGATGGCTTGTGGCGCGAAGTGCTGCTGGGTATCGAAGAGGAAGGCATTCCTTTCCTGCTCCAGCATCACCCGGCCGGGGATGTCGTGGACAGCGCCTGGCAGGCGGCGCACAGCTCGCCGCTGCTGGTGGGCATCGCCTGCGATCGCCATACGCTGGTCGTGCACTACAAGAATTTACCCGCATCGGCGCCGCTTTTTACGCTGATGCATCATCAGGACAGTCAGGCCCATCGCAATACCGGTAATAACGCGGCACGGCTGGTCAAAGGGATCCCTTTCCGGGATCTGAATAGCTAAGCAACAGGAGAACTGCAGTATGAATAACGCACTGGGACTGGTTGAAACAAAAGGGTTAGTAGGCGCCATTGAAGCTGCCGACGCCATGGTGAAATCCGCCAACGTACAGTTGGTCGGCTACGAAAAAATTGGCTCCGGCCTGGTGACCGTCATGGTTCGCGGTGATGTCGGCGCGGTTAAAGCGGCAGTGGATGCGGGCAGCGCGGCGGCAAGCGTGGTGGGTGAAGTGAAATCCTGCCACGTGATCCCGCGTCCGCACAGCGACGTTGAGGCCATTTTACCGAAATCAGCCTGATTGATGGCGAATAAGGAGCACCGCGTGAAGCAATCACTGGGATTACTTGAAGTTTGTGGTCTGGCACTGGCTATTAGCTGCGCCGATATCATGGCGAAATCCGCTTCTATCACGCTGGTCGCCCTCGAAAAGACCAATGGTTCAGGCTGGATGGTCATTAAAATTACCGGTGATGTGGCTTCCGTACAGGCGGCTATCACCACCGGTGCACAATTTGCCGAACAGCGAAATGGTCTGGTGGCCCATAAGGTTATCGCCAGACCCGGAGAAGGGATCCTGCCAGCAGAGACCCCTCCCCCCTCCGTCATAAAATCTGAACCTGAAGAGTCAGATGCGGCTGATGTCGCTTCTGAAGCGCCAGCAGAAGAGGTCCCGCAGGAACCAGAACTGGTCAGCTGCAACCTGTGCCTGGATCCGAAATGTCCGCGCCAGAAGGGCGAGCCTCGTTCGCTTTGCATTCATCCCGGCAAGCGAGGTGAAGCGTAATGAATAAAGAACTTCTGCAATCAACGGTCAGTAAAGTCCTTGATGAGATGCGCCAGCGGCCTATTCCGCTGGGCGTCTCAAACCGTCATATCCACCTGTCCGCACAGGATTATGAAAGGCTGTTTCCCGGTCATCCCATCAGCGAGAAAAAAGCGCTGTTGCAGCCGGGACAATTCGCCGCGGAGCAAACCGTCACCCTGGTAGGGCCGAAGGGGCAGCTCAAAAATGTGCGTCTGCTCGGCCCGCTGCGCTCGGTAAGCCAGGTGGAAATTTCGCGTACCGATGCCAGAACCCTGGGAATTGCGGCGCCGCTGAGGATGTCCGGCAACCTGAAGGGGACGCCGGGTATCCGCCTGGTCAGCCCTTTTGGCGAACTGGAGTTACCTTCCGGGGTTATCGTCGCGCAGCGGCATATCCATATGTCGCCGCTCGATGCGCTTATCCTGCGGGTTTCTCATGGCGACAGGGTCTCCGTGGCCATTGAAGGCGACGAGCGCGGGCTGATTTTCAACAACGTGGCGATTCGCGTGTCACCGGACATGCGCCTCGAAATGCACATTGATACCGATGAAGCCAACGCCGCCGGTGCAGATAACCCGCAGGCCTTTGCCCGGCTGGTAGGCCCGCGATGAACGGCGCAGTTTTGCAGCGCATTGTGGAGGAAATCGTCTCCAGGCTGCAGCGTCGCGCCCATAGCACGGCGACGCTGAGCGTTGCGCAGCTCCGTGATGCCGACTGTCCAGCGCTGTTCTGTCAGCACGCCTCGCTGCGCATCCTGCTCGTTGACCTGCCGCTGCTGGCTCAGCTTGCGGATGCGGAAACCGACGATGCCGCGGCGCGGAAAATTCACGAGGCGCTGGCTTTCGGCATCCGCGTGCAGCTCACCCTGCACAGCCAGCTGCTGCCGGTTATCCCGCTCAAAAAACTGGCGCGCCTGCCGGTGATATTCACCGACGAGCGCGGACGGCCGCTGATCCTGCATGCAGGTTCAGTGCTGAGCTATCGCGACGTCGCGCAGCTGGGCCAGGGGCGTCTGGTTATCCACCGCAAATGCATCGTGACCGCGCTGGCGCGCGAAGCGGCACAGGCGCGGCATATTCAATTCATTAAGCAGGAGTAAATCATGCATCTGGCACGAGTCACGGGCGCGGTTGTCTCCACGCAAAAATCGCCTTCCCTGATCGGCAAAAAGCTGCTGCTGGTGCGGCGGGTCAGCGCCGATGGCGAACTCCCCGCCTCCCCCACCTCCGGCGATGAAGTCGCCGTCGATTCCGTCGGCGCGGGGATCGGCGAGCTGGTCTTGCTCAGCGGCGGCTCCAGCGCCAGACACGTTTTTTCCGGGCCAAACGAGGCCATCGACCTCGCCGTTGTCGGCATTGTCGATACGCTTTCACGTTAAGGAGCGAATATGGCGATTTATACCCGAACGGGCGACGCTGGCACCACCTCACTCTTTACCGGCCAGCGGGTGAGTAAAACCCACCCGCGGGTTGAAGCCTACGGCACGCTGGACGAACTGAACGCCGCGCTGAGCCTGTGCGCCTGCGCCGCCGCGGATGAAAATCACCGCGCCCTGCTCGAAGCCATCCAGCAGCAAATATTCTGGTTTAGCGCAGAACTGGCCAGCGACAGCGAGCAGCCGTCGCCCAAACAGCGCTACATCAGCAGCGAAGAGATTTCCGCCCTGGAAGCCGCCATCGATCGGGCCATGGCCCGCGTCGAACCGCTGCATAGCTTTATTTTACCCGGCCGCTGCGAAGCCGCGAGCCGCCTGCATTTTGCCCGCACGCTGGCCCGCCGCGCCGAACGCCGTCTGGTTGAGCTGGCGGCGGAAGTCAACGTACGCCAGGTGCTGATGCGCTACATCAACCGCTTATCAGATTGCCTGTACGCCCTGGCCCGCGCGGAAGATAGCGATGCGCACCAGAACAATATTATTCGTGAGGTTAGCAGGCGCTATCTGGCCGCCAGCCAGCCGAGCCACAGCAAGGAGACGACGCCCGTGGCACTCTCATTCCACGATCTGCACCAGCTCACCCGCGCCGCGGTTGAGCGCGCGCAGCAGCTTCAGGTGCCGGTGGTGATTAGCATCGTTGATGCCCACGGTACGGAAACCGTCACCTGGCGGATGCCGGACGCCCTGCTGGTCAGCAGCGAACTGGCGCCGAAAAAGGCCTGGACCGCGGTGGCGATGAAAACGGCGACCCATGAGCTGAGCGATGTCGTTCAGCCGGGCGCGGCGCTTTACGGTCTGGAAACGCATTTACAGGGAAAAGTGGTCACCTTTGGCGGCGGTTACGCCCTGTGGCGCGACGGCTTATTAATTGGGGGTCTTGGCATCAGCGGCGGCAGCGTTGAACAGGACATGGATATCGCACAGACCGCCATTGCGGCCATTAACGTGGGAACACATCAATGAATACTTCTGAACTCGAAACCCTGATTCGCACTATTCTTAGCGAGCAATTAACCACGCCAGCGCAAACGCCGGCCCAGCCACAGGGCAAAGGGATTTTCCAGTCCGTCAGCGAGGCCATCGACGCCGCGCACCAGGCGTTCTTACGTTATCAGCAGTGCCCGCTAAAAACCCGCAGCGCCATCATCAGCGCAATACGTCAGGAGCTGACGCCGCTGCTGGCGAGCCTGGCGGAAGAGAGCGCCAATGAAACGGGGATGGGCAACAAAGAAGATAAATTCCTGAAAAACAAGGCCGCGCTCGACAACACGCCGGGCGTAGAAGATCTCACCACCACCGCGTTGACCGGCGACGGCGGCATGGTGCTCTTTGAATACTCACCATTTGGCGTTATCGGGTCCGTCGCGCCAAGCACCAACCCGACGGAAACCATCATCAACAACAGCATCAGCATGCTGGCGGCAGGCAACAGCGTCTACTTTAGTCCGCATCCGGGGGCGAAAAAGGTCTCTCTCAAGCTCATCAGCCTGATAGAGGAGATTGCCTTCCGCTGCTGCGGCATCCGCAATCTGGTGGTCACCGTGGCGGAACCGACGTTTGAAGCCACCCAGCAGATGATGGCCCATCCGCGCATTGCGGTTCTGGCCATTACCGGCGGCCCGGGCATTGTGGCGATGGGCATGAAGAGCGGTAAGAAAGTCATTGGCGCTGGCGCGGGCAACCCGCCCTGTATCGTTGATGAAACGGCGGATCTGGTAAAAGCGGCGGAAGATATCATCAACGGCGCCTCCTTCGATTACAACCTGCCCTGCATTGCCGAGAAGAGCCTGATTGTCGTGGAGAGCGTGGCTGAACGGCTGGTGCAACAAATGCAAACCTTCGGCGCACTGCTGCTCAGTCCAGCCGATACCGACAAACTTCGCGCCACCTGTCTGCCTGAAGGCCAGGCGAATAAAAAGCTGGTCGGCAAAAGCCCATCGGCCATGCTGGAAGCCGCCGGGATCGCCGTTCCGGCAAAAGCGCCGCGTCTACTGATTGCCATCGTCAATGCCGACGACCCGTGGGTCACCAGCGAACAGCTGATGCCGATGCTGCCGGTGGTGAAAGTCCGCGATTTCGATAGCGCGCTGGCGCTGGCGCTGAAGGTTGAAGAGGGTCTGCATCATACCGCGATTATGCACTCGCAGAACGTATCGCGCCTGAACCTTGCGGCCCGCACCCTGCAAACCTCGATTTTCGTCAAAAACGGCCCCTCTTATGCCGGGATCGGCGTCGGCGGCGAAGGTTTTACCACCTTTACCATTGCCACACCAACCGGTGAAGGGACAACGTCGGCGCGCACCTTTGCCCGCTCCCGGCGCTGCGTGCTGACCAACGGCTTTTCCATCCGCTAACCGAGGTCGCGATGAATACTTTCTCACTACAAACGCGGTTGTACAGCGGTCATGGCAGTCTGGCGGTGCTCAAGCGCTTTACCAATAAGCACATCTGGATAATCTGCGATGGCTTTCTGGCGCGCTCGCCGCTGCTGGATACCCTGCGTAACGCGTTGCCCGCAGATAACCGCATCAGCGTCTTTAGCGAGATAACGCCGGACCCTACTATCCATACCGTGGTGCAGGGGATTGCGCAAATGCAGGCCCTGCGTCCGCAGGTGGTCATCGGCTTCGGCGGCGGTTCGGCAATGGACGCGGCGAAAGCTATCGTCTGGTTCAGCCAGCAGAGCGGCATCAACATCGAAACCTGCGTGGCCATACCAACCACCAGCGGCACCGGCTCGGAAGTGACCAGCGCCTGCGTAATTAGCGACCCGGATAAAGGCATTAAGTATCCAATGTTCAACAATGCGCTGTATCCGGATATGGCGATCCTGGACCCGGAGCTGGTGGTCAGCGTACCGCCGCAGATTACGGCCAACACCGGTATGGACGTGCTGACCCATGCGCTGGAGGCGTGGGTTTCGCCGCACGCCAGCGACTTTACCGACGCGCTGGCGGAAAAAGCCGCCAAACTGGTGTTCCAGTATCTGCCCACGGCGGTAGAAAAAGGCGACTGCGTGGCGACGCGCGGGAAAATGCATAACGCCTCAACCCTCGCCGGGATGGCCTTCAGCCAGGCGGGACTGGGGCTTAATCACGCTATTGCCCACCAGCTTGGCGGGCAGTTTCATCTGCCGCATGGCCTGGCAAACGCGCTGCTGTTAACCACGGTTATCCGCTTTAACGCCGCTGTTCCCCGCGCTGGCAAACGCTATGCGCGGCTGGCCAAAGCCTGCGGCTTTTGCCCGGCAGAGGCCAACGACGTCACAGCGATCAATGCGCTGATTCAGCAGATCGAACGACTCAAGCAGAGCTGTGCGCTGCCTTCACTGGCCGTTGCGCTTAAAGAAGGAAGATCCGACTTTTCCGCGCGTATTCCGGCAATGGTGCAGGCCGCGCTGGCGGACGTCACGCTACGCACCAACCCGCGCCCGGCTAGCGCCGGGGAAATTCGCGAACTGCTGGAGGAACTGCTATGAATAGCGCGGTCAACGCGGTTGAAATAACCCATAGCGCCGATGAAATCCGCGAGCGCGTGCGCGCAGCGGGCGTCGTCGGCGCGGGCGGAGCGGGGTTTCCCGCCCACGTTAAGCTACAGGCGCAGGTAGAGATTTTTCTGGTCAACGCCGCCGAGTGCGAACCGATGCTCAAAGTTGACCAACAGCTGATGTGGCAGCAGGCTGCTCGCCTTGTGCGCGGCGTGCAGTACGCCATGACGGCGACCGGCGCGCGCGAAGGGGTCATTGCCCTGAAAGAAAAATACCGCCGGGCTATCGACGCCCTTACCCCGCTGCTGCCTGCCGGTATCCGTCTGCATATTCTGCCGGATGTCTATCCCGCGGGCGATGAAGTGCTGACCATCTGGCTGGCAACCGGTCGCCGGGTCGCGCCCGCCGCGCTGCCGGCCAGCGTCGGCGTGGTGGTCAATAACGTGCAAACGGTCCTCAATATTGCCCGTGCGGTTGAGCAGCAGTTTGCGGTGACCCGCCGCACGCTGACCGTTAACGGCGCGGTCGCCCGACCGCTGACCGTCACGGTCCCCATCGGCATGCCGCTGCGCGAAGTACTGGCGCTGGCGGGCGGCGCGACGGTCGATGACCCCGGTTTTATTAACGGCGGTCCGATGATGGGCGGCCTGATCACCTCTCTCGATAACCCGGTGACCAAAACCACCGGCGGCCTGCTGGTGCTGCCGAAAAGCCATCCGCTTATTCAGCGGAGAATGCAGGACGAACGCACGGTGCTTTCCGTGGCTCGCACCGTCTGCGAGCAGTGCCGGCTGTGTACCGATCTCTGCCCACGGCATCTGATCGGCCACGAACTCTCTCCGCACCTGCTGGTGCGGGCAGTGAACTTTCATCAGGCCGCTACGCCGCAGCTGCTGCTTAGCGCCCTCACCTGCTCGGAGTGCAACGTCTGCGAAAGCGTGGCCTGCCCGGTCGGCATTTCGCCGATGCGCATCAACCGCATGCTGAAACGCGAGCTGCGCGCGCAAAACCAGCGCTATGAAGGGCCGCTGTATCCTGCCGACGAAATGGCGAAATACCGCCTCGTACCGGTGAAGCGATTGATCGCCAAACTGGGATTAAGCCCCTGGTACCAGGAGGCGCCGCTGGTTGAAGACCAACCATCAGTAGAAAAAGTGACTTTGCAGCTGCGCCAGCATATCGGCGCCGGCGCGGTGCCCAACGTTGCGGTTGGGGAGCGCGTAACGCGCGGACAATGCGTTGCCGATATTCCGGCAGGTGCATTAGGCGCGCCGGTTCACGCCAGCATTGATGGCGTTGTTACGACCATCAGCGAACAGGCCATCACGGTGGTAAGAGGTTAACCATGTCTCAGGCTATAGGAATTTTAGAACTCACCAGCATTGCCAAAGGGATGGAACTCGGCGATGCGATGCTGAAAAGCGCCAACGTCAATCTGCTGGTCAGTAAGACCATCTGTCCGGGGAAGTTTTTGCTGATGCTCGGCGGCGATATCGGCGCTGTCCAGCAGGCCATTGAAACCGGCACTTCGCAGGCCGGCGAAATGCTCGTCGACAGCCTGGTGCTGGCGAATATTCATCCCAGCGACCTTCCGGCCATCAGCGGCCTGAATATCGTCGATAAGCGCCAGGCGGTAGGTATCGTCGAAACCTGGAGCGTGGCGGCCTGCATCAGCGCCGCTGACCGGGCGGTAAAAGGCTCAAACGTCACCCTGGTGCGGGTGCATATGGCCTTCGGCATCGGCGGTAAATGCTACATGGTGGTGGCGGGCGACGTTTCTGATGTCAACAACGCGGTGACGGTTGCCAGCGAAAGCGCGGGCGAAAAAGGGCTGCTGGTTTACCGCTCGGTGATCCCGCGCCCGCATGAAGCGATGTGGCGACAGATGGTGGAGGGATGATGGAAAGGCAGCCAACAACGGATCGCATGATTCAGGAATATGTTCCCGGAAAACAGGTGACCCTCGCGCACCTGATTGCCAATCCAGGGAAAGATCTCTTTAAGAAGCTGGGCCTGCAGGATGCGGTATCCGCCATTGGCATCCTCACCATTACGCCCAGCGAGGCGTCGATTATCGCCTGCGATATCGCCACTAAATCCGGCGCAGTAGAAATTGGTTTTCTTGACCGCTTTACCGGCGCCGTGGTGCTGACCGGCGACGTTTCCGCCGTCGAGTATGCCCTCAAGCAGGTGACGCGCACGCTGGGTGAAATGATGCAGTTTACAACCTGCACTATCACCCGGACGTAACGCGATGAAACGTCTGATGCTTATCGGTCCCAGCCAGTGTGGGAAAACCTCGCTCACCCAGGGTCTGCGAGGTGAAGCGCTCCATTACAAGAAAACCCAGGCTATTGAGTGGTCGCCAATGGCCATCGACACGCCGGGCGAATATCTGGAGAACCGCTGCCTTTATAGCGCCCTGTTAACCAGCGCCTGCGAGGCCGACGTTATCGCGCTGGTGCTGAATGCCGATGCCCAGTGGTCGCCGTTTTCTCCGGGGTTTACCGTCCCGATGAATCGCCCGACCATCGGCCTGGTCACCAAAGCTGACCTCGCTGACCCGCAGCGTATCTCGCTTATCGGAGAGTGGCTTAAGCAGGCTGGCGCCCGGCAGATTTTTGTTACCAGCGCGCTGAATAATTCAGGTCTCGACGCCGTGCTGGATTTTCTGAATTCGAAGGAACCTTTATGATGTCTTACAAAATCATGGCCATTAACGCCGGCAGTTCATCGTTAAAATTCCAGCTGCTGGAGATGCCGCAGGGCGACATGCTCTGCCAGGGATTAATCGAACGTATCGGCATGGCAAACGCCCAGGTGACTCTCAAAACGCCGGAGCAGAAATGGCAGGAGACGGCGCCGATCGCCGATCACCGTGAAGCCGTCACCCTGCTGCTTGAAAAGCTCCTCAACCATCGGATTATCCAGAGCTTGCAGGATATCGATGGCGTCGGCCACCGCGTGGCGCACGGCGGGGAGCGCTTTAAGGATTCAACGCCGGTCACCGATGAAACCTTAGCGGAAATCGAGCGCCTGGCAGAGCTGGCCCCGCTGCATAACCCGGTAAATGCCTTAGGCATCAAAGTGTTCCGCCAGCTGCTGCCCGACGCGCCGTCGGTGGCGGTGTTTGATACCGCTTTTCACCAGACGCTGGATGAGCGCGCCTTTATCTATCCGCTGCCGTGGCGCTACTACAGCGAGCTGGGCATTCGCCGTTACGGCTTCCACGGCACCAGCCATAAGTACGTCAGCGCGACGCTGGCGGAAAAGCTGGGCGTACCATTGAGCGCTCTGCGCGTAGTGTGCTGTCATCTCGGCAACGGCAGCAGCGTTTGCGCAATCAAAGGCGGGCGCTCGGTTAACACTTCAATGGGCTTTACGCCGCAGTCTGGGGTGATGATGGGCACCCGCAGCGGCGATATCGATCCGTCGATTCTACCGTGGCTGGCGCTGCATGAGGGTAAAACGCCGGAGCAGCTGAATCAGCTGCTGAATAACGAGTCCGGCCTGCTGGGCGTTTCCGGCGTCTCGCACGATTATCGCGATGTCGAGCAGGCGGCGGACAGCGGTAATCGTCAGGCAGCCCTGGCGCTCTCGCTGTTTGCTGAGCGCATTCGCGCCACTATCGGCAGCTATATTATGCAGATGGGCGGCCTGGACGCGCTGATCTTTACCGGCGGCATCGGCGAAAACTCCGCCCGAGCCAGGAGCGCCATCTGCCATAACCTGAATTTCCTCGGGCTCTCGGTCGATGAAGAGAAAAACCAGCACAACGCCACCTTTATTCAGGCCGAAAATGCGATGGTCAAAGTGGCGGTGATCAATACCAATGAAGAGCTGATGATCGCCCGCGATGTGATGCGCCTGGCGCTGCCGCAGGCGCGCGAGCTGGCGGTACCAGCCTAAACGACGCATCTCCCCTTTGCGGAGAATCATGGTAACCGGCGGGTCGCCGTGCCACTATGCGCCCTGGCGAAGGTAAGCGGAAAGGTGAAAACGTGGCCGTTGCACAATGTCCCGCCTCATGCGGAGAACTTATCCAGGGCTGGATCCTCGGCAGCGAGAAGCTGGTCTCCTGCCCGGTGGACTGGTACAGCACCGTCGAGGTCGAGACCGGCAAACCGCGCAACGATGAGCGGCCGCTGTCGCGGGCGATGGTCGACCAACTGCTGGCCCACTGGGGCTACCCGGCGGCGCTGAGTCAGCAGATCCGCATCACCCTGCACTCGACGATCCCGGTAGCCAAAGGGATGGCCAGCAGCACCGCCGATATCGCCGCCACCGCGGTGGCCACCGCCCATCATCTGGGCCACGCGCTGGATGAGCCGACGCTGGCGCGTCTGTGCGTCGCGCTGGAGCCCACCGACAGCACCCTGTTCCACCAACTGACGCTGTTCGATCATAATACCGCCGCTACCCAAATCGCCTGCCCTGCGCCACCGGCGCTCGACCTGTTAGTGCTGGAGAGCCCGCTGACGCTGCGTACCACCGACTACCATCAGCTGCCGCGCGAGGCGGGTCTGCTGGCTAACGCCTCCCGGCTGCAGCTGGCGTGGGAGAAAGTGCAGCAGGCCTGCCAGCATGGCAGCCCGCAGCTGCTGGGCGAAGCGGCCACTATTAGCGCCATCGCCAGCCAGCAGCTGTTGCCCAAGCCGGGGTTTGACGCGCTGCTGGAGCTGGTGGAAAGCGCAGGATTGTATGGCCTCAACGTGGCGCACAGCGGCAGCGTCGTCGGCCTGCTGCTGGACCGCCGTCGTCATGACGTGGATTTTTTGCAATGGCGGCTGGCAGAGCGCGGCATCGCCGCCCACTGGCCGCAACAGCATCTGCTGGCGATGGTGCCGGGGGGCGTCACCCTGCAGTAGGGCTCAGGCCAGCGCCCGGCGCAGCGCCGCCAGCAGCTGGTCGTTTTCGCCGGCGCTGCGGATCGCCACCCGGAAATAGCGGCTATCCAGCCCCGGGTAGTTGGCGCAGCTGCGGATCAACACGTGCTGGCGCAGCAGGGCGTATTGCAGGTCAAGATCGGGTCTGTCACAGCGCAAGAACAGGTAGTTGGCGCGCCCGGGCCACACGGTCAGCCCGGCCATCTCCTGAAGCTGCGCGTAGAAACGCGCTCCCTCCTCCTGCAGCCACTGCCAGGTGGCCCGCTGATACGCCCGGTCCTGAAGAATGATCTCCCCTGCCAGAGCGGCATAGGCATTGATTGACCATGGCATTTGTCGCTCGCGCAGCCGGGCCACCGCCCGGGCGTCAGCGTTGAGCAGGTAGCCTAGACGCAGCCCCGGAATAGCATAAAATTTGGTCAGCGAGCGCAGAACCCAAACGTGCGGATACTGCGCCAACAGGGGAATAAACCCCGGCTGATCGGGAATAAAGTCGAGGAAGGCTTCATCGAGGATCAGGCTGATATTCAGCGCCCGACAGCGTTGCGCAATGGCTTCCAGCAGGCCACGCTCCGGCAGCAGACCAGTGGGGTTGTTCGGGGTGCAGAGAAACAGGCAGTCCAGCGCCGGCGTGAGAGCATTGAGGATCCCGTCGGTCAGCTGCCAGCCATCGCGCTCCTGCAGGGCATACTCCACCACCTCGCAGTCCACAGTCTGCAGCGCGCGCCGGTACTCTGCGAATCCGGGAATGACGATCATCGCCCGCCGCGGCTTAAGGCCGTGGACAAGGGTGAAGATCGATTCAGTTTCGCCGTTGCCGGCGAGGATATGCGCCGCCGGCAGCCGATGGTGGGCTGCCAGCGCCTGATGCAGCTGTTGATACTCAACGTCAGGGTAGCGCTCGGCGCAGCCGGGATTGTCGACGATCGCCTGCCTGAGCGAGGCGGGCATTCCCAGCGGATTGATGTTGGCGCTAAAGTCCAGCAGTTCGCCGGGCGCAATGCCCAGCAGGGCGGCGGCCTCGCGGATATTGCCGCCATGGGCGCTTTTCAGTAAGGCCATGTCCCTTTCCTGTGTGGTTATCCGCGGCGGGCCAGCGTCGCACCGTCGGCGAAGTAGGCTTTAATCCCGGCGAGGATCGACTCGGCCACCTGCTGCTGGAATTTGGCCGTTTTCAGCTTCCGCTCCTCTTCCACGTTACTGATAAACGCCGTCTCCACCAGAATGGAGGGGATATCCGGCGCCTTCAGCACCGCAAAGCCCGCCTGCTCTACCCGGTTCTTGTGCAGGTTATTGATATTGCCCATTTTCTCCAGCACTGCCTTACCAAATTTGAGGCTGTCGGCGATGGTGAGGGACTGCACCATATCGAACATGGTGTGGTCGACATAGCGATCGCCGCTCTTGCTGACCCCACCGATCAGATCCGAGGCGTTCTGCGTCTGGGCGAGATATTTTGCCGCGGTACTGGTGGCCCCCTTGGTGGAGAGCGCAAACACCGAGGAGCCGCTGGGCTGGCGGCTGGTAAAGGCGTCGGCGTGAATCGAAACGAACAGGTCGGCGCGCTGCTTCTGCGCCTTGGCGACACGCACCTTCAACGGGATAAACACGTCTTCGTTGCGGGTCATATAGGCCTTCATATTGCCTTCTTTGTCGATTAGCGCCCGCAGGCGGCGGGCAATTTGCAGCACCACGTCTTTCTCGCGGGTGCGATACTTGCCCACGGCGCCAGAGTCTTCGCCACCGTGGCCGGGATCGAGCATGATGACAATCGGCCGGTCGCGCCCGGCTTTGCCCGGCTGCGGCCCGCTTTGCGCCGGCGGCACCTGTCGCTCCAGATCGCCTTTGTTGTAATCCTCGAGCAGCGCCAGTAGCGGATCCTGAACATCGGTGGCGTTGGCGGGGTAGAGATCCATCACCAGACGCTCTTTAAAGCCAGCTACCGGCGCGAGGGCAAACAGCTGCGGCTTAACGTTCTGCTTGAGCTCGAAGACCATGCGCACGGTTTGCGGATCAAACTGGCCCACGCGGGCGGACTTAATAAAGGGATCGTCATCGCGGATCTGCCCCCCCATGCCTTTCAGCACCGAGTTGAGATTAACCCCTTCCAGATCCACCACCACCCGTTCCGGATTACTGAGGGCAAACTGCCGGTATTTCAGCACATGATTCGATTCCACCGTGACGCGCGTGTAGGTCGATGCTGGCCAGACGCGAACAGCGACCACCCGCGCGGCGGCGGCCAGCCCAACGGGGCTCACGCTCATTAACCACATGGCGCCCGCGCCCTGCAGCAGACGGCGACGGCTTAATCCAGAGTTGTTTCCCGACATGCCACTCCCAAGCAATAAAAACGCATTTATACCCAAAACAAACAGATTGACCAGAAACTTTAACGAAAGGCATATAACCTGTCATCTATAAAAGGGTAAACATTCATTGACACCCTGCGCCGGGTCACATGTTTTTCGTGGCTTAGCCTCAAATTGGGGCTTGCGTTTAACGGCAAAACAGAATAAAAATACAATAATTACGAATAATCATGCATTGAGGGTTTGTCATGGTGAAGGAACGTCGCACTGAACTGGTAGAAGGATTCCGCCATTCTGTTCCCTATATAAATGCCCATCGGGGAAAAACGTTTGTCATCATGCTGGGCGGTGAAGCCATTGAGCATGAAAATTTCTCAAATATTGTCAATGACATAGGACTACTGCATAGCCTGGGCATTCGCCTGGTGGTGGTCTATGGCGCCCGCCCGCAGATTGACGCTAATCTCGCCGAGCACCACCACGAGCCGGTCTATCACAAGCAGACGCGAGTGACTGACGCCAAAACGCTGGAGCTGGTTAAGCAGGCGGCGGGGATGCTGCAGCTGGAGATCACCGCCCGCCTGTCGATGAGCCTCAACAACACCCCGCTGCAGGGGGCCCATATCAATGTCGTCAGCGGCAACTTTATCATCGCCCAGCCGCTGGGCGTCGATGACGGCGTCGATTATTGCCACAGCGGGCGCATTCGCCGCATTGACGAAGAGGCGATTCATCGCCAGCTCGACAGCGGCGCCATTGTCCTGATGGGGCCGGTCGCGGTGTCGGTCACCGGCGAGAGCTTTAACCTGACTTCGGAGGAGATCGCCACCCAGCTGGCCATCAAGCTGAAGGCGGAGAAAATGATCGGCTTCTGTTCGTCGCAAGGGGTTTACAACCAGGCCGGGGAAATTGTCTCTGAACTGTTCCCCAATGAAGCGCAGGCCCGCGTCGAAGAGCTGGAAGCGGACGAAGATTATAACTCTGGCACCGTGCGCTTCCTGCGCGGGGCGGTGAAGGCCTGCCGCAGCGGCGTGCGGCGCTGCCACCTGATCAGCTATCAGGAAAATGGCGCGCTGCTGCAGGAGCTGTTCTCACGCGACGGCATCGGCACCCAGATCGTCATGGAGAGCGCGGAGCAGATCCGTCGGGCGACCATCAACGATATCGGCGGTATTCTTGAGCTGATAAGCCCGCTGGAGCAGCAGGGCATCCTGGTGCGCCGCTCCCGCGAACAGCTGGAGATGGAGATCGACAAGTTCACCATTATTCAGCGCGATAACACCACCATCGCCTGCGCCGCCCTCTATCCTTTCCCGGAAGAGAAGATCGGCGAAATGGCCTGCGTGGCGGTGCATCCGGATTACCGGAGCTCGTCGCGGGGAGAGGTGCTGCTGGAGCGTATTGCCGCCCAGGCCAGACAGATGGGCCTGAGCAAGCTGTTCGTGTTAACCACCCGCAGCATTCACTGGTTCCAGGAGCGCGGCTTCACGCCGGTGGATATCGACCTGCTGCCGGAGAGTAAAAAGCAGATGTATAACTATCAGCGCCGGTCGAAGGTGCTGATGGCCGACCTCGCTTAGCTCTTTCTCCCCCCTTTCTAACGGCCGAGGATAGCGCGACGCTCATCACGTTAACCCCGGCCGGTATCCCCCTCTTCGCGCCGATCTGACGTGCGGCACGAGGGCTAAATTCCTGGTTTCCACGCAGACCATATCTTTCTCGCTGGCTCACCGATATGCTACTGGCTGTCGACAGGATATCGACTGGCGCCACGGCCACCACCCGCCCTGCAAGGATCGCTTAACGAATGGAAACCCAACCGAACTGGCTGATCAGACATATCAACCTCATTACCGCCGCGGTCGCCCTCTATCCGTGGTTGCTGTTGATTTTGTTGCTCTGGGACAACCAGCGTCATCATCAGAATGGCTATGCCGCGCTTGGCGCCGCCGTGGCGATATTATTTCTGCTGGCCCTGACGTCCGGCATGAATCTTCTCATCTCCTCGCTGGTGATTTTTTGTGCCCGCTGTTCCACCCCACCGCTGGCCGGCGGCGCAGCAGTCCGCTTTTTCGCCATGAACTCGATCTCGGCGCTCTGGCTTATCCCTCTGTTCTTCAGTTACTGATTTTTCCGCCAGCCCGGGCAACGGCTGCAGCATTTTCCATCGCCCGGACCCGGCGTCTCAGGGGGCTTCACACCCGGCGAAAATCTCCGCCAGGCCGCTGCGCCGCTCGGTGCGGGTCACAATGGCCTGGGAGAGCACCTGCTCGTCGGCATAGAGCGACAATCGCCGTTTTGCGCGGGTGATCGCGGTATAGACCAGTTCGCGTGTCACCAGAGGAACGCTGCGCGCCGGCAGGATCAGCGCCGCATGGTCGAACTCGGAGCCCTGCGATTTATGCACGGTCATCGCCCAGGCGGTGTCATGCTCCGGAAGGCGGCTCGGCTGCACCGACTTGATGGCGCCGTCGGGCATCAGGAACCATACCCGCAGCTCGCCGTTGCGCTCCAGGGCGATGCCGATATCGCCGTTAAACAGCCCCAGCGCGCTGTCGTTGCGCGCGATCATAATCGGCCGGCCGTCATACCAGCGGGAGTGGCGCGGCAGGGCGATCGCCCGCTGGCGGTTGAGCCGCTGCTCCAGCCGCTCATTGACGCCGCTCACGCCGTACGGCCCTTCCCGCAGCGCGCACAGCAGCTGAAACTCGCTGAAGGCGGCCAGCATGGCCTGCGGTTCCGCCCGCTCGCGGCGCAGCTGCAGGTAGCGCTCATAGCCCTGCTGGGCCGCGCCGAGCATGGCTTCGTACTCTTCGGTCGTACTGAGGGGATGAAGCGCGATATCGTCAAACGGCTGGCGCAGCGTGGCCTTCATCTCCGCGCGCGCGCCAGCGTTCACCGCCCGCGCCAGGCTCCCGATGCCGGAGTGACTGCCGAAGCGATAGCTCTTTTGCAGCAGGCACAAGCTGTCTCTCAGCGCGCCAGCGATAGCCCCCTCGCCCGCTGGTACCGGCGAACCGGTCAGCCGGGTCAGCTCCTGCGCCCGCGCGGCGGTGTAGCCCGAGCTCGCCCAGGCGCAGATATCGCCCAGCACCGCCCCCGCTTCTACGGAGGCCAGCTGGTCACGATCGCCGAGGAAGATCACCCGCCCGTGAGCCGGCAGCGCGTCGATGAGCCGCGACATCATCGGCAGGTCGATCATCGAGGCTTCATCCACCACCAGCACGTCGAGATGCAGCGGGTTGCCGGCGTGATAGCGCATGCGCTGGCTGCCTGGCTGGGCGCCCAGCAGACGATGCAGCGTGCTGGCCTCGGTGGGAATCAACGCTTTCTGCGCGTCGGTCAGCGGCAGTTTTCTCAGCGCCGCGCCCAGTGATTCGGTCAGGCGCGCCGCCGCTTTCCCCGTCGGCGCCGCCAGACGAATACGACAGCGCGGACTATCTTCAATCTGGATCAGCGCCGCCAGAAGTTTGGCCACGGTGGTGGTCTTCCCGGTCCCGGGACCGCCGGAGATCACCGAGATGCGGCGGGTCAGCGCCACCGCCGCGGCCACTTTTTGCCAGTCGGTTTCGCCGGTGGCAGGGAACAGGGCATTGAGGGTTGCCGCCAGCCGGGCCTCATCCATCTCCAGCACCCGGTTGGCTTCGTTGAAGAAGCGGGCGACGGTCAGTTCGTTGCGCCACATCCGGTTCAGATAGAGCCGGTCGCCGCATAAAATCATCGGCGCCGGGGCATCGCCGCAGCTCACCGCCGACGAAGCGAGCAGCAGCGCGGGCCAGTCCTCCGGCGCGCCGGCGTCGGCCAGCAGCCGATCGCGGATCTCCCCCGCTTTCCCGCTCAGCACCTCGTCGCCGCTCAGCCGCGAGAGCGGCAGGCACACGTGCCCCTCTCCGGCATCACGGCTCAGCAAGGCCGCCGCCAGCTTGACCGCCGGCGGGTCGTTTTGCGCCACCATCAGGGCAAACTGGACGTCCAGCGGCCGCAGCAGACGCTGCTCCACCGCCGCCAGCAGTAGTTGATCAAAAGTCATGAGGCCTCCTCCTGAGTTTCTCCGGCAAAAAGCTGATCCAGACCGTCAATCAGCGGTCGCACCGGCCGGGTAGTGAAGATCCCCTGCCCCCCCTCCTGACCGTCCATGCCGCGCAGGAAGAGATAAATCACGCCGCCGAAGTGGCGGTCATAGTCGTAATCGGCCAGCCGGTGGCGCAGATAGCGGTGCAGCGCCAGGCTGTACAGCTGATACTGCAGATCGTAGCGGTGGGCCCGCATCGCCTGCTCCATCGCTGGCCGGGTATAGGCCTCGCGATCTTCCCCCAGCCAGTTGGATTTGTAATCCAGCAGGTAATAGCGGCCTTCGTGGCGGAAGACCAGATCGATAAAACCCTTCAGCATGCCGCGCACCTGGCGGAAATCCAGCGGCGGCGTGTCGGCGGAAAGGGGATCGTACTGACGGATAAGCGCATCAAGGCGCTCCGCCGTCAGCAGCTGCGCGATGGGCAGGTAAAATGCCATTTCCACCTGTTTATCCCGCGCCGCAAGCTGATTGAGCGCGATATCCGGCCCCGGCAGGCGGGTCTTCAGCACGCCCCCCAGCCAGTCGGTCAGCACCGGCGCCCACTGTGCGTCAAACCCGCTCAGCTGCAGTTTCTCCGCCATCCATCCGTCCGGCACCGGCTGGGTAAAGTCCAGTTCCTCAAACAGACTGTGCAGGAAGGTCCCCGGCGCAGCGCCGCGCGGGAACTGGTGCGGGGTCAGCTGCGGCTCTTCCACCACCTCGCCGACGCCGACGGCATCGATATCCAGACGTGGCAGCAGATCCTGCCCGCTGCTGAAGCCATGCTGCTGCAGACCGGAATAGCTGGTTACCCGCCAGTCATCGGCGATGCGGCGCTGCAGCTCGCGCGCCGACAGCGGGGGGATGCTCGCCGCCGGCGCCTGCCACGGGGTCAGATCCAGCTCGCCCGGCCTCTGCAATGCAATATCGCCATGGCAGAAGTCCGCTAAGCGCGCGGCCAGCCCGGCGGCATCCATGGCTTCGCCCGCCTGCAGCAGCCGCCCCAGGGCGCTCAGATGAAAATCGCTGTTGCCGGACTTTCGGCTGCTGAGGGGCGCTACGCCGAGGCTGCAGTGCCAGACCGCGCGGGTCAAGGCGACGTACAGCAGGCGCAGATCTTCCGCCAGCCGCTCCGCCTCCGCCAGTTCGAGGCTGGCCTCATCCTGGCCCAGATCCAGCACCGCCGCGAACGTCTCGCGATCGTGATAGAACGCCTGGTCCTGTTTGCGAAACCGGGCGATAAACGGCAGCCAGACCAGGGGATATTCCAGCCCTTTTGACTTATGAATAGTGACGATTTGCACCAGGTGCTTATCGCTTTCCAGACGCATCTGCTGGCTGGCGGCGTTGCTGTCCGGCTCGGCGATATGCTGCGTCAGCCAGCGCACCAGGGCGTGCTCGCTTTCCAACTGGCTGGCCGCCTCCTGCAGCAGTTCGCTGATGTGCAATATGTCGGTTAAGCGCCGCTCGCCGCCCCGGGTCGCCAGCAGGTTCTCGGCGATATGCCGGGCCGTCATCAGCGCCCGCAGCATCGGCATCACCCCGCGCTGACGCCAGATCTGACGGTATTCACTGAACTCCTCCACCAGCGCGTCCCACGCCTGCTCATCCTGATTGAGATTTTCAATATCCCGCGCGGTCAGGCCAAACATCGAGGTCGCCAGCGCGCTGCGCAGGGTATTTTCCCGCTCCGGGGACAACACCGCCTGCAGCAGCCAGAGCAGCTCCTGGGCCTCCAGCGTCTCAAAAACGCTGTCGCGGTTGGAGAGGTAGACCGAAGGGATGCCCAGCGTCTGCAGCGCTTCACGCACCTGCGCCGCCTCCAGCCGGTTGCGCACCAGCACGGTAATATCCGAAGCCTGCACCGGGCGCGAGGTTTCCCCACGCCACAGCAGCGCGCGCCCCTGCTGGCCGGCGCTCAGCCAGTCGCGGATCTGCGTGGCGCAGAGCTGCGCCATAAACGTCTGATAATCGCCGGCGCCCACGGTCTCGCCGGGCATCAACCAGACGTTCATCGCCGGTACGTCCGCCGCGTCAACGGTAAAGCGCAGCCCCTGGTTCTTCGCCGCCGCCTTCACCGGCAGGAACGGGATCTCGCGAAACATGAAGGGGTTATCGCTGAGGCTGAACAGCCGGTTGACGCTGCCCACCATGCCCGGCGAGGAGCGCCAGTTGGTGTCTAGCGTATAGTGCGCGGCAACGTCGCCGCGCGCTTTCATATAGGTAAAGATATCGGCGCCGCGAAAGGCGTAGATGGCCTGCTTCGGATCGCCGATCAGCAGCAGCGCCGTCTCCGGCTGCTGGCGCCAGATACGGCGGAAAATCCGGTACTGTTGGGGGTCGGTATCCTGAAATTCGTCGATCATCGCCACCGGAAAACGCTGGCGAATGGCGCTGGCCAGCGCCTCGCCGCTGTCGCCGCGCAGCGCCTCGTCAAGCCGGCTGAGCATATCGTCAAACCCCAGCTCGCCGCGGCGGCGCTTTTCGCGCGCGACCGCATCGCGGATCTCGACCATCGCTCTCGCCAGCACCAGATCGGTGAGCGTCAGCGACGAGGCCAGCAGCGATTCTACGGCGCTAAACAGAGGATGTACGGGCGGTTCGCCACCGGCTTTGGTACGCTCAAGCAGAAACGACTGGGCAAATTTTTCCAGCGCGTCGGGTAACTGATAGCTCAACGTCTCTTCCTGCGCCCAGGCGGTCACTTTCTCAAGCCATTTGCCCTGGTTGCCGCGATTGAACTTCCGCCGGTCAAGACCCGAATCTTCAAGCACGCCTTCGATCTCGCCCGCCTGCTCGCGCCACTGCTGCTTGAGCGAGTCAATGCGGTCGATGATTTGCTGATGGCGTTCGGCCAGCGTCTCGTCGGCGGCTGGCGGCGACTTAAGCTGCGGCGCTTCGCCCTGCAGCCAGCGGTCAAGGGACTTCAGCAGATCGCGCGGCCCTTTCCAGACATCGTGGATCACCGCCGCGATATCGCGGGTCAGCGGATAACAGTGACGGCGCCAGAAGTCGGCGCAGGCCTGATAGCGCAGGCGGGATTCATCCTCTATCAGCTGCTGCTCGAACAGCATGCCCGATTCGAAGGCGTTAAGGCTCAGCATCCGCTGGCAAAAACCGTGGATGGTGAACACCGCCGCCTCGTCCATCTGCCGTTCAGCCAGCAGCAATGTCTTTACGGCGTCGTCTTTATCGACGATCTCCGCCAGCAGCGCGCTGTAGAGCGGGTTATCGGATTCACCGCGCATACAGGCGATGCGCAGCTCGTGGATGTTGCTGCGGATACGCCCGCGCAGCTCTTCGGTCGCCGCCTCGGTAAAGGTCACCACCAGCAGTTCTTCAACGCTGATGGCGCGGGGATAGGCGGCCTCGCCGCCCAGCCCCAGCAGCAGCCGCAGATACAGCGCGGCGATGGTAAAGGTTTTTCCGGTGCCCGCAGAGGCTTCTATCAGGCGCTCGCCCCTCAAGGGCAAGCGCAGGGGATCCAAAGACTCAGCGGTGTCGGTCATTCATTCTCTCGCATCAGGGGTAAGAATTGCTGCAATGCGCTGACGTTTTCCCACACTTTGCCGCCTGCCGGCTGGGCATAGTCCGCTTTGCCATTCTGGCTACCGGAAATCTGGGACAATATCGTCATGCCCTGCGGCTCCACCACCGTCTGATGGAAGAAGTCAGCAAGTTTTTGCGGCGTCAGCAGTTTAATCTGAGCCACTACTTTATCACGTGAATCAAAACGCATATTACCGCGATCGAAATCTTTGCTCAGTTTCGATGCCTCTTCGCCCAGCGTCTGCGGCGCCTGCATCATCTGGCTTATCACCGCTTGCTGGAGCTGGGCAAACTCTTCCGGCTTCATCGCCCGCAGCTTCGCCTCCGCGGTGGGGAAGAAGGCCTGGAACCGCTGCCAGAGGAAAGCCGGCTGCTTATCGCTACTTTGCAGCAGGAAGCCCATGCCCCACTGACGTCCCACGTTCATCGGGAAGGCAAAGACCGCGTAGCCGAGCTGCTCTTCGGTACGCAGCTGGTTATAGAACCACGGCTGAATAATCTGTCCCAGCAGGGTGCTGGCGGCGGTGCTGCTGAACTCATCCACGTTGGGCGGTGCGAACACCGCGGCCAGCGCAGAGTCGGTGCTGTTGCCCGTTTTGTTGAAGATCGCCAGCTGCTGCCGGTTCACCACCACATCTTTATTGCGGCACCATTCGTTGCCGTCAGCGCCCAGCTGCTGCTGGATCTGGCGAGCCAGCGTCGTGGCGGCATCGGCGGACATATTGCCGATCACCATCAGTTCAGGGCGCCCCTTGGTTTTCAGGTTGGCGCGGTAGTCGAGCACCTCCTGCAAGGTGATGGAAGGCAGCAACGCCCGGCGTACTTCGCGCTGGAAATACGGTACCTGGGAGACCATCTGGATCGGCATTATCGCCTGATCGTAGGCTTTGCCCTTCTCAGCGGAATCCATCATTTGCGCATACCACGATTTGGCCTGCTCCAGCTGCTCCTCGGTCGGCATATAGCTGAAGTATCCCTGCAGCAGGTCGCTGAACAGCGCCGGCAGGTGCTGGGTATAGCCGTTGGCATTGACCATTAACCCGTTATTGGCGCCGGTGGAGAACGAAATGCCGCCGACCGCCGCCTGGTTACTAAGCTGATCGAGGGCGATGCCGGCGAGATAATCGTTGAGGGCAAACATCACCTGCCGGCGAGCGCTGTCCATCGCCTGGGGATTACGCAGCACCAGGGAGATATCCGCCTTCGGTTCGCTGGCGAAATACTGGCTCGGGGCATAAACCACCCGCAACGTCGGTTCATCGAGGATCAGCTGGGGGTGCGGCCAGGCTTTATCGCTTTTGATGAGGCTGAAATCATCCGGAATATAGGGGTTGAGCACCGGCAGCTGCAGCTTGATAGCCTGCGCCTTTTGCTGCCAGTCAGCGAAGGTCTGCTCGCCGATCTTATCCACCTGATACGGCGCATCAACAAAATAGGCGGTCTTGTTATGCGGTTCCTGCGGGCTGATATACCAGATGCGCGCGTTCTGCGGGGTCATCATCGCCAGCCGATCTTTGATCGCCTGCGGGTCGTACCGATCGGCAATGTTGACCACGTCCAGCGCATGCTCGACCGGCACCCGGATCATGGTATCCGCCAGCCATTCCACGTAATCCATGTCACGGTTGATCGACGGATAGCGGAAATCCAGCGCCAGCACATGCGCCAGCTCGTCAAAGTAACGTTTGTCGACGCCCTGGGTACGCAGGAGGTCGAGGTAGCTGAATATGGCCGCCGTCACTTCGTCGCGGTGCGCCAGGCCTTTATCGGTGAGGGTGGCAGAGATCGCCAGCACGCCGCTGTTGCCGTTCACCACCGGGTCAGAATCCGCGCGGATGCCTTCCGCCAGTCCCTGCTTTTGCAGCCAGTCAGAGAGCGTCCCCGGGCTGCGGTTGCCGATCAGGTAAGTGACCAGCTCATCGGTTTTGCTGCGGAAGCGATCGCTGTTGTTGTCGATGCGAAACTCGACGCGCAGCACTTTACGCGGCATCGCCGGCACATAGTGAATAATGATGCCTTTTTGCGCATCGGTTACCACCGGCACGCTTATTTCCGGCCTGCTGATTTGACGATTCGGCACGCGGCCAAAGGTGTCAGCGGCCATGCGCGCCAGCTCCGGCAACGGCTTGTTGCTGTAGATCACCGCCTTCATCAGATTGGCGGAGTACCAGCTATCGCGGAAGGTATGCAGCGCATCAAGTACCGGGCTGCCGGGCTTATCGCTGAGCGTCTCGAGGTTGCCGCCAGAAAAGTGGGCCGCCGGGTGAGCCGGGTTAATGGTTTCTGCGCTGACCTGGGCCATGCGCATCCCGTCTCGCGTCCGGGCCATGGTTAGCTCGGCGTTGACCGCGTTACGTTCGCGGTCGGCATATTTTTTATCCAGCAGCGGCGCGGCAATGGCATCCGCCAGGCGGTCTACGGCCCCGTCCAGCGCATTATTCTCCACTTCGAGATAGAACGCGGTGCGGTAGGGCGCGGTGCTGGCGTTATGGCTGCCGCCGTGCAGTTTAAGAAACTCTGCCAGACTGTCAGGCTGGGGATATTTTTGTGACCCCATCAGCGTCATATGTTCCAGAAAATGCGCCAGCCCCTGATGATCGGCCGGATCCTGCAGGGATCCCACCGGCACCACCAGCGCCGACAGCGATTTCACCGCCTGCGGATCGGAAACCAGCAGCACGACCATGTCGTTATCAAGACGGATCGCCTGATACTGACGCGTATCTTTTTCGCTTTTGCGGATCGTCTCCTGAACAGGCTGCCATCCGGTGTCGGCCTGACTAAACGGCGCCCAGAGGGCGGCCAGCACAACAAAAATCTTGAACCATAAACTGCGGGGCATTCACGAACCTCATCATTAACAAACTTGCGCTGCACAGCGTGCAGCCTTTTATGTCCATCAGTCCGTGATACGTTGCGCATAATAAATGAACCGCCATTCACTGCGCAATTTTTATACTATTTAAATTTGTGTGGACTGATGGTAACGATATAGCGGTAACAGATAACGCTGCGTCTGGGCAATGATTTCTTCGTAATGCGCCGGCTCCAGCGAACGCCACAGGCGTTGATACCAGATATCGGCCCCCTCCCCGCTGACCACCATGTTACCTTCGTAGGTCTGCAGGAATTTGCTCCGCGCTTTCTGCTGCGTCTCTTCGTCCATTAAAATGACATCCTTTTCGGCGTCATAACAGGCTTTCAGCCAGGCGCCACCGCTTTCCGGCAGCAGCAGCAGCGGCTGCGACATCCCCAGCAAATAGCCATCCACCAGCTCATTCAGGTACGCCTGCGCCTCGGCGGGCGCCAGCGGCGGAAAACGCCACTCTCCCTCTTTACGCACAAACAGCCGGCTCTCGCCGGTACCGCCGCTGGCACAGTAGACAAGGTGTTCCAGCCAAAGTTGCATCCCCTGGGAGACGCTCAGCAGCGAAGGCCGCCAGCGCAGCAGCCCGTCCGGCTGCACCTGCTGCAGCCAGCCGGTCAGATTTACGCCGCCGCACTGGAGATCGATCTCCATGCTCTGCGCCTGCTGGCGCTCGGCCATCACCCGCTCGGCCAGGGCCTGCATCTCCAGTCGCTGCGTCTCCCACACCAGTTCGCCAAAGGCGCCATACGGCAGCTCGCCGGCGGCGCGGAAGCGGCGGAACATGGCCGAGACGTCCTGCTCCTCGATAAGGGTATTAAGCAATTGCTGGTTCAGTTGATAACGGCTCAGCCCTTCCAGGGTGAAGGGCTCGTCATCGGGAATATCATCCTCTTCCGCACGGAAATTGACCCGCAGACGCTGCTGAAAGAACGCGCGAACCGGGTGCTGCCAGAAGCGCAGGAGCTGCTCGAACGGCAGGCTGTCTATCGGCGGCGGGGTAAGCGGTTGAATGAAGTCGCTATGCGCCTCCCCCTGCTGGCCGGCGGCAGCCAGCCATTCCCGGGCGTAGCTCTTATTCTCGTTATCCTGGAAATTAGCGACGTCGAACGGCATGCGGGTATGCAGATGGGTGATGTGGGCTTTAACCCGCGCCTCGCTGGCGTCGCAATCAAGCTCCTCATCGCCGGCGAGACAGTGGCTCTGGCCGACGTAATCCACCAGCTCCTGCACCAGCACCGAGGGAAAGCGCTCGCTGTTGTCCTGGATAGAACGGCCGATGTAGCTGATATACAGCGTCTGTTCGGCGGACATCAGCGCCTCCAGGAACAGGTAGCGGTCATCATCGCGCCGGCTGCGGTCGCCGCGCTGCGGCTTCTGGCTCATTAAATCAAAACCCAGCGGCGGCAGCGTTCGCGGATAAACCCCATCGTTCATCCCCAGCAGGCAAACCACTTTGAAAGGAATAGAGCGCATCGGCATCAGGGTGCAGATATTGACCGGGCCGGCGAGAAAGCGCTGGCTGATCCGTTGCTGATCGAGGCGCTGGGCCAGCTCATCGCGCAGCAGCGTCAACGGCACCTGGTCGCCATACTGCGCCTCCAGACCGCTATCAATCACCGCCAGCCACTGCTGCTCAATCAGCGCCAGCGCCGCTTCGGTCTCGCTGTCCGGCAGGAAAAAGTCATTCAGCAGATCGCGGCAGACCGGCAGCCACTCCGCCAGCGGCCGCTGTTGGGCGAGACCGCGTCGCCACAGGTTAAGCTGCATCAGCAGCGATGCGAGGTTACCTACCAGCTCGGCGATCAAACCGCTGGATTCGTCATAGGGCAGCACCGACTGCCATTCGCCCTCCCGGCTGTCCATCGCGTAGCCCAGCAGCATGCGGGTAAGGCCGAACCGCCAGGTGTGCTGGCCGGTCGCCGGCAGGTCCAGCTCACGGACGTTGTCGTCATCCATTCCCCAGCGGACCCCGGACTCGTTGACCCACTGGCGCAGGTAGCGCAGACCCTCTTCATTGATGTTAAAGCGCGCCGCCAGCACCGGCACGTCCAGCAGCGCCAGCACATCTTCGCTGGCGAAGCGGCTGTCGGGCAGCGAGAGCAAAGTGATAAACGCCTGCAGCACCGGGTGCGACTCGCGGGCGCGGCGATCGGAGATCGCCCACGGCAGCCAGCGGTCGCCGCTGGCGGCGCCAAACACCGCCTGTATATAGGGGCTGTAGCTGTCGATATCCGCCACCATGACGATGATATCCCGCGGCGTGAGCGTCGGATCCGCCTCCAGCATCGCCAGCAGCCGATCGTGCAGAACCTCCACTTCACGCTGCGGACTGTGGCAGACATGAATGCTCAGGCTGCGGTCATCCTGCGCCAGCGGACGTTTGTCACGACTGTGGGCGAAAGCCTCCGCGCTCTGCCCGGCCACCGCCGCGTTGCGCAGTTCCAGGATATCCGACTGCAGATTATGCAACAGGTTATCGGGAACGATATCGACAAAGGCGTCCAGCTCCTCATAGCGCTCCAGCCCCGCCAGCAGGTAGATATAATCGCGCCCCAATTTACCCCAGGAGGCGAGCAACGGGTTGCCGACATCCTGCTCCCCGGCGTCATTAAACAACCCCGGCGCCTGCTCGGTGTCGCGAAACAGGGGTAGCGCGCGCGCCTCGCGGTGATGGCGCCGCTGACGCAATAGCAGCTTCGCCAGGAACGCCGGATCTTTAATATCACCCCAGTAATAGCGGCAGGGGTTGGTGAACAGCACATAGACATCGACATGCTTACCCAGCGCCTGCAGCGCCTGAAGATAGACCGGCGGCAGCGCGGAAATTCCACAGATAAAGACGCGCGACGGCAGCCCGGCGGGCGGTTCATCCGCCTTTTCCAGGGCGCTGATAAAGCGCTGATAGAGATTGGCGCGGTGCCACTGCGGCTGCCCCAGCTCGGCGGTATAGCGCACCAGCGCTTTCCACAGCGGCGCCTGCCACTGCTGGGCGTCGCCGAGGCCGTCAACCCGCTGGTCGGCCTCCCAGCGCATCAGCCATTCCGGGCGATAAACCAGATACTGGTCATAGAGATCCGCTACCCGGGCGGCCAGCTGAAACAGCTTGCGCTTGTCGCCGTCATCGCTCAGATACTGGCGCAGCAGGATAAAATCGTCCTCTTCCAGGTGCTGCGGCAGGAGAGTCATCAGCTTCCAGCTCATGCTCTGCTTGCTGAAGGCGCTTTCGCCAGGGATATCCTTCAGGACGCGCACGAACATATCCCAGATAAAGCTCGCCGGCAGCGGGAACTCGATGTTGGCGGCAATGCCGAAGCGCGAGGCCAGGGTCATCTGCAGCCACTGCGCCATACCGGTACTCTGCACCAGCACCATTTCAGCCTGAAAAGGGTCATCCAACCGCTGGCGCTCGACGATAAACTCCATCAACGCCTCGAGAACATCCAGCCGGTTTGAGTGGTAAACCCTTAACATAATTGCTCCTGACTACTGGCTGACCGGGCAATGCAGCCGGGTCATCTGCGCCCGCTTTGCAACGGGCATACTGATCGTTACCGTGATGCTGACACATCTTTGCGCCGATGTCTGCATACGGCTTACCTGTCCGCCTGCCGGCGGAGACGGCGCAGAGAGCTGACTATAGCGCCAGGCGTCGCGCCATAGCTGACGCGTCTGGTTGAGCTGGTGGACCCCTTGCGCCATTCCGCGCTGATAGCCGCCCAGCGCGGTGACCGTTAGCACCATCAGCGCCATCGCCAGAACGGTCTCCGGCAAGCTAAAACCCCGCTGGCGCTTCATGGCATTTGACATAGGCTCACCTCCCTGAGCGGGCAAAAATCGCTCCAGCCATGGGCGGAGAAATGCACTTGCCCGCCGCGCACCTCGCCGGACTGCCAGACCTGCACCTCGCCGCTGGCGCTGCTGAGCAGCAGCGAACCGTCGTCGAAGATGCGCAGACAGGCGCGCCAGCCCTGCTGCGCCTGCTCGCGGCAGGCCAGCGGCGCCTGCGCCGACCAGGCCTGCTGTTTTCCCCACTGTAGCGCCGAATGGGCCACCGCCGTATCGCGGATCACCTGCGTTTCGCTGGCGGTTTGCGCCAGCAGCGCCCGCTGCTGCAGGTTAAGCCCCTCCAGGAGCAGGCTGCCGAGAGTCAGCAACAGGAGCACCATCAACAGCGACGACATTCCACGCTGGCGGATCACAGGTTATACCCCGTCACCCGCTGCTCCACCTCGGCCGCCAGCCCCATCTGCCGGGCAGAGCGCGCTGCCAGCGTCACGCTCAGCTCCGGCGCGAAGCCCTCGGTCAGCCGATGCTGCACCGCAAAGCGCGTCACCACGATAGCGGCCGGATTGGTGATTTTCTCCCATCCGCTGCCGCGGCAGTCGCTGGCTCCGCGCAGAGTCTCCAGCGCGCCGTCGCGCAGGCGAAAGCCGGTGCTCTCCGCCGCTGCCGCGGGGGAGGTTTCCCATGTCCCATTGCTGTTCGCGTCCCAGCGCACAATCAGGCACTCGCCGTCGGCGGCGAGCTCCAGCCCGGCTCCGCCGCACACTCCCCGGCAGTATCCGGCGCGCTGCAGATGCTTCCCCACGGCATGCACCCGCTGCCACAGTTCATTCTCCAGGGCCAGCTGTTCGCCGTGACGCAGAATATGGCGCTGCAGAGCGGGTAGAAAGCGGCAGGCGCCGATCAGCAGCAGCGAGCCTATCGCCATGGCGATAAGCGCCTCCGCGAGGGAAAATCCGCGGCGGCTCACTGACATCCTCCTGCGCTGTCACTGCGGCATAAACGAATCCGCCCCCAGTGTGAAATCACCATGCTCCAGCTGCCGGCCTCGCTCTGCAGACGCAGATTCCCCGCCCAGGCAGTGCTGCGCAGGCCATAGAATCCCAGGCTAGGGGTGACGCCTGCCAGCGAGATCCCCGGCCAGCGCGGGCGCAGCGTCAAGGGCGACCCGGAGGCACACGCCGGCCCCTCCCCCTGGGCACTCAGGCACCATCCCTCTTCATCCTGGCCGACGCGAAGCACGCGGTCCCGGTTGTAGGCGTTGGCGTCATCGCGCAGGAAAACCAGGAAATCCCGCACCTGGACGGCGGTTTGCCACAGTCGTTGCTGCTGCTGCCAGCGCTGCCAGCCGTACAGGCCGCCGACGCTGAGGATCATCATTAACGTCAGCGTCACCAGGGTTTCCATCAGGGTATAACCATGTTCTCTGTTCATGGCGCAGAGTATGCCGCTGCGGTTAGCCCTGGCGCGACGACGGAAAATGGCTTTCCCGGCCAGACACGCAAAAAAGGTTTGCATGACCAACAGCAGAACATTTTTTTGCGAGCCTCTTTCCAGCTTTCCCGCCCACCAACGCCTGCGGCCAGCGGGCGGGATGAAGCGTTCCTATCGTAATGGCAACGAGGGTAGCCCCCCCTATGCAGGTGGTGAAAACGGCATAAAAAAACCGGCGCCATCGGACGCCGGTTGGTCATATCTGCAGAGGGGGTTAAATCGCCACCGGCGCTTTGATTCCCGGGTGCGGATCGTAACCTTCAATCTCGAAGTCTTCAAAGCGGTAGTCGAATATCGACGCCGGCTTGCGTTTGATGACCAGCTTCGGCAGCGGACGCGGTTCGCGGCTCAGCTGCAGATTGGTCTGCTCGAGATGATTGCTGTACAGATGAGTGTCGCCACCGGTCCAGACGAAATCGCCGACCTGCAGATCGCACTGCTGCGCCACCATATGCACCAGCAGCGCGTAGCTGGCGATGTTGAACGGCAGGCCGAGGAATACGTCGCAGGAGCGCTGATACAGCTGGCAGGAGAGCTTGCCGTCAGCGACGTAGAACTGGAAGAAGGCGTGGCACGGCGCCAGGGCCATTTTATCCAGCTCGCCGACGTTCCACGCCGAGACGATGATCCGGCGGGAGTCCGGGTCGTTTTTCAGCTGGTCCATCACCGTGCTGATCTGGTCGATATGACGACCGTCCGGCGCAGGCCAGGAACGCCACTGTTTGCCGTAGACCGGTCCCAGGTCGCCATTTTCATCTGCCCACTCGTCCCAGATGGTGACGTTGTTGTCGTGCAGATAGGCGATGTTGGTGTCGCCCTGCAGGAACCACAGCAGTTCATGGATGATGGAGCGTAAATGACAGCGCTTGGTGGTCACCAGCGGGAAGCCTTCCTGCAGGTTAAAACGCATCTGATGGCCGAAAATAGAGATCGTGCCAGTGCCGGTGCGGTCATTTTTTGGCGTGCCCTCGGCGAGCACTTTCTGCATCAAATCAAGATACTGTTTCATGGTTCCTCAAGAATTCAGTTGCTGCGGACGGTGGCGGTAAGCCCAAACCATCATGATGATACCCGCAAGCACCATCGGGATCGAAAGAATCTGCCCCATGCTGATGTACTGCACCCAGCCGCCGGTGAACTGGGCGTCGGGCTGGCGGAAGAATTCCACGATAATGCGGAACAGGCCGTAGCCAATCAGGAACAGGCCGGAAACGGAACCGGTCGGGCGCGGTTTACGGATAAACAGGTTCAGGATCAGGAACAGCACCACGCCTTCCAGCGCCAGCTCGTACAGCTGCGACGCGTGGCGCGGCAGCGCGCCGTAGGTATCAAACAGCGATTGCCATTCCGGATGGGTCGGCAGCAGCGCCAGATCTTCGGCACGGGAGCCCGGGAAAATCATCGTGTAATGGAAGCTCGGGTCCACGCGGCCCCACAGCTCGCCGTTGATAAAGTTGCCCAGACGCCCGGCGCCAAGGCCAAACGGGATCAGCGGCGCGATAAAATCGGAGACCTGGAAGAAGGTGCGTTTGGTGCGTCTGGCGAAGATAATCATCACCAGGATCACGCCGATCAGGCCGCCGTGGAACGACATGCCGCCGTCCCAGACGCGGAACAGATACAACGGATCGGCAAGAAATACCGGCAGGTTGTAGAACAGCACGTAACCGATACGGCCGCCCAGAAAGACGCCGAGGAAGCCCGCGTAAAGCAGGTTTTCCACTTCATTTTTCGTCCAGCCGCTGCCCGGACGATTGGCCCGACGGGTGGCCAGCCACATCGCAAAGACAAAGCCCACCAGGTACATCAAACCGTACCAGTGGAGGGAGACCGGGCCTAGAGAAAAAATGACCGGATCGAACTCCGGAAAATGCAGGTAGCCACTATTCATCTGTCACCATAAAGACTTGTTATTCCGCCGAAAGTGGACAGCGGTGATGATCCATGCCCGATTAAAACGGGCACGCCGAAGGAGGCGAATCATAGCATAAGCCAGGAGTGCGATCCGCGCCGGCGTGTAAAAGATATGTATACGGATGCTAACAGAAGCCGTTTCACCGGCTGTACTGTATTTTGCCGGATGGTGTGAACAGAGTATTCCCGGGTTACGGCTTACGCCTCACCCGGGCTATCGCTACCGCCCGCCGCGGATCAGGCCGCCGAGACCGCGACGCTCCATAAAGGCCGCCACCTGATGGCGCACCTCGGCGGTCATCTGGGCTTCGAGGCTGCGACGAGACAGCTCCTGCGCCTCTTCGATATCGATGCGGCGCAGCAGATATTTCACCCTCGCCACCGAGCGGCCGTTCATCGACAGGTGGCGATAACCGAGACCGACAAGGATCGTCACGCACATTGGGTCGCCTGCCATCTCGCCGCACAGTCGCAGATCGATGCCAAAGCGCTCCGCGTCATGAGCGATCATCGCCAGCGCCCGCAATACCGCAGGATGCAGGCTGTCATACATGCTGGCGACCCGGGTATTGTTACGGTCGACGGCCAGCAGGTACTGGGTCAGGTCGTTCGTTCCTACCGAGATAAAATCGATCCGGCTGGCCAGCTGCGGCAGCATAAAGACCATCGACGGCACCTCCAGCATCACCCCCAGACGCGGACGCGGGATGGCGTAGCCGATCATCTCTTCCACTTCCCGACTGGCGCGGTCGATCAGTCGGCGGGCCTCATCGACCTCTTCCAGACTGGTCACCATCGGCAGCAAAATGCTGAGGTTGCCGGTGGCGGCGTTGGCGCGCAGCATCGCCCGCACCTGGATCAAAAAGATCTCCGGCTGATCGAGGGTGATGCGGATCCCGCGCCAGCCGAGGCATGGGTTCTCTTCACTGATCGGCATGTACGGCAGCTGTTTATCCGCGCCGATGTCCAGGGTACGCAGGGTCACCGGTTTGCTGTTAAACATCTGCAGCATGCCCTGATACTGGGCGACCTGCTCCTCTTCAGAGGGGAAGCCGCTCTGCAGCATAAAGGGAATTTCGGTACGGTACAGACCAATGCCGTCCACAAAACTGCCGAGCTTCTCTTCGTGCTCCGGGCTTAAGCCGGCGTTGAGCATGACTTTTACCCGCTCGCCGCTTTTCAACTCCGACGCACGCTGGAGATCGTCCTCCGCCAGGCGGCTGAGCTCGTTCTCTTCACTGATAAGGCGCTGATATTCCTGTAACAGAACAGGTTCAGGATCCACCAGCAGCTCACCGCGATAGCCATCGACAATCAGCGTATGGCCATGCAACAGCGAGGGCTGAATATCGGCGCCCATCACCGTTGGGATGCCAAGGGCCCGCACCATAATGGCGGCATGGGAGTTGGCGGCGCCATCGCGCACTACCACGCCGGCCAGGCGATCCTGCGGCACTTCGGCGAGGGTGGTGGCCGACAGCTCGTCCGCCACGAGGATAATGCGCGCCGGCCAGGTGTTGGGGCCCTGAATACTGTCGTCGAGATGGAACAGCAGACGCTGACCCAGCGTGCGCAGGTCGCCGGCCCGCTCTTTCAGATAGCCGTCGCTCAGCGCGGCAAACTGTTCGGCGAACTTCTCAATGATCTTTTTGACCGCCCACTCGGCGACGGCGCCTTTGTCGACTTCGGCAAAGAGCTCGCGACGCAGGCGGGCGTCGGAGAGCAGGTGCGAGTAGAGATCGAAGATCGCCGCCGTCTCTTTTTGCGCGCCGGCGGCGTAGCGTTTGCTGTAGCGACGAAACTCGTTGGCCGCTTCTTCCAGCGCGCCGGTCAGGCGTTCACGTTCCGAGGCGGTATCCAGCGTCGAGGCTTCATACACCTGTTCCATCAGCGGCAGGCTGACGTCCATCCAGCCCTCGGCGATCGCAACCCCGGAAGAGGCCGGCAGCGCGCGAATGCGCGTCTGACGATACTGGCCAAACAGGGCGTTCAGCTGGGACTGGGAGAGGATCGCCGCCATCTGGGTGGCGAGGGTGACGAGGAAAGACTCTTCGCTTTCATCAAACTGGCGCAGCTCACGCTGCTGGACCACCAGCACGCCCAACAGCTGGCGGCGCTGGATGATCGGCACGCCAAGGAAGGCGCGGAAGCGGTCCTCTTTGACGGCGGGGATATACTTGAAGCTGGGGTGTTTTTGCGCATCGGCGAGGTTGATGGGCTCCGCCAGGCGGCCAACCAGCCCCACCAGGCCTTCATCGAACGCCAGCGCAACGGTGCGCCCGCGAGGTTTTTTTAACCCGCGGGTGGCCATCAGGTAATAGCAGCGTCGGTCATTGTCAGCCAGGTAAACCGAGCAGACTTCCGTCTCCATCGCCTGGCAGACATCTGTCACCAGAATATCCAGCGCCTCGTTTAAACGCGGCGCACTCGCGACCTTCTCGACTATTTCTCGCAACCGAGTGAGCATAATGTGCGTGGCTTAACCTCTTTTACGTCGATAAGCAGGCGCGCTTTGCGGCTTAGGGGCGCTCTCCGCCAGCGACATGGTTACGCTGGCGAACTCTTTCATCACCCGGCGGTAGACGTCGCGTTTGAACGACACCACCTGACGAACCGGGTACCAGTAACTCACCCAGCGCCAGCCATCAAATTCAGGCGTGCTGCTGGTTTGCATATTGATGTCCGCGTCGTTACCGATCAACTGCAAAAGAAACCACTTTTGTTTCTGGCCGATACAAACCGGCTTTGTGTCCCAACGCACCAAACGTTTAGGCAACTTGTAACGCAGCCAGTTACGGGTTGAGGCCAGGATCCGCACATCTTTACGGCTTAACCCGACCTCTTCAAACAATTCCCGATACATCGCCTGCTCTGCGGATTCTCCTGGATTTATGCCCCCTTGCGGGAACTGCCACGAGTGCTGACCATAGCGTCGGGCCCACATGACCTGGCCCTGACGATTACAGATTACAATACCGACATTTGGGCGGTAGCCATCGTCATCAATCACCGGACTACCTCAAGATAAGCTTCAATGTGAATGATTGTTTCACACTCGTCGGAAACGGTAAACCACTCTGTTCGCACACTGAGAACGGATAACATTTGAATAACTCACAGTAATTGCCAGAGTTATAAACAGCGAAAGCGCCCGACGGCCGATTTTATTCACTTTTTCTGTGGATAGAGTTGTGAAGAAGTACGGAATTAACCCGGGAAAACCCGGAGTAATCTGAACATCGCACCGCTAACACCTTCTAATAATGATAGCATATTCATTGAGTTAGAATATATTCCTTTCACTTATTACAGCATAACGTGACGATCATCACACATACGATCCGCCGACTGATGAAAGATCGAACAATGTCGATTTTATCCACAGATTACGCGCAGGTCGCGGGCAGATTTTCTCTAAAAATTCGATTTTCGTCGCACGTCAAGGCTGTAAATCGAACCAGTAGTGGGGCTTTTCCCCAGTTATCCCACTTTTCTGTGGATAACATGGTGTAAGATCCTGTTTATTGTCAGTGACCAGTTCTGGAAAACCTGTTTTCATGGTTTTCACCTGCAGCGCAATGACCTTAAAAAGGCATATAAATCATGGGATTGGTATAGTTACTCAGAAAACGGTAAACTCTATCCACAACGCGCAAAATTAGCGCTCATTTTTTAGCCAAAGGTGTCACCCTATGCCCGCTATCGCTCCTCTCTCCTCTCCGCCGCAAAGTCAGGAACAGCTGTTGGCCCAGGCCCGACAGCTGGCCGGCTATACGCTGGGCGAGCTGGCGGCGCTGGCCGGGATCCCCATTCCCCGCGATCTGAAGCGTGATAAAGGCTGGACGGGCATCCTGCTGGAGCTGTGGCTGGGGGCCAGCGCGGGCAGTAAACCCGAACAGGATTTCGCCGCGCTGGGGGTGGAGCTCAAAACGATCCCTATCGACAGCCGGGGTCGTCCGCTGGAGACCACCTTTGTCTGCGTCGCTCCGTTAACCGGCAATAGCGGCGTCACCTGGGAGAGCAGCCATGTGCGGCATAAGCTGCAGCGCGTCCTGTGGATCCCGGTGGAAGGAGAGCGCACCATTCCTCTGGCGGCGCGACGCGTCGGCGCACCGCTGCTGTGGAGTCCGAACGAAGAAGAGGAGCGCCAGCTGCGCATGGACTGGGAAGAGCTGATGGATCTTATTGTCCTCGGTGAGGTGGAGCGCATTACCGCCCGCCACGGCGAGGTGCTGCAGTTAAGACCGAAAGCGGCCAACAGCAAGGCGTTGACCGAAGCCATCGGCGCCCGCGGGGAGACGATCCTCACCCTGCCGCGCGGTTTCTACCTGAAAAAGAATTTCACCGCCGCCCTGCTCGCCCGCCATTTCTTGTTACAACACGATTAATTTTTTGTTCTGCGTTGGGGCGTGCATATAATTGCTGCTTTCTATTTTGCAGGACTTTGAACAATGTTATTTGCATGGATAACCGATCCTAACGCCTGGCTGGCGCTGGGCACCTTGACGCTGCTGGAGATCGTGCTCGGGATCGATAATATTATTTTTCTCTCTCTGGTCGTGGCCAAGCTCCCCACCGCCCAGCGCGCTCACGCGCGACGGATCGGTTTAATGGGGGCGATGGTCATGCGCCTGGCGCTGCTGGCCTCTATCGCCTGGGTCGTTAAGCTGACCAACCCGCTCTTCACCGTCCTCGGTCAGGAGATTTCGTTTCGCGATCTGATCTTGCTGTTAGGCGGACTGTTCCTTATCTGGAAAGCCAGTAAAGAGATCCATGAGTCTATCGAAGGTGAAGAGGAGGGGCTGAAAACTAACGTTCACTCCTTCCTCGGCGCCATCGTGCAGATCATGCTGCTGGACATCATCTTTAGCCTCGACTCGGTGATCACCGCCGTCGGTCTGTCGGACCATCTGTTTATTATGATGGCGGCGGTCGTGATTGCGGTGGGGGTAATGATGTTCGCCGCACGACCTATCGGCGATTTCGTTGACCGTCATCCGTCGGTGAAAATGCTGGCGCTGTCGTTCCTGATCCTCGTCGGCTTTACCCTAATGCTGGAAAGTTTCGACGTCCATGTGCCGAAGGGATACATCTACTTCGCCATGTTCTTCTCTATTGCCGTTGAGAGTCTTAACCTGCTGCGCAATAAGAAAAACCCGCTGTAAACCACAAAATTGCAGCCTGGTCACAGGCTGCAACCCTTTTTCAGACTTTACTGCTTTTTATGTCTCACAAATCAGGCTATTAATAGACGGGTATGGGGTGCAGCTACTCAAGAGGTGATGACGATGAAAAAATGGGCAGTATTGATTTCCGCCGTAGGACTGGCGTTCTCGGTTTCCGGTTGCAGCAGCGATTACGTCATGGCGACCAAAGATGGGCGCATGATCCTGACCGACGGTAAACCTACCGTGGATGACGATACCGGTCTTATCAGCTACGAAGATCAGCAGGGTAATAAAATGCAGATCAATCGTGACGACGTTTCGCAAATCATTAAGCGTTAATTTTTCCCCGTCGGCCCCAGCCTCTGTTGACGCTGCGCTTACCGACAACCAGCCTTCTGAGAAGAGTCGGGACACACCAGGACACCGCGGGTTCCACCCACCGCCCCTCCTCGTCACCCGGCTTTTTTGATTTTTTTACTTCCTCTTTTTCTCACCCTCTGCCATGTTGATACTCCTTTGTCGGGGAATGCCTGACCTTATAAATAAAAAGGAAGCTGGCTATGCAGTATCACCGTATCCCACACAGTTCACTTGAAATCAGCACCCTCGGGCTGGGAACTATGACCTTTGGCGAGCAAAACAGCGAAGCTGATGCCCATCAGCAGCTCGATTACGCAGTCGCCAACGGCATCAATCTGATCGATGTCGCCGAAATGTACCCTGTCCCGCCGCGCCCGGAGACCCAAGGGCTGACCGAAACCTACGTCGGCAACTGGCTGGCGAAACGCGGCAATCGCGAAAAGCTGGTGCTCGCCTCGAAGGTCAGCGGGCCCGCGCGCAATAACGACAGCAGTATTCGACCAAACCACGTCCTGGACCGGAAAAATATCCGCGAGGCGCTGCACGCCAGCCTGAAGCGTCTGCAGACCGATTATCTCGACCTGTACCAGGTACACTGGCCGCAGCGCCCCACCAACTGCTTTGGCAAGCTCGGCTACACCTGGGCCGACGCCGCCCCCGCGGTGACCCTGCTGGATACCCTCGAGGCGCTGACCGAGTTCCAGCGCGCCGGCAAGATCCGCTACATCGGCGTATCGAATGAAACCGCCTTCGGCGTGATGCGTTATCTGCACCTGGCGGATAAGCACGACCTGCCGCGGATCGTGACCATTCAGAACCCCTACAGCCTGCTGAACCGCAGCTTTGAAGTCGGCCTCGCGGAAGTGAGCCAGTTCGAAGGCGTGGAGCTGCTGGCCTACTCCTGCCTGGCTTTCGGCACCCTGACCGGGAAGTACCTCAACGGCGCGAAGCCGGCGGGGGCGCGCAATACGCTGTTCAGCCGCTTTACGCGCTACAGCGGCGAGCAGTCGCAGAAAGCGGTGGCGGCCTATGTGGATATCGCCCGACGTCACGGCCTCGATCCGGCGCAAATGGCGCTGGCCTTTGTGCGTCGGCAGCCGTTTGTCGCCAGCACCCTGCTGGGGGCGACGACCATGGCGCAGCTGCAGGCCAACGTGGAAAGTTTGCAGCTTGAGCTGAGCGAAGAGGTATTAGCGGAGATTGAAGCGGTGCATCAGGTTTATACCTACCCGGCACCGTAGCACGACCTGTCGACGCCAGCTTCTGGCGTCGCGTTGTTGCCCGGTGGCGGCTACGCCTTACCGGGCCTACGCTACCCAGGGCGGGTAGCCGCCTCAGTAGCCGCGGTAGCCCGGATCAGGCGCAAGCCGCAACCCGGGGGCTTCTCTCTGCCGCGCGCCTGGCAGGGGCGACGATTTCAAGTCAACCGCGACGAGAAGTTATTTACGCCGCCCCCAGACCCACAGCGCGGCGATGGCCACAGCAAACACCGCGCCAAAGCCTATTCCCACAGCGACCGGCGGCACGCCCACACTTACCGCCAGAGAATAGAGCCCCAGCATCAGCAGCATCGCCACGTTTTCGCCCAGGTTCTGTACCGCAATGGCGTTACCCGCCCCGACCGAATGTTTCCCGCGCTCCTGCAGCAGCGCGTTCAACGGCACGATAAAGAAGCCGCCGAACACCCCGAGCAGCAGCAACAGACCGAACGCCGGCAGCAGCGACTGCTGCACGGCAAAGGCTATCACCGCGATACCGATCAAAATCCCGGCCGGCATACAGCGCGACACTGTCTCCAGGGTCACCAGCTTCGCCGCCGCCCCGGCTCCCAGTACAATCCCCACCGCCACCATCGCATTAAGATAGGTAGGCATGGCGTTGCTGGTAATGCCCAGAGCCACCGGCACCCAGATCACCAGCAGGAAGCGCAGGGTCACGCCAGCGCCCCAGAACAGGCTGGTGCCCATCAGCGAAAAGCGGGTTTCGCCGTTGCGCCACAGCGTGCGGCAGGCGCTGAAGAAGCTGTGCGTCATCGGCTTGAAACGCCATGACTGCCCCGGACGCGCCGCCGGCAGCCTGGGTATCCACAGGTTAGCCACCACCGCCCCACCGTAGACCAGCGCGCAGACGATCAGCGCCGCCAGCACGTGCCAGTCGGCGAGGATCCCGCCGGCCATGGAGCCCAGCAGGATCGCCGCGATGGTCGAGGACTCCATCAGTCCGTTAGCCTTCACTAACTTATCGCCGGTGGTCAGTTCGCCGAGAATGCCATACTTGGCCGGCGAATAGGCGGCGGCGCCAATCCCCACCAGCGTATAGCCGATAAACGGATTCACGCCGAAGCAGATACAGCCGGCGCCAAGCAGCTTCAGGCCGTTGGCCACCATCATTACCCGGCCTTTGGCAAAGCTGTCGGCGAACTGGCCGACAAAGGGGGCAAAAAGGATGTAAGCGCCCACAAACAACATCTGCAGGACCGGCTGGCTCCACTCCGGATAATAGAGCTGCTTCATCAGCGCCAGGGTGGCGAAGAGAAGCGCATTGTCGCCGAAGGCCGACAGGAACTGGGCGCAGATCACTGCCATCATCCCTTTCGAATACAGCGACGGGTTAGTATGCACTGACTCACTCATGGGTTGTTTCCGCCTCGTCGACCATATTTTTCAGGGTGACATAGTCTGGCTTGCCGCTGCCGAGCACCGGCAGCTGTTTCAGCCAGCGTATATCGCGCGGCACCGCCAGCTCCGGTACGCCGTGCTGGCGAGCGTAGCGCAGCAGGGCTTCGCGAGTCAGTTCATTATCGGTGGTAAACAGCACCAGCGCCTCGCCTTTGCTGGCGTCCTGTTTAATCGCCGTGGCGTGCATTTTGTCCGGCGACGCGCCGAGGGCCACCTGCTCCACCATCTCAAGAGAGATCATTTCGCCAGCGATTTTGGCGAAGCGCTTCGCACGGCCCTGGATGCGGACATAGCCCTGCTCATCAAAAGTCACGATATCGCCGGTGTCATACCAACCCGCTTCCTTTTCACCGTGCTGATTTTCCGCCGTCGGCGCTTCCAGCACCCCGGGATTTTCCACCCGCAGGTAGCCTTTCATAATGTTCGGCCCTTTCAGCTGCAGTCGTCCCCCCTGCTCAATGCCAGGCATCGCCAGCAGGCGGGCGTCCATCCCCGGCAGAATCCGCCCCACGGTGCCGACCTTCGCCGCCATGGGCACGTTGATCGAGACCACCGGGGCGCACTCGGTCACACCGTAGCCTTCGAGAATACGCAGGCCGAATTTATCCTGCCATAGCTGTTTGGTGCTCTCCTGCAGCTTCTCCGCCCCGGCGACCACGTAGCGGAGACGATAGAAATCATAGGGGTTAGCGAAGCGAGCATAGTTGGCGAGGAAGGTCGAGGTGCCGAACAGCACCGTGCAGTTGCGATCGTAGACCAGCTCCGGCACCACGCGATAGTGCAGCGGGCTGGGATAGAGAAACACCTCCGCGCCGGTAAGCAGCGGCGTCAGCAGGCCGACGGTGAGGCCAAAAGAGTGGAACAGCGGCAGCGCCGACATAAAGCGGTCGTTAGCGGTAAAGTCGGCGATGGTTTTGATCTGCTCGACGTTGGCCAGCAGGCTTTTATGACTGTGCACCACCCCTTTCGGGTTGCCCTCCGAGCCGGAGGTGAAGAGGATCATCGCCGCGTCTTCCGGCTGCTGCTTAACCTGCGCCAGACGCGGCGCCAGCAGATGGCCGAAAATCCACAGTTTGTCTGCGGGGGTGATATCGCCTTTGAGATCTTCCAGGAACACCCAACGCACCTGGGTCAGCTGCTCCGGCAGGTGCCAGAGCTTGCCTTTATCAAGGAAGGTACGCGAGGTAAAAATGGTCTTGAGTTCCGCGGCGGCGATGGCGCTGCTGAGTCCTTTCACCCCGGCGGTATAGTTCATCATCGCCGGAATGCGCCCGCGGGCGATCGCGCCGAAAATCACCGCTGCGCTGATGCCGGCGTTGGGCAGCATCAGGCCTATCTTCTCACCCTGCTGGCTGTATTTTTCCAAAATGCGGGCGACAAACAGGGTTTTGGTCAGCAGCTTGCGATAGGTATCCGGCTGGAAGTTGATATCCTCCACGCAGGGTTTGCGCGCGCCGAAGCGGTCTTGCGCCGCCAGCAGCGACTCATACAGGGTTTCCCGCGGGCGCACCGCCATCCGGGCCTCCATCATGATCTGATGCAGCATTTCCCCGGCGATTTTGCGCCGGTCGCGGGCGCGCGGCGCCTCGGGCATCGGCAGATGGGTAGGCGGCAGCAGGTGCAGCTGAATCCGCGGGAACAGGCGACGCTTTACCAGCCCCTTCAGCCGGCTGAAGGGCGTCAGTTCAGCGCCTTCAATGCGCAGCGGCACGATGGTCGCCTGCGATTTGGCGGCGACAAAGGCGGCGCCGTCATAAATTTTCATCAGCGAGCCGCTGACCGAGATTCGCCCTTCCGGGAAGATGACCACCGGCCGCCCCTGTTCGATCAGGCGCACCAGATGTTTGATCGACATCGGCTTGGTCGGGTCCAGCGGCACAAAATCGATAATCGGCGTCAGCGCGCGCATAAACCAGCGCTGGCTGATTGAGGTATAGACGGCAAAAACCGGTCGGACCGGCAAAAACAACGCCAGCAGAATGCCGTCGAGGAAAGAGACGTGGTTCGGGGTAATTAAGACTTTTTGCTGGTGCAAAGCCTGCGTGTCGCCGGTCAATCTGACCCGGTATAACCCCTTGAACAGCAGTCTGAAAAATCCCAATAGCATAACAACTCCATGTGACCGGTGATGAGTCAAAGCAGGTTACACGAGAAGGCGTGGGAAAGCAGTGCGGCGGGGGGATTTTCAGAATAAAAAAAAACCTGCGCATCCGCGCAGGCTGGTGTAAGACGTCCAGTACGAAGAGCGTACCTGAGAAACTCACCTATCAATACCTCTGGGATCTCGATTGTCGCGTTTTTCGCCCGCTTCGGGCCAGCGGGAAAACGCAAGTGAGTGAGCCTAAGTGCAACCAGTTATTACGATTTTCGCTATCTGTAACAACGCCGGCGACGGGCAAAAAAAAACCTGCGCATCTGCGCAGGCTGGTGTAAGTAAAGTGGTCAACTTGACGTTGACTCCACCTATCAATACCTCTGGGATAGCCAGAATATCAACCTGCTCGGCGGACAAACCAGCGAACATTCGCAACAGCGCATCGCAAAGTGTAAGCAAAGGTTTGTATTTCCCCGAGCCGGTTTCAATTACTGATAGCGTCAATGTAAACAGGTCACCGATAAGCCCGCTCTGAATCACATTTGCGCCATTCCTTCGCCGCCGCGCCTTGAATCTGCCGCTCTTTCCCGTAACATAGCAGTATGTAAACGCTTACCCTATAAAAGGCATGGTATGGCGACAATTAAGGATGTAGCCCGACTCGCAGGAGTCTCCGTCGCTACCGTCTCCCGCGTCATCAACAACTCTCCCAAAGCCAGCGAAGCCTCGCGTCAGTCCGTGGGCGCGGCGATGGAAACCCTCAACTATCACCCCAACGCGAACGCCCGGGCGCTGGCCCAGCAGTCCACGGAAACCGTCGGCCTGGTGGTGGGCGATGTCTCCGACCCCTTCTTCGGCGCGATGGTCAAAGCCGTCGAACAGGTGGCCTACCGCACCGGCAATTTTTTGCTGATTGGCAATGGCTACCACAACGTGCAAAAGGAGCGCCAGGCGATAGAGCAGCTGATCCGCCACCGCTGCGCGGCGCTGGTGGTGCATGCCAAAATGATCCCCGATGAGGAACTCGCCGGGCTGATGAAACAGATCCCCGGCATGGTGCTGATCAACCGCATCCTGCCCGGATATGAAACCCGCTGCGTGGCGCTGGACGATCGCTACGGCGCCTGGCTGGCGACCCGCCATCTGATCCAGCAGGGGCACACGCGTATCGGCTATCTGTGCTCAAACCACGATATCTCTGATGCGGAAGATCGCCTGCAGGGGTACTACGCGGCGCTGGAGGAGAGCGGCCTGCCGTGCAACGACCGGCTGGTCACGTTTGCCGAGCCGGATGAAAGCGGCGGCGAACAGGCGATGACCGAACTGCTTGGCCGCGGCCGCCACTTTAGCGCTGTCGCCTGCTATAACGACTCGATGGCCGCCGGCGCGATGGGGGTGCTGAACGACAACGGTATCGACGTCCCGCGGGAAATTTCGCTGATCGGCTTCGACGATGTCCTGATTTCGCGCTATGTCCGCCCGCGGCTGACCACTGTCCGTTACCCGATCGTCACAATGGCGACCCAGGCGGCCGAATTGGCCTTAGCCCTGGCGGAGCAGCGCCCGGCGCCGGAGATCACCCACCTGTTCAGCCCGACGCTGGTGCGCCGTCATTCGGTGGTGGCCCCGCAGGAAGGCGATAAGTCGTAGCGATAGAGATGCACGGCGGTGGCCGGGTAATCCAGCCCCTCGCCGATGTAGCGCCAGCCGAAGCGTTCATAAAAATCGCGGCAAGCGGAGTAGAGATAAAGCTCCTGATAGCCCGCGCGGCGGGCATAATCGATCACATGCCGCTGCAGCTGTCCGGCCAGCCCCTGACCGCGAGCGGCGGGCGCGACGTACAGCGCCGCCAGCCAGGGAAACAGATCCTGGCGGCTTATCAAATCGCAGCGCCAGAGGCCAATCGTTCCGAGCTGTTGCTCCCCTTCCACGGCAATAAAGGTCAGCGGTAGCGCCTCCGCCGTCTGGCTATGCTGCACAATGCTGGCGAAAAATTCCCGCGGCAGCGCCTCGCCGCCAAAGGCCTGCCACAGCCAGTCGGTCACCTGCCGGGCGAATTGCGGCGCGGCGTACAGCGGCAGGATCGTCATACCAGCTTCCCCTGAAAAATCGGCACCGAATCGAACAGATAGCCGTCAAAGTCCGGGGCGTCTTCATCGGACAGCTCCAGCAGACTGTTTTTGACGTTTTCCAGATGCTGCCACATCGCCTGCCAGGCGCCCATCACATCGCGACGCCGCAGCGCGGCGAGCAGCGTCTGCCGGTCGCCGAGCCACTTCAGCCGCCAGGCGCGGCTGGCAATATGCACATTGAACTGCTGCCACAGCGGGCTGCTGTCCATCTGCAGCCAGATCCGCTCCACCGTCGCCAACAGCATCTGGTTCTGCGTCGCCCCGGCCAGCACCAGATGGAACAGGCGGGCGTTATCCTGGGCGGTGTCGTTGAGGGCGATAGCCCGCTGCTCCTGCTCGATAATCCGCTTCAGATTGTCGATATCGGCGCGGGTGGCCATTTTCGCGGCAAAGGCGGCGATATTGCTCTCCAGCAGCTGGCGCGCCTGGAGAATTTCAAACGGACCGACGTCGCTGCTGAGCAACTGCTCTTCTTCGCTGTCGTTTTCATGCGGGATACGCATGACGTACACCCCGGATCCCTGACGGATATCCACCGTCCCCTGCAGCTCCAGCATCAGCAGCGCTTCGCGCACAATGGTCCGGCTGACGCCATAGGTTTCGGCAATATGGCGTTCCGGCGGCAAACGCGACCCGACCGGGTAGCGCCCCTGCGCAATCTGGGCGCGCAGGTCATCACCAATCTCCTGATAGGGCTTCTTTTCCGGCGGAATTATCGCTTTTTCCACAAAATCACCTGTGCGTTACATGCCTGCGAGTCAAATACGCCGCTATCTTAGCAAAGATTGCTCCCGGCTAGCGGTATTCATCGTCGATATCCAGCACCAGCTCACGCCGTTCGCCGAGCTGACGAAACCAGTGCGCCGACGCTTTGGGCCGCCGGGCGCGATGGTTTTGCAGATCGATTTCGATTAGCCCGTAGCGGTTTTTAAAGGCGTTCGTCGGCGACACGTTGTCGGTAAACGCCCACAGCATATAGCCCTGGCAGTTGGCCCCTGCCTCGCGGGCGCGCAGGGTGTGCCAGAGATGTTCGCTGATAAAACGAATGCGGTAGCTGTCATCGATGACGCCTTCGCGGTTACGGAACTGGCCTTCGTTTTCCACCCCCATCCCGCTCTCGGCCACGAACCACGGGATGTTGCGATAGTCATTTTTGATCCGCATCGCCATATCAAAGATGATTTGCGGGTAGATTTCCCAGCCGCGGGAGGCGTTCATCCGCCGGCCGGGCAGCTCAAACGCCTCATAATACCAGGCTGGATGGAACGGGGTATGCGGATGCCAGGCCCGCGACGGGGCTTTGACCCGGTGCGGATAGTAAAGGTTAATCCCCAGCTCATCGACGGTGTGCTCGCGGATAATCGCCAGCTCCTCCGCGCTGGCCTCCCACGTCACCTGATGCTGCTCAAGCAGCGCGAGAAGCGCCGGCGGCCAGACCCCGTGCACCAGCGGGTCGAGAAACATACGGTTGTAGAATAGATCGTAGATCTCCGCCGCGCGCAGGTCATGCGGGGCGCGGGAGCGTGGGTAGGTCACCTCCGGATTGAGGATGCAGCCGACGGTCCCGGGATAGCCGAGTTCGCGAAATCGCTTCACCACGCAGGCGGTCGCCAGCACCTTATGGTAGTTCCACTGCATCCAGGTGCTGGTGTTCTGCTCATAGGGCCAGCGCAGGGCATCCAGATAGACCCGAGTCTGCACCACGATCGGCTCATTAAAGGTAAACCAGCGGGTTACCTTCAGGTGGTAGCGGGCAAAGACCTGCTCCGCGTAGCGCACAAACAGCTCAACCACTTTTTTCGACCCCCAGCCGCCATACTTTTCCAGCAGATAGCCCGGTAATTCGTAATGCTCAAGGCAGATCATCGGCGTAATGCCGTTGGCCAGTAGCGCGTCGAACAGCTGGTCGTAATAGGCCGCATACTCCTCATCCACCGTGACGTTTTCATAGTCGATCAGAAAGCGCGACCAGTTGATCGAGGTGCGGTAGTGGGTCAGCCCGGCCAGCTTCATCAGCTGCACGTCTTCCTGAAAGCGGTTAATAAAATCGGTAGCCACCGCCGGGCCATAGCCGTTATGCCAGACGTGGCGGTCGTTTTTGTACCAGAGATCGGGCCAGGAGTCCTGCCCCGGTTTTTTCCCGCTCCAGCCCTCGGTCTGCCAGGCGGAAGCCGCCGCGCCAAGGATAAAATCATCGGGAATGGTCATCCGTACGGTAGTCATAGGCTCCTCAGACAGGGTTGGCGGTCTGTTGATTGTCGGCCTGACGCTGTGCGGCATCGGCACGGCGGGAGGCAATTTTGACGAAAGGCAGATAGATAAGCACCGCGACGACGATGCAGATAAGCTGGGTCACCACCGCTCCCATCGAGCCGGCGGTGGACAGCCAGGCGTTGATCAGCGGCGGCGTGGTCCAGGGCACCATCACCACCGCCTTGCCGGCGAAGCCGGTCAGGGTGGCGAAATAGCCGATGCTGCCGGTCACCAGCGGGGTGATGATAAACGGGATGGCGAGGATCGGGTTGAGCATGATCGGCATCCCGAAGATCACCGGCTCGTTAATATTGAACAGCCCCGGGCCTATCGACAGCTTGGCGATCTCTTTCATCTCTTTGCGCCTGGTGGCGATCATCACCGCAATCAGCAGGCCGATGGTCAGCCCCGAGCCGCCGATGCTCATGTAAACATCCCAGAAGGGCATCGTGATGATGTTCGGTACCTCTTTCCCCTGCTCAAAGGCGCTCATATTGACGGTGATCGCCCCCAGCAGCAGCGGCTCGCGGATCGGCTTGATCATCTGGTTGCCGTGAATACCGATCACCCAGAACAGCTGGGCGACGAACATCAGCAGTAGGATCCCCGGCAGGCTCTGCACCACCCGCTCCAGCGGCTGCTGCACCACCTGGTAGACCGCATCGTAGAGATACATTCCCGTCAGCTGGTGGAAGAGAAAACCAAAGGTGGCGATCGCGGTGGTGGTGATGATCGCCGGGATCAGCGCGGAAAAAGAGGCAGAAACGTTCGGCGGCACGGTATCCGGCATCTTGATCTTCAGCCCCTTGCGCCCCTCCAGCCAGCAGTAAATCTCGACCGACAGAATGGCGATGAACATTCCGAGGAACAGACTACGGGTATCGGAGAACTGACGCAGCAGGACATCTTTCACCACGTGCATCTGGCCATCGACCATCATCTCCACCGTGGTCGGCGTGACGCAGATAAAGCAGATCACCGCCAGCAGGCCGGGAAACAGGCTTTTGATGCCGTTGATCCGCCCCAGCTCAATGCCGATCAGAAACACGGCGCCGATATTGAGGAAGTTGAGCGTGGCGTAGTTCAGCGCGCTGGTGATCGGCTTCAGCGCCGCGAGAAAGGAGAGTGAGGAAAAGCTGGCGAGCCCATTCTTCGGATCCAGCACCATATTGGAGATCAGCACCGAAAAGGCCCCGACGATGATCACCGGCATCAGGGTAATAAACGCCGATTTGATCGCCATAATGTAGCGATAGCTGTTGAATGTCGTCGCGAAACGCCCCAGCGCGTCGATCAGTTTGTCCTGTAATGCCATAAAAGAGTACCTCAGAGTAAAGGGCTTATTGCGGCCAGGTGGACAGCCAGTGACTTTTGGCATACCAAAACATAGTCGCCAGGCAAAAATTGTTCTGTGACAGCGCTCGCAACCCGCTTCGTGGTATCCCAAATATCGATAAAAACAGCCATTGGCATACCAGATAACGCCGGTTGGTCAGTTCCTGCTAAAAGCGTGATCGCGATGGTTTTTCCGCCCCGCCCCGTCGATATGTCCCTTTTCGGTCTGTGATAAACTGCGCCTTACCACGTGAAATCAGGAATCGATGAATGGCTACAATGCTGGATGTCTCAATTCGCGCAGGCGTCTCGAAAGCGACGGTTTCCCGCGTGTTGAACGGCACAGGTCAGGTGAAAGAGAGCACCCGCCAACAGGTCTTTAAAGCGATGGAAGAGCTGGGCTACCGGCCGAATTTCCTTGCCCGCTCGCTGGCCAATCAGACCAGCAACAGTATCGGGCTGGTTGTCTCCACCTTTGACGGCTTCTACTTTGGCCGTCTGCTGCAGCAGGCATCACGCCAGACCGAAGCCTGGGGAAAACAGCTTATCGTCACCGACGGCCATGATACGCCGGAGCGCGAAGAGGAAGCGGTGCAGATGCTCGCCGACCGGCAGTGCGATGCGATCATCCTCTATACCCGGCATATGAGCGAGAAGGCGATCATGTCGCTGATTAACTCGATCGCCATGCCGCTGGTGGTGATTAACCGTGATGTGGCGCAGGCCCGCGAACGCTGCGTGTTTTTCGAACAGCAGGAAGCCGCCTTCCAGGCCGTGGAGTATCTGATTACCCAGGGCCACCGCGATATCGCCTGCATCACCGTCCCGATGCACACCCCCACCGGCCAGGCGCGCCTGCAGGGCTATCGCAACGCGCTGATAAAACATGGTATTGAATGGGATCCGAGCCGGGTGAAATACGGGGACTCGACGATGACCCGCGGCTACGAGCTGTGCCGGGAACTGCTGGACGAGAAAGCCCGCTTCAGCGCGCTGTTTTCCTGTAACGATGATATGGCGCTGGGGGCCTCAAAGGCGCTGCATCAGGCGGGGCTGCGTATTCCGCAGGATGTGTCGCTGTTTGGCTTCGACGATGCGCCAAGCGCGAAATGGCTGGAGCCGGGGCTGTCGACGGTCTATCTGCCCATCGACAACATGATCACCACGGCTATCGATCAGGCGATCAAGCTTGCTAATCAGCAGCCGATCGAAACGATCCCGCCGTTCACCGGCACGCTGGTGTTGCGCGAGTCGGTAACGACGGGACCTTTTTTTAAATAAGCTCTAAGGCCAGCAGCTCCTGGATGGTCTGGCGACGACGGATCAGCCGCGCCTTGCCGCCATCAAACAGCACCTCCGGCAGCAGCGGACGGCTGTTATAGTTGGATGACATCGAGGCCCCGTAGGCGCCAGTGTCATGGAGCACCAGATAATCCCCTGGGGCCACCGCCGGCAGCAGACGGGTCTCGACTTTACCCCCTTCCTGCTGGGTAAAGACGTCTCCGGACTCGCACAGCGGCCCGGCCACCACGGTCTCCACCTGCGGCGCGGCGCTGAGATCGCGGCCATCCGCCGCCAGAGCGGTGATATGGTGATAGCTGCCGTACATCGCCGGGCGCATCAGGTCGTTAAAGCCGGCGTCAATCAGCACGAAGTGGCGGCTGCCCATCTCTTTCACGCTGCGCACCTGCGACACCAGCACGCCGGACTCGGCCACCAGGAAGCGTCCGGGTTCAATCTCCAGTTTCACCGGGTGCCCCAGATGGGTGGCGATCTGCTCCCGGGCGCGGTTCCACAGGCCGTAATAGTGGGCGGTGTCGATGGCCTCTTCACCCTCGCGGTAAGGAATAGACAGGCCGCCGCCGGCGGAGATGGCCTGCAGATCCTGGCCAAAGTCGACAACCTGGCGCACCATCGCGCCGCACACCTGCTCCAGGTGACCGTAGTCGACGCCAGAGCCGATATGCATATGGATCCCCACCAGCTGCAGCTGATAACGACGCATCACTTCCAGCGCCGCCGGCAGATGGCTGTACCAGATGCCATGCTTGCTGTTCTCACCGCCGGTATTGGTTTTCTGGCTGTGGCCGTGGCCAAAGCCCGGGTTGACGCGTAGCCAGACGCGATGGCCCGGCGACACCTCCCCCAGCTGGCTTAGCATGTCGATCGAACCGGCGTTCACCGGGATCTGTAACGCCTTGACGCGATCGAGGGTGGCGTCGTCGATCAGATCGGCGGTGAAGACAATATCCTCTGGATTCTGCTGCGGATCGTAGCCTGCCGCCAGCGCACGCTCGATCTCCCCCAGCGACACCGAGTCCACCTTCACCCCCTGCTCACGCATCAGACGCAGAATATGGATGTTAGAGCAGGCTTTTTGCGCAAAACGCACCACGTCAAACTGGCTGAGCTGGGCAATCTGGCGGCGAATAATCTGCGCATCATAGACCCAGACCGGGCAGCCAAATTCCGCCGGCAGGCGCAGCAGGTTGTCCGCGGTTAGATCGGTATCAGTGGCGTAAAGCGAATGTGGCATAAAAACTCCGGTGCAGTGCGTGTGTTGGTCGCTGTTTTTTCTGATTACGCCACAGTGCCTGACCAATAAAAAATATCGTTTTATCGCGACTCTATGCAAAAATGATATGGTTACAGCCGAGCCTCAGGGAGACCGCATGCCAGCCGTCAATTTGCGCCATATCGAAATCTTTCACGCGGTGATGACCACCGGCAACCTGACCGAAGCCGCGAGGATGCTGCACACCTCGCAACCCACCGTCAGCCGCGAGCTGGCGCGCTTTGAGAAGGTGCTCGGCCTTCAGCTGTTTGAGCGGACCCGCGGTCGCCTGCAGCCAACCGTGCAGGGCCTGCGCCTGTTTGAGGAGGTTCAGCGTTCCTGGTACGGCCTGGACCGCATCGTCAGCGCCGCTGAGAGCCTGCGCGAGTTTCGCCAGGGCGAGCTGTCGATCGCCTGCCTGCCGGTGTTTTCCCAGTCCTTTCTGCCGCTGCTGTTGCCGCCGTTTCTCGCCCGCTACCCGGAGGTCAGCCTGCAGATCGTCCCTCAGGAGTCGCCGCTGCTGGAGGAGTGGCTCTCCGCCCAGCGCCATGACCTTGGCCTGACGGAGACCTTGCATACCCCGGCGGGCACCGAACGCACCCCGCTGCTGACGCTGAATGAAGTCTGCGTGCTGCCTGCCGGCCATCCGCTGGCGGCGCAGACGACGCTGACCCCCGCCGATTTTCAGGGCGAAAACTACATCAGCCTGTCGCGCACCGACAGCTATCGCCAGCTGCTCGACGCCCTGTTCCTTGAGCATCAGGTTAAACGGCGGATGGTGGTCGAAACCCACAGTGCGGCCTCGATCTGCGCCATGGTGCGCGCCGGCGCCGGGATCTCGGTGGTTAACCCGCTGACCGCCCTGGACTATGCCGATAGCGGCGTGGTGGTGCGCCGCTTCAGCGTTGAGGTACCGTTTACCGTCAGCCTGATCCGCCCGCTCCATCGCCCGCGCTCGGCGCTGGTCGATGCCTTCGTGACGCACCTGCAGCAGAGTCTGCCGCAGATCCTCGCGCCGCTGGCGTCGGTCATGCAGAGAGCATAAAGTTGACCGCGTCTTCCGCATGGATCGCCGCGGTGTCAAAGACCGGCAGCGGGCTGAGCTCGGCAGGCACCAGCAGGCCTATCTCCGTACAGCCGAAAATAACCCCTTCCGCTCCCTGCTCCGCCAGGGCGGCGATCGTCTGCAGATAATAGTCCCGCGACGCCTCGCTGAAGGTGCCGAGACAGAGCTCGTCGAAGATGATCTGATTGATCCGCGCCCGATCGTCGGCCTCGGGGATCAGCGTCTCGATGGCAAACTGCTCCTGCAGACGACCGCGATAAAAGGTCTGCTCCATGGTATAGCGAGTGCCCAGCAGCGCGACCCGCCGCTGGCCTTTGGCGGCAATCGCCCGCCCGGTGGCATCGGCGATATGCAGAAAGGGAACCTGGCAGCGGGCGGCGATGGCATCCGCTACCTTGTGCATGGTGTTGGTGCACAGGACAATGCCCTCGGCGCCCGCCTGCTGGAGCCCGACCGCGGCTTCGGCAAGGATCGCCCCGGCGCGATCCCAGTCGCCGGCGGACTGACAGGCTTCGATGTCGTGAAAATCGACGCTGTGCAGCACCAGGCTGGCGGAGTGCAGCCCGCCCAGTCGCGCCTTCACGCCTTCATTAATCAGGCGATAGTAAGGGATCGTTGACTCCCAGCTCATGCCGCCTAACAGGCCAATGGTTTTCATCTTCTGCTCCTTATGTCGTTTCTGCCAGTGAAACAAACTTGTGATCAACTTTCCACTTCTCTGGCCGCGTATTTCTTTTTCATGAAGAGTGGGATAAGTTAAGTGAAACAACGTTTCATTTTAACAACAGGATCGCCCGATGTTTATTTTCCATAAAGACACCACCCTTGAAGACCTCGGCAATGGCGTAACCCGCCGCATTCTGGCGCACGACGGCAAAATGATGGCCGTAGAGGTGAATTTTGCCGCCGGCGCCGTCGGCCCGATGCATAACCATCCTCACGAACAGCTCACCTATGTGCTCTCGGGCGAGTTCGAGTTCACTATCGGCGAGGAGACGCGCGTCGTCAGCGCTGGCGATACGCTGTATAAGCAGCCGGGGATCATGCACGGCTGCGTCTGTCTGCAGCCCGGCACGCTGCTCGACACCTTTACCCCGATCCGCGAAGATTTTCTCGCACGCTGATGAAAGACGGGGGCGATCGCCGCCCCCGATCCAGGTTTCACAGCACGCGCTAAAAAAGATGCCGCCCCAATCATTATCCTGGTAATAATATTTCCCGCTCAGTTCAGACTGATTATTCCTTGTTTTCAAGCTCCCTAAGATCCTTAAAGTGCTTACCACCTCACCTTTTTGAAACATCGTTTCGACTTTGATCACATTTCCATCCAGATCTGCATGACGCGGAAATAAATCGCAATAAAATGAAATTAAAACGGTGTTTTATAAAAAAAAGATCAGCATGAAAAAGAACCTGACGGCCCCTCCACGCTGGGCCAGATAAAACTTAAGCCATTCATTAACAAGGATATGTTAACCAGAGGAAACGTTCAGACTTTTTGCGTTGGTCGCGGCAAAAGGCCGACAGCGCCGCGTCACCCGATCCGTATTACAACTCGTAAGCCAGGTAGGTATGTATGAATGAAAACAAGCTGCTGGGATTGGCATGGATATCGCCCTATATCATCGGGCTGATTGTCTTTACTGCTTTTCCTTTTGTTTCATCTTTCTTTCTCAGTTTTACTGAGTACGACTTGATGAGTCCGCCGGTATTTAACGGCATTGAAAACTATCGCTATATGTTGACCGAGGATAGCCTGTTCTGGAAATCGATGGGGGTGACCTTTGCCTACGTCTTTTTAACCATCCCCTTAAAACTGGCTTTCGCCCTCGGCATTGCCTTTGTGCTCAATTTCAAACTTCGCGGCATCGGCTTTTTCCGAACCGCCTACTACATCCCGTCGATCCTCGGCAGCTCGGTGGCGATTGCCGTGCTGTGGCGCGCCCTGTTCGCCATTGACGGCCTGCTGAACAGCTTTCTCGCCGTCTTTGGCATCGATGCCGTCAACTGGCTGGGGGAACCCTCGCTGGCTTTAATGTCGGTCACCCTGCTGCGCGTCTGGCAGTTTGGCTCCGCGATGGTCATCTTCCTCGCCGCCCTGCAGAACGTCCCGCAGTCGCAGTATGAGGCGGCAATGATCGACGGCGCCTCGAAGTGGCAGATGTTTATGAAGGTCACCGTGCCGCTGATCACCCCGGTGATTTTCTTCAACTTTATTATGCAGACTACCCAGGCGTTCCAGGAGTTTACCGGCCCGTACGTGATAACCGGCGGCGGCCCGACCTATTACACCTACCTGTTCTCGCTCTACATCTACGATACCGCCTTTAAGTACTTCGACATGGGCTATGGCGCCGCGCTGGCGTGGGTGCTGTTCCTCGTCGTGGCGGTCTTTGCGTCGATCGCCTTTAAGTCATCTAAATACTGGGTCTTCTACTCCGCCGATAAGGGAGGCAAAAATGGCTGATATTCAACAGATGGCGCCGGTGATGAGCGACGCCGATCGTGAGGTCGCCCGTACGCTGCGCCGGGAAAAAGTGAGCCGGGTGGTGCGCTATGTCGTGCTGATATTCGTCGGCCTGCTGATGCTCTACCCGCTGGCGTGGATGTTCTCCGCCTCGTTCAAGCCGAACCATGAGATCTTCACCACCCTCGGGCTGTGGCCGACCCACGCCACCTGGGACGGGTTTATCAACGGCTGGAAGACCGGCACCGAATACCATTTCGGCCACTATATGCTGAACACCTTTAAGTATGTGATCCCGAAGGTGGTGTTAACCATCATCTCCTCCACCATCGTGGCGTACGGCTTTGCGCGCTTTGAGATCCCGTGGAAGAAGTTCTGGTTCGCGACGCTCATCACCACCATGCTGCTGCCGAGCACCGTCCTGCTGATCCCGCAGTACCTGATGTTCCGCGAAATGGGGATGCTGAACAGCTATCTGCCGCTGTACTTGCCGCTGGCCTTCGCCACCCAGGGATTCTTCGTCTTCATGCTGATCCAGTTTCTGCGCGGCGTGCCGCGCGATATGGAAGAGGCGGCGCAGATCGACGGCTGCAACTCCATCCAGGTGCTGTGGTATGTGGTGGTGCCGATCCTCAAGCCGGCCATTATCTCGGTGGCGCTGTTCCAGTTCATGTGGTCGATGAATGACTTTATCGGTCCGCTGATCTACGTCTACAGCGTCGATAAGTATCCCATCGCGCTGGCGCTAAAAATGTCTATCGACGTCACGGAAGGCGCGCCGTGGAACGAAATTCTGGCAATGGCGAGCATCTCCATTCTGCCGTCCATCATCGTCTTCTTCCTGGCTCAACGCTACTTCGTGCAGGGCGTGACCAGCAGCGGAATCAAAGGTTAAGAGGGAAATATCATGGCTGAAGTGATTTTCAACAAACTGGAAAAAGTTTACTCCAACGGGTTTAAAGCGGTGCATGGTATCGACCTGAAGATTGCCGATGGCGAATTTATGGTGATCGTCGGCCCTTCCGGCTGCGCCAAATCGACCACCCTGCGCATGCTGGCGGGTCTGGAGACCATCAGCGGCGGCGAGGTGCGGATCGGCGACAAGATCGTCAACAACCTGGCGCCTAAATCCCGTGGTATTGCGATGGTGTTCCAGAACTACGCCCTCTATCCGCATATGACGGTGCGCGAAAACCTCGCCTTTGGCCTGAAGCTGAGCAAGCTGCCCAAGGCGCAGATTGATCGGCAGGTGGAGGAAGCGGCGAAAATCCTCGAACTGGAGGAGCTGCTGGAACGTCTGCCGCGCCAGCTCTCCGGCGGCCAGGCGCAGCGCGTGGCGGTGGGCCGGGCGATCGTCAAAAAACCGGACGTCTTCCTGTTCGACGAGCCGCTCTCCAACCTGGACGCCAAGCTGCGCGCCTCGATGCGCATTCGCATTTCCGATCTGCATAAGCAGTTGAAGAAATCCGGTAAACCGGCGACCACCGTCTACGTTACCCACGATCAGACGGAAGCGATGACCATGGGCGACCGCATCTGCGTGATGAAGCTCGGCCACATTATGCAGGTCGATACCCCGGACAACCTTTACCACCAGCCGAAAAATATGTTTGTCGCCGGCTTTATCGGCGCGCCGGAGATGAATATTCGCCCCAGCCAGCTGGTTGAGCACGACGGCCGCCTGTGCCTGACCCTTGGCGACCAGCGCCTGCCGTTGAACGACCGTCTGGCGGAGAAAGTCGGCGCCTATCAGCATCAGGAGGTGTTCTACGGGGTCCGCCCGGAATTCGTGTCGCTCTCCGACGCACCGTTCGCCGAAGGCGGCTGCATGGGCGAGATGGTGCGGGTGGAAAACATGGGTCATGAGTTCTTTGTCTATCTGCAGGTCGCGGGCTACGAGCTGACCGCTCGCGTGCCGTCGGACGATGCGAAGCCGATGATTGCTAAGGGACTGAATCGAAAAGTCTATTTCACCTTTGATCTTAACAAGTGTCACATCTTTGACGCCAAAACCGAACAGAACCTCTCTCTGTGAACCCTGGAGCATAACAATGAAAAACGTGCTGATAAGCGCCACCCTCTCCGCCACCCTGGGCCTTAGCGCCTTCTCCTCGCTGGCGCAGGATGTCGACCTGCGCATGTCCTGGTGGGGGGGCAATGGCCGCCATCAGGTGACCCTCAAGGCGCTGGAGGCTTTTCACCAGCAATATCCTGATATCAATGTCAAAGCGGAATATACCGGTTGGGACGGCCATCTTTCGCGCCTGACCACCCAGATAGCCGGCGGCACCGAGCCTGACGTGATGCAGACCAACTGGAACTGGCTGCCGATCTTTTCGAAAAATGGCGATGGCTTTTACGATCTCAATACTCTGAAAGACGAGATCGATCTCAGCCAGTTTGACGCCAAAGAGCTGCAGTCCACCATGGTCAACGGCAAGCTCAACGGCATCCCGGTGTCGGTCACCGCCCGCGTTTTCTACTTTAACGACGAAGCGTGGAAAAAGGCGGGCATCCCTTTCCCGAAAACCTGGGATGAACTGCTGGCGGCGGGGAAAACTTTCGAAAGCAAACTCGGGAAACAGTACTACCCGGTGGTGCTTGAGCACCAGGACGTGCTGGCCCTGCTCAACTCTTACATGGTGCAAAAATACAACCAGCCGGCCATCGATGAGAAGGGCCGCAAATTCTCCTACAGCAAAGCGCAGTGGGCGGACTTCTTCGGCATGTATAAGAAGCTTATCGACAGCCATGTGATGCCGGACACCCGCTACTATGCCTCGTTCGGCAAGAGCAACATGTACGAGATGAAGCCGTGGATCCAGGGTGAATGGGGCGGGACCTACATGTGGAACTCCACCATCAATAAATATTCCGACAATCTGAAGCCGCCGGCGAAGCTGGTGCTGGGGGAATACCCGATGCTCCCCAGCGCCACCGATGCCGGACTGTTCTTCAAGCCTGCGCAGATGCTGTCCATTGGCAAATCGACGAAAAACCCGCAGGCGGCGGCGAAATTGATTAACTTCCTGCTGAACAGTAAAGAAGGGGTGGATATTCTGGGTCTGGAGCGTGGCGTGCCGCTGAGCAAAGCGGCGGTCACCTACCTGACCGAGGACGGGATCATCAAAGCCGACGATCCGGCGGTGTCCGGCCTGAAGCTGGCGCAATCCCTGCCCACCACCCTGCCGGTCTCGCCGTACTTCGACGACCCACAGATCGTCGCCCAGTTCGGCACCACCCTGCAGTACATCGACTATGGTAAAAAGTCGGTGGAAGAAGCGGCCGAGGACTTCCAGCGCCAGACCGACCGCATTCTGCGCCGCGCGATGCGTTAACCTGCCTGCCTGAACTCTCCCGCGGCGTCCGCCGCGGGAGAGCCCGCCTGAGTATCCTGTCAGAAGAAATATCAGAAGAAATATTTAAAGCGCACCCGGGCACCATAGCGTTCGTCGGGATTCCCGCTCTTCGCCGCCGTGGAATCGAGCCACGAGGCGTAGGCGCCAAGGTAAATATTGAAGTTCGGCATCGCCATAATATTCGGCAACTGCCAGGATGTATGCACGGTATGGATGTCATAGCGCCCCGGCGCGAGGATTGCGCAGTCGCCATCGCACTCGCCATTCACCCCGGCCATGTTGAACTGATCGATTTTGTTATGCGCGTAGATATAGCCCAGCTCCACGCGATGCCACAGGGCATTGATTCCGGCGCTGAAGTCGGTTTCATCCGCCGCGTCCAGCAGGGCAGTACTCAGATTGACCACCGCCCCATCGTGCGGATCGCTTTTCAGGGTGTTCCAGCTCATGGTCATCCCGTAGCCGGTGCGGTTTGACTGGTCGACCCAGCGCCCGCTCTGACTCTGATAGCCGTAGGCGTTGTTGACGAGGTTGCTCTCTATCGCTGCCGCCGCCGACCAGGCGCCGGACTGCCACACCGCCACCGGCCGCGCGTACACTACGTTTTTGCGGTTTTCCAGCGCATTACCGTGATAGTTCTGATCGACAAACAGCGAACTGCCGTCCTCCACCAGGGTATTGACCTCGAAATACCAGTTATCTACGGTTTTGCTGAACAGGAGGTTGCCGCCGCTGCTGCTGCGCCCGCGCCCCTCTTTCATCATGTAAATATAGCCATAGCCGTCGGAATAAAGGTCGTTGGCGGTATTTCCTGAATATTCAATAAAGGTATCCTGATTCAGGGGGAACATATCCCAGGCTTCAAAGCGGCCTATTTTTATTTTCCAGTCATCCTGCTGACCAAAGAAAAATACCGCATCGTCGAGATTCATTTTGCCATCCATATCCGCCAGCGGCTGCACGCTGAATCCGGCATATTTCCCGTCGTCGCCATTACGTCTGCCATCAAAACCCAGCAGAATACGGCCATTAATATCCCAGCGTTCTTTCTCGCCGGGCGCCCAACTTTTATTCGCGCTGGTTTTGACCGACGTCAGGCTACCGGTGCGGCTGGCGCCATCAAGATTAAATTCGACGTCGCCATAAAATTTTAATTCGCCATTGTCGTTCAGCTGCAGGCGCGGCGTAGCCGGCGCCGCGCGGGCGACCGTCGTGGCCTGCTGCTGGCCTTTCAGCGTCTTAATCTCCGCCTCTGCGCTGGCGGCGCGCGCCTCCGTCGCCTTCAGCCGCAGCTCCATTTGCGCCAGCCGCTCTTCCAGCGATAACGGCGCCTGCGCCATCGCCTGTGGCAGATACAGAGACGTGAGAAAACACCCGACCCAGATTTTATTCATCGGTAAACCCTTTTATTATGGAATGAACTGAATTTTTTATTAATGGGTAATGCACGACGATACAGGCAATAATAACCCGCCCATCGTCAAAGACGGGTTATTAACGACAACAGCCTTTTTATTATTCGAGCTGCCAGGCTCCGGCTTCGGTTAATGCCGCCGAACCGCTCCAGGCAAATAACGCTAATTCACGGCGGGGAGCCTGCGGATAGATACGGCTGCTCAGGCAGGCCTCGCCGTCATTGACAAAAACCTCCACCGAAGAGCTATCGAAAAATATCCGCAGATTGAGATCCGCCCCGGCGGTCAACGGTACGCTGCGCGTCCCGCACAGGCCATACTGCGGATAATGCCGCTCCAGCATCAGACGCTGCTGTTGGGCATCCACGTAGAGGCGCAGGCCATCGCCAAAGCGCAGACCATACTGCTCGGCGCTGCTGCTGGCGCAGTTCCAGCGCAGGTTGACCTCCATCGCCTCGCAGTTGTCGACCATCGTGGTCTGCTGATTGTTCAGGGTGCTTACCGGCCACGGGAACCAGGCGCCGCGCAGGCTCTCCACTTCTTTCGCCGGGCGCATCTGCAGGCGGTTATCCGCGCTCAGGCTCAGCTCGCGCGGCAGGGAGAGCATGCCCGCCCAGCCGTCCTGCTGCTCCGGCAGCGGCGATTCCCACATATCCAGCCAGCCAATCACGATCCGCCGGCCATCGGGGGTGGCGAAGCTTTGCGGCGCATAGAAATCGTGGCCGTGATCCATCTCCGTGAACTCGCCGTGACGGACGAATCGCTGCCCCGGCTGCCACTCGCCGATCAGATAGCCGCTCTGGAACAGGTTGCGGTTGCGGAACCCCTCGGCCTGCATCCCCTGCGGGGAAAACATCAGGACGCGTTTGCCGCTGAGGGTGAAGAAGTCCGGGCACTCCCACATATAGCCCATGGTGCTTTCCGCTTCATCCAGCACCCCCGCGTCCTGCCACTGGCGCAGATCGGCTGAACGGTACAGCCGTACCTGACCGGTGTCGCCTTCGCGCGCGCCGACGATCATGTACCAGCTGTCTCCCTCCCGCCAGACCTTCGGGTCGCGGAAATGGTGCATGCCCGGCGGAGTGTCGACCACCATCCCCTGGCGCTCGAAGTGGATCCCGTCCCGGCTGGTGGCCAGGCACTGTACCTGATACAGATTGGCTTCGTCGCCAGGGTCGCCGTGGAATTTATGCCCGGTGTAAATCAGCGCCAGGGTATCGCCATCGACCACCGCCGAGCCGGAGAAGCAGCCGTCTTTATCCTCCGGCCCCTCCGGCGCCAGGGCCACCGGCAGATGCTCCCAGTGCACCAGATCCTTGCTCCGTGCATGCCCCCAGTGCATCGGCCCCCACTGGGTGGAGTACGGGTGATGTTGATAAAAAGCATGGTACCAGCCGTCGAACCACACCAGACCGTTTGGGTCGTTGATCCACCCGGCGCGGGCCGCCAGGTGATAGTGCGGATACCAGCGCAGATTGAGCGCCTGGCGTTGTGTCTGGAGTACCTGTTCAGCCCTGGAGATTGTGTAAGTCATCGTTTTCACTCTTTTTGATTCAGATAGCGGTAGGTTGCGACATCAGCGGATCGGCGGAGGATTTGCCGGAGCGCAACAAGAAGATGGAAATAAAGGTGGTGCAGAACACCAGCAGGCCCATGATCAGATAGGACTGGGCGAAGCCATATTTTTCATAGCTGTAGCCCGCCAGCGGCGACAATACGCTGGCGATAATCGAGCTGGTGCAGGCGAAGCCCACCAGATAGAGGGTGGAGGAGAGGCGTTTATCGAAGTTGATGCTGTTGTACTTAAAGATAGCCACCAGCAGTATCGGCAGCTCCACCGCGTGCAGCAGTTTGGTGATGGAGATCAGCAGCGGCCCCTCCACCAGGCCGGAGGCCACCATGCGCATCGCCATCACCATGCCGGCGAAAATCAGACCGTTTTTGGCCCCGATGCGGTTCACCAGCCACGGCGCGCAGAACATGCCGGCCGCCTCGAGGAACACCTGGAAGGAGTTAAGGTAGCCATACATCTCATTGCCTTCCTGCAGGGTCGCGAACTGCGATGAGAAATAGACCGGGAACTGCTGGTCATAGACGCCGTAGATGCAGGTGCCGATGACGAAGAAGACCAGCGCCCAGAAGCGCGGCAGCGTCAGCAGGCGCAGCGCATCTTCCAGGGTCACCTTGCCGCCCGAAACCGCCTCCTGCATCGCATGCGGTGCCGAGGAGACGCGCAGCCGGGCCAGCAGAATAAAAAACACCAGTCCGGAGCAGCTGGCGACGAGGAAGTTAAGCTGCGGGTTGATGTTAAACAGCAGACCGGCGAAGAAGGTGGCCACCGCCCAGCCCAGCGAGCCCCACATCCGCGCCCTGCCGAATTCAAACTGGCTCTGGCGCGCCACGCGCTCGGTATAGGATTCCAGCACGCCAATGCCGCCGTTAAAGGTCAAGCCGATGTAGATCCCGCCGAAGATGCTGCCCAGCAGGACGTTAATTTTCAGCAGATGGCCGAACAGCAGATACGCCGGACCGGAGAGGATCAGCAGCGCGGTGATATACCAGAGCAGATGTTTGCGCAGCCCCAGCTTATCCTGGATAAAGCCATAGCAAACTTGCGCAAACAGCGCGGAAACCGACAGCACGGCGTAGATGATACCGGTATCGCCGGCCTTCAGCCCCACCTCCTGGTGCAGCCAGATGGAAAGCAAGGAGCCGGATGACGACCAGGTCACGAAAAAGAAAAACAGTAAGGCACTGAGCAACGGGTAGCTGTGTGAGTGATGCGCTTTCATCATGACATTCTCGTGTTAGAGGAATGCAATTATGGTAACGTTAACAAAAAACAAAGCGCAGAGGGATTCGCTGCGATATATGATGTTAATCACAAAAGTTAACGTTAACATAATGAAGATGCGATCGCGATCAAAAATCAACCGCAACATCGCTCACGACGGCGTTAGCAGAAAATCGTTTCACGCTTTTACATCAGCGACTTAGTTGTATAGCCTGTACTCTACAGCAATGGCGGAGGAAAAAATGGCATCCCTGAAAGATGTAGCAAAACTGGCGAATGTATCTCTGATGACCGTCTCACGGGCGCTGAACACCCCGGAGCGGCTCAAGCCGGAGACGCTGGCCCGCGTGCAGGCCGCCATCGCCGAAACCAACTACGTCCCCGACCTCTCGGCGAAAAAGATCCGCGGGGCGCGGGCCACCCCCAGCACCATCGGCGTGCTGGCGCTGGATACCGTCACCACGCCCTTTTCCGTGGAAATCACCCTGTCGATCGAAGAAACGGCCCGCGCCCACGGCTGGAACAGCTTTGTGGTCAATATGTTTTCTGACGATCGGCCGGAAGCAGTGGTCGACCTGCTCCTCTCCCACCGTCCGGACGGCATCATCTTTACCACCATGGGCCTGCGTCAGGTGCCGCTGCCGGACAAACTGCTGACCCTGCCCTGCGTGCTGGCTAACTGCGAAAGCCTCAGCCAACCGGTGGCCAGCTATATCCCGGACGATGAACAGGGCCAGTACGACGCGGTAAAAGCCCTGCTTGCCGCCGGCTATCGTTGTCCGCTGTGCCTGCACTTACCCGCCAGCCAGCTGGCGACAATCCGCCGCCGCCAGGGGCTGGAGCGCGCCTGCCGGGAGGCGGGCATCGAACCTGAGAGCCTGACCCACTCGTATATGGCCCAGGGCGATGAGCATTACCACGATATTCCCGCGGTGGTGCTGGCGCATATCCGCGAGGGTAAACCCGGCTTCGACTCGGTGATCTGCGGTAACGATCGCATCGCCTTTATGGTCTATCAGACGCTGCTGGGCCAGGGGTTACGCATTCCACAGGACGTGGCGGTGGTGGGATACGACAATATGGTGGGCATTGGCGATCTGTTTCTGCCGCCGCTCTCCACGGTGCAGCTGCCGCACTACGACATCGGGCGCCTGAGCGCCCTGCATATCATTCACGGCGACAACCATCGGGAGACGCGCAAGGTCGCCAGCCCGTGGTTGCCGCGCGCCTCACATTAACGGTTACCGATATTGCGCAGCTTCTCGCCCGCCATCAGGTTGCGCTCAATGTGTTCAAGGCTGACATTTTTGGTCTCCGGGATCAGCCAGAAGGTGACGCCGATAAAGGCCACGTTGAGCACCGTGTAGAGCCAGAAGGTCCCGGCGGCGCCGATCGCGTCAAGCAGCGTCAGGAAGGTGGCGCCGATGATCATGTTCGACACCCAGTTGGTGGTGGTGGAGCAGGTGATGCCGAAGTCGCGGCATTTCAGCGGCTGGATCTCGGAGCAGAGGATCCACACCACCGGCGCCGCGCTCATCGCATACCCGGCAATACACATCATGGTCATGCCGACGGAAAGCCAGGAGAGGCCGCTGGAGGCGGTGCCATTGTCGAACTGCATCAGGCAGTAGCCAAGCACTAGGGTGCCCAGCGCCATCACGCTGAAGCCGATTTTCAGCGCCGGCTTGCGGCCTGCTTTATCCACCGTGAACACCGCGATAAAGGTGGCAAACATAAAGGTCAGGCCCACCACCAGGGTGGCGATCATCTGCTGTTCGGTAGTGGTAAAACCCGCCATTTTGAAAATACGCGGGGCGTAGTACATGATGATGTTCATGCCGGTGAACTGCTGCATCGCCTGCAGCAGCATGCCAAGGAACACCGCCCGGCGTACGTTACGATTGACCTTGAACAACGCCCAGCCGCCCTGCTTCAGCTTCAGGCTTTCGCGGATCTCGTTAAGCTCAGCGCGCGCCTTCTCCGAGGTATCGCGCAGCATCCGCAGCACCTCTTCCGCTTCGATATGGCGCCCTTTCTCCGCCAGCCAGCGCGGGCTGTTCGGCAGAAAGACGACCAGAACGATCAGGATCACCGCCGGCAGCGCCACACGCCCAGCATGGCGCGCCAGTTACCGCTGTAGCTAAAGGCGGTATCGGAAAGAAACGCCAGCACAATGCCGAGGGTCACCATCAGCTGATACATACTGATCATTTTGCCGCGCACGTTCTCGCTGGCCATTTCGGAGAGGTACAGCGGCGCGGTGTAAGAGGCGATCCCAACGGCCACCCCCAACACCACGCGGGCCACCAGCAGCACTTCGACGCTGGCGGCAAAAGCGGAGCCGATAGAGCCGGCGACAAAGAGCACGGCCCCCGCCATCAGGCTGTATTTGCGGCCAAGGCGGAACGACAGCCAGCCGTTAAACAGCGCGCCTATCGCCGCCCCCAGCATCATGCTGCTGACCACCCACTCCTGAAGCTGGCTGGATAAGGTGAAGTGGTCGGTAATAAAGGGCAGCGCCCCGGATATCACGCCGATATCCAGGCCAAAGAGCAACCCCGCCACCGCCGCGGCGATAGAAACAAACCAGTTCATCCGCCGGGTGTCACGTTGCGCCCGCGGCGTTAATGCAGAGTCGTTACTGATTGAAGTCATTTTTATTCCTGCCACACAGAGAAAGACATAGGACGAAAGTACGTGACTGGCGGAGGAGTTTGTCAGGCTGGATACGCCAAAGATATGGACTATTTTGCTGGCAAGATGGGTTTGTGATGGACATTAAACTTTCAACGTAACGAAAAATTCGTTTCGCATCGTTAATAACCCTGTTCATACAGGGCGGTAACATTAATTCTGCATTATGGAATATGGACGATCCTCATTTTACGGTATGGACAATAATTGCTCAGACGGCCGGAGCGGTGTGTGCCGCGCCGGCCGTCGCCGTCGGTTAGCGCGCCAGCCAGCCGCCGTCCACCGCCACCGTGTAGCCATTGATGTAATCGGAGGCTGGGGAAGCGAGGAAGACCACCGGCCCCATCAGGTCGGCCGGCAGGCCCCAGCGCCCGGCGGGAATGCGGTCGAGGATTTCGCTACTGCGCTGCTCGTCAGCGCGCAGCTGCTGGGTGTTATTGGTCGCCATATACCCCGGGGCGATGGCGTTGACATTGATATTGTGTTTAGCCCACTCGTTGGCCAGCAGGCGGGTAACGCCCATCACCGCGCTTTTGGACGCGGTATACGACGGCACACGGATCCCGCCCTGGAACGACAGCATCGAGGCGATGTTAATGATCTTCCCGCCGCTGCCCTGGGCGATAAAGTGCTTCGCCGCCGCCTGGGACATGAAAAATACGCTCTTGATGTTGAGGTTCATCACGTCGTCCCAGTCCTTTTCGCTGAACGCCAGCGCGTCCTCGCGGCGGATCAGGCCGGCATTGTTGACCAGAATATCAATATGGCCAAACTCCGCCACCGCCCGCTCCAGCAGCTGAGGGATACCGTCGATCTGGCGCAGGTCGGCGGTCAGGCTGAGAAAGCGGCGTCCCAGCGCCGTCACCCGCTCGATGGTTTCCACCGGCTCGACAATATTGATACCGACGATATCGCAGCCCGCTTCCGCCAGCCCGAGGGCCATCCCCTGACCTAAACCGGTATCGCATCCGCTCACGACGGCCACTTTTCCCTGCAGGGAGAATGCATCAAGAATCATAATGTGTTCCTTAGTCGTTCAGAGCCTGCAGTATGCAGGCAAGGTTCTCTCGGCCCGGCTCGCGCCGGCGGCGCGACTGAGCGTAGGGCGAACTCACGGGCATAGCCCATCATAAAAATAAAACAGAGTTCCGTTTTACTGATGGGTGCCATCTTAGCCCCGCCCTCTGTCATTTTCAATGATATTTAAAACGTTGTTTCATTTTTTATGACGCCGATTACAAAAAAAGAAAACGCGAACGGATCCGGTAACCCGCACCGGACAGGAAGCGGTTTTAAAAGGATGATGATTCAATCGGTTGTCCGGAGAGGCGGCCAAAGTGAGGCCAGCAGGCCGCAGAAGATGCAGGAATTACGCCGAACTGCGTGGGACATCACAAATAATGAAACGTTGTTTTGATAAATTAACACCCATCTTTTAAAACATATCACTCAGCGACACGCCTCTGGTCCAGCGGCATCGCAGGAAAGAAAGGAGCACTACATGGCTAAAGGCATGCGGGTCAAACTGAATTACCACGTCAGCCGCGATCCGGATACCGGGGCGGAAGTCACCCGCTTAACCCCCCCGGAGGTCACCTGTCATCGCAACTACTTCTATCAGAAGTGCTTTTTTAACGATGGCAGCCATTTACTGTTCGCCGGCGAGTTTGACGGCCACTGGAACTACTATCTGCTGAATATCGCCAGCGCCGAAGCCGTCCAGCTGACGGAAGGCGCCGGGGATAACACCTTCGGCGGCTTCCTCTCCCCGGACGATAAGTCACTCTATTACGTGAAAAATGACCGTACCCTGCTGGAGGTGAACCTCACCACCCTCGCCGAGCGTGAAGTTTACCGCGTCAGCGAGGCGTGGGTCGGCTATGGCACCTGGGTGGCAAACAGCGATTGCAGCAAACTGGTAGGCATTGAGATTGCGAAAAGCGACTGGACGCCGCTCAACGACTGGCAGATTTTCCATGACTTCTTCCACAAAGGACCGCATTGCCGCCTGCTGCGCGTCGACCTGTGCAGCGGTGAGAGCCAGGTGATCCATGAGGAAAAAATCTGGCTGGGACACCCGATCTATCGTCCCTTCGACGACCATACCGTCGCCTTCTGCCATGAAGGGCCGCACGATCTGGTTGACGCCCGCATGTGGCTGGTCAATGAAGATGGCAGCAACGTGCGTAAAGTCAAAGCGCATGCCCCGGGGGAAAGCTGCACCCATGAATTCTGGGTCCCGGACGGTTCAGCGCTGATCTACGTCTCCTATCTGAAAGGCCAGCAGGGGCGGACGATCTATCGCTTTGATCCGGAGAGCGGCGTCAACGAGGCCCTGATGACGATGCCCGCCTGCTCGCATCTGATGAGCAATTTCGACGGTACGCTGCTGGTGGGCGATGGATCAGGCACGCCGGTGGATGTCAAAGATACCGGCGGCTACTCCATTGATAACGATCCTTATCTGTACGTCTTTAACGTGGCGGAGAAGCGCTACTTCCGCGTCGCGCGCCATGATACCTCGTGGGCGACGGTGGCCAACAGCCGCCAGGTGACGCACCCGCACCCCTCGTTTACGCCGGACGACAGCGCCATTCTGTTCAGCTCCGATAAAGACGGCAAGCCGGCCATCTATATCGCGAAATTACCTGACCATCCGCCGATGCTGAGCGCCTGAGCCCCGGCGAACGTTTTTCTGTAACTGGCCTTGCCCTCCTTCGCGGAGGGCTTTTTTTTGTTCCCCCGCTTTGGCCCATAAAAAACCCCGGCTGACGGCGCCGGGGAAAACAGACGATGAGTGCCTGATGGAAATCAGAACGAGTAGGCCACCCCGACGCGGAAGCGGGTCTGGCGATCGCTGCGGTCATTCACGCCGACGTTGCCGATTTCACCATACGGCGACCAGTTGTTATCCAGCTTATAGGCCACCTTCACGTTATATTCCTGCGAGTAGGGTTTGTTGTCGTTGCGGTTCACCCCTTCCGAACTGCGGGCATAGACATAGTTCAGCTCGGTGCGCCAGTCGCCGAGAGCAAACCCGGCCCACGCGTCGCCGCGATTCACCTTGTCATCATCTTTGCCGCCATCATTCGGATAGCGGGTGTACTCATAGCGATAGCGAGCGGCGACATAGAAGCCATTGTCGAAACTGTATTGTACGTGCAGGTGCGGCTTGTAGATGGAGCGGCTGTCGTTGCTCTCTATGGTAAACCCGGGGGTGAGGAACAGGTTCGATGTCGCTTTCCAGCGCCAGCTGATGGTGTCTTCATGGCCGTTGCCCACCACGTCCGAATAGGGTTGCGAACCGTTGTCGCCGCCTGAACGCCATTTGGCCTCTACGGTAAAGCCTAGCCCGTTGGCGAAGCGGTGGGACACCGAGACGCGGTCAGCATTGCTTTTATCGCTCTTGCCGCCATCAATAAATTCATGACGTAAATCTATCGTGACCGCGGTTGCCGCAAAAGACATACCGCAGAGGGCGGCCAGAACCAGAGATCGTTTCAACATAGGGTACCCCTTATAATAAATAAAATGTCATTTTGTTTTTATGAAACGTTATTTTATTTTTTAAGCACCTTAGTTTTAGTGACCAGGATCGTAGTTATTTGTTTCAAAAAAGGTGGCACAACAAGACGTGACGGAGCTCAATAAATTGGCGGTGGGTGAGGGAAATACGGGAGAAAAAAGAGGGGGTCGGCAAAGCGCGGCGCATAAAAAAGGCCTCCCGCAGGAGGCCATGGAAATCGACATGCAGCGCTACGCGCGTTCTACCGCCAGCGCCACGCCCTGACCGCCGCCGATGCACAGCGTCGCCAGCCCTTTACGCGCATCGCGCTTGATCATTTCATGCACCAGCGACACCAGAATCCGACAGCCGGAGGCGCCGATGGGGTGGCCGAGGGCGATCGCGCCGCCGTTAACGTTGACCCGTCGCTCATCCCACTCCAGTACCCGGCCAACGGAGATAGCCTGAGCGGCAAAGGCCTCATTGGCTTCGATCAGATCGACGTCGTCCAGCCGCCAGCCGGCCCGCTCAAGACAGCGACGAGTGGCGTGCACCGGCGCGATGCCCATCAGCGCCGGATCGACGCCGACGCTGGCGAAGGCGCGGATCCGCGCAAGGATCGGCAGCCCCAGCGCCTCGGCTTTCGCCTCACTCATCATCATCACCGCCGCCGCGCCGTCATTGATGCTGGAGGCGTTGCCGGCGGTTACCGATCCGAGACGATCGAAGGTAGGCTGCAGGCTGGCCAGCCCTTCCGCGCTGGCATCCACCCGCGGTTGTTCATCGGTATCCACGGTGCGCGCCGCGCCGTTATGCTCGGTAACGACCGGGACAATCTCATCGCGAAAGCGTCCGGAATCAATCGCCTTGCGCGCCTTCTGCTGCGAGCTGAGCGCCCAGGCGTCCTGCAGTTCGCGGCTGATGCCATATTCCCGGGCGAGGTTCTCCGCCGTGACGCCCATATGATAATCGTTGAAGGCGTCCCACAGGCCGTCATGGACCAGGCTGTCAATCAGCTGGCTGTTGCCCAGTTGGGCGCCGGTGCGGCTGTCGGTGAGGACATGCGGAGCGCGGCTCATGTTCTCCTGGCCGCCGGCGATCACCACGTCCGCCTCCCCGCACTGGATCGCCTGGGTGGCGAGGTGCAGGGCTTTCAGGCCGGAACCGCAGACGTCGTTAATGGTGATCGCCGATACGGTGTTGGGCAACCCGCCGCGAATAGCAGACTGACGGGCCGGGTTTTGCCCGGTTCCCGCGGTCAGCACCTGGCCGAGGATCACCTCATCCACGCTCTGCGGATCGATTCCCGTCTTCTCCACCAGCGCCTTCACCACCACGCTGCCCAGCTCAACGGCTGAATGGCGTGATAACGCGCCCTGAAAGCAGCCAATCGGCGTACGTAGCGCCCCGACGATCACGACATCCTTCATCCTCTACCCCTGCCCGTGCTTTTGCGCAAAGAAACAGCGATATACTAGATAATTGTTATCAAAAAACTTTGTAATTGTTTAAAAAAAGTGAAGCCAATCACAAAGAAATAGCTATTCGTTAACGCTCACGCCGCTGCAGATGCTGACGCAGCCAGCTGCCGGCCGCCCCGGGCGGCGCTTTCTTATTCCACAGCAGATCCACCGAAATCGCCCGCGGCCAGCCGGGGATATCGAGCGCCACCAGTCCGCCCTGCGGCGCAAACTCCGCCACCAGCGCACAGGGCAGAATGCACCAGCCGAAGCCCTGCACCGCCATGCTGAGCAGCAGCAGGTAGTTTGGCGCCGACCAGACCTGCCCGGCGGCAGGCTCCGTCGCGCTGGCCAGAAAGGTGCTCAAACGCAGCTCGCGCCAGCTGCGCAGCTCATCCCAGACAACCTTGCCCTGCCCCGCCAGCGGATGGTCAGGCGCCACGTAAATGCCCATCGCCGTCTGCAGCGGCAGGCGGGTGCTGCCGATATCGGTCGGGTAGCGCTCTCTCGCCTCAATCAGTCCCACCTGGGCGCGGGATTTTTGCAGGAGATCGATCACGTCCTCATCTTCGCCAATCAAACATTCAAAGTCGGTATGAGGGAAGCGGCGGTCAAACTGCACAAGCAGATCTTCCAGCACGTCCGGGTGCAGGGTGTCCGAGAGCACAAAGGTCAGCCGCGGCTCCGTCTCGCCTGACAGCGATACCGCCAGCTCATCCAGCCGCTCGCTGGCGGCGAGGATCGCTTTGACATAGCTCAGCACCTGCTCCCCCTGCGGCGTCAGCGTCGGCTGCCGCGTTGCCCGATCGAAGAGAGTCACCCCGAGGTCAGCCTCCAGGTTGCCGATAGCGGTACTGATCGTCGACTGGCTTTTGCGCAGGCGACGGGCGGCGGCGGAGAACGACCCGCTGTCAACGGCCTCGACAAAGGCGGTTAACGCTTCCGGTGAATAACGCATGATGTATCTACTTTATCGATGGTTTCTATCTTTTGTTTATCACATTTTTCCATAAACTGCCGGGTAATTTCCTGTTCAGGCTAAAACTGGAGGTAGCTCGCCATGCAACAGACCCCACATCAGCGCAAGACGCTCACCGAGCGCGTTATCCACGCCATCACCTTCGAAGGGCTGGCGACGCTGATCCTCGCCCCCACCGCCGCCTGGCTGATGCAGCGTTCGGTGGTGGAGATGGGCGGACTGAGCATTCTGCTCGCCACCCTGGCGATGGTATGGAACATCATTTATAACGCGGCTTTCGATCGCCTGTGGCCAGTCTCCCGCGTCCCTCGCCAGCTGAAAGTGCGGGCGCTGCACGCGATCGGCTTCGAGACCGGCTTTGTTATCATCGGCGTCACCATGGTAGCCATCGTGCTGGGGGTATCGCTGCTGCAGGCGTTTATGCTGGAGATCGGCTTCATGCTCTTCTTCCTGCCCTACACCATGGCGTTTAACTGGGTCTGGGACACCCTGCGCGAGCGCGTTATCCGTCACCGCCGCCCGCGCCAGGCGGCGCGCGGCTAGCCTCGCGGCGGATCCTTCGCGATCCGCTGCCACTTTATCACCAAAAACTATCGCAACAGACGAACCATAAATATGGTAAATTGCACTCCTTTTTTTTGGTTTGACGGTTGATAAAGTCGCATAATGTCTAAAATTTGGTCTAAAGAAGAAACTCTATGGAGTTTTGCCTTATATGGCACTGCAGTAGGCGCTGGGACGCTATTTCTACCGATCCAGCTGGGTTCGGCTGGCGCCATTGTCCTTTTCATCACCGCGCTGGTCGCCTGGCCGCTCACCTACTGGCCTCACAAAGCGCTGAGCCAGTTTATTCTCTCGGCCAATATCGCGCCGGGAACCGGGATCACCGGCGCAGTAAATCACTACTATGGTAAGAAAATTGGCAACCTGATCACCGGGCTCTATTTCCTCGCCTTCTTTGTGGTCGTGCTGATCTACGCCGTGGCCATCACCAACTCGCTGGCCGAGCAGGTGGCACATCGCACGCCGATGACGCCTGCGCTACGCGCGCTGCTGAGCCTGGGGGTCGTGCTGGTCCTTAACCTGATCTTTCTCATGGGCCGGCAAATCACCATCAAGGTGATGGGCTTTCTGGTCTTCCCGCTTATCGCCTGCTTCCTGTTTCTCTCCCTCTATTTAATCCGCGACTGGCATCCGGAACATCTCACCAGCCAGATGCAGTTCAGCTCGCAGACGCTCCACCAGGTCTGGATCTCCATACCCGTGATGGTTTTCGCTTTTAGCCATACGCCGATCATCTCGACTTTTGCTATCGACCAGCAGGAGAAGCACGGCGACCTGGCCATGGGTAAATGCAAAAAAATCATGAAGGTGGCCTATACCATCATCTGCGCCAGCGTGCTGTTTTTCGTCTTCAGCTGCCTGCTGGCCATCCCGGCGACCTATATTGAGACCGCCCGCGATCAGGGGGTGACCATCCTCTCCGCCCTGTCGATGGTGCCGGGCGCGCCGGGCTGGCTGGCGGTGACCGGCATTATTGTCGCCGTGGTCGCCATGTCGAAATCCTTTCTCGGCACCTACTTCGGGGTCATTGAAGGCGCCAGCGAAATCGTCAAAAGCTCGCTGGGCCTGATGGGCGTGCGCAAGAGCCGCGCCTTCAACCGCGCGATGTCGATCATGCTGGTCTCTGCCTTCACCTTTGCGGTGTGCTTTATCAACCCGAATGCGATCTCGATGATCTACGCCATCAGCGGACCGCTTATCGCCATGATCCTGTTTATCATGCCCACGCTGTCAACCTGGCTTATCCCGGCGCTGAAGGCGTATCGCTCGGTGGGTAACGCCATCACTCTGGTGGTCGGCCTGCTCTGCGTCTCCGTGATGTTCTTCGGCTAATCCGTCTCCGGCGACAGCGGCTTGCCTGAGCCGCTGTCGCACATTCTGACAATATTCTCACCCTTCTCTTCCTTGTTAGCGCATTACACTTACGGCTTAGCCACCGTGAGGAGAGTTCCTATGTCCAGTGTCACCTTATCCGGTCGCGGCACGCTCGGCGATCGCCAGGTCTATCGGTTGGGTTACGGCGCCATGCAGCTGGCCGGCCCCGGCGTTTTCGGCCCGCCGAAAGATCCAGAAGAAGCGGTGCGCGTGCTGCAGGCCGCCGTCGAAGCCGGGGTAAACCATATCGATACCTCGGATTTCTATGGCCCCCATGTGACCAATCAGCTGATCCGCAAAGCGCTCCACCCCTACCCCGACGATCTGTGCATTGTCACCAAGGTCAGCGCCCGTCGTGACGAGAAAGGCAACTGGCTGCCGGCCATGTCGCCCGCTGAACTGACCCAGGCCGTCGAGGACAATTTGCGTCACCTGGGGCTCGACGTGCTGGAGGTGGTGAACCTGCGCAGTATGCTGAGCCCCCACGGCCCGGTAGAAGGGTCGCTGGAGGCGCCGCTCGCCACCCTGCTGGAGCTGAAGGAGCGAGGATTGATCCGCCATATTGGCCTCAGCAACGTGACGGCAAAGCAGGTGGCGGATGCACAGAAAATGACGCCTATCGTCTGCGTGCAAAACCTCTATAACATTGCCCATCGCGCCGACGACGCGCTGGTGGATGCGCTGGCCGCCCAGCACATCGCCTGGGTTCCCTTCTTCCCGTTGGGCGGTTTTACTCCCCTGCAGGCGCAGGAGCTGAACGAGGTCGCGGCCTCGCTTGAGGCGACGCCGATGCAGGTCGCCCTCGCCTGGCTACTCCAGCGCGCGCCCAATATTCTGCTGATCCCAGGCACCTCATCCCGGACGCACCTGGCGGAAAATATTGCCGCCGCCGGGCTAATTTTGCCGGCGGATGCGCTGCGCACCCTGGATAATATCGCCACCCGCAAGCATCCCTGACCCGTCAGGCCGAAAGGAGGGAACGACTTCCCTCCTCAATATTTGCCTGGAAAAACCTCATCACTGCTGGCACTATAGATCCTACAAATGGGGCGTGATCGACGATCGTTCTCTCATTATCCCCGTTAATTAAACTTAAGTTTTTTATCCTTCGACCGGTCTCCAGCTTGGAGGCCGTTGTCGTTTTTGTCATGACCAAAATTTGAAACGCTTGATTACAGGAAACACAATATCGAATTCCAAGTTTATACATATCAATCTGGCTGCAAAGATAGTCAATAACATCAAACGCTCATAAAAACATCTGATTAACCCAATCAGAATGTTGCTATTGCTATAAGAAAAATCAAACGCCTCACGACAACTATTTACAAGGGATGCACATGACAGAGGGAACGATAAAGACCAGTAAGTATGAAATTATTGCTATTTTCAGAGAGGAGTTGCGCAAACGTACTGAAATTGAAATATTTTTTAACAACACCAGTATCATAACCCAACTGACGCGCGTGGACTTTGCCGAGTTCCATATTCAGACCCATCGCAAAATCCCGCCCGGGCATAAAATTCGCTTTCTCCTGCATAGCGATTCAGGGAAAATAGAGTTTAATGCGGCCCTGACAAAACATGACAATAGCGGTGTCGATAAAGGTATCCGCTACGCCTTTTCCTTGCCTGAATGCCTGCAGGTGGTGCAGCGTCGCCGCGATCCCCGCTTTCGTTTACGCCACGAGCATGATTTTTATTGCCGCGGTCGCCATAAAAATGGCGAAAACTATCTTTTCGACATCAAGGACATTTCAGACGGCGGTTGCGCACTGATGACCAAAACGCCGAATCTGAAATTCCTCAGTCATAACGCATTGCTGAAAAACGCCGTACTGATGCTGGCGGAATATGGCGAGATCACCATCGACCTGGTGGTAAAGAATGTCATTATTATCACCCTTGATGACCCTAATGAAGAGAGCGAAAGCTACTATCAGATATCCTGCCAGTTTAAGTTCCGCCATCTCGACGACCAGCGCAGAATAGAGAAAATTCTGCTCGACCTGATCTTAGAAGCCAAGCGAAAAAAGAGAATCTGATACCCTTGGAAAGTATATTGCTGTACACCAATGATAATCTCATTGGTCACTCAATCTATCACTACCTTATTGATAGTCATGAAAACGCCACCCGTTTTGGCTATGACGAAGTCATCCATGGGAAACAGCTGCCTGAGGCCCAAACGGTTATTTTCAATTTAATCAATAAGGATATTTCTGCCATCAGAATCGTTGATCTATTGAATGCGCTCCGCCTTTCCCTGCAACGCTGCCAGCAGCCGGTGCTGATGATAAAAAGCGACATTGCCGGACTGTGCAGAGAGTTAATAACCGTCGATAATGCCATGATTATTAGTGAAAAATCGCCGCTATCTATGTTTGCTTCTATTATCCAGCGGGCGAAGGGCGCCAGCGAACAACCGCCGCGACGATTGCGCAAACAGCTGTCGCCGCGGGAGTGCCAGATCCTCGAGCTGCTGATTGCCAACAATAATAATAAGCGGATTGCCGCCCTGCTCGGCATTGCCCATAAAACGGTCCACAGCCATCGAATCCATATCATGCAAAAGCTGGGCATTGATAATTCCCGCACGATGAACCAGCGTATTGCCGCCCTCCATCAATGCTAAATTACGCAGAGGTAAATCAATAGCGGATAAAGCGTACTTATTCGTTGTTGATTTACATTTCCTGCCATTCCCATTAATCATCAGGTAGCCTATAATTAACCTATCCTCTGCTTATTGTCTGACTAACCTCGTGAAGAGGGATAATGAACACTAAAATATTCGAAGACAACATTTTATCTCGTAATGATATCGCTGTACGCTACGTCTTTCAGAAAATGTTTTCCCCACAAGGTACCTTAGTCGCGGTTGAATGCTTAAGCCGCTTCGATAATCTTCCCGTTTCGCCAGAATATTTTTTCCGCCATGCCACCGCGGCAGTTCGTGAACGTATTTTTCTCGAGCAACTGGGGTTGATTGAACAGCATAAAGCATGGTTTTTACGTAACCATATTTCCGCTACCATTAACGTTGATGACCATATCCTGACTCTGCTGCGCCAGAAGGAAATAAAAGAGAAAATCGCCGCCCTGACCTGCGTCCATTTTGAAGTGACCGAAAACGCCGAGAAACTTCTGAATAATTCCCTGGCCGCCTGGCAAAGCCCGCAGGATACCTCGCTGTGGCTCGATGACTTCGGCTCTGGCTACGCGGGGATTAACGCCATCAGCGGTTATCATTTTGACTATGTCAAAATTGATAAAGATTTTTTCTGGCATCTGATGCGCAAAGAGTCCGGCCGTCAGCTGATGGATGCGCTGGTCACCTTTTTATCCCGCAATCATCACAACGTGATTATTGAAGGCGTGGAAAGCGAAGCCCATAAAAAATGGCTGCAGGGTATGGAGTGGTTTGCTATTCAGGGGCATTACTGGCAGGAAGTCAGCATTGAGCAACTGGTTGCCGACGATATTGGCATATAAAAAAGCCGGGCTTGCCCGGCTTTTTCGTCCCGCTTAATTATAAACTAATTCCCACGTTGCCCAGCTGGTAATTGGCCCGCTGGTGGCGCTTTTCGGGGTCGGCGAAACGTAGCCCACATAATAGGTGAACAGGCCGCCGCTGACCGCGTTTTCCTGTAAATGCACCTGATTTTGCTGCGGATCCGCAGGGACAATTTTATTACTCTTATCCAGCGTATTATTATCATTGGTCGACAGCGCCAGATAAATATTCTGCGCGCCGTCTGGCAAGGTATTGGCCAGATAGCCCGCGTTCTCATTGCCAACCGCCGTCAGTAAAAAACCGTCGATCCAGCGAACGCTGACCCGTCGCACCTCGTCCTGCGAAGCGGCGCCGCCGTCATGACGTAGCTGGCAGTTTGACAGCGCCAGGGTAAAAGGCTGCGGCTTCATAAACGCGCCGGCCCCGCGATCGTGCACTTCCGCCAGGCTGACCGGCGCCAGCCAGACGTTGCCGCTACCGGCATGCTGGCCGCCATTGAGCGCGACGCTGCAGGAGATATCCGTCACCCGCCCGGCAAAATCGACCCGTCCGCGGTCGTAATTGGTCTCGAAACCCCACGCCGAGGGGGCGGCGAGGCTGCCGCAGAGCAGCAGCCACGCGATAGTATGTTTCGGCAATCCCTTCATTCCCCCTCCCGTATTAATCGTACGTCAGGTTAAAGATCATATGCGACTCCACCTCGCCGGTGCTGGTCGTCGGGCCATACTGATAAAAGCGCGCGTGCAGCGGTATGGTGATGTAGCGGGTCTCCTGATTATTCAAGCGGCCAACGGTATATTTCTTATTAAACTGCAGCGGGGATCCATCCTTCAGCACCTGGATGCCGACGCCTTTCGCCATCCCGCTGCCGGCCTTTTCATTCAGCAAGGCGCCCATGGTGGCGGTGGTGCTGGTAGCCAGGGTGCCGGAGAAAGAGGTGCTGATGTTGGCATATCCCGTTTCACTCAGGCCGCCGCTGCACTGCAGCTCAATATTAAAATCCTTCCCGCCCGCGGTGGTGCCAACCCCTTTCAGGTCAGTACGTCTGATGGCGCCCACATCAACATTCATATTTTTCCCACTCAATACCGAACAGGAGGGCGAGACCACGGTGATCGCGTTGGCGCTCAGATAGGTTTCGAGGATCGGGTTGCCGCCGCTCTCCCAGTCGTAGGAGGTGTATTTTCCCGCCGCGAGGGTACCGCTGCCGGTGGTTGCCGCGGTTTTGATAATCTCCAGCGTAAAACGTGATCCTTCAAGGGAATAGTTGGTGGTGTTATACACTCGGGACGAATAGACGTCGGGATAGACGATATTCACCGTCGCGCCGCCGCGGCTGAAACGCATACCAATTCCCGGCACGTTGGTGGAATAAATTTTATTCCCCAGGTCCGTGGCCCCTGGCGACACGATCTTCGCCGCGAAGCGGTTGGTGCCGGAGGTACAGCGATAGCTCGCCCCGCCGGGGGCGCTCATCGTCCAGTCGCGGGTAAGGATCACCGAACCCACCGGCAGATCCGGGGGTACCACCACCCTGCCCACCACCATGTCCAGCATCACCGTTGGCGAAGAAAGGCGCGTACAGACGGCCCAGGACGAGGTGGTGCCCAGCGCCATCAAGACGATAAAAAGCGTCAGTAATTTCCTCAGCGACATACGCTATCCTTTGTTGTTTGCTGTCCCAGATCCACCGAACACTGCCCGCCGCTCCACTTCACAATCGCGCGTTTGGCGTTCGCATCGCTGATAAACATCATGCTGCCCTGACCGACGACGCCGATCTCCTTGCCGTCGGGGGAGAAAATACTCGCCGCAAACGGCAGCGGCTCATGGTTCGCCTGGCGCGCCTGCAGGGTGAGGTTGTTCTGCACCGTGGTGCCAAACGCCACCTTAACCACGCTGCCTTCCCACGGTACAACCTGCGCCACGGTGCGATCGAAGGCCACGTCGTCATGGCTGCCTTTCGGGTCGATCTCGACGGCGTTAATTCGGTACGGGCGCAGATACGGCAGGATGGCGTAACCATTGCTGTCCACGCGGGTGCCCGGCGATCCCGGGAGCATAGCGCCGGCCGCGTCTTTGGCTTCAATCAGCGCCATCGTCGAGCCGCTTTCCGGTGAGAGCACCACGCCGCCGCTGTGGGCGATCATCGTCCCGCTGGCGCCAATGCCGCTCTGACGATAGCCTTCGCCCTGGCTGTAGCTGCCGTTGAGGGTGGTCCATGGCGTACGGTAGCTGCCGTTGAGCGCCACATCATGCTGACCGCCGGTGGCGGTGGTGGTCGACACGCCGTAGTTAAGGTTGTTTTCACTGTCCAGCGAACCGTTGATACCAATCTGCGAGCTGGCAAAGCGCGAGTTGTTGAACGAGGTGTTCGACGTCAGGTTGGCGGTGCGGTTGTCGCCAAACCACAGCGGGTAGCTGAAGTTGAGTGAAATGCGATCGTCGCGGCGATGGCCGGAGCTGTCCGGGGTATAGACGCGCTGGGCGCTCGCCGACCAGGAGAGACGACCAAACGAATTGTTATAGCTGACCTGATACTGCTTCTCGGTCCCGGAGCGGTTCCAGTAATCGGAAATACGACCGCTGAGATAAAACCCGCCCCAGCCGTCAGGCAGGTTCTGGTTTACCGTAAAGGTCATGCCGTTTTTTTGCCGCCACAGGGTGTAGTTGCTGCGGCTGTTTTTTTCCTGATCGACGGCGTACAGCGCGTCGTTGAGGTTGTAATAACCTTTCGTCGAGTAGCGATACGCCGCCAGCACGATGCTGGTCTGGGTATCGGTGAACATGCGGTTAAAGGTGGCGCGATAGCTCTGCCCCGAGTCATCATGGCTATCGCTTTTCAGCCGAGAATGGGTGACGTCAAAAGAGAGGGCGCCGATCCCGGTGTTCATCCCGGTGCCCACCAGGAAGGCCTGATAGTCGTCAAAGCCGGTGACCCCGGTGTAGCCGGTCAGCAGGTTATTGATCCCGTGCTGCCAGGTCGCCTGATAGAGCATCGGCTTATTGCGCAGCCCGCTGTCGTCCACTTTACCGGCGGAGAGCGCGTAGCGGGTCATGCCCGGACGCAGCAGCTGAGCAACGGAGGCGTAAGGCACGCTGAACACTTCCACCGAGCCATCCGCCTCTTTTACCGAAACCTCAAGATCGCTGCCATAGCCGGATGGATAGACATCCTGCAGCGTAAACGGCCCCGGCGGAACGGTGGTCTGATAGATAATGTTGCTGCCCTGGCGCACGGTGACGAGGGCGTTGCTCTGCGCCACGCCGCGAATTTCCGGGGCATAGGAGCGCATGCCGTCCGGGAACATATTGTCATCGGTGGAAAGATTAACCCCACGCAGACCGATGGTGTCGAAAAATTCACCATTGGTAAAGATCTGCCCACCGCTGACAATGGAGTTGATCTGCGGGATCGGCCGCTGGAGATAGGTCTGGTTGCTGTTCCAGTGCGCTTTACCCTGCTGCTGCTGCCAGTTCAGGTTACCGATATGCTTCAGCAGCCAGCCGTCCCACGACAGGCCGGCATTGACGCCAAGGTAGGCGCTGCTGTTATCCGACCCGCCGACCGAAGAGGTGTGGCTGTTCCAGGCGTTGGCCATCCAGCCAAGATTAAGCGCGGTAATGCCTTTGTCCCAGAACTCCGGGCTGACATAGTTTTTCAGGCGTTGATCTTCATAGATCTGCGGCACCGAAATGTTCAACCGCAGGGAGGACTGGACCAGGTTGTCTTTGACGTTGTCTTCGTTGCGCCAGGATTTGAGGCTACCGCAGTAGCCTTCCTGTTCGCTCAGCTGCGGATTGAGCTTTTCCGCCGCGATGCCGTACTGCGTCAGCATCGCTTTGGTGTAGCAGACCCCAAGGTTACCGTCTTTGTCGCGCGCGATGCGCAGATCGTAGCGCCCTTTCCATTCGTCGTTGGTGTAGACGTCAAGGGAGTAAGTGCCTTCGGTAATCGCGCTGGTCGAGAAGCGTGACAGGTCGACCTTTTCGCGACTGCCGACAATAAAGCCGTCGTTAAATTGATATACCGTTCCCGGGTTTTCCTGTCCGCTGGAAAATGGCGGAAAGCAGCACAGCGCGATGGCGATCGCGGTGCTTAATCTTCCCGGGCAGAATGACCTCTGCTTCATTAGCTTTTCCCTTATTTAACGGCCACTTTCACTGCGACATCGGCGCCATAGTCATTAATGTTGTTAACGGTCAGGGTTTCGCCGCGGTTGACGGCTGAGGAAAGCGCCACCGTCTGGCTGGACTGCGGCGCCAGCATCACGGTTTTGCTGTTCAGGGCTTTACCGCCGTCGCGGGAAATACGGCTGACGGTAATGTAGAACGGCGTCGGGTTGTTGATGGCGAGACTACTGCCGCTGGCGGTCAGGGTCAGCTTCTCGGCCGCCGCATCGCGGTTGCCCAGTCCGGCAGGACGATAAATAAATTTAAAGCGCGAACGGATCGCCAGCTGCAGCACGTTCTGGCCTTCATTTTTCTGATTGGCCACCACCGGCGGTATTTCCAACAGATTCAGCCACCACAGCGTCTCTTTATCTTTCGCCAGACCGGCGCTGCTGTCGAGCTTAATACGCAGCGTCTGGCCGCTCTTGGCGTCAACGCGCGAAATCGGCGGGGTGATAATAAACGGGGTGGTAATGGTATCCGGTGTGGCATCGGCATCGCCGTTATCCAGCCAGGCCTGCGCCAGCGCCGGACGGTCGGCGTTATTTGAAAGCTGTACCGTTATTTCTTTTTCATTTCCTGGATAAATAAAGCGGGTACCGTTAACAATAATATTGTTGGCGTGGGCCGCAAAACTAAAAATGAAACAGAAAAAAAGGGCAATACGCTTCATGCTGACCTCAGAATAAAAATACAAGCGGCGGTCATCGCCGCTTTATTATTGTTATTAACTGCCCCATCGCGGGGCAGTTTTATTTTCTGACGGAATTACTGGTAAGTAATTTCGTAAGTCGCGTAGCTGTTAACCACACCAGTGGTCACAGTGGTCGGCGCGCTGGTGGCGTAGCCTACGTAGTAGGTGAAACGCGCGCCATCAGCGACAGCGGAAGCGTCGCCTTTCGCTTTCGGCTGAGTGCTGTCACCCGGGATGATTTTGTTGGTCAGTGCGGTAGCGTTGTCAGTAGACAGTACCAGCTGGATGTTCTGAGCACCGGAAGCTTCGGTGTTCGCCAGGTAGCCCTGTTGTTTGCTGGTAGCGCCAGCCAGCAGGTTACCGCCGGTCCAGTTTACGCCCAGTTTGCTTACGTCATCCTGTTTGGTGCCGTCAGCAGCCTGGCAGTTAGAGACGTCAATGGTGAAAGATTTCGGTTTCAGGTAAGTATCCGCTGCTGCCGCTTTAACTTCAGTCAGAGTTACCGGAGACAGGTAAACGTTCGCATCGCTGCCCTGGCCGTTAACAGAAACAGTACAGGATACATCGGTAACTTTACCGAAGAAATTAACCTGGCCGCCGCCAACATTGGTATCAGCTGCATGGGCAGCAGTCATGCCAAAAAACGCGGTTGCCATTGCTGCAGAGAGAAGAACCTTTTTCATTGCCATTTCCTTGTCAGAGTGAATTACGAATCAATGAGCACACTGTGAATTCGCATAGAACCAGAAACATCAGGCGATGCTGATTTATGCCACTGCTAATAGAATCTTCGACTGACCGGGAGCCGCAATATTTAAGGCGTCAGGTAACGAACTTAAAAATATAAGTTCGCTGGTGCTATCGGCGTCAAAGAATGCTATTTATTCGCCGACAAATATACATTTGTTCACGTTTCATTAAGTTATATAACAGATAATCGATAACTATTAATAAATGCTTATTGATAGATCAAAACGGGGTGATGGATGTTTACAGCGCGGAAAGCCTAACGCCAGGGCATGAGAGAAATGGCCGTCTCAGCATGCCGAAATGGCCGCCAGAGGGCTATTGCGAATCGTCCGAATCCGCCCCAACGGCGGCTAAAAACCGCCCAACTAATTCATACAACGAATGGTAACCGCGTAAATGAGGCGCATTCTACATTCTGATCGCAGGCAGTCCGCGTGATACTCCCATCAAAAAATAATCAATAATCCATTGTTTTTAAATTAAAAAATAGAGAAACATTCATATCTCCGTCATCAAACCGCCATAAAAATGTGATCTAAATCGCACTTTTTGCCACGCGCGTTATAGTTAGCAGACTTATTATAAGCCCATCGAAAGCAAACACGCTTTCCACCATAAAAGTTAAAAGGACAAACACCATGAAAAACGTAAAATTACTCGCCGCTGCCGGTATGCTCTCCCTGGTCTCTTTCGCTAGCTTCGCTCATCCGGTGAGCGTAACAGCAGACACCCTGGACAGCGCAGAAGCGAAAATCGCGACCATTGCGAAAGAACAAGGCGCTTCCTACCACATCACTGAAGCGTACACCGGCAACCAGGTCCATATGACCGCCGAGCTCTCTAAATAAGCGAATGGTTGCAGAGGGAGCTGCCGGACAGGCCGCCTGCGGGCGGCTGGTCTGGCTCCCGCCGCCCACCCCGCACACAGCAATGTCGAGCCCCGTTATGGGGCTTTTTTCGTTTTTGCCCCCGCCGCCTGACGCGCCAGCGCGCGCTGAATAGACAACACGCTCGCCAGCACCACGATCAGCCCGACCAGCGCCATCCCCTGGATCTTTTGGCCAAGGAAAATCCACCCCAACACCACGGCGGTCACCGGGCTCAGCAGGCTCATTGCCGATACCGCCACCGGCGAGAGGCGGCCAATCCCCCGGAACCACAGGCCATAGGCCAGCATCGCGCCCGCCACGCACAGCCACAGATAGCCGGCCACCTGCAGCGCTGTCACCTGTTGTAAAGGGGGATCAACGATCAGCGCCACGGGCGCCAGCACCACCCCGCCGATCGCCAGCTGCCAGCCGGTTAACGCGACGATCGGCAGGGAGAGCGCCCAGCGGCGGGAGAGCCAGGTGCCCAGCGCCATACTGATCGCCCCGAGAAACGCCGCGCCGATGCCCAGCGGGTCGAGGACGGTGCGCGGCGACAGCAGCAGCATGGCCATACCGAGTATGCCGGCGAGGGCTGAGAATACCGCCAGCCAGGGCGAGCGCTGCCGGTCTACGCACCAGGCGAGAAGCATCACCAGCAGCGGCTGGATCGCGCCAATCACTGCCGCCAGACCGCCGGGTAAGCGATAGGCGGCGATAAACAGCAGCGCCTGAAATGCGCCGATATTTAAGATGCCGGTAACGATAAGCTTTAGCCATTCGCCGCGCTGTGGAAAGCGGCGGCTCCAGATCAGCAGGGCGATGCCTGCCGGCAAAACCCTCAGAAGGGCGGCGATAAACGGCCGGTCGGGGGGAAGAAACTGGGAGGTGACGATGTAGGTCGTCCCCCAGATAGCGGGCGCCAGCGCCGTGAGCAGCAGGTCGAGCATCAGACTACGCGAGAGAAAAGCCATGATTTTATCTTCACTTCAAGTTAAATTGGTGCCGCAAGTATGTACACGCAATTATCTTGATATCAAGACAAGTGAGCACTTATGGACAAATCACCGCCGATCGACGCCGTTGATCGGATCCTCGCCCAGTGGCAGCGCGAGCGGCCGGACCTCGACTGCAGCCCAATGGGGCCAATTGGCCGTCTGAAACGATGCGCCATGCTGCTGGAGCCGCAGGTGGAAGTGGCTTTTACACGCCATGAGCTGGTGCGCTGGGAGTTTGACATGCTGGCGACGCTGCGCCGCGCCGGGGCGCCGTTTATTCTTTCGCCTACCCAGCTCTTCTCCACGCTGATGATCACCTCCGGCACCATGACTCATCGCCTGAAGGCATTGGAGAAACGCGGATTTATTACCCGCCTGCCCAATCCGGAAGACGCCCGCAGTATGCTGGTCGCCCTGACGCCCGCCGGACGTGAACGCATCGATGAAGCGGTGGAGACCCATGTCGATAATGAACGGCAGCTGCTGGCGGGGCTCAGCGATGGCGAGCGCCAGCAGCTGGATCAGGCGCTGCGGGTATTGATGCGCCTGCTGGAGAGCCGTTAACAGCCGGCGGCGATAAAGTCGCCGTTAGCGCTGATCGGCACCACGGTGAAAAACAATGTCGCGGCAAAGAGGATCAGCGCCAGCCCGCCGAGGATCTTCACCAGCGGCACCAGCCAGGGCCGCGGACGGCTGGTCGCCGTCAGCCGGTTGACGGTACGGTGACGGGCATAGTGCACCGCCAGCGACAGACCAAGGATCGACAGCGCGGTGCCCAGCGCCATGGTCATCACCGCGGCGATGCCCCAGCTGACGATCCCCAGCGCGTTGGCGAACAGCAGGATCATAATCGCTCCGCTGCAGGGCCGGGCGCCGATGGCCAGCACCACGCCCAGGCGTGTCTTCCAGTCGGCGCCCTGCAGGTCGTGTCCCACGCCGTGGTGCCCGCAGCCGCACGAGGCATCATGCTGATGCGCCGGCCTCAGGGCGCGTATTCTCCTTTTACCCGGCAGCAGGCTCTGCAGCGCACGACAGATAACGTAAACCCCAAAGGCGGCGATGGTCAGGGCGCTGATCTTCTCGACGTACCAGCGGCTGGCGCTGAGATCGCCAGCGGCCAGATTCAGCCCCACCGCGAGAATAAAGACAAACAGGATGGCGCTGACGCCCTGCAGCAGGCTGCCGAGAAAAGGCACCACCCGCGCCGCGGTCAGGCTCTCCTGATTGGTGCTCAGGTAAGTGGTGACGATAAACTTGCCGTGGCCCGGTCCGATAGCGTGGAGCACGCCGTAGAGAAAAGCGCCCACCAGCAGCCAGACGCCGCCGCTGTACTGATGGTTGTTCAGCAGCAGAAGGTACATCACCAGATAGCGATGCAAGGTAATTTGCGTGGCGAGGCACCACTGGAGGAAGTCGCTCCAGTGGCTGTGCAAGGTGATGCCGGCGGCCAGCAGAAGAAGGCCGCCGCTCCCGGCGGCCAGCAGGCGCCAGTCGCGTTGCGAAGTCGGTATCATCATCGGTAAGCCATGGTGAAAAGAGATCAACCGCCAGACGACAATCTCATGCCCGGCGAACAATAGTGCCTGGATAATTTGTCGGATTTTTCTCGTCAATGCTTAAGGTCACAAGGCTCCGCATTATCAGCATCAGCGGGCTCCTACACCTACCCTCTGCCCTACCTTTGCACAAAGCATTTTCATATTTTCAGCATACCACAGACGTTTGTTTTTGCTGTTGACGCCCTGCATAACATATTAGAGCAATCGTTACACACCTAAAAAAGATAAAAATAAATCAGTTATCGCTATCCTGGCACTTTTTGTACTTTATCATCCTGCGCATCAGGCACGAATATTCATTAACTGCTATTAATTTAATATATTCATTAACAGGACCACCCCCATGAAAAGATGCTTACTCGCCCTGGCGTGCGTCGCGCTGCTGACGCCCTCGCTTTCGGCGCAGGCGACCTGGCGCAGCGACCAGCGCCAGGACGCTCGCGATATCCGCCAGGATAGCCGCGAGCAGGGCCGTGAAACCAAGCAAGAGTGCGTCAGAAATAATAATCAAAGCAACGCCAGCTGCCGTCACGATAAGCGGGAAAACCGCCGCGAAGGTCGTCAGGAAGCCCGCGACGAAAAATGGTAAGTCAGCCTGCTCCGGTGGATATCAGATCGCGGACTTCTGCCACCGGAGCCTTTAACACCGCCTGCGACACCGGACCGTCGCGTCTGTCCCCTACCTGCTCTTTATTCTTAGCTCGCAGCAGAATATTACCCACACCAGTCTGCAGCCTATGCCTCTCTTATACCCACCGCCTGATATCACCGCTTCCGCCGATTACCGCCCGCGCTCCCACAGCACCATTAAGATTAAGCTCAACCCGTTAAATAAGACGTAAAGTGCCCTCACAGAGACAATGGCTATTATCCCCAGGCTTTTTGCAGTATGGTTTAATCTCTGTTGTAGTTTTGCAGTGAATGCTATCCAGACGGTTCAAGGTTGTATTCTGTCTGAGAAATTACTCATGCCATTCCCGTCGCTGAGATACGGGAGGCCGGCTGGCTGACGCCGTGCCGCCCCAACTGCCGGGAAATAAATCATGACGGCATTGATGGCCGCCTTGCCGTGGCCGGAAGCCAGTGCCTCCATCATCAAGCGGGCATCATCAAGAGGATCAGGGATGTACAGGACGTGGAAACCTCCAGGAAAGATTCGCCAGTTCAACCAGCTAACCCTTTCTTTACCCTTCAGCATACGGCGTCTTATCGCTGGGGATGGCGATAGCCCATGATACCGCATGCTCCCGTAGCAAATAAAAACGTTATCAGCACGCTGTTTAAAAATAAAAAGGCAGTCGCATTTAACAATGACCTGACGCAGGCCTGGAAAGCGTAATATTTGCCTGCCATAAAAGGGAACACTATGACGAATAACGCCGAGATTAAAAAAAGGAACTTCCTGACTCAGAATGAAATCGAGTCACTACTTAAAGCCGCCGATAGCGGTCCCTATGCCGCACGTAATTATTGCCTGACGCTGCTGTGCTTCATCCATGGTCTGCGCGCCAGCGAGATCTGTCGCCTGAGAATATCCGATATCGACCTTGCTTCCCGCTGCGTTTATATCCATCGGCTAAAAAAGGGGTTTTCGACCACCCACCCTTTGCTGAATAAAGAGATCCACGCCCTAAAGCGCTGGCTGGCCATTCGCAACACCTGGCCACAGGCCGCCAGCGAGTGGCTGTTTCTCTCCCGCAAAGGCAATCCCCTTTCCCGCCAGCAGTTTTATCAAATTATCGCCTCCTCTGGCGACCAGGCGGGATTGCCGCTGGAGATCCACCCGCACATGCTGCGCCACTCCTGTGGCTTTGCGCTGGCCAATATGGGTATCGATACCCGTCTGATCCAGGACTATCTCGGACACCGCAATATTCGCCATACCGTCTGGTATACCGCCAGCAACGCGGGACGCTTCTATGGTATCTGGGACAATACGCGCGACAAACAGCGCCTGTCGCTGCTTCAGTAAGCCTGACGCCACGGATGGCGTTGTACCGCGTTGCGGGGAAATTAAATAGCAATAAATTAACCCTCAGTTAATTATGATTACTGTTCCCGCAAGTTCTTATTTAATCCTGCGATCTCATCGTTAAATTGACCCTGTATTAATTCCGGTTTTGCCGTGATTCTTTATTGTTGGCTAAAAATCCACCCCGCTATTTTTTAAAATCTACCGAGTGAAAAATCCCTTTTATTTTATGCACATGCTATAAAACCCGAGCAGATCTATTGTGACCTTGCTTAAAATCTCTAAAATTAAGAATTATCGCCAGGCGATATTTTGACTGGCTGTAAATATAATATGCTATCTATACGTGGTTAATCGCCTTCACCTTGTACCGTTCTTACATTACGGATCTTTTCCGTCATGGCGTATGGTTTCGCCATGACGACCCCTCACCTCTTTTTCAGGAGTAATTATTGTGAACCGACGTCGTTTTCTTACCGCCAAAGAAGTTCAGGCTATGATGCAGGCCGCGCGTCAGGGCGCCACCGGCGAGCGGGACTACTGCCTCATCCTTCTCGCCTTTCGCCACGGGATGCGCATCAGCGAACTGCTGGATCTGCACTATCACGATCTGGATCTACGGGAAGGCCGGGTCAATGTGCGGCGGTTGAAGAACGGTTTTTCAACTATTCACCCGCTGCGCTTTGATGAACGTGAGGCCATTGAGCGCTGGAGTCAGGTCCGCGCCGGCTGGAAAGCGGCGGCCAAAACCGACGCGCTTTTTATCTCCCGTCGCGGGACCCCGCTCTCACGCCAGCAGGCGTATCGTATTATTCGCTCCGCCGGGGAAAAGGCGGGTACCGTGACGCAGACCCACCCCCATATGCTGCGTCACGCCTGCGGCTACGAACTGGCGGAAAGAGGTACAGATACCCGTTTGATCCAGGATTACCTCGGTCATCGTAATATTCGACACACGGTACGCTACACCGCCAGCAATGCGGCGCGTTTCGCTGGAATATGGGAAAGAAATAATCTTATTGGAGAAAGCATTGCAGAATCGGGAGTTGATACAACTGATTGAATTTAATTAAAAAAATAAACCGTGAACAGGTCAATTGGGGCCAAACTGTTTATATCATAAAAATGTTTTGACATATTTTGCAACTCACCACGCCATATTTCTGCAGAAAAATTATTAACTACATGTTTTTAATATATTTTTAAAGCGTCAATTACGCACTTTTCCCCACCCTGCCCTCCCGTTGCATTGGCGCGCCTTCGCCAGCGGTATCTCTCTTCCTTTCGCACTCTCGCCAATACCACCAGATTAAATAACCAATAAAACCACACTAAACAGAGTTTAATACCGGAAAACAGGCAAGATTAAACAACGAACAGATCGTTTATCTCAACGAGTCAAAATGGCCCCAATTGTCTCATCGGTTGGGCGAAAACTGTGCAGAGCCGGCAGCCGGACCACTCGGCTGAAATCTGAAATGCCTGGAAGGCACAACGGCTGCCAATCCGGTTCGTTATTTCGACATCGTTCAAAGGAAAACAGTATGAAAATCAAAACACTGGCAATGATTGTTGTGTCAGCCCTGTCTCTGAGCTCCGCGGCGGCCCTGGCCGATACCACCACGGTTAACGGCGGGACCGTCCATTTTAAAGGGGAAGTCGTTAACGCGGCCTGTGCGGTGGATGCCGGCTCTATCGATCAAACCGTCCAGTTGGGCCAGGTGCGTTCCGCGAAGCTGGCCACGGCGGGGAGCACCAGTTCGTCCGTTGGTTTCAACATTCAGCTGGATGATTGCGACACCACGGTAGCAACCAAAGCGTCCGTCGCCTTCGCCGGTACGGCCATCGACAGCAGCAATACCACCGTTCTGGCGCTGCAAAACTCTGCCGCCGGCAGCGCGACCAACGTCGGCGTGCAGATCCTCGACAACACCGGCACGCCGCTGGCGCTGGACGGCGCCACCTTCAGCGCAGCCACCACGCTGAATGACGGCACCAACATCATTCCGTTCCAGGCGCGTTACTACGCCACTGGCGCCGCGACCGCCGGTATCGCGAACGCTGACGCCACCTTCAAAGTGCAGTACGAGTAAGGCAAACATCAGGCAAGGAAGCCATCCGGGCCAGGAGGGCCCGCGCTTAATTTTGCAACCGGGGTGAAACGATGCAGGGAATGAAATCGGGTCTGCTACTGCTGCTGCCTCCGCTGGCGCTGGCCGGTAATCAGTGGAACGTCACGCTGCCGGGGGGCAGCATGCGCTTTCAGGGCCTGATTATGGCCAGTTCCTGCCGCGTCGAAGCCGGCGATCGGCAGATGACGGTCAATCTGGGACAGATCAGCAGTAACCGATTTCACGACGTGGGCGAAGACAGCAACCCGATCCCTTTCACGATTCATTTACAGGATTGCAGTACGGCAGTCAGCCAGCATGTCGGGGTGGCATTTCACGGCGTGGCTGACGGCAAAAACCCCGACGTGCTGTCGGTGGGTGAAGGCCCGGGGATCGCCAGCGGGATCGGCATCGCGCTGTTCGACAGTCACGGCCAGCAGCTGCCTCTCAATCGTCCGCCGGATCGCTGGATACCGCTCTACCGCGGACCGACGACGCTAAATTTCGTCGCCAAATATCGGGCGACCGGACGCCAGGTCATCGGCGGCGCGGCCAACGCCCAGGCCTGGTTCTCATTAACTTATCAGTAATCAACCCGCAGACCAGCAGGACAACACCGTGAGCAGACAAGGAGATAATGTGAGAAAAACAGCAACGACGATACGCGGCATACTGACGGGATGTGTGCTTTTCGCCGCCGGCGCGTTGAGCGCCAGCGCGCACGCGGGCGTCGCGCTGGGCGCGACCCGGGTTATCTACCCGGCGGGTCAGAAACAGGTCCAGCTGGCGGTGACCAATAACGACGACAACAGCACCTGGCTTATTCAGTCATGGGTGGAAAATGCCGATGGGCAGCGAGACGGCCGGTTTGTTATCACTCCCCCGCTGTTTGCCATGCAGGGCAAAAAAGAGAACACCCTGCGCATTATCGATGCGACCAATAACCAGCTGCCGCAGGATCGGGAAAGCCTGTTCTGGATGAACGTGAAGGCTATTCCCTCAATGGATAAATCGAAGCTCAGCGACAACACCCTCCAGTTGGCGATTATCAGCCGCATCAAGCTCTACTACCGACCGGCAAAACTGACCCTGCCCCCGGATCAGGCGGCGGACAAGCTGACCTTTAGCCGCAACGGATCGTCGCTAACGCTGACGAATCCAACCCCTTATTACCTGACGGTGACCGAACTGAACGCCGGAACGCGCATTCTGGAAAACGCCCTGGTGCCGCCGATGGGTAAAACCAGCGTCAAGCTGCCCGCGGATGCCGGCAACACCATCACCTATCGCACCATTAACGATTACGGCGCGCTGACGCCGAAAATGAATGGCGTACTGCGTTAAATCTGGTGTGCCCCGCCGCGCGGGCCACGCTGCGCATGACCAGAAGCACTGACAGCCGGGCAACGTCGGACCGGAGGGATTATGTCACATCGAAAATATGGACTGGACCATGGGGGTCGCCGAAGCGCCCGGCGCCTGATTACGCCGGCGCTGACGCTGTGGCTCTGCTCACAGCCGTTCGCCGCGCAGGCGGACCTCTATTTTAACCCCCGCTTTTTAGCTGACGATCCGGCGGCGGTGGCAGACCTGTCGGGATTTGAAAAAGGCCAGGAGGTCCCGCCGGGCACCTATCGCGTCGATATTTATCTCAATAACGGCTATATGACCACCCGGGACGTCACTTTCCAGGCCGATGCGCAAGGCAATGGCCTGTCGCCCTGCCTGACCCGCGGCCAGCTGGCGAGCATGGGGGTGGATACCGGACGGGTGACGGGCATGGCGGCCCTGGACAGTACGGCCTGCGTGCCGCTAACGACGCTCATCAGCGAAGCCACCACCCGCTTCGATGTCGGCCAACAGCGCCTGTATCTCACCGTACCCCAGGCGTTTATGGGCAGCCACGCCCGCGGGTATATCCCGCCGGAGCTATGGGATAACGGCATCACCGCCGGGCTGATTAACTATAACTTCACCGGTAATAACGTCCATAACACCACCGGGGGCAACAGCCGTTACGCCTATCTGAACCTGCAGAGCGGTCTGAACTTCGGTCCGTGGCGCCTGCGCGACAACAGCACCTGGAGTTACAGCAGCGGCGGCAGCGCGTCATCCAATGAGAACCGCTGGCAGCACGTCAACAGCTGGCTTGAGCGGGACATCATTTCCCTGCGCTCGCGGCTTACCCTCGGGGATAGCTACACCAACGGCGATGTCTTCGACGGGATCAACTTCCGCGGCGCGCAGCTGGCCTCGGATGACAATATGCTGCCGGACAGCCAGAAAGGCTTCGCGCCGGTGATCCACGGGATCGCCCGCGGCACCGCGCAGGTGTCAGTCAAACAAAACGGCTACGAAATCTACCAGAGCACGGTGCCGCCGGGGCCGTTTACCATCGACGATCTCTACGCCGCGGGCAACGGCGGCGATCTGCAGGTCACCATTAAAGAAGCGGATGGCACCCGCCAGGTCTTCAGCGTGCCCTGGTCAACGGTGCCGGTGCTGCAGCGCGAAGGCCATACCCGCTTCGCCCTCACCGCCGGGGAGTACCGCAGCGGCAACAGCCAGCAGGAAACGCCCGATTTTTTCCAGAGCACGGCCATGCATGGCCTGCCGGCCGGCTGGACCCTGTACGGCGGCACCCAGCTGGCGGACCGCTATCGCGCCTTTAACCTCGGGGTGGGGAAAAACATGGGCTATTTCGGCGCCTTATCGCTGGATATCACCCAGGCCAACGCCACCCTGCCTGACGACAGCGAGCATCAGGGACAGTCGGTGCGTTTTCTCTATAACAAGTCACTGGATGAGACCGGCACCAACCTGCAGCTGGTGGGCTACCGCTACTCCACCCGCGGCTACTATAACTTTGCCGATACCACCTACCGCCGGATGAGCGGCTACAGCGTGGAAACCCAGGACGGGGTTATCCAGGTGAAACCCAAATTTACCGACTACTACAATCTGGCTTACAGCAAGCGCGGTAAGGTGCAGCTGAGCGTGACCCAACAGCTGGGGCGCACCGCCACCCTCTATCTGAGCGGCAGCCACCAGACCTACTGGGGCACCGACGATGCCGATGAGCAACTGCAGGCCGGCCTCAACGCCGCCGTAGACGATATCAACTGGTCGCTAAGCTACAGCCTGACGAAAAATGCCTGGCAGCAGGGGCGCGATCAGATGCTGGCGGTCAACGTCAATATCCCCTTCAGCCACTGGCTGCGTTCCGATAGCCGTTCGGTCTGGCGGCACGCCAGCGCCAGCTACAGCCTGTCGCACGATCTCAATGGCCGCATGACCAATCTGGCGGGCCTGTACGGCACCCTGCTGGAAGACAATAACCTCAGCTATAGCGTGCAGACCGGCTATGCGGGCGGCGGCAACGGCGACAGCGGGAGCACCGGCTATACCGCGCTCAACTACCGCGGCGGCTACGGCAACGCCAACGTCGGCTACAGCCGCAGCGATGGTTTCAAACAGCTCTACTACGGGGTCAGCGGCGGCGTGCTGGCGCACGCCAACGGCATCACCCTGAGCCAGCCGCTGAACGATACCGTAGTGCTGGTGAAAGCCCCCGGCGCCGGCGGCGTGAAGGTAGAAAACCAGACCGGGGTGCGCACCGACTGGCGCGGGTATGCCGTCCTGCCGTATGCCACCGAGTATCGCGAAAACCGGGTCGCGCTGGACACCAATACCCTGGCCGACAATGTCGATCTTGACGATGCAGTGGTCAGCGTGGTGCCTACCCATGGGGCGATCGTCCGCGCCAGCTTTAACGCCCAGGTGGGAATGAAGATTCTGATGACGCTGACCCATCGCGGCAAACCGGTGCCGTTTGGCGCCCTCGCCACCAGCGACAGCAACCAGAGCGGCAGCATCGTCGCGGATAACGGTCAGGTCTACCTCAGCGGGATGCCGCTGGCGGGCAAGGTGCGGGTGAAATGGGGCGATGGCCCGGACGCCCAGTGCGTGGCCGATTATCGTCTGCCGCCGGAGAGCCAGCAGCAGTCGCTCAGCCAGCTGTCCGTCGCGTGTCGCTAAGGAGATGATGATGAGAACACCGCAGTTTCTGCTGAGCGCCCTGCTCGCTCTGTTTGCGCCGCTGGCCTTCGCTGCCGACAGCACGATCGCCATCAGCGGCTATGTGCGCGACAACGCCTGCGCGGTGGCCGGAGAGTCGAAGGATTTCACCGTCGATTTGCAGGACAACGCCGCGAAGCAGTTTTACGCCGTCGGGGCGACGACCCCGCCGGTGCCGTTCCGTATCGTGCTATCGCCCTGCGGCACTTCCGTCACCGCGGTGAAGGTCGGTTTCACCGGCGTGGCGGACAGCGTCAATACCAGCCTGTTAAAACTTGACGCCGGCGCCTCGGCGGCGGCGGGAATGGGGGTGGACATTCTCGACCAGCAGCAGTCCCGGCTGCCTGTCAATGCCCCGTCGTCAGCCATCGCCTGGACCACGCTGACGCCGGGCCAGACCAACATCCTGAACTTTTACGCCCGTCTGATGGCCACGCAGGTGCCCGTCACCGCCGGGCATGTCAATGCGACAGCAACATTCACCCTGGAATTTCAGTAAGTGGAGGCTGAAATGAAATGGACCCACGTGGGCTGGCTGCTGGCCGGCCTGTTAACCGCGAGCCCTTCCCTGCGGTCGGCCGACGTCACCCTTACCGTCAACGGGAAAGTGGTGGCCAGACCCTGCACGGTCTCCACCGTCAATGCCACCGTCGAGCTGGGCGATCTCTACACCTTCAGCCTGATTGGCGCAGGATCGGCATCGGCCTGGCACAGCGTGGCGCTGGATCTCAGCAACTGCCCCGTCGGTACCTCACGGGTGAAGGCCACCTTCAGCGGGACCGCGGACAGCACCGGCTATTACAAAAACCAGGGGACGGCGGGCAATATTCAGCTCGAATTGCAGAGCGAGGATGGCACCACGCTGAACAATGGCAGCAGCCAGTCGGTACAGGTGGATGAGGCCAGCCAGTCCGCCCGCTTCCCGTTGCAGGTCAGGGCCCTGTCGGTCAACGGCGGCGCCACGCAAGGCACCATTCAGGCGGTGATTAACGTGACCTATACCTACGCCTGAGCCAGGAGAGCATCATGATGAAAAAAATTATCCCTTTATTCACCACCCTGCTGCTGTTGGGCTGGTCGATGAACGCCTGGTCCTTCGCCTGCAAAACAGCCACCGGCGCGACGATCCCCATCGGCGGCGGCTCAGCCAACGTCTACGTTAACCTGACCCCGGCGGTCAACGTCGGGCAAAACCTGGTGGTCGACCTCTCCACGCAGATTTTTTGCCATAACGACTATCCGGAAACGATCACTGACTACGTGACCCTGCAGCGCGGATCCGCCTATGGCGGTGTGCTGTCAAGTTTCTCTGGCACCGTGAAATATAACGGCACCTCTTACCCCTTCCCGACCACCACGGAAACGGCGCGGGTGATTTACGATTCCCGGACCGATAAGCCCTGGCCGGCCGTCCTGTATCTGACGCCGGTCAGCACCGCCGGCGGGGTGGCGATCACCGCAGGATCGTTAATCGCGGTGCTGATCCTGCATCAGACTAACAACTACAATAGCGACTCCTTCCAGTTCATCTGGAATATCTACGCCAATAACGACGTGGTGGTCCCCACCGGCGGCTGCGATGTCTCCGCCCGCGATGTCACCGTCACCCTCCCCGACTACCCGGGCTCCATGGCCGTGCCGCTCACCGTGCACTGCGCGCAGAGCCAACAGCTGGGGTATTACCTCTCCGGCGCCACCGCGGACAGCGCTAACGCGATCTTCACTAACACCGCCTCCGCCTCGCCGGCGCAAGGGATAGGCGTCCAGCTTACCCGCAACGGCAGCGCCGTGCCGGCGAACAGCACGGTCTCACTGGGCACCGTCGGAACCTCGCCGGTCAATCTCGGCCTGACGGCGACCTACGCCCGGACCACAGGCCAGGTCACCGCCGGCAACGTGCAGTCGATCATCGGCATTACCTTTGTCTATCAATGATGACCGAGTACATCCTCTCTCCCTGCTCGCTGGCCGCCCGTGGGTTGAGCCAGCTGATGCACAACGCGGGGAAGCGGCCCGTCGTGCTGCCGGTGGAGGGCGTCTCTCTGCGGGAGCTGGCCGCGGTGAAGCGGATCGTGGTCTTTCTTCCTGACGATCCCCTGTGGATGCTCACCACACTGCGCCAGGCGGCCAGGCTGCTCGACCAGGCATCACGCCCGTTGCCGATGCTGATGCTTAGCCGCAGCCCGGCCATCTGGCTGTGGCGAACGCTGCTTTATCAGGTGAGCCATCCGGATCGTTTGCGCAACGTCCATGCCGCTCCTGCCGACCTCCCCTGCGCGCAACTGATCCATCGGCTGAAGAACGCGCCGCGGCTTGAACGCCTTGCCAGTGAAGCCGCCCTGATCCACCGAAAACGGGCCGCCGGTTTAAGTCATGCCGAGCTCAAAGCGCTCCTCGCCCTGCTGCAAGGGCAGACGATAGGCGAGCAGTCGCAACGTCTCGGATTGAGCCAGAAAACGCTCTACACTCAGCGGCTGGCGGGAGTGAAAAAGCTGGTGGAATATCACCCGCATCTGGCCCCTCGCTTTCCGCACAGGCAGCCGCCTCGTTCATCAGCAAACTCACGGTCGGCATTTGTACAGGCATGAGGGGAAGCGATGAGTGACTAAAGGCGTGGATTCGCTGGCGAGAGAAAAGCGCACCGGTTGACACCGGTGCCGGTACGTCAGGCGCGAATATCGTCGTATTCACGGGTGTTATCGAATTCATGTTTGGCAAACGGGCAGAGAGGAATAATCTTCCGCTGCTCCTGGCGCATTTTTTCCACCACCTTCGCCACCAGCTGTTTCCCCACCCCCTGGCCTTTCAGGCTGGGATCGACATCGGTATGTTCGATAATGCTGAGGTGTTCGCCGGTGGGAACAAAAACAATCTCCGCGACCTGGTTACCCTGCGCGTCGTTAACATAAAATTTGTTGTGCCCTTCCAGTATTTCCATCTTCTCCTCGCTTATTTATGACGATATTGCAGCGCGCCGCTCGGGCAGGTATCGATCACCTTCACCACCGTCGCGACATCTACTTCATCCGGGATGATCCACGGCTTACGCTTGAGATTGAACAGCTTCGCGCTGCCGCGCACGCAGTTCCCGGAATGCTGACAGATCGCCGTATTAAAGTAGACGTCGATTTTCTCCCCGGTGTAGGCCCGGTAGCCGGCTTCCAGTAATTCCTTATCCATGACATTGCCTCGGTCTTGTTTTATGACTTTCAGGCTAAGCATAGTCCTCCGCTTGACGGCTGACTATGCACAAGTCGGTAATGGGCGTGAGGAGAGCGATTTGGCGCATCCTCCCCCTCTCCCGGCGCGCAAGGATCCCGCAGTCAACGAACGGTTGACTTTCATTCCCGCAACGAGGCGATTACACTCATGACACACTGGTAAGAGCACTCAGGGATGTTCCATTGAATCATATTGCCACCATAGCCCGCCCAGCGCGGCTACTGCTCGTCTTGCCGCTGACCGGCTGCTCACTCTCACCAGCGATCCCGGTACTGGGCGCCGCATTCCCCGGCTGGTTTTTCTGCTTGTTGGGCGGGGCGTTTTTACTGATCCCCTGCCATATCCTGATTACCCGTAAAGGCTGGCAGCCGCGCTTTTCTCCCCTGGTCTTCAGCTATGTCGCGCTGATGTTCCTGTTCGCCACACTGCTGTGGTTTCTGTTTTTTGTTCACTGATCGCTTATGACTACTTCCCGCACTCCCCTGTTACGCAAGAAATGGCCTCTGCTGGCGCTGGTCCTGGCCGCCATCCTGGCGTTGATCCTGGTTATCTGGCAGTTGCAAACGTCGCCAGAGACCAATGACGCCTATGTCTACGCCGATACCATCGATGTGGTGCCCGAGGTCAGCGGGCGCATCGTGGAGATGCCCATTCGCGATAACCAGCGGGTGAAAAAAGGCGATCTGCTGTTCCGCATCGACCCCCGCCCCTATCAGGCGATGCTCGATGACGCGAAAGCGCGGCTGACGACCCTCGACGCGCAGATTATGCTGACCCAGCGCACCATCAAAGCGCAGGAGTATAACGCCCAGTCGGTGGCGGCCGCCGTCGAGCGCGCCAGAGCGCTGGTCAAGCAGACCACCTCCACGCGCATCCGCCTTGAGCCGCTGGTGCCGCAGGGGTTTGCCTCGCAGGAAGATCTCGATCAGGCGCGCACCGCCGAGAAAGCGGCGCGGGCGGAGCTGGAGGCCACGCTGCTGCAGGCCAGACAGGCCTCGGCGGCTGTGACCGGCGTGGATGCCATGGTGGCGCAACGCGCCGGGATCCTGGCGCAAATCGCCCTCGCCGAACTGCATCTGGAATTCACCGAAGTGCGCGCGCCGTTCAACGGCGTGGTGGTGGCGCTGAAAACCACCGTCGGCCAGTACGCTTCGGCGCTGAAGCCAGTCTTCACCCTGCTGGATGACGACCGCTGGTATGTGATCGCTAACTTCCGCGAAACCGACCTGAACAACGTGCGCCCCGGGGTGGCGGCGCGCATCACCGTGATGACCAACCACAACCGGACCTTTAACGGGGTGGTGGATTCGGTCGGCTCCGGCGTCCTGCCCGAAGGCGGGAGCGTCATCGAAGGCCTGCCGCTGATCCAGAAAAGCATTAACTGGGTCCACGTCTCGCAGCGCTTCCCGGTGAAAATCGCCGTCAGCGATCCCGATCCTGAACTGTTCCGCATGGGCGCCTCGGCCAGCGCCGTGCTGCAGCCGTAGCCGGGCGACGCGATGTTTCCTCTCGCCCATTTTTTACGCCAGGAACTGCGCGACGCACCGGGACGCGCCAGCTACACGCTGCGCCTGACGCTGAGCTGTGCGGTGCTCATCACCCTGTTCATGACCCTGCAGATCCCCTTTCTGGCCGTCGCGCTGATCGTCGTGTTCTACGTCAGCCAGCCTAACGTGTTGATGATTAAGTTAGTCAGCGTGGTCTTTTTTGTCACCGTCAGCGTGGCGCTCGGCGGCGTGCTGCTGATCATCAAGTGGACCTATGACTACCCGCTGATCCGCCTGGCGGCCTCCGTGGCGCTCTTTTTCTGCGCCATCTATCTGATGCGGGTGCTGGGCAAGCTGGGACTGGCCTTTTTCGTGGTGGCGCTGGCGGTGATTTACGCCCAAACCTTCCCGTCGATGACCAGCCAGAGTGAAATCCTGGTGCGGCTGCTGCTCTGGCTGTGGGTGGCGATTAACACCGCGATCCTCGTCACCCTGCTGGTCAACGCCTGTTTTCAGCAGGCCTTTCCCGGCAACCAGTTTAAGGCGCGTCTGGCGGAGATGCTGCAGGCGGTCGCCAGCCGGCTGGCAGACCCGGACGCTGAAGCGCCACCGACCTTCGGCGAGACCGCCGCGCAGTTCAACCAGCTGCAGTCGCTGTTCGCCCAGGCCAGCCGGGCGACGCCGGAGATCGCCGCCGATCCCCAGGCCTGGCGCTCGCGGCTGGCCGCCACCCTGCGCTGCTACCAGCTGGCGGCGCTGCTGCAAGCGGACGAGGCCGATAGCGACGATCGCCTGCGGCTGTCGCAGGCGGTGCTGCAGCTGAAGAGTGCCCTCAGCGAGGGGCCGTTTGACGGCGCTATTCCTCCCCTGGCGCTCAGCGGCCGCGGCGTCAATCGCGCCGTTCTGCAGGAGATGGTAGCCCTTCTGCAGCGGCTGGCCCTGGGTGAGCCCGTTGCTCTGCCGCAGGGCGAGGTGGAGAAGCCGCCCCTGCTGGCGCCGGACGCCTGGCGCAACCCGGCGTATCTCCATTTTGCGCTCAAGACCCTGCTGGCGACGCTAATCTGCTATGTCTTCTATACCGCTGCCGACTGGCAGGGACTGCATACCATTATGCTGAGCTGCGTGATCGTCGCCCAGCCCGGGCTGGGCGCCACGATGCAAAAGACGTGGCTGCGCATCGGCGGCGCGCTGTTCGCCACTCTGCTGGCGCTGCTGTTAATCGTTTTTGTCCAGCCCTGGACCGACTCGCTGTCGGGGCTGCTGGCGATGTCCCTGCCAGTGCTGGCGCTGGCGGCCTGGATTGCCGCCGGTTCGGAGCGTATCGCCTACGCCGGGATCCAGATTGGCTTCACCTTTGCGCTGGCCTTCCTCAGCTGGTTTGGTCCGCTGACTAACCTCACCGAGCTACGGGACCGGGTGCTGGGTATCCTGCTCGGGGTGCTGGTCTCCTCCATTGTCCATTTATATCTCTGGCCGGACAGCGAAGCGCCGCAGCTGAAATCGCGCCTCGCCGGACTCTATCGCCGGCTGGCGGACTGCCTCGCCGCCCCGCACGATGTGGTGCCGCTGGCCCCTCTGTTTGTCGCCTTCACCGACAGCGAAGCACTTATCCATCGGGTTCGCGCCGAACCGCTGGGCACGTATGCCCACCCCTGGCCCCAGGCGAAAAACTGGCCGATGCGCGCCACCCTCGCCCGGGCCGAGGAGATCGCCCGCCTCAGCGAAGGATACCGGCTCAACGCCGCGCCGGGAGACCCGACCCTGGCCCGCTGCGCCGAACAGCTGCGGCGCTACGCCGAACGTATCGAACAGGAGGCAACGGCCCCTGCCGAACCGCTGGCCACCGACCTGACTAACCCCTTTGGCCCAGCGCTGGCCGCCGCGCTGGCCACCCTGCCCGACTGGGGCCCGACACCGATAGCGACTGAGCAACAGGCTAAAACGTCATGATGATCCTTCCTTTCTCCGCGCGGCTGCGCGGCACTCTCCTTACCCTGACGCTGACGCTGCTCAGCGGCTGCGCGCTGATTCAGGACGAGCCTGCCCAGGTCGCCATCGTCAATCCGCAGCAGGCCCAGCTGGCGCAGGTGATCCACCTGGCGAACAGCAACTGGCCGGCAGCCCGCTGGTGGGAGGCCTACGATGACCCTCAGCTCAATATGCTGATCAACCGGGCGCTGCAGAATTCGCCGACCATGCAGGCCGCCCGGCTGCGCATCTCCCAGTCGCAGTCTACGGTGGAACTCGCCCAGTCGGCGATGGGCCTGCAGGCCACCGCCGTCGCGGCGCAAAACCGCCTGCGGATCACCGACAAATCCTTTAGCTGGCCCTACTCCTACTCCCTGCCGGTGGATAAGAACGGTCCGTGGTATACGCTGAACACCGTTGGCGTCGGGGCGCAGCTGAATATCGATCTCTGGGGAGCCGATCGCGCCCGGGTCGCCGCCGCCATTGGCGAGAAAAACGCCCGGCTGGCGGAGACCGCCGGCATTGAGCTCGACATCGCCAGCAGCGTGGCGCAGCTCTATTTCGCCATGCAGGCGACATTCCAGAAAATCGCGCTGCTGCAGGAGCTGGAGGGCATTGCCCAGTTCTCGGTGGCGGCCCACGAGCACCGGACCCAACGCGGTGTGGAGGATAGTGTGGACGTGGCCAACGCCCAGGCCGAACAGCTCGCCGCCCGCCAGCAGATCATTAGCGCCGAGGGGATGCTGACCCAGTATCGTGAAACCCTGCGGGCGCTGATCGGCGCCGATGCGCAAAGCATGCCGGCGATCCATCCGGTAGCGCTGCCTGCGCTCCAGGAGACGCTGCCGCCGTCGCTCTCTTTCGAGCTGCTGGCCCGCCGCCCGGACCTGCAAGCGCTGCGCGGATACGTGACCGCCTCCCTGAGCCAGGTCGACGCGGCGAAAGCGGCCTTCTATCCCCATTTTGATATCAAAGCGTTCTGGGGCTATAACGCCCTGAGCGTCGGGGATCTGTTTAAGTCCTCTTTCCAGCAGATCAACCTGCTGCCCGGGCTCTATCTGCCGATCTTCGACGGCGGTCGTCTGAACGCCAATCTGCAGTCGGTGCGCACCGCCAGCAATATTCTGATCAAACAGTACAACCAGGCGGTGCTGGACGCGGTTCGCGATGTCGCCATCAGCTCCAGCCAGCTTAACGACCTGAATCAGCAGCGCGCGCTGCAGCAGCTGAAGGTCACCGCGGCGCAGACCACCACCGACAGCGCTCGCGCACATTATCAGCGCGGCCTGCTCAGCCGCTACGCCGCCGAAGAGGCCCGACGGGCGGTTCTTGCCCAGCAGCTGTTGCTGCTGGACATTGAGGCCCAGCGGCTGAGCATCGACATTACCCTGATCAAAGCCCTGGGCGGCGGCTACCGCGGCCAGTAACAAAAATGCCTTCCCCGGAGGGGAAGGCATTCAGACTGCAGCCAAAGGGCAATCTTCAGGGGTTGCCCGGCGGCGCTGCGCTTGCGCGGGCCTACAGCCAACCGCATAACGGTTTGATATTGCTGCCTTTCGTAGGCCGGGTAAGGCGAAGCCGCCGCCCGGCAGAAAGGCGGGCACAATAACCAAACAGGTTTGTCATCAGCAAGAATGCCTTCCCGGATGGGGAAGGCATTTAACAGAAGACGCGGGATTGATGCGCGGCGATTACACCAGCGCGCGCAGCTCTTCGCGCATGTAGGTGGAAAAGAATTCCGGATGCTTAATCACCAGCCGTTCGCCGGCGGCGACCCGTTCAGCCCACTCCGCCACTTTGTCGGTAAACCCGGCGCTCCAGCCCTGCTGCTGACCGCGCTCAGCGACATCGGCCGGGCTGGCTGGCACGCCCAGTTCTTTCAAATATTTGAGAATTCCCTTCGCGGTACTTTCATCCATAGACTGTGGTACTGGCTCAGACGTATTCATACCACCAATGAAATCCAATGCTTTATCAATGACTGCTGGCATAGGTGTGTCCTTATATTAACCACATAGTAAACCTGACTACACTATGGACCGGAAAGCGACGTGATTTCAAAGAACACGCTCACGTTATGGGACATCGCGCATTCAGAAAAGGGGATTTTGCACAGCTGAGGCGGGGGTTGGACAAAAAACAAGCCGGTCCCGGGGGACCGGCCTGGGGATCGCGTCAGGCGTTGCTGACGGATTTTTGCGCGGCGCTGGACTGACTGTTCTCCAGCATCCGGCGGACCGGGACAATCAGCACGGCCAGTACGGCGGCGCAGATCAGCAGCGCGATAGAGCAGCGGGCAAAGAGGTCCGGCAGCAGCGACAGCTGATCGGCCTTCACATGACCGCCAATCAGCCCCGCAGCCAGGTTACCCAGCGCGCTGGCGCAGAACCACAGCCCCATCATCTGGCCGCGCATTCTCTCCGGCGCCAGCAGGGTCATGGTCGCCAGACCAATCGGGCTCAGGCACAGTTCGCCGAGCGTCAGCATCAGGATGCTGCCCACCAGCCACAGCGGCGACACACCGGCCCCGCCGTTGTTCAGGACGTTCTGCGCCGCCAGCATCATCAGGCCAAAGCCCGCCGCCGCGCACAGGATGCCAATGACGAATTTGGTCATACTGCCTGGACGGACGTTTTTGCGCGCCAGCGCTGGCCACGCCCAGCTGAAGACCGGCGCAAGCAGAATGATAAACAAGGCGTTAATCGACTGGAACCAGACCGCGGGGATCTCAAAATCGCCGATCATCCGGTTAGTGTAGTCGTTAGCAAACAGGTTGAAGGAGGTCGGTTTCTGTTCAAACGCGGACCAGAAAAAGGCCGCCGAGACCAGCAAAATAAAGCATACCAGCAGGCGCGCCCGCTCTTTACGGCTCAGGCCGGCGAAGACGAACAGCCAGATGAAATAGAGCGCCACGGAGGCGGCAATCACATAGACCAGCACGCTGGCCACCGCCACCGGGTTAATCACGATCGTGCCCAGGCTAATGAGCGTGACCAGCACCGCCACTCCCAGGGCCAGCGCCAGCAGCCACGCCCCAACGCCATTCTTTTTCGCCACCGGGCTGTTCCAGGTGGAATCGAGGCCAACCTCCGCGTCATAGCGCTTCATCGACGGTACGGCAAAGACACGGAAAATGATCAATGCCACCAGCATCCCGATCCCCCCGATGCCGAAGCCCCAGTGCCAGCCATGGGATTTAATCAGCCAGCCGGAGATTAACGGCGCGATAAACGAGCCGATGTTGATCCCCATGTAGAACAGCGAAAAACCACCGTCGCGGCGCGCGTCGCCTTTTTTATACAGGGTACCGACCATCACCGAGATACAGGTTTTAAACAACCCGGAACCGAGGACGATAAACATCAGGCCGATAAAGAACAGGTCGTTGCCCAGCCATGCCGACAGGGCGATCGACAGGTGCCCGAGGGCGATAAGAATCGAGCCGTACCAGACGGCGCGCTGCTGGCCTAGCCAGTTATCCGCCAGCCACCCGCCCGGCAGCGCGGCCAGATACATACTGCCGGCAAAAATCCCGACGATCGCCGAGGCGTTCTCCCGCGCCAGCCCCATCCCGCCGTCGTAAACCGTCGCCGCCATAAACAGGATCAGTAAGGGACGGATCCCGTAAAACGAGAAACGCTCCCACATTTCAGTGAAGAACAGGGAGCCCAGCGGATAAGGATGGCCGAAAAAGGTACGGCTTTCGTTTTTATTAACAGAGGAATGCATAAATTCTCCAGAAAAGGTGCGCCGCAGCGCAAGTTAACCGTATAAAGCGGGCTGACGATTTATAATTTGTTTGTCTTAACATCAGATACGAGCATTTTTAACCATTTGATAACCATGCAGTGGTTTTGTCCAGCCCCTTACCGTTCCTTTTTAGATGAAAAGTCGACAAACATCTAGTTTTATAGATTTAATGTTCGCAAAAACGTAAACGGCGTTGACATTATGCCATTGTGCAGAATACATAATTTTATTTATTAAAAACAGTAAGTTGATTGATTAACAAAGGACAAAAACCGTCGGTACGGGCAGGGCATATAACGACAGGAAAAGTAAGGGAAACGGGCCGGAGGAGGCAGAAATAGCGCTAAGGGAGAATATTGTTAAGCCATCCAGGTGCTACCCCCGGAGAGCCAACCGTGCGGCAGGATTTACAAGGCTTGCCGGCTGCTATAGCCGGCGCCATTTTGCGCGCTATTTCACACGCTGCCCCGCCCGATCAATGACCCGCTCACCGTCTTCCTTCACGAAGGCGCCTTTTTGCGGCGCCGGCAGGATCTCCAGCACCACCTCTGACGGGCGACAGAGTCGGGTGCCCCGCGGCGTCACCACGATCGGGCGGTTAATCAGGATCGGATGCTGGAGCATAAAGTCGATTAACTGGTCATCTGTAAACCGGTCTTCCGCCAGGCCCAGCGCATCGTAGGGTTCGACGTTTTGCCGCAGCAGCGCCCGCACCGGGATCGCCATCGCGGCGATCAGCTGACGCAGCTCATCGCGCGACGGCGGCGTCTCCAGATAATAGATAATGGTGGGCTCAGCGCCGCTGTTGCGGATCAGCGCCAGGGTATTACGCGAGGTGCCGCATTCAGGGTTATGGTAAATGGTGATGCTCATAGCACGTTCTCATGGCTGATTGAAGGAGAGACGCAGCGCCAGCGCGGCCAGCGTCACAAGCAGCACCGGTAGGGTCATGGTGATGCCGCAGCGGAAATAATAACCCCAACCGATGGTGATGTGCTTCTGCGTCAGCACATGCAGCCAGAGCAGCGTGGCCAGGCTACCAATCGGCGTGATTTTCGGCCCCAGATCGCAGCCGATGACGTTGGCATATATCATGGCCTCTTTGATCGTCCCTGTTGCCGCGCTGCCATCAATCGACAGGGCGCCGACCAGCACGCTGGGCATATTATTCATGATCGAAGAGAGGAAGGCCGACAGGATACCGGTGCCCAGCGTCGCGGCCCACAGCCCGCGCTCCGCCAGCATGTTTAGCACCGTGGTCAGATAATCCGTTAATCCGGCGTTTCGCAGGCCATACACCACCAGATACATCCCCAGCGAGAAGATCACAATCTGCCATGGGGCGCCGCGCAGCACCTTGCCGGTGTTAATCACTCGCCCGCGCTTCGCGACAGCAAACAGGATCCCCGCTCCCGGCGCCGCGATGGCGCTGACCGGGATCCCCAGCGGGTCAAGAACGAAAAAGCCGACCAGCAACATCAGCAGCACGCCCCAGCCGGTACGGAACGTCGCCGGATCTTTTATCGCCGTGGCCGGCGCTTTCAGTAACGCCATATCCCAGGCGGGTGGGATATCCTTGCGAAAGAACAGGTGCAGCATCGCCAGGGTGGAGAGGATTGCCGCGAGATCGACCGGCACCATCACCGAAGCGTACTCCCTGAAGCCAATGGCAAAGAAATCTGCCGACACGATATTCACTAAATTCGACACCACCAGCGGCAGGCTGGCGGTATCGGCAATAAACCCGGCAGCCATGACAAAGGCCAGCATCGTTCCCTTACTGAACCCCAGCGCCCGCAGCATGGCAATCACGATGGGCGTGAGGATCAGCGCCGCGCCGTCGTTGGCAAACAGCGCCGCCACCGCCGCGCCGAGCAGGATAATCCAGGTAAACAGCAGACGACCCCGCCCTCTTCCCCAGCGGGAAACGTGTAGCGCGGCCCATTCAAAAAAGCCGGACTCGTCGAGCAGCAGGCTGATAATGATCACGGCGATAAACGTGGCGGTGGCATTCCAGACGATATGCCACACCACCGGGATATCGGCTATCTGTACGCCACCGGTGACCAGCGCCAGCGCCGCGCCAAAGGCCGCGCTCCAGCCGATCCCTAAACCCCGCGGCTGCCAGATCACCAGCACCAGGGTCAGGACAAAAATCGCACCTGCCAGCAACATCGTTCCTCCACCAATCACATTCGAAAAATCATATATGATAAGATAAATTTTTTACCGACAACCCGGCCCGTCAGTCAGTCTGCTGATCATCAGCCGCACATCGTCCTGCTGACTTAGCCAGGCCTGCTCAATCACCTGCGCCGCCCAGGCCGGCATCTGCGGAGAGAGGCGATAATGGACCCACTTACCCTGTTTTCGATCCCGCAGCAGCCCACTCTCCCGCAGCATTGCCAGATGGCGGGAGATCTTGGGCTGGGACTGGGCGAGCGCCGTACAGAGATCGCATACGCACAGCTCTCCCCGCGCCTTGAGCAACAGCACGATCCCCAGCCGGGTTTCATCGGCGAGGTTTTTGAACAGTTGCAGGGGTAATAAAGACATGGTTTCTCCTCAAGCGTGACGGACAGCATACGGGACCACGATTAAAGATCAATATACATTCGAAAATACATATATGTTTTTTTCACAGCTGCGATAAATCTCCCTGCAGTTGCAGCACGCGCCTCCTGCTCAATAGCACGCAAAAATGCCGCGTTTTCTTTTATCCATCATTGAAATGTGTCAGGCTGAAGATCCCATCGGATTGACAGGGTTTTCAGGATGAGTACGATTTATGTGGTTGTTTTAACGTATATAAAACCGCTCGAAGAGATTGACAACGCGATCCCCGCCCACGTCGAATGGCTCAAAAAATGCTATGCTGACGGCCTCTTTCTCGCCTCCGGCCGCCGTAGTCCTCGTACCGGCGGGGTGATTCTGGCGAAATGCGACAGCCGGGAAATTCTGGAATCGCGTCTGGGCCAGGATCCCTTCCAGCAGCTGGGCCTCGCCCATACGGAGATTATTCCCTTTGAGGCCAGCATGGCGTCGCCCGCGCTGCAGTCGCTGTTATAAGCCTGTTCCGGAGGAAAAATGCAGCCATCCTTTCACTGGATTAATGAACCTGCCGAGTGGCACCGCGATGCCGACGGCCTGACGGTGGTCACCGATAAGCATACCGACTTCTGGCGCCATACCTGGTATGGCTTCGAACGCTTCTCCGGCCATCTTTATGCCGCTGAGGTGGAGGGCGATTTTACCCTGCAGGCAAAAATCTGTGCGGATTTCACCACGCTTTACGACCAGGCCGGGCTGATGATGATGGCGAACGAGCAGACCTGGCTGAAGGCGGGGATTGAGTTTAATGACGATGCCCCGGCCATCGGCAGCGTGCTGACGTTAACCCGCTCCGACTGGGCCACCGGGCTTTTCCCCGGCGACCCGCGCACTTTCTGGCTACGGCTGACCCGCAAAGGCGATGCGTTAAGGCTGCAGTATTCGACCGACGGCGAGCGCTGGCCGCTGCTGCGTCTCGGCTACTTTCCGTCAGGCCCGGTAAAAGCCGGCGTCATGTGCTGCTCACCGGAGCGCGGCGGACTGGCGGTTGCATTTCGGGATATTCAGCTTTCCCCGCCGCTGGACAAAGCGCTGCACGATCTGAGCTGAACGCTAGCGGGAAGACCCGACTTTCTCTGCATCCTGAGGGCCAGGATTGCAGGGTTCGCGGGTGCCGGGCAGGTAAAAATGGCCGTGCTTATCGGGATCGGTGCCGCCCGGGCACCCTGCCCGCCCCGAGGAGTTATCGCTACTGCCGCCGTCCGAACCGTTGCCGCCGTCGGCGCCCGATATTACCGACTGGCCGTGATGGCCATGCGCTGCAGTCGCTGAAAACGCCACCAGCGCGAACACACAGACCATTAAGCGTCTGCCCATTGCTGCCTCTCCCTTATTGAAATTCCCCGTCCATCGCGTTGACGATGGGATAAGCCGTTACACCGCGATAAAAAACTGCTTTATCCGCAGGGAGTATAGGGTTAAGGCAGAGGGAAAGACAGGGCCGGTGTCTTCAGACATTTCGCACGCAAAATAGCCTTTATGCCGCAGTATGCGCTATCAGAAAATCAATCAGGGCTTTCACCCTTTTCGTTTTACCCGCGTTTTTCGGGTAATAGAGATAAACCGGCGGATAGGTTTTCCAGTAGTCCTCCATCACCGGTAGAAACTGTTCACGATCGGGCTGTAGCCGCCAGATAGGTTCAAACAAGCGGCCAATCCCCAGTCCATGGCGGATACCGTCTGCCATGACGTCAATATCATTGCTGATTAACTGCCCCGGCATCTCCACGGTGAGTTGCTCGCCGTGGTCATTGAGGATCAGCGGCAGGATGCGGTGGTTGGTAATAAAGCGATAGCCAATCAGCCGGTGATGGCTGAGATCGGCGGGCGACTCAGGCACGCCATATTCGGCCAGATAGGTTGAGGAGGCATATAACCCTTCGCGAAACGGTTTCATTAACGGGCGGGCGACCACCCCGCCTTCGAGAATATCGCCAAAGCGGATCCCAAGGTCGAATCGTTCTTCAATGATATTGACGGTACCGTCATAGACCGATATTTCCAGCTGGATCCCCGGGTATTGCTGACAGAAAGCCGCCATCGCCGGTTTAAGAATAAGCAGGTAGGCAAAGCGCGAGAGCGTAATTCTCACCGCCCCGGAGGGTTCCCGATTCTGATCGCGGAGGCTCTCCAGCGATGTTTCCAGGACCTCGACCGCCGCAGCGGTTTGCTCCAGCAGCTGTTGGCCGGTTTCCGTCAGCTCGATTCGCCGGGTGGTACGCACAAAAAGCGGATGACCGATATGCTCCTCCAGCAACTTGAGGGCATTGCTAACAGACGGCGGCGTGATTTCTAATTTCCTCGCCGCGGCCGAGATATTGCCTTCGCGCGCAATGCTCTGAAAGATGCGTATTTGATTATAAAGGGCGTTATTCATAGCATCTCCTTGCGACAGTCTCGCCTGATTATTAAGTACAGGCTAAATATTCTTAAGTCAATGACCGCCTAATCTTCACTCCCTGTGGCTCGTATACTTTTGTCTCTTCCCGCTGATAACGACTTTCCGGAGACAACGATGCGAATTTTATGTCTGGATATCCCCGCGCCCGGCGCAACGCTGGAACACTATGCGCCGCACCTTACCGCGGAAGCCCTCCATGCCTGGGGCCTGTATAAATCTGGCTTTATCCGCGACATCTATTTCCGTCAGGACCGACCCGGCGTCGCTATTTTCCTCGAGTGCGACACCGTGGAAGAGGCGAATAACATCATGGCCGAATTTCCACTGGCGAAGGCGGGTTTATTAACCTTCGAGTGTATTCCACTCGGCTCGTTTATTAACTGGGAAAACCTCTTCTCTGCCGAATTTAAACCTCAGGAGTAACGATGAGAAAGCCTCATATCCTTATCGTTTCCGGGCATCCGGATCTTAACCATTCCATCGCCAACGCCACCATCCTCGATGAGCTGGCGACCGCCCTGCCTGATGCGGAAATCCGTCGTCTGGACTGGCTCTATCCGGACGGCAAATTCAACATCGCCGCAGAGCAGGAAAGCCTGCTGCAGGCGGATGTGATTGTCTGGCAGTTTCCCTTTAGCTGGTATGGGCTGCCCGGGTTAATGAAACAGTGGCTGGACGAGGTCTTTGTCCACGGCTTCGCCCATGGCTCAACGGCGAAACTGGGTGGTAAAAAGCTGATCCTCTCCTTCACCACGGGAGCGCCACAGACGCTCTATACCGCTGACGGTTTCTTTGGCTATGCCATTGAGGAGTATCTCCTTCCCTTCGAGACCACGGCCAGGCTGTGCAATCTTGAGCTGCTGGCGCCGGTTTATACCTGCGGCATTAGCTACGCCGACCGGGATGCCGACAAAATCGCTCAGCAAAAAACGCGTGCCCGGGAACACGCGGCCAGACTGATCGCACGGCTTAAAACTCTGGTGGAATAACCCAAAGGGAGAAAATAAAGATGCAGTATACCCGGCTCGGGAAGAGTGACTTACTGGTCTCCCGCATCTGCATGGGATGTATGGGGTTTGGCGATCCGTCAACGGGCCAGCATCGCTGGACGCTGGACGAAACAGCCAGCAGGGAGATCATCCGCTACGCGCTGGAACAGGGCATCAATTTTTACGATACCGCCATCGCCTATCAGAACGGCTCCAGCGAACGGTACGTTGGCCGGGCGCTGCGGGAGATGGCAAAACGCGAGGATGTGGTGCTGGCCACCAAGTTTCTGCCACGAACCGCTGCCCAGATTGCCGGGGGGATCAGCGGAAAACAGGCGATCACCCGCTCGCTTGACCAGAGTCTGCGAAACCTCGGGATGGACTACATCGACCTCTACATTTACCACATTTGGGATTACAACACCCCGGTTATCGACGTGCTGGAGGCGCTGCATGCCGCTGTCGCCGCCGGCAAGGTGCGCGCGATTGGCATTTCCAATTGTTATGCCTGGCAGTTGGCGAAGGCGAACGCCCTTGCCGAACGCGAAGGGCTGACGTCCTTTGTTTCTGTGCAGAGCCACTACAACCTGATTATGCGTGAAGACGAACGAGAGCTGTTCGGGCTGTGCGCGGAAGATAATATCGCGATGACTCCCTATAGCGCGCTGGCCAGCGGCCGTCTCGCCCGCTTAGAAGGCCACACGCGGCGAGCGGTGGAAGATGATTATGCCCGGGGCAAATACGACCGCACGGCAGAGCAGGATCGGAGCATTATTGCCCGCGTCGCCGAACTTGCCGAACGGCATCAGGTCTCCATGACCGAAATTTCGCTGGCCTGGCTGCTGACTAAAGTCACCGCCCCGGTGGTCGGCGCCACGCAAAAGCATCATGTTGACGGCGCGGTCAACGCTGTAGCCCTTCAACTGAGCCCGGAAAAAATCCGCTATCTGGAAGAAGCCTATCAGCCGCACTTCCTCACAGGCGTGATGGCGCAAAACACGCCGCAAGCCAAAGACCATCCTCAGGTGTGGACGCGATAACGATCCGCCCAGTGGATCGGAAAGGAGCAAATATGAAAAACGTGATTGCCGCGGCAGCCTTGTCGCTTGTGCTGTCTGATTTTGCTTATGCCAACGAACAAAGAGATGAAGCTATGATGAAAATTACCCCTTCTACCCTTACGGACGCTGATATTCAAGCGGTGTCGCCGGCGCTGGCGCGCTTCGGCCGCGAGGCCATCAGCAACGACCTCTGGCAACGTGACGCCCTGTCCGCCCGCGACCGTAGCATCGTGACCATGGCGATGCTGATTGCCCGCAACCAGCCAGAAGAGCTGAAGCACTATATTGCCGTCGCGCTCGATAGCGGCGTGACGCCAGCGGAAGTGTCAGAGATCATTACTCACCTCGCCTTCTACGCTGGCTGGCCCAATGCGATGTCAGCCGTCAGCGTCGCTAAAGCCATCTTTGAAGCCAGGGGCGTGACGGCAGAGTCCCTCCCCGCCGCCTCGCCGACGCTGCTGCCCCTCAATGAACAGGTAGAGAAACAGCGTGCAGACACCGTCGAAAAAAATGTCGGCCCCATTTCACCTGGCCTGGTTAAATTTACCGCCGACCCGCTGTTTCTCGACCTCTGGCAACGGCCCGCGCTAACGCCCCGCGACAGAAGCCTGGTGACGGTCAGCGCGTTAATCGCCGCCGGACAGAGCGCGCAGATTGGCTACCACCTAAACAGAGCCATGGATAATGGGCTTTCGGCTGAAGAGGCCGGAGAAGTGGTTGCCCAGGCGGCGTTCTACGCGGGATGGCCAAATGCGTTTACCGCTGCTCCTGTGGTCGGTGAGGTATTGCGATCGCGCGAGAGCAAAACTGAATAAAAAAGAATAAAGGACAGGGAAGCTGTCCTTTATTCGTCGTTAATTGTTAATTTAAAGGTACCACGAGGGCTTTCGATTAGGTCTCACGGAAAGAACATAAACGGTCTATCGAAGTATGGAGACTTCGAACGTGAATCTGTTCAGATCGCTCATTGAGAAAATTTCCGTTCCGTATGCCGTCATGAGTCTCATCCTTTGAAAGCAGCGATCGCTGTGGCGAGACTGTAGCGCGGACATGTCTATTTGGTCAGGCCATGACTGACCTCCCCCCACCGCATATCGCAAGAATTTGCTTTCTCAGCCAGCGGTGACCGGGGTCGCGTTCCATCCTTGGGTGCCACATCTGCGATACCGTAATACGACGGCTTTTGAACGGCAGCTCGAAAACGTGTACCTGGTCCGTTACCTGCTGATTGAGTAAATAGAGTGCGGGTATCATGGCGATAAGATCCGATTCCAGCGCCACGGACAGTGCTGTCGGAAATCCCGGTACGACGCTCGCAATTTTACGTTTTGTCCCCAGTTCGGCCAGCGCATCGTCAACGGATCCGTGCAACGCGCCCTCGGGTGACGCTACCACATGGCCCCAGGCGACATAATCACCCACGCCTATTTCTGCCTGCTTAGCCAGCGGGTGCCCTTTACGCACGACGCCAACAAACCGATCCTCAAACAGTCGTTGCAGCCGTATTTCTGGCCCCATATTACTCTGAACGCCAATCTCCAGATCAACCAGCCCTTCCCGAAGATAGCGCGACGTTTTTTCCGGCTTAGGCGCGAAGCGTATACAGACGTCAGGCGCGGCGTCGGCAACCGCTGCGATGAGCGCAGGCCCAAACGCCACCACAAAACCATCGTTTGCCCTGATGGTAAAAAGACGCGCCAGACTTCGCGCGCAGAACGTTTCCGTTGAGGGCTGCAATACTGCCCTGGCCTCGTGCACTGCACGCCTGGCGCGATCCCGGGTCGCTTCGGCCCACGGGGTCAGTACCATGTTACGCCCGGCGCGCACCAGAATCGGGTCTCCTGTGACATCGCGTAATCTGCTTAATGTTCGGCTCATGGCCGAGGTGCTGAGGTTCAGACGACGTGCCGCACCTGCGACACTCGCTTCACTCAGCAATATGTCGAGAGCTACCAGCAAATTAAAATCGGGATCAGACATTACCCTTTCTCCCAGCACATTAAGATAAGGCGTTTGATGCAACAATAAAGTGAAAATAGTGCGCCTTCCGCCCAGTAAAAGCCATCTTTATAGTTTTGTCATCCATACACTCTTCTCAGAGGACAAATGATGACGCTCTTTTCCAGCCAACCCGGCGACGAAGGACTGCCTGGGCCGGCGCGCGCACGGGTGATGGCCGCAATCATGACCACCACCTTAATGGGCGTGTTTGATGGCACCATGATCAACATTGCCCTGCCCTCAATGGCTCAGGAGATGCAGGTACCTGCCGGTATTGCCGTCTGGTTCGCCAACGGGTATCTGCTGGCGGCTGCGATGACGCTGGCGATATTCGCGGCGCTTGCGGCCCGTCTGGGTTATCGCCCCGTATTTCTGGCGGGCCTGACGACCTTTACCCTGACATCACTGGGTTGCGCGCTGGCGAATAAGCCCGAAGTGCTTATCGGTATGCGCGTGCTTCAGGGGATCGGCGGCGCGGCAACGCTGAGTATTGCCCCCGCAATACTCAGGTCCGTATTTCCCGGACGATTACTTGGCCGCATTCTGGGGTTCCATGCCCTGCTCATTGCCTCCAGCTCCGCTATCGGCCCGGTATTGGGTGGTACGATCCTTCACACCCTGAGCTGGCAATGGCTGTTTGCGATAAACGTTCTTCCCGGCACCCTCGCCTTACTGCTGGCGGTCAGAGCGCTGCCGCGGGATGCGATCCGTATACAGGCGCCCTTCGACACCCTGGGCGCCATATTGTCGGCGCTGCTGTTGGGTTCGACGATCATGGCGGCGAACAGCCTACAGAACGCCACTTATCAATTCGGCAGCCTTTGCTGGATGGCTCTCGCTGCGCTGAGCGGCATGGCTTTTATCTGGCAAATCCGCCGTACGGGTCATCCCTTACTGCCGCCGACCATGTTTAAAAATGAACGTTTTACCCTCGCGGCCTTCACGTCGATGATTGCTTTTGTCAGCCAGGGGATCACCTTTATTGCGCTACCCTTCCTGTTTCAGAGCGAATACGGCTACAGTCCGGTAGTGTCTGCCCTGCTGTTTACGCCGTGGCCATTAGGGATCGTGGTGATTGCGCCGCATGCAGGCCGTTGGGCGGACACGATATCAGCCCCGGCGATATCCACTCTGGGGCTGGTGATATTTGTCGTCGGTTTGATCCTGCTGGCGACGTTACCCGCCAGCCCTTCAATGTGGGATATCTGCCTGCGAAGTCTGGTGTGCGGAATAGGGTTTGGCTGCTTTCAGAGTCCCAATAACCGGGAAATGCTCTCAAACGTTATTCGTGAGCACGCGAGTTATGCGTCCGGTGTTTTATCCATTATGCGCACTTTCGGGCAGTGCCTGGGAGCCGCCGCTGTAGGCGTTCTGCTGGCAGCAGATGAAAGGGCAATTCATGTTGCGCTGTGGAGCGCCGCCGCGGCCTCTGCGGTATCGGTCGTCGTCAGCGCGAGCCGGTTGCGTAAAATCACTCATCCTGCGGAAACAGGATAAGTGCGAAAATATCACTAAACGCTACGACTCCAGCGCCAGCAGAGCAAAAACGCCGATCCGGCAACCAAAGTGGAGTCCTCCGTCGGAGTTCAATAGACTAACAGAAAGCTATAACCGCTTATTTTTCAAGGGAAAATTGAGTTGGGTAGACTTCAGGAGACTTGAAATTGGAGCGGGCGAAGGGAATCGAACCCTCGTATAGAGCTTGGGAAGCTCTCGTTCTACCATTGAACTACGCCCGCGAAGAGGTGCGAGAAGCATTATAGCCCTTACGCACCCTGTGACAAGCCTGCCGGATGCTGACTGGCGATAAAATAACCTTTTAGCACTTAGGTTTACTTCCCTGCGGCGGCAGGTAACGCAGCGGATCGATGGCCGTCGCCCGGTAGCGGATCTGGAAATGCAGCCGCACTGAGTCGGCATCCGTACTGCCCATGGTGGCAATTTGCTGGCCGGCCTTCACGCTCTGGCCATTATTCACCATTAGCTTATCGTTGTGGGCATAGGCGGTGATGTAATCCTCGCTGTGCTTAATCATGATCAGATTGCCATAGCCGCGCAGCTGATTGCCGACGTAGACTACCTTGCCCGCCCCGGCGGCATACACCGGCTGGCCGCGGGTTCCGGCGATATCAATGCCTTTATTGCCGCCATCGGCGGTGGAATAAGGCAGGACCACTTTGCCGCTGGTCGGCCAGCGCCAGCAGCGCTGCCCCACCGGCGGCCAGGAGGACTGAGGTACTGCGGACGAAGGCGTGACCGCCGCGGTGCGCGTAGAGGAAGATTTTTTCTTCGTTGTCTTCGTTGAACTGCTGCCGTTAAGCTTCAGCTTCTGCCCCACCTCAATGGTGTAAGGCGGGGAGATGTTATTCAGGCGGGCCAGATCGCGAACGCTGGTGCCGGTGGTGCGGGAGATGCCATACAGGGTATCGCCGCGTTTAACGGTGTAGGTCGTACCGGAATCGGAGGTGCTGGAGCAGCCAGCCAGCGCCAGGCTTACCACCAGCATCAGTGTCATATAAACGCGTTTCATCATCAGGCATCCTGCACTTAACACAACCACTTACCTCGCAATCAGGGCGAATATCATACCAGTCCGCGGCGCAGGGCGTCATCCCTGATGGCGAAACCAATCCCCCCAGCCATCGAATACGGCCCGTGACGAACAGTGATTGCTGTTGGTGCCGCACGTCATGATGGTCTTCCCCAACATGCGGGTGGCCGCTCACAGAGCCGCCTCCAGGGCTTGTTTTGGTAATGCCTTTCTGCCATTTATGGGCTAACCTAGTGGCCTGAGTACATGACCCGGCGGGTTTGTGCCGGGTCTTTTTTTATTTTCAGGAGTCGTCATGGCCGGGGAACACGTCATTTTACTGGATGAGCAGGATCAGCCTGCCGGTATGCTGGAGAAGTATGCCGCCCATACGCTTGATACCCCTTTACATCTCGCGTTTTCCTGCTGGCTGTTTAACCAGCAGGGTCAGTTGCTGGTCACTCGTCGTTCGTTGGGCAAAAAAGCCTGGCCCGGGGTATGGACCAACTCGGTCTGCGGACACCCCCAGCAGGGCGAGACCTTCGAGCAGGCCGTCACGCGCCGCTGCCGCTTCGAACTCGGCGTGGAGATCGCCGATATCGCGCCGGTTCACCCGGCCTTCCGCTACCGGGCGGTCGCCCCAAACGGTATCGTTGAGAACGAAGTATGCCCGGTGTATGCCGCGCGCGTGGTGAGCGAAGTGCAGCCTAATGACGATGAAGTCATGGATTATCAGTGGGTTGACCTGGCAACGATGTTAAGCGCGCTGGCCGCCACGCCCTGGGCGTTTAGCCCGTGGATGGTGCTGGAAGCGGAAAATCGGGACGCCCGCCAGGCGCTGACCGACTTTGTTGCGCGTCTGCGCGGGTAAGCTGACTCGTCTCGCTGCCGCCACCACCCGGCGTAAAAAGCGGCGCCATAACGGTCATCGTTGCCTGGCGGCGCTACGCTTGCACAGGCCTACGGTTCTGCGCTGTTGCGTAGCCCGGATAAGGCGTTTACGCCGCCATCCGGGAGCCCCCGGCCTGCGCTGAGTCGGGTTACGCCAGCCTTCAGACCTCACGTCAGACATAAAAAAACCCGGCAAGCCGGGTTTTTTGCAATGCACAAGACGCGATTATTTCTGCGGACGCATTGCCGGGAAGAGGATCACGTCGCGGATGGTGTGGCTGTTAGTGAACAGCATCACCATGCGGTCGATACCAATACCCAGACCGGCGGTCGGCGGCAGGCCGTGCTCCAGCGCGGTCACGTAGTCTTCATCGTAGAACATTGCTTCGTCGTCGCCTGCGGCTTTCGCATCAACCTGATCCTGGAAGCGCTGCGCCTGGTCTTCGGCGTCGTTCAACTCGCTAAAGCCGTTACCGATCTCACGGCCGCCAATGAAGAATTCAAAGCGGTCGGTGATTTCCGGGTTCACGTCGTTACGGCGCGCCAGCGGAGAAACTTCCGCCGGGTATTCGGTGATGAAGGTCGGCTGAATCAGGTGCGCTTCCGCCACTTCTTCGAAGATCTCGGTCACGATACGGCCCAGACCCCAGCTCTTCTCCACTTTGATGCCGATAGACTCAGCGATCGCTTTCGCGGAATCGAAGTTATCCAGATCCGCCATCTCGGTTTCCGGACGGTATTTCTTGATCGCTTCGCGCATGGTCAGTTTTTCAAACGGCTTGCCGAAGTCGAACACCTGGTCGCCGTAAGGCACTTCAGTGTTGCCGAGGATGTCCTGCGCCAGGGTGCGGAACAGGGATTCGGTCAGCTCAATCAGATCTTTGTAATCCGCATAAGCCATGTAGAGTTCCATCATGGTGAACTCTGGGTTATGACGAACGGAGATCCCTTCGTTACGGAAGTTACGGTTGATCTCGAAGACGCGTTCGAAGCCGCCCACCACCAGACGCTTGAGGTACAGTTCCGGCGCGATACGCAGGTACATGTCCAGATCCAGCGCGTTATGATGGGTGATAAACGGACGCGCGGAAGCGCCGCCCGGGATCACCTGCATCATCGGGGTTTCCACTTCCATAAAGCCGCGGCCAACCATGAACTGACGGATGCCCGCCAGGATCTGCGAACGCACTTTGAAGGTCTTGCGCGATTCATCGTTGGAGATCAGGTCGAGGTAACGCTGACGATAGCGCGCTTCCTGATCCTGCAGGCCATGGAACTTGTCCGGTAACGGGCGCAGGGCTTTGGTCAGCAGACGCAGCTCGGTGCAGTGGATAGACAACTCACCGGTTTTGGTCTTGAACAGCTTACCGCGGGCGGCAATGATGTCGCCGAGGTCCCATTTTTTGAACTGGTCGTTGTAAACGCCTTCCGCCAGATCGTCACGCGCCACGTACAGCTGGATGCGGCCGCCAACGTCCTGCAGGGTGACGAAGGACGCTTTACCCATGATACGACGGGTCATCATGCGGCCAGCCACGGCCACTTCAACGTTCAGCGCTTCCAGCTCTTCGTTTTCTTTGCCATCGAAGTCAGCGTGCAGTTGGTCAGAGGTATGGTCACGACGGAAATCGTTCGGGAAAGCGACGCCCTGCTCACGCAGCGCAGCCAGCTTCTCGCGACGGGTTTTCAGTTCATTATTAAGGTCAATTGCCGCGTCAGCGCCCTGTGCTTGTTGTTCAGACATGTTGGTTCCTCATAACCCTGCTTTCAAACTTGCTTCGATAAATTGGTCCAGGCTGCCGTCGAGCACCGCCTGAGTGTTGCGGGTTTCCACCCCGGTACGCAGATCTTTAATACGCGAGTCATCCAACACGTAAGAGCGGATCTGGCTGCCCCAGCCAATATCGGACTTGTTGTCTTCCATCGCCTGCTTCTCGGCATTTTTCTTCTGCATCTCCAGCTCATAAAGCTTCGCTTTCATCTGCTTCATGGCCTGGTCTTTGTTTTTGTGCTGCGAACGGTCGTTCTGGCACTGCGTTACCAACCCGGTCGGGATGTGGGTAATACGCACCGCGGATTCTGTACGGTTAACGTGCTGCCCACCGGCGCCGGAGGCGCGGTATACGTCAATGCGCAGGTCGGCCGGGTTAATTTCGATATCGATATCGTCTTCGACTTCCGGGTAAACGAACGCGGAGCTGAAGGAGGTATGACGGCGGCCGCCGGAATCGAACGGGCTCTTACGCACCAGACGATGAACGCCGGTTTCGGTACGCAGCCAGCCGTAGGCGTAATCACCAATGATCTTGATGGTCACGGATTTAATCCCTGCGACTTCACCTTCGGATTCTTCGATGATTTCGGTCTTAAAGCCGCGCGCTTCCGCCCAGCGCAGGTACATGCGCATCAGCATGCTGGCCCAGTCCTGGGCTTCGGTGCCGCCGGAACCGGCCTGAATATCAAGGTAGCAATCGGCGCTGTCGTATTCGCCGGAGAACATGCGGCGGAACTCAAGCTGCGCCAGCTTCTCTTCCAGCGTATCCAGCTCGGCGACGGCTTCGTTGAAGGTCTCTTCGTCGTCCGCTTCCACGGCCAGATCCAGCAGGCCGGCAACGTCTTCCAGCCCCTGGGACATCTGATCCAGGGTATCTACGATGGCTTCCAGGGAAGAACGCTCTTTACCCAGCGCCTGAGCGCGTTCAGGTTCGTTCCAGACGTCCGGCTGTTCCAGCTCGGCGTTTACTTCTTCGAGACGCTCTTTCTTGGCATCGTAGTCAAAGATACCCCCTAAGAACGTCGGAGCGCTCCGTGAGGTCCTGAATGCGGTTTTTTACCGGATTTATTTCAAACATGGTCGGTTTCTTTTAATGGATTTGTCAAAATGCGGTGATAAGAGCGGAATTCTACCGGATTCGCGCCCTTATTCATACACTGTTGTCAATTTGGCCAGAGGTGATCGATGATCAGCTGCAGGCTGCGGTTGCCGCGGAACTCATTGATGTCGAGCTTGTAGGCTAACTGGACTTCGCGCACGCCGTTGTCGGGCCAGATGGAAGTATCCACGTTGAAGGCGATACCGTCCAGCAGGGGGCCGCCGTCAACTGGCTCGACCATCACCTTCAGGTGACGCTCGCCCACTAGCCGCTGCTGCAGCAGACGGAAACGGCCGTCAAAGAGTGGTTCCGGGAACATCTGTCCCCACGGCCCGGCGTCGCGCAGCATCTGCGCTACTTCCATGCTCATCTCCGCCGCCGTCAGCGGGCCGTCGGAGACCACCTCGCCCTGCAACAGCGCGGGATCCAGCCACTCGGTCACCAGCTCGCCGAAGCGCTGCTGAAACTCCTCAAAGCGCGCCTCTTCCAGCGATAATCCTGCCGCCATCGCGTGGCCGCCGAACTTCAGGATCAGCCCCGGATAGAGCGTATCAAGGCGCTCCAGCGCATCGCGCATATGCAGCCCCTGAATGGAGCGGCCGGAGCCTTTCAGCGTGCCGTCGCCGGTGGGCGCAAAGGCGATCACCGGCCGGTGGAAACGTTCCTTAATTCGCGAGGCGAGGATGCCGACCACCCCCTGGTGCCACTGCGGATGGTACATCGCCAGCCCGCCGGGCAGGGTGTCGCTACTGCGTTCCAGCTGTTGACACAGGGTCAACGCTTCCGCCTGCATCCCCTGCTCGATCTCTTTGCGCGTCTGGTTGAGCGCGTCAAGCTCGTTGGCTAACACGCGCGCTTCGCCGATGTTATCGCACAGCAGCAGCGCGACGCCGACCGACATGTCGTCCAGCCGTCCCGCCGCGTTCAGGCGCGGCCCGAGGGCGAAACCGAGGTCGCTGGCCGCCAGCTTTTGCGGATCGCGGTTGGCAATCTCCAGCATCGCCTTAATGCCGGGCCGGCACTTGCCGGCGCGAATGCGGCTTAACCCCTGCCAGGTGAGAATACGGTTGTTAGCATCCAGCGGCACGACGTCGGCAACGGTGCCAAGCGCCACCAAATCCAGCAGCTCGGCAAGGTTCGGCGCGGCGATGCCGCGGGCGTCGAACCAGCCGTTATCACGCAGAAAGGTGCGCAGCGCCAGCATCAGATAGAACGCCACCCCCACCCCGGCCAGCGATTTCGATGGGAAGTCGCAATCGCGCAGGTTAGGGTTAACGATGGCCTCCGCCGCCGGCAGCGTCTCCCCCGGTAGGTGGTGATCGGTCACCAGCACCGGGATCCCCAGGGCATGGGCATGATCGACGCCGGCATGGGACGAGATCCCATTGTCGACGGTCATGATCATCTGCGCGCCGCGGGCGTGAGCCTGATCGACCACTTCCGGGCTTAAGCCGTAGCCGTCTTCAAAACGGTTCGGCACCAGGTAGGAGACGTTGTCGTAGCCCAGCGCGCGCAGGGCCAGCACGCTGAGCGCGGTGCTGGTGGCGCCGTCGGCGTCAAAATCGCCGACCACGACAATGTGCAGCCCTTTCTGAAATGCGTCGTGCAGCATCCCGACCGCTTTTTCAACGCCGGTGAGCTGTGTCCAGGGGAGCATGCCTTTGACGCTGCGCTCCAGCTCCTGGGCGCTGCGCACCCCGCGGCTGGCATACAGCCGCTGCAGCAGCGGCGGCAGATCGGCGGGTAAATCGACGCCGTCAACCGCCTCGCGGCGGCGTAGTTGTATCTGTTGTTTCACGCGAATCAGTTACCGCTTGTCTGTTTTTTATGCTCGTCGAGGAACGCCTTCAGCTCTTTCGGCCCCTGATAGCCCGGCAGCACCATGCCGTTGCTGAGGACCATCGCCGGGGTGCCGTTGACGCCCATTTGCACGCCGAGGGTGTAATGTTTGGCGATATCCACGCTGCAGCTCGCCGGCTGCACGCCCTTGCCGTTCATGGCGTCATCCAGCGCTTGGTTGCGATCTTTCGCGCACCAGATGGCCTTCATGTCCTGCTCCGCCTGGCTCTGCAGTCCCTGGCGCGGGAAGGCCAGGTAGCGCACGGTGATCCCCAGCGCGTTGTAGTCGCTCATCTGCTCATGCAGCTTGTGGCAATAACCGCAGGTGATGTCGGTGAAGACGGTAATGACGTGCTGCTCCTTCGGCGCTTTGTAGACAATCATTTCGTTGCTCAGCGCGTTCAGCTTCCCCAGCAGCAGCTGGTTAGTGACGTTGACCGGCTGCGCGCCGCTCACGTCGTACATCGGCCCCTGGATGATGTGCTTGCCATCGTCGGTGACATACAGCACGCCGCTGTCGGTCAGCACCGTGCTCATCCCGGAAACCGGCGACGGTTGAATATCGGTGCTCTGTACACCCAGCTTCGCCAGCGACTGTTTAATTGCCGCGCTATCGGCATGCGCCGCCCCGGAAAGGGAAGCCGCCAGCAGGGTGAACATCAATAAACCTTTTTTCATACTCAGTCCTTTTATTCAGCACTCACGCCCGCGGGTGGTGCTGTTGATGAAGTTGTCGCAGACGCTCGGTCGCCACGTGGGTGTAAATCTGCGTGGTGGAGAGATCGCTGTGTCCTAACAGCATCTGCACCACACGCAGGTCGGCGCCATGATTGAGCAAATGCGTGGCGAACGCATGGCGCAACACGTGCGGGGAGAGCTTTTCGCTGTCGATCCCCGCCAGCACGGCATAGTGTTTAATCCGGTGCCAGAAGGTCTGGCGCGTCATCTGCTGGGCGCGCTGACTGGGAAATAAGACATCCGACGCCACGCCGTTCAGCAGCCAGGGGCGACCATACTCGAGGTAATTTTCCACCCACAGTACCGCCTCTTCCCCCAGCGGCACCAGCCGCTCTTTGTTGCCTTTCCCCACCACCCGCAGCACGCCCTGTCGCAGGCTGATGTCGCTCATCGTCAGCCCCACCAGCTCCGAAACGCGCAGGCCGGTGGCATACAGCACCTCCAGCATCGCTTTATCGCGCAATTCCAGCGGCTGCTCCACCAGCGGGGCCTGCAGCAGACGCTCAACCTGCGCCTCACTGAGATCCTTCGGCAGCCGCTGCGGCAGCTTTGGCGAGGCCAGCAGCGCGCTGGGGTCGTCCGGGCGAATTTTTTCCCGGTACAGATGCTGGAAGAAGCGACGCACAGCGCTCAGCAGGCGCGCGGTGCTGGTGGCTTTATAGCCGCCGGACTGCCGCTCGGCCAGCAGCGCCTGCAGGTCGTCGCTGCCGACGCTTGCCAGCGACAGACCGCGATGGTGCAGCCACTCCACGAGCATCGTCAAATCACGACGATAGGCGCTGAGCGTATTCTCCGCCAGGTTGCGCTCCAGCCAAAGGGCATCGAGAAACTGTTCGATTAGTGCCAGATCCTGTTTCACATCGGCCTCTTTGTTCGTTAAACGCTCTCATTATGCCTTAAGAGGACGCCTTTCTGGTACACTGCCCGCCATTCACGGCAAGAATCGAGATGTTTACGCGATGAATATAGGTCTGTTTTACGGCTCCAGTACCTGCTATACCGAAATGGCCGCGGAGAAAATCCGCGATATCATCGGCCCCGAGCTGGTGACGCTGCACAATCTGAAAGATGACTCCCCCGCGCTGATGAGCCAGTACGACGTACTGATCCTCGGCATCCCGACCTGGGATTTCGGCGAAATTCAGGAAGACTGGGAAGCGGTCTGGGACCAGCTGGACACCCTGGACCTGGAGGGCAAAATCGTCGCGCTCTACGGCATGGGCGATCAGTTGGGCTACGGCGAATGGTTCCTTGACGCGCTGGGCATGCTGCATGACAAGCTGGCGACCAAAGGCGTGAAGTTTGTCGGCTACTGGCCAACCGAAGGCTATGAGTTCACCAGCCCGAAACCGGTGATCGCGGATGGCCAACTGTTCGTTGGCCTGGCGCTGGATGAAACCAACCAGTACGACCTGAGCGACGAGCGCATCCAGAGCTGGTGCGAGCAGATCCTCGGCGAAATGGCCGAACACTTTTCCTGACGCGGCTTACTCCTGCGCCGGTTTTTGCAGCACCAACCGGCGCAGGTCCCGCCACTCTCCGGCATCCATGCTGTCCGCCGCCAGCCACAGATGCTGACCGCGTCGGGTATCGACATGGCGCAAACGCAGCAGCATTCCGCTGTTGATGACCCACGGCGTCCCGAGGATCTCCCAGTCGGCGTTTTGCCAGCGCAGCCGGGAATCGGTGAGCAGTTTTATCTCGCCGCGACGGGCATGGATCCGTCGCTGGCTGCGCACACAGTCAAAGACCACCAGTGACAGCAGCAGCAGCCAGATCGGGGTGTAGCTTAACGGCCAGGGAACCAGCAGCACCAGCGCCGCCACAACGCCGTGGAGCAGCAGGGAAAACCACTGCGCGCGCCAGGAGATACGGAGATCAGATTGCCACAGGACCACGTTCCCGATTCCGTGTCTGAATTAAGGTTACCATCCGCTGCAGCTCCGCATCGGCCGGTTTGCCGTGGTTCATCAGCCAGTTGAACAGATCCGGATCGTCATTTTCCAGCAGGCGAATGAACAGCTGTTTGTCAGCGTCGCTGAGGGTATCGTACTCATACTCAAAGAACGGCATGATGGAGATGTCGAGTTCGCGCATCCCGCGGCGGCATGCCCAGTGGATACGTGCTTTATTGTTAATGTCCATGTTGACCTTCCAGCAGCAAAATATTGGTTAGTTTAACCCGTTTTCTGCCGTAACTTTACAGGAATATCGCTGAATGCGAGCATCCTTCCATAAAAACCATAAAATAATGATGGGCTTATTGTTTTCCCGCGCCGGGCCTTCACCAAACGTCAGCGCACAAATGGCCTGTTGAAAGCACTTGCAATGCACTATAGCTCTTTTACCATTGGTCACACACACTGCGTTAAGCGATTCAGGATATGACTATGGCTTTTACACCTTTTCCTCCGCGTCAGCCTTCCTCTTCCGCTCGTCTGCCGTTAACGCTGATGACCCTGGATGACTGGGCGCTGGCGACGATTAGCGGGCCAGACAGCGAAAAATACCTGCAGGGGCAGATTACCGCCGATGTGAGCAGTCTCACCGATGCTCAGCATCTGCTTGCCGCCCACTGTGACGCCAAAGGCAAGATGTGGAGCAACCTGCGCGTATTCCGTCGCGACGGCGGCTTCGCGTGGATTGAACGCCGCAGCCTGCGCGACGCGCAGCTGACCGAGCTGAAAAAATATGCCGTCTTCTCCAAAGTCACCATCGCCGCCAACGACGATCTGGTTCTGCTGGGGGTGGCCGGCTTCCAGGCGCGCGCCGCGCTGGCGCCGCTGTTCGCCGCTCTGCCCGACGCCGCCACTCCGGTGGTCAGCGAAGGCGCCACCAGCCTGCTGTGGTTTGAGCACCCGGGCGAGCGCTTCCTGCTGGTGACCGATGTCGACACCGCCAACCGCGTCACCGACGCGTTGCGCGGCGAAGCGCAGCTCAACAACAGCCAGCAGTGGCTGGCGCTGAATATTGAAGCCGGTCTGCCGGTTATCGACAGCGCCAACAGCGGGCAGTTCATTCCGCAGGCCACCAACCTGCAGGCGCTGGGCGGCATCAGCTTCAAAAAAGGCTGCTACACCGGTCAGGAGATGGTGGCGCGGGCGAAATTCCGCGGCGCCAATAAGCGCGCGCTGTGGACGCTGTCAGGTACCGCCAGCCGGGTGCCGGAGGCCGGGGAAGACCTGGAGCTGAAGATGGGCGACAACTGGCGCCGCACCGGTACGGTGCTGGCAGCCGTACAGTTGGATGACGGAAGCCTGATGGTCCAGGTAGTGATGAATAATGACATGGAACCGGACAGCGTGTTCCGCGTGCGCGACGATGCCGGCAGTCTGAGCATCAAACCATTGCCGTATTCGCTGGAAGAAGATTAAGGAAAAGTTCCCGGCTTGCGGCGCTTGCGCCTTAGCCGGGCTACCCGGCCGCAGAGTATCGTAGCCACGGTAAGCGCAGCGCCACCGTGGGATGTTTATCAGGACTGGCCGATGTAAAGATAAATCGCCAGGAAGTGACACACGCTGCCGCCGAGCACGAAGCCGTGCCAGATAGCGTGGTTATAGGGAATACGTTTGCAGACGTAGAAGATGACCCCCAGTGAGTACACCACCCCGCCAACCGCCAGCAGCGTTACGCCACCCACCGCCAGCTTCACCGCCAGCTGATAGACCACAATAAGCGACAGCCAGCCCATGGTCAGATAGGTCACCAGCGACAGAATTTTAAAGCGGTGCGCGATGGTCAGCTTAAACAGGATCCCCAGCAGCGCCAGGCTCCAGATGACGATCATCAGCCCCTTCGCCAGCGGCGAGTTCAGCCCCACCAGCAAAAACGGCGTATAGGTCCCGGCGATTAACAAGTAGATAGCGCAGTGGTCGAATTTCTTCAGCCACTGTTTCGCCCGCTGATGCGGGATCGCGTGATAGAGCGTGGAGGCGAGGAACAGCATAATCATGCTGCCGCCGTACAGGCTGTAGCTGGTGATCGCCGTCGCGCTGGCGTTGGTGTCCACCGCCTGCACCAGCAATAGCACGAGCCCGACGATACCGAACACCAGCCCGATCCCGTGGCTGATGCTGTTGGCAACTTCCTCTGCCAGAGAATATCCCTGAGTGATTAATGGTTTGCGCACCATATTGGACTCCTGAAAACAAGAACGCTTTCATTGCTCACTTAGGGTAACTGAGAATGATTCCAGTGAACACCTGTTAGCTAAAATAAAAAGATGTATATTTGTAAATACATTAAAATCAAAAGGTTAAATTTTTATTTCAACTCACAGCTGTTCCTGCTTACCTTAAAGCGTTTTGAATTCAATGACATAAAACTGGCTCTCGCCAGGATAGATGTCGCTGATGACCTGCCGCAGCTGCCCCAGGGTCATATTCTCCTGTTGAGCATGCTGTTCAGTCAGCGTATCGAGGGTCACTGTCGAGGTCGCGGTCACGGCGATGGTGCAAAAATAGCCGTCGTCTTCATAGCGCCCAACGCGCAGCACATCGCCGACCTTAAAGTGCGACTCCGCCGCATCGCGAATAGTAATGGTTTTGCGCCCGGCGAGGATGTCGTTCTGAAAACGCTGAAAAAAGGTAATGTCATTGGCCTGCATGATATAATTCCGTCCTGGTCATTATGAATTGTGAGTTCGCCCTGTGAGTATGTTCTCCCACGCCGCTGTCGCCAGTCTCAATAATCTTGAGATGATGGTCTACCACTACGTCATAAAGAATCGCGACAAAGTGATGTACATGACCATCCGCGAACTGGCCGAAGCCGCCGGCGTCTCCACCACCACCGTGTTGCGCTTCTGCCGCAAACTGCAGTGCGAGGGCTACTCTGAATTTCGCGTACGTTTTAAATTATATCTTGAGCAGAACGAGCCTCAACAGGCAAATATCGGCGCCAGTGAAATCATGAGCTTTTTTAAAAGCGTTAATAATGACGAGTTCGATGGGTTACTAGACCAGGCCGTCGATATTATTCTCGCCTCAGAACGTATTATTTTTGTCGGCGCGGGCACCTCGGGCGCGCTGGCGAAATATGGCGCCCGTTTCTTCTCCAACGTCGGGAAATTTAGCAACCATATTGACGACCCCTATTTTCCGGTGACCAACGATATGGCCCGCAACGCGCTGGCGATCGTGCTTTCCGTCTCCGGCGAAACAGAAGAGATCCTGCGTTTCGCCAGCCAGTTCAGCCTGCATCATTGCAAGGTGATGTCGATTACCAGTCACGAGCATTCGCGGCTGGCCAAACTGGCCGATTTCAATCTCTCCTGGCACGTCCCGCAGACCCGCATTGGCGGCGTCTACGATATTACCACGCAAATTCCAGTGATCTATATTCTCGAATCGCTCGGGCGTAAATTAGCGCGCAAAATCAGCTAAAAATAACAGCCTGTTTTTTTGATGTAACATATTACCTTTGGAGAAATTTGTTATATCGTGACATTCAATTTCACTTTGCTAGACTCGAGCGCAATAGTTATTAGAGAGATTAGCCAGGATGAAAAAATTAACCCTTCCGAAAGATTTTTTATGGGGCGGCGCGGTTGCCGCGCATCAGGTTGAAGGCGGCTGGGATCAGGGCGGCAAAGGCCCCAGCATCTGCGACGTGCTGACCGGCGGGGCGCACGGCGTGCCGCGTGAAATCACCCACCAGGTGGAAGCCGGCAAATATTACCCCAACCACCAAGCGGTCGATTTCTACGGCCGCTACAAAGAAGACATCAAACTGTTCGCCGAGATGGGCTTCAAATGCTTCCGCACCTCCATCGCCTGGACCCGCATCTTCCCGCAGGGTGACGAAACCCAGCCGAATGAAGAGGGACTGAAGTTCTACGACGACATGTTCGACGAGCTGCTGAAATACAACATCGAGCCGGTGATCACCCTCTCCCACTTCGAGATGCCCCTGCACCTGGTGCAGCAGTACGGCGGCTGGACCAACCGCAAAGTGGTCGATTTCTTTGTGCGCTTTGCCGAAGTGGTTTTCGAGCGCTATAAGCACAAAGTGAAATACTGGATGACCTTCAACGAGATCAACAACCAGCGCAACTGGCGCGCGCCGCTGTTCGGCTACTGCTGCTCCGGGGTGGTCTATACCGAGCATGACAATCCGGAAGAGACCATGTACCAGGTGCTGCACCATCAGTTCGTCGCCAGCGCGCTGGCGGTGAAAGCGGCGCGGCGCATCAACCCGGACATGCAGGTCGGCTGCATGCTGGCGATGGTCGCCCTCTACCCTTACTCCTGCAAACCGGAAGATGTCATGTTTGCCCAGGAGTCGATGCGCGAGCGCTACGTCTTTACCGACGTCCAACTGCGCGGTTACTACCCGAGCTATGTGCTGAATGAGTGGGAGCGCCGCGGCTTCAACATCAAGATGGAAGATGGCGATGCGCAGATCCTGCGCGAAGGCACTTGCGCTTACCTCGGCTTCAGCTACTACATGACCAACGCGGTGAAAGCCGAAGGCGGCACCGGCGACGCCATTTCCGGCTTCGAAGGCAGCGTGCCGAACCCGCACGTCAAAGCCTCCGACTGGGGCTGGCAGATTGACCCGGTCGGTCTGCGCTATTCCCTGTGTGAACTGTATGAGCGCTACCAGAAGCCGCTGTTTATCGTCGAGAACGGCTTTGGCGCCTACGATAAAGTCGAAGCCGACGGCAGCATCAACGATGACTACCGCATCGACTATCTGCGCGCCCACATCGAAGAGATGATCAAAGCGGTCACTTATGACGGCGTCGATCTGATGGGCTATACCCCATGGGGCTGCATCGACTGCGTCTCCTTCACTACCGGGCAGTACAGCAAACGCTACGGCTTCATCTACGTCAACAAACACGACGACGGCACCGGCGACATGTCCCGCTCGCGCAAGAAGAGCTTTAACTGGTACAAAGAAGTCATCGCCAGCAACGGCGAGAATCTGTAATTGACCGCCCTCTCCCGGCCGGGAGAGGGCAAATCGCTTATCTGCCAGACACTTCTTTACAGCTTTACCATTGCCAAAACGCGTTCGCCCGATAAGATAGGCCTCGTGAATATTTGAGGCGCTCATGATTAAGCGACAACGCAAAGCCATTCTTTTTGTCCTCCTGGCCTGTCTGGTGGTGCTGGTCTGCACCGCCCAGCGAATGGCCGGGATGCACGCGCTGGTCATGAACCTCACCGTCGACAGCCCGTCACTACAGCAAACCCAGGATAAAGCCGACGCGCCGGTCACGCCGTGCGAACTCAGCGCCAAGTCGCTGATGGCCGTCCCGCCGATGCTGTTTGAAGGGGCGCTGTTGGCTATCACCCTGCTGCTGGCGGTGCTGGCGGCGATCCCGCCGCGTATCGAGCGCCAGTGGCCTCCCCGCGTTATCTCCCCGCCCCGATTGCGGGTGCATCTGCGATTATGCGTCTTCCGTGAGTGACTGATTTTCCTGACAGTTCAGGTTAATTCATCATTTATGGAGCAAATTTATGTCTATGTTATTCAGGCGACTACTGGTCTGCCTGCTTTGGCTATGGCTGCCCGTCAGTCAGGCCGCCGACAGCGGCTGGCTACGCGCCGCCGACAATCAACACGCCAGCGTCCGCCTGCGGGCGCAAACCGAGAGCAATGGCGATACCCGCCTGCTTTTAGACGTGGCGCTGGAAAAGGGCTGGAAAACCTACTGGCGCTCGCCGGGGGAAGGCGGCATCGCGCCGGCTATCGCCTGGCACACGCCGCTGGAGGTTGACTGGCGCTGGCCGACGCCGCAGCGCTTCGACGTCGCGGGCATTTCCACTCAGGGCTATCACGGTGACGTCAGCTTCCCGATGACGCTGCGCGGGAAGATACCACCGACGCTCAGCGGCGTACTGACGTTATCCACCTGCAGCAATGTCTGCATTCTTACTGACTATCCCTTTTCGCTGGATATGACGGCCCCGCCAGGGGAGGGTTTTGGCTACGATTTCACCCGCGCGATGGGCACGCTGCCGCTGGGCGATGGTCTGACTTCGCAGCTGACCGCCAGCTACGTCAGCGGCAAACTGACGGTGACCGCTCGCCGCGATGCCGGCTGGCAGCAGCCAGCGCTGTTTATCGACAGCATGGAGGATGTCGATTTCGGCAAGCCGAGCTTTACCAGCCGCGGCGATACGCTGACCGCCACCATACCGGTCACCGATAGCTGGGGCGAAGCGGCACCGGATCTGCGCGGTAAAACCTTGTCGCTGGTGCTGGCGGATAGCGGCCAGGCGCAGGAAAGCCAGATCGCCATCAGCGCCGGCAGCGCCGCGCCGGAGCTGACGTTAGGCTGGGTGCTGCTGATGGCGTTGGCCGGGGGGCTTATCCTCAATGTGATGCCTTGCGTGCTGCCAGTGCTGGCCATGAAGCTCGGCTCGCTGGTGCAAACCGAACATCGCGAACGCGGCGCGGTACGCCGACAGTTCCTCGCTTCGGCGTGCGGGATCGTCGTCTCGTTCCTGGCACTGGCGCTGATGATGACCGCGCTACGCCTGGGTAATCAGGCGCTCGGCTGGGGGATCCAGTTCCAGAGCCCGTGGTTTATCGGCGCCATGGCGCTGGTGATGATCCTGTTCAGCGCCAGTCTGCTGGGGCTGTTCGAAATCCGCCTCTCCTCCAGCGCCAGTACCTTCCTCGCCACCCGCGGCGGCAACGGCTTAATGGGCCATTTCTGGCAGGGCACCTTCGCCACCCTGCTGGCGACCCCCTGCACCGCGCCGTTCCTTGGCACCGCCGTGTCGGTGGCGCTGGTGGCGCCTCTGCCGCTGCTGTGGGGCATTTTCTTCGCCATGGGGATCGGCATGAGCCTGCCGTGGCTGCTGATCGTTGCCTGGCCGGGGCTGGCGCAACGACTGCCACGTCCCGGCCGCTGGATGAATCATCTGCGCGTACTGCTGGGGCTAATGATGCTTGGTTCAGCGCTATGGCTGGTCAGCCTGCTGACGATCCACATCGGCCGTACGCCGGTGCTTACCCTGCTGGTAATTCTGTCCATCGCCCTGCTAGTGGCCACCGCCTGGCGCTACCGCTGGCGGACGGCGCTGCGCGCGGGCGCCCTGGCCATCGTGGTGGCGGGCGCCGTCGCCTTAGTCTCCCGATCTGACGGCGAGGGCCCGCGCCGCGACCGGGTTAACTGGCAGCCGCTCAGCGAGCAGGCTATCGCCAGCGCCCTGGCGGAACATAAGCGGGTGTTTATTGATGTCACCGCCGACTGGTGCGTGACCTGTAAAGCCAATAAATACAACGTGCTGCTGCGCGATGACGTCCAGCAGGCGCTGTTAGCGCCGGACGTGGTCGCCCTGCGCGGCGACTGGAGCCGCCCCTCCGCCACGATTAGTCAGTTTTTAACCACTCGCGGCAGCGCCGCTGTGCCGTTTAACCAGATTTACGGACCGGGATCGCCGCAGGGAGAGATCCTGCCTGCGCTGTTAGATCGCGAACACCTTCTCGCCACCCTGTCCGTCGCCCAAGGAAAATAACATGAGAGCTATCACCGCCTTATTGCTGCTGTGCATATCCGCCTTCAGCTTCGCCGCCCCGGCGGAAGAACCACAAGCAAACGCTAATGACCAGCTGGCGCAGCTGCTGTTTAACGATCCGAACAGCCCGCGCACCGGCGCGAAAGCGCCAAAACTGACGATCGTCTCGTTTACCGATTACAACTGCCCTTACTGCAAACAGTTTGATCCGCTGCTGGAAAAAATCGTCCACGATAACCCGGACATTCAGCTGATCGTTAAGCTGCTGCCGTTCAAGGGGCAAAGTTCGGTCAATGCCGCCAAAGCGGCGCTATCGACCTGGCGCCAGCAGCCCGATAAGTTCTGGGCGCTGCATCAGCGGCTGATGGCGAAAAAAGGCTATCACGATGACGCCAGCATCGCCGCGGCGCAGAAGAAAACCGCCACCGATAGTGTAAATATCGATGACAAGACCATGGATTCGCTGAAGATGAACCTGATTTTGTCGCAGGTGCTGAATATTCAGGGCACCCCGGCGACCATCATCGGCGATCAGATGGTGGCCGGCGCGATCCCTGCTGATGAGCTGGAGGGGCTGGTGAAAGAGCAGCTGGCGAAAGCCCGTGGCCAGTAAAATCAGGCGCTGGCTGCGCGAGCTGGCGGTGTGGCTGCTGATTGGCGCGGCGGTGAGCCTGGCGGTGGATTATTTTCGCCAGCCCGCGCTGCCGCAAAACGTCAGCGCCACATCGCTGCACGCCCTCGACGGCAGGACGGTGGATCTGAACGCCATGAGCCAGCAAAAGCCGCTGCTGCTGTACGTTTGGGCCACCTGGTGCGGAGTTTGTCGCTACACCACGCCGTCGGTGGCATCGCTTGCCGCCGACGGCGGCAATGTGCTGACGGTGGCCCTGCGCTCCGGCGATAACGCCGCGCTGGAGACGTGGCTTGCCAGAAAGAAACTGACGCTGCCGACGGTAAATGACCCGAGCGGCCAGCTGGCGCGGCAGTGGGATATTCGGGTGACGCCAACGCTGGTGGTGATTTATCGAGGCGAGGTGAAGTCGGTTACCACCGGCTGGACCAGCAGTTGGGGAATGCGCCTGCGGCTGTGGCTGGCCTCCTGGTAGGCCGCCGGGTTACCCGGCTCGCGCTGCGCTTAGCCGGGCTACGGGTACTGAGGCTGTGGCCGGCCTCCTGTTAGACCGTCGGGCTTTAGCGGTTTTTATGCCGGGTGGCGGCTACGCCTTACCCGGCCTACCATTCGGCTTTGACCCCGTAGGGCCGGCAAGCGCAGCGCCGCCGGGCAATAGACATCTACGGGTTATTTCCCGCCCGCCAGTTCAAGGAAGCTACCCGTCACATACGACGCTTTGTCGCTCAGCAGCCAGGCAATGGCCTGAGCGACCTCTTCCGGCTGGCCGCCGCGCTGCATCGGTAGCGAACCTTTCACTCGATCCACGCGCCCCGGTTCACCGCCGGAGGCGTGCATTTCGGTATAAATCAGCCCCGGACGGACGCCGTTGACCCGGATCCCCTGCGCCGCCACCTCCAGCGCCAGCCCGGTGGTCAGGGTATCTACCGCCCCTTTCGACGCGGCATAGTCAACGTACTCCCCCGGCGCGCCAAGGCGCGACGCCGCCGACGACACGTTAACTATCGCCCCGCCCTTACCGCCATGCCGATGCGCCATGCGCTTGACCGCCTCGCGGCAGCAGAGGAAATAGCCGGTGACGTTGGTCGCCAGCACGCGGTTAATGCGCTCGGCGCTCAGGCTCTCCACCGTACACTGGGTAAAGAGGATCCCGGCGTTGTTGACCAGCGCCGTCAGCGGCTCGCCCATGCGGTCAATCGCCTCAAACATCGCCATCACCTGCGCTTCATCGCTGATGTCCGCCCGCAGCGCCGTGGCTTTGCCGCCAGACGCCAAAATGGTATTCACCACCTCGGTGGCGGCGTTAATGTTGTGATGGTAATTGACCGCCACGGTATACCCTTCCTGCGCCAGCAGCAGCGCCGTCGCCCGGCCTATTCCGCGGCTCGCGCCGCTTATCAGAGCGATTCCCATACCTTCCCTCCAAAAAATAAAGGCGCCGCAGCGCCTTTAAAAGTATAGATAATACGCAAACTTACTGGTATTCGCTCATCGGTACGCAGGAGCAGAACAGGTTGCGGTCGCCGTACACATCGTCCAGACGTTTCACCGTCGGCCAGTACTTGTTGTGCAACCCAGCCGGGAATACCGCCAGCTCGCGGCTGTACGGATGGTTCCACTCGCCCACCAGCTCGCCCTGGGTGTGCGGTGCGTTCACCAGCGGGTTGTCTTCCAGCGGCCATTCACCGGCTTTGACGCGGTCGATTTCAGCGCGGATCGCCAGCATCGCGTCGATAAAGCGGTCCAGCTCCACTTTGCTTTCCGATTCCGTCGGCTCAACCATCAGCGTACCCGCTACCGGGAAGGACATGGTTGGCGCATGGAAGCCAAAGTCGATCAGACGCTTGGCGATATCCAGTTCGCTAATGCCGGTCTCTTCTTTCAGCGGACGAATATCGAGAATACATTCGTGCGCCACGCGACCATCGCGACCGGTGTAGAGCACCGGGTAGGCGTCTTTCAGACGGGTGGCGATGTAGTTGGCGTTAAGGATCGCGTTCTGGCTCGCCTGCTTCAGCCCTTCCGCGCCCATCATGCGAATATACATCCAGCTGATCGGCAGGATGGACGCGCTGCCGAACGGCGCGGCGGAAACCGCGCCCTGACGGGTCAACATCCCTTCAATCTGCACCACGCTGTGACCCGGCACGAACGGCGCCAGGTGCGCTTTCACGCCGATTGGGCCCATACCCGGGCCGCCGCCGCCGTGCGGAATGCAGAACGTTTTATGCAGGTTGAGGTGCGAAACGTCGGCGCCGATATAGCCCGGAGAGGTGATCCCGACCTGGGCGTTCATGTTAGCGCCGTCAAGGTAAACCTGGCCGCCGAACTGGTGCACGATCTCGCACACTTCGCGAATGGTCTCTTCATATACGCCGTGGGTCGACGGATAGGTGACCATGATGCAGGAGAGATTCGCCCCCGCCTGCTCTGCTTTTTCACGCAGGTCAGCGAGATCGATATTGCCGTTTTTGTCGCACGCAACCACCACCACCTGCATACCCGCCATCTGCGCGGAAGCCGGGTTGGTGCCGTGCGCGGAGCTTGGGATCAGGCAGATATCGCGATGGCCTTCGTTGCGGCTCTCGTGATAGTGGCGAATCGCCAGCAGGCCAGCATATTCGCCCTGCGCGCCGGAGTTCGGCTGCATGCAGACGGCGTCATAGCCGGTCAGTTTCACCAGCCAGTCGGAGAGCTGTGCGATCATCTGGTGATACCCTTCCGCCTGCTCGACCGGGCAGAACGGGTGCAGCTCAGCGAATTCCGGCCAGGTGATCGGGATCATCTCCGCCGCGGCGTTCAGCTTCATGGTGCAGGAACCCAGCGGGATCATCGCCTGGTTCAGCGCCAGATCTTTACGCTCCAGGGCGTGCATGTAGCGCATCATCTCGGTCTCGCTGTGGTAGCGGTTGAACACCGGATGGGTGAGGATCGCATCGTCGCGCAGCATCGCCGCCGGGATGGAACGGCTGTCCAGCGCCACATCTTTATCCAGGGTATCGATGTCCAGACCATGATCGTCGCCGACGATGGCGCGGAACAGGTTGAGCACGTCTTCGCGGGTGGTCGCTTCGTCGAGCGTAATGCCCACCGCGCCATGAATATCGCTGCGCAGGTTAATCTGCAGGGCTTCGGCACGCGCCAGCACCGCGGCTTTATCCGCCACTTCCACGCACAGGGTGTCGAAGTAGTGAGCATGGCGCAGCTTCAGCCCTTTCTTCTGCAGGCCGTCGGCCAGAATGTCGGTCAGGCGATGTATGCGGCCTGCGATACGTTTCAGACCCGCCGGGCCGTGGAAAACCGCGTACAAGCTGGCGATGTTGGCCAGCAGCACCTGCGAGGTACAAATGTTGGAGTTCGCTTTCTCGCGGCGGATGTGCTGTTCGCGAGTCTGCATTGCCATGCGCAGCGCGGTGTTACCCGCCGCATCTTTCGATACGCCGATAATCCGGCCCGGCATGGAGCGTTTGAATTCATCTTTCGCCGCGAAGAAGGCCGCGTGCGGGCCGCCGTAGCCCATCGGCACGCCGAAGCGTTGGGCGGAGCCGAAGACGATATCCGCGCCCTGCTTGCCCGGCGCCGTCAGCAGCACCAGCGTCATAAAGTCGGCGGCGACGCTGACTATCACTTTGCGCGCTTTCAGCTCGGCGATCAGTTTGCTGTAATCGTGGATTTCGCCGGTGGTGCCCACCTGCTGCAGCAGCACGCCGAAGACATCCTGGTGATCGAGCACTTTGTCGGCGTCATCGACGATCACGTCGAAGCCGAAGGTTTCCGCACGGGTGCGCACCACGTCCAGGGTTTGCGGATGGACATCGGCGGCAACGAAGAAGCGGTTGGCTTTTTTCAGTTTGCTGACGCGTTTGGCCATCGCCATCGCTTCGGCGGCGGCGGTCGCTTCATCGAGCAGCGAAGCGGAAGCGATATCCAGCCCGGTGAGATCGAGAGTGACCTGCTGGAAGTTGAGCAGCGATTCCAGGCGGCCCTGGGAGACTTCCGGCTGGTAAGGGGTATAGGCGGTATACCAGCCCGGATTTTCCAGCATGTTGCGCTGAATAACCGGCGGCAGCTGCACGGCGGTGTAGCCCATGCCGATGTAAGACTTGAAGCGCTTGTTGCGACCGGCGATCGCCTTCAGCTCTGCCAGCGCGGCGAATTCGGTTGTCGCGTCGCCCACCTGCGGTGGGGTCGCCAGCTGGATATCCTGCGGCACAATCTGGCCGATCAGGGCGTTAAGCGAATCCGCGCCGACGGTCTTCAGCATCTCTTGCTGCTGCTGAGCGTCCGGGCCAATGTGACGTTCAATAAAGGCGTCGCGGTTTTCAAGCTGACTTAAAGTCTGAGTCATGAGCGATGGTTCCTGAAACGTGCGGTGAATCGTGATTGTCTGACTGGTTTGCCCGGCAAGCGCTGATGCTTACCGGGCCGGAATACGCAAAATCATTCGCGCGGCAGGAAGCCAACGCCCCTGCAGCGTGAAGGATGACGCGTATTTATTCGTCTTCTAACAGAGCTTCATAGGCGGCGGCATCCAGCAGCGCGGCAACCTGCGCTTCGTCGCTGGCTTTGATCTTGAAGATCCAGCCGTCGGTGTACGGGTCGCTGTTGACCAGTTCCGGCGAGTCGTTCAGCTCTTCGTTAACGGCAACGATTTCACCGCTAATCGGGGCATAAATATCAGAAGCCGCTTTCACGGATTCGGCAACCGCGCAATCGGCGCCCGCTTCGACGGTGGCGCCCACTTCCGGCAGATCAACGAATACCATATCGCCCAGCAGCTCCTGCGCATGCTCGGTGATCCCGACGGTATAGGTGCCGTCCGCTTCTTTACGCAGCCATTCGTGTTCTTTGCTGTATTTCAGTTCTGCTGGTACGTTGCTCATCAATTCATCTCCAAAAAAGGGAAATCACACAATGGCTTTGCCATTGCGTACAAAACCAGGTTTAGTCACTTTTACCGGCATTTCACGGTTACGAATTTGCACCACCGCGGTGTCGCCAATCCCGGCCGGCACGCGAGCCAGCGCGATGCTGTAGCCCAGCGTCGGCGAGAAGGTGCCGCTGGTGATAATGCCTTCTTTTTGGTTACCATCGCTATCGGTAAAGCGCACCGGCAGGCCGCCGCGCAGGACGCCTTTCTCAGTCATCACCAGGCCAACCAGCTGTTCGGTGCCCTTTTCACGCTGCATCTCCAGCGCTTCGCGACCGATAAAGTTACGATCCGCCGGTTCCCAGGCAATAGTCCAGCCCATATTCGCCGCCAGCGGAGAGACGCCTTCGTCCATCTCCTGGCCATACAGGTTCATTCCGGCCTCCAGGCGCAGGGTATCGCGCGCGCCGAGACCGCATGGCTTAACGCCAGCGTCCAGCAGACCGCGCCAGAAATCCGCCGCCTGCTCGTTCGGCATGGCGATTTCATAGCCCGCTTCGCCGGTATAGCCTGTGGTGGCGATAAACAGCTCGCCGGCCTGCACGCCGAAGAACGGCTTCATACCTTCCACGGCCTGACGCTGCGCGTCGGTAAACAGCGTCGCCGCCTTCGCTTTCGCCTGCGGACCCTGGACCGCGATCAGCGACAGATCGTCGCGGACGATGATTTCGAGGCCGTAGGGTTCAGCTTGTTCGGAAATCCAGGCGAGGTCTTTTTCGCGGGTGGCGGAGTTAACAACGAGGCGGAAATAATCTTCAGAGAGGAAATAGACAATCAGGTCGTCGATGACGCCGGCGGAGGCGGTCAGCATGCCGGTGTAGAGCGCTTTGCCTGGGGTGGTGAGCTTCGCCACGTCGTTGGCCAGCAAATAGCGCAAGAACTCTCTGGTCCGGCTGCCATGGAAATCAACGATGGTCATATGCGACACATCGAACATGCCTGCGTCGCCGCGCACCGCATGGTGCTCATCAATCTGGGATCCGTAATGCAGCGGCATCATCCAGCCATGGAAATCCACCATGCGCGCGCCGCACAGCGTGTGTTGTTCATACAACGGAGTCTGTTGAGCCATCTTTTCCTCATCGAATAAAAACGGAACCAGCCACAAGATTGTCGGCGATTTTTCGCCACGAAATCGGGTGTCGGCATCGCTGACGAACGCCGACGCAAACGTTCTCTTTTGCCTGAACTTACCACCGAACCCGGCACTAAACCATAAGCTCATTCAGGGCATCACATTAGCTTATGACTAAAATCCGCCGAAAAGCCTACAGAGTTATTGACTGGAAAAAAGCGATTTATGCCACATAAAATTAACATTAAGGCGGCACTGATTAGGGAATGATGGTGTTTTGTGCGATTTTATCGTCCTAATTTCTTTAACAAAAAAAAGGACGCATTAATAAATCTAATGCGAAAAAAGAGGTGAAATTAGAATATTTCAAATGAGGGGGAAAACCCGGCGCGCAGGCCGGGTGAAAGAAGTGTGACGCGGTTAACGTAACCAGGCAGGCAGATCGTTGAGGCCCATCGCCTGGCGAATCAGCTGCGGTTTCACGCCCGGCAGCGTATCGGCCAGTTTCAGCCCCATGTCGCGGATGAATTTCTTCGCCGGATGGCTACCGGAAAACATGTCGCGGAAGCCCTGCATGCCCGCCAGCATCAGCGCGGCGCTGTGCTTGCGGCTACGCTCGTAGCGGCGCAGATAAAGATGCTGGCCGATATCCTTGCCCTGGGCGTGCAGGCGCTTCAGTTCGTCAATAAGCTCGGCGGCATCCATAAAGCCGAGATTGACGCCCTGCCCGGCCAGCGGGTGGATGGTATGCGCGGCATCGCCGACCAGCGCCAGGCGGTGGGCGGCGAACTGGCGGGCATAGCGGCCGGTCAGCGGGAAGACTTCACGTGCGCTTTCCAGCTGGCAGAGGCCAAGGCCATTATCGAAGGCGATATTCAACGCCTGATTAAAGGTGGCTTCATCAGCCTCCTGCATCCGCTGCGCCTCCGCCGGCGACAGCGACCAGACGATCGAGCACAGATGCGGATCGCAGAGCGGCAGGAAGGCGAGGATCCCGTCGCCATGGAACGCCTGGCGGGCCACCGCCTGATGCGGCTCAGCGGTACGGATGGTCGCCACCAGCGCATGATGATGGTAATCCCAGAAAGTCAGCGGAATATCGGCTTTATTGCGCAGCCATGAATTGGCACCATCGGCGCCGATCACCAGCCGCGCGGTGAGCATGCTGCCGTCCTGCAGGCTGAGAAAGGCTTCATTCTCGCCCCACGCCACCTGCTGCAGTTGCGCAGGCGCCAGCAGGGTGACGTCGGCGCAGCGCTGCGCCTTCTGCCACAGCGCATAATGCACCACAGCGTTTTCAATAATGTGGCCCAGATGGCTGAAGCCCATGCTCTGGTCATCAAAGCTAATGCGGCCGAAGCTGTCTTTGTCCCACACTTCCATTCCGTGATAGCAGCTGGCGCGCTGGGCGACGATCTCTGACCAGACGCCGATGCGGGTCAGTAGCTTTTCGCTGGCGGCGTTAATTGCCGACACGCGCAGCGCCGGCGGCGCATCGGCGGCCAGCGGCTGCGGCTCCGCTTTCTCCAGCACCGCGACGCGCAGGCCGCTGCCCTGTAAACCGCAGGCTACCGCCAGCCCCACCATTCCACCGCCAACAATGGCAACATCAACACTTTGCACGTTCTACTCCTTAACGGGGAACCCAACCGAGGGTACGCTGCGCCAGCGCATCGCGCGCCGGGGTAAATAATTCCATGGCCATCAGACCGACATTGCGCCCCGCCACCAGCGGCGTCCAACGGTTGGCAAACAGATGCACCAGCCCATCGGTCACGCCGATGGTGGCGGCTTTATCCCCTGCCCTGCGCGCCTGATAGCGACACAGCAGCGGATAATGGCCGACATCTTCGCCGCTGAGATGGGCGTCAGCGAGCAACTCCGCCAGGCTCATCACATCGCGCAGGCCGAGATTAAAGCCCTGCCCGGCAATCGGGTGCAGCGTCTGCGCCGCGTTGCCGACCAGCGCCAGGCGGTGCGACACCGCGCGGCTGGCGGTGGTGAGAGCCAGCGGATAGACGCTGCGCTTCCCGGCGTGAGTAATGCGCCCCAGCCGCCAGCCGAACGCCTGCTGCAGCTCCTGACAAAAACGTTCGTCAGACCAGCTCAGCACCTCATCGCGGCGCGACTGCGGATGACACCACACCAGCGAGCAGCGCCCTTGCGACATCGGCAGCATCGCCAGCGGGCCATGCTCGGTAAAACGTTCGAACGCGCGGCCTTCGTGGGGCAGCGCGGTGCTCACGTTGGCGATAATCGCCAGTTGCTCATAGGGCTGCTGTTGCCAGCTGATGCCGCAGCGGGCGCCCAGCGACGAACGCGAACCGTCCGCCGCCACCAGCAGCTTACCGCTGATCGTTTCGCCCCCCTCAAGGGTAAGGCTGACGCTCTCCTGGCGACGGCTGACCGCTTCCACTTTCGCCGGGCAATGTAGCGTCACGCCCGGTGCCTCGCGCAGCAGGCTAAACAGTCGCTGGCCGACATCGTGGAGTTCAACCACCTGACCCAGCGCCGACAGGCTATAATCCGCCGCCGCCAGATTCACAAAACCAGCATGGCCGCGGTCGCTGACGTGTACCCGCTGGATAGGCGTCGCCCGCTCGGCGAGACGTTGCCAGACGCCGATGCGCGCCAGTTGCTGGCAGGTGCCGGCGGCCAGGGCGATCGCCCGGTCGTCGAAGCCGGGATGGCGAGCCGACTGGGGATCCTGCGCCTCAATCAGATGGACCGGCAGCGCGCCGCCGGTCATACGGGAGATGGCCAGGGCGAGCGTCGCGCCGGTCATCCCGCCGCCGACAATCAGCACGCTCATGACTGGCGCGCCGCCGCCATCAGCGCCTCGATCTCATCCGCCTTCTTCACCACGCTGGCGGTGAGATTTTCGTTGCCGTCTTCAGTAATCACGATGTCATCTTCAATACGAATGCCGATGCCGCGATACTGCGCCGGTACGTCGGCGTCGGCGGCGATATACAGCCCCGGCTCGACGGTCAGCACCATTCCCGGTTCCAGGACGCGCGAACGGTCGGTGTCGTAATTACCGACATCGTGCACATCCAGCCCCAGCCAGTGGCTCAGACCGTGCATAAAGTACGGGCGGTGGGCGTTGTTGGCGATCAGCTCGTCAACCTCGCCTTTGAGGATCCCGAGCCGCACCAGGCCGGTGATCATGATGCGCACCACTTCCTGATTCACCTGGCAGATTGAGGTGCCCGGGCGGTAGAGTTCCAGCGCGGTCTCCAGCGATTCCAGCACGATATCGTAGATTTCGCGCTGCGGCTGGCTGAATTTGCCGTTCACCGGGAAGGTGCGGGTAATGTCGCCGGCGTAGCCGCGATACTCGCAGCCGGCGTCAATCAACACCAGATCGCCGTCGCGCAGTTCAGATTCATTTTCGGTGTAGTGCAGAATGCAGCCGTTTTCGCCGCCGCCAACGATGGTGTTATAGGAGGGGAAACGCGCGCCGTGGCGATTGAATTCATGAAGAATTTCGCCTTCCAGCTGATACTCGAACATGCCTGGGCGGCATTTTTCCATCGCCCGGGTATGGGCCAGAGCGCTAATTTCACCGGCGCGGCGCATCACGGCCAGCTCTTCCGCCGATTTGAACAGGCGCATCTCATGCACAATGGGCCGCCAGTCGATGACCGAGTTCGGCGCCTGCAGGTTCTGGCGCGAGCCTTTGCGAAGTTTTTCGAGGGCGTTGAACACAATCTGATCGGCATAGGCATATTCGCCCTGGGCGAAATAGATAGCGTCCAGACCGTTGAGCAGCTGATACAGCTGCTGGTTGATTTCGCTGAACGCCAGCGCCCGGTCAACGCCAAGCTTCGCCGGCGCGGCTTCCTGGCCCAGACGGCGACCGAACCAGATCTCAGCGGTCAGATCGCGAACCCGGTTGAACAGCACGCTATGGTTGTGGGTTTCATCGCTTTTAATCAACACCAGCAGCGCTTCCGGTTCGTTGAAGCCGGTGAAGTACCAAAAATCGCTGTTCTGCCGGTAGGGATATTCCGAATCTGCACTGCGCACCGCTTCCGGTGCGGCGAAAATCAGCGCCGCGCTGCCTGGCTGCATCTGCGCCAACAGCGCCTGGCGACGCGAGAGAAATTCCTGCTGAGTCATGACGCCCCCTGAACGAATTTTAGTTAGTGTAATGTCGGTTTGCGGACTTCCGGTGCGGTTGGCTGCTGACGCGCAAAGGTGTCGTGGCACAGCAGTGCGGCAACGCGGACATACTCGATAATCTCCTCCAGAGACATCTCCAGCTCTTCCTGATCTTCGTCTTCATCGTAGCCTAGCTGGGCAATATTACGCAGATCGTCAATCGCTTCCCCGGTTTCGTCTTTCACTTTATCCAGCTTCGGCTGGCTCACGCCAAGGCCAAGAAGGAAGTGGTTGACCCAGCCGGCGAGAGCGTCGGCGCGATCAAAGACGCTCACCGCATCGCCTTCCGGCAGATACAGTTGAAAGAGGAAGCCGTCGTCATCCAGTGAGTCGCTGATGGCGGAATGCATGTTACGCAGCGCCTGGGCCAGCTCATGGCCGAAGGCGAGACCTTCGTTGGTCAGGTCGTGCACCAGCGGCTGCCAGCTGCTGTCCGTGTTGCCGCCGCACAGCAATCCGCTGATCAAACCGTGCATCTCGGCCGGGGTAAGCCCTACCCCTTGTTGGTTCAGTAACTGGTCTACATCGTTGTAACCAGGCATTTCGTTCTGTATAGACATGCGCATTCGTCATCGTTGGGAGGAATATTCATGGTATGCTACCACTTTGGACCCTGGTGAACCAGAATAGGGCTTGTATCTTCGCACCAGGGTAGCTATAGTGTCGCCCCTTCGCAGACCCGGGTCAGGGTGTGAAGGCAGCGCAGTCAATCAGCAGGAAGGTGGCATGTCTGCACAACCCGTAGATCTCCAAATTTTCGGCCGTTCACTGCGAGTGAATTGCCCGCCTGAACAAAGGGATGCCCTGAATCAGGCAGCTGAAGACCTTAATCAGCGGTTGCAAGATTTAAAAGAACGCACTAGAGTCACAAATACTGAGCAGCTGGTCTTCATCGCCGCGTTGAACATCAGCTATGAGTTGACTCAGGAAAAAGCGAAGACCCGCGACTACGCTTCCAGCATGGAGCAGCGCATTCGCATGCTTCAGCAGACCATCGAGCAAGCATTGCTTGAGCAAGGTCGCATAAGCGAAAGACCAGGGTCGAAGTTTGAATAACACTTTGCAGTTAACTGTGTTAGAGTAACTCCAGGAACAAAATTTCTCTGAGATGTTTGCAAGCGGGCCAGTCCCCTGAGCCGATATTTCATACCACAAGAATGTGGCGCTCCACGGTTGGTGAGCATGCTCGGTCCGTCCGAGAAGCCTTAAAACCGTGACGACACATTCACCTTGAACCAAGGGTTCAAGGGTTACAGCCTGCGGCGGCATCTCGGAGATTCCCTTCCTCACTTCGCATTATTTCCCCACACCTGTTTTCGGCTGACGCCGCACTGTATTACACTGCTTTCTATTGTTTCGCCTGCTCGCCATGAGACCTGCATGACCCTACAGCCCGATACCCTGCTTTCCCGCCAGCATATTCGCCAGCAGATCCGCGAGCGTCGACGCGCGCTCAGCCCTGAGCAACAGCGGCAGTTTGCCCTGCAGGCCGCAGAGCGAATGATGGCCTGGCCGCCGGTGGTTCTCGCCCACACCGTGGCGCTGTTTCTCTCCTTTGACGGCGAGCTGGACACCCAACCGCTGATTGACCAGCTCTGGCGGGCCGGCAAGCGGGTGTATCTCCCGGTGCTGCATCCGTTTAGCCACGGTAACCTGTTGTTTTTACATTACCATCCGCAGAGCGAACTGATAGTGAATCGCCTGAAGATCCGTGAACCGAAGCTCGACGTGCGCGACGTGCTGCCGCTCGCTGATCTCGATGTGTTGGTCACCCCGCTGGTGGCCTTCGATGCCGGCGGACAACGGCTGGGGATGGGTGGAGGTTTTTACGACCGGACGCTGCAAAACTGGCAGCAGTATCGCCTGCAGCCGGTGGGCTACGCGCACGACTGCCAGCAGGTGGACACCCTGCCGAGCGAAGAGTGGGATATCCCGCTGCCGGCGGTGATCACCCCGGGCAAAACCTGGTGTTGGTAGGTACGTGGGGAGAAGAATTTCTGCCTGGAAGGTGTTAACAAAAAAACGGGCAGGCACGCGACCTGCCCGAGAGGCAAAAATGGTTAGAACAGCAGACGGGCGCGGATAGTCCCCGGGATCGCTTTCATCGCCTGCAGCGCCTGCTGGGCAACATCTTCTTCCGCTTCGATATCAATAACCACGTAACCCATCTGCGGCGACGTTTGCAGATACTGGGCGGCAATATTGATGCTCTGCGCGGCGAAGATCTGGTTGATGGCGGTCAGGACGCCCGGCCGGTTCTCATGGATGTGCAGCAGACGGCGTCCACCGTGCAGCGGCAGAGAAACTTCCGGGAAGTTGACCGCCGACAGGGTAGACCCGTTGTCAGAGTACTTCGCCAGCTTGCCGGCCACTTCCAGACCGATGTTCTCCTGCGCTTCCTGAGTGGAGCCACCGATATGCGGCGTCAGGATCACGTTATCAAACTCGCACAGCGGCGAAGTGAAGGGGTCGCTGTTGGTCGCGGGTTCGGTCGGGAAGACGTCGATCGCCGCCCCGGCCAGATGCTTACTCGCCAGCGCATCGCATAGCGCCGGAATATCCACCACGGTACCACGGGAGGCGTTGATCAGCAGCGCGCCCGGCTTCATCAGCGCCAGCTCTTCCGCGCCCATCATATTTTTGGTGGAGGCGTTTTCCGGCACGTGCAGGCTAACCACATCACTCATGTTCAGCAGGTCGGAGAGATGCTGTACCTGAGTGGCGTTGCCCAGCGGCAGTTTGTTTTCAATATCATAGAAGAAGACATGCATCCCCAGCGATTCCGCCAGAATGCCGAGCTGGGTGCCGATGTGGCCGTAACCGATAATCCCCAGTTTCTTGCCGCGCGCTTCAAAGCTCCCCACCGCCAGCTTATTCCATACGCCGCGATGCGCCTTGGCGTTGGCTTCCGGCACGCCGCGCAGCAGCAGCAGCAGCTCACCGATCACCAGCTCGGCCACCGAACGGGTATTGGAGAATGGCGCGTTAAACACCGGAATACCGCGTTTCGCGGCGGCGTCCAGATCGACCTGGTTGGTACCGATGCAGAAGCAGCCGACGGCAACCAGTTTTTCCGCCGCGGCGAAAATCTCTTCAGTCAGGTGGGTACGGGAACGCAGGCCGATGAAATGGGCATCACGGATCGACGCTTTCAGCTGTTCGGAATCCAGCGCGCCTTTATGAAATTCAATGTTGGTGTAACCTGCCGCGCGAAGGCTATCGATTGCCTTTTGATGCACACCTTCAACCAGCAGAAATTTAATCTTGTCTTTTTCCAGTGATACCTTAGCCATTTCCCCGTCCTGTTTTGTCTTAACTGATGTCGTGCTGAACGAAAGTTCGTCTCAGCAACATATCAAAAAAAACTATCGCGGCAATATGAACGTTTGCGTCGCTGTCCTGAAGAAATGCCATTCAGAAGGAAATGGCAGGACAAAACACCAGAAAGATAATGAACGGTAGCGCGTTAATCAGAATGGTTGCACAAATGTGACAGAAGTCACTAAATTGCGCCAGGTGAAAAAATATTTGCGAGGGAGCCGGTTGGCTCCCTGCGGACAGACTATTTTACGATGGTTTTCACACCGTCAGCGGTGCCGATCAGCGCCACGTCGGCGCCGCGGTTGGCGAACAGCCCCACGGTCACGACGCCAGGAATGCCGTTAATCGCGTTTTCCAGCGCGATAGCATCGAGAATTTCCAGGCCGTGCACGTCAAGGATCACGTTGCCGTTATCGGTCACCACGCCCTGACGGTATTCCGGACGGCCGCCCAACTTGACCAGCTGGCGCGCCACGGCGCTGCGCGCCATCGGAATGACCTCAACCGGCAGCGGGAATTTACCCAGAATATCGACCTGCTTGGAGGCATCGGCGATGCAGATAAATTTATCCGCTACCGAGGCGATGATCTTCTCACGGGTCAGCGCCGCGCCGCCGCCTTTGATCATCTGCATGTGGCCGTTGATCTCATCCGCGCCGTCAACGTAGATCCCCAGGCGATCGACGCTGTTGAGATCGAAGACGGTGATCCCGAGGCTTTTCAGCTTCTCGGTGGAGGCATCGGAGCTGGAAACCGCCCCTTCGATTTGCCCCTTCATGGTGCCCAGCGCGTCAATAAAATGGGCCGCCGTCGAGCCGGTGCCTACGCCCACAATGGTCCCTGGCTGTACGTATTGCAGCGCCGCCCAACCTACCGCTTTTTTCAGTTCATCCTGCGTCATAATTATGGTCCGAGATGTGAATGCCTGTGGCGCATTATAGAACATCGACAGTGGAAATGTCCCTGCGATGCAGATCACACAACAGAGCAGACCAATTTCGTCTGTATCAAATAAAAATTTATGTCATAGTGCGAGATAACGATTAGTTATGGGGGCACGCCAGAATAATGAAACGACCGGACTACAGGACACTACAAGCGCTGGACGCGGTGATTAGAGAACGAGGATTTGAGCGCGCCGCGCAGAAGCTATGTATTACCCAGTCCGCCGTCTCACAGCGTATTAAGCAACTGGAAAATATGTTCGGCCAGCCGCTGCTGGTACGTACCGTGCCGCCGCGCCCAACCGAGCAAGGGCAAAAATTGCTGGCGCTGTTGCGCCAGGTTGAACTGCTGGAGGAAGAGTGGCTGGGGGACGAGCAGACTGGCTCCACGCCGCTGCTGCTGTCGCTGGCGGTGAACGCCGACAGTCTGGCGACCTGGCTGCTGCCGGCGCTGGCTAATGTGCTGTCGGACTCCCCTATTCGTCTCAACCTGCAGGTGGAAGATGAAACCCGCACCCAGGAACGCCTGCGCCGTGGCGAAGTGGTCGGCGCGGTAAGTATCCAGCCGCAGGCGCTGCCAAGCTGCCTGGTGGATCAGCTCGGCGCGCTCGATTACCTGTTTGTCGCCTCAAAAGAGTTTGCGCAACGCTATTTCCCCAACGGCGTAACGCGCTCGGCGCTGCTGAAAGCGCCGGTCGTCGCTTTCGATCATCTGGATGATATGCATCAGGCATTTCTGCAGCAAAACTTCGACCTGCCGCCGGGTAGCGTCCCCTGCCATATCGTCAACTCGTCGGAAGCCTTCGTCCAGCTGGCGCGCCAGGGCACCACCTGCTGCATGATCCCCCATCTGCAGATCGAAAAAGAGCTCAACAGCGGCGAGCTTATCGACCTCACTCCCGGCCTGTTTCAGCGCCGTATGCTTTACTGGCACCGCTTTGCCCCGGAAAGCCGCATGATGCGCCGGGTGACCGATGCGCTCATCGACTACGGCCACAAGGTGCTGCGTCAGGATTAAGCCGCGGGCATAAAAAAAGCCACTTCGCTGAAGTGGCTTTTTTGTTTCTATCGCTTACTGGGCCGGTTTCGGCGCTTCAGCCGGTTTCGCCGGCGTGGCCGGGGCCGCAGCCTGCGCCGGCTGCAGTTCAAACACGACGTCGACCTGGTCGTCAAACTGGATTGTGGCCTGCTCGTAGGTTTCCTGGGCGGAAACCGGCGCAGCGTCAGCGGCCTTCATCATGCGAACCATCGGGCTCGGCTGATAATTAGAGACGTGGTAGCGCACGCTGTACACCGGACCCAGCTTGCTGTGGAAACCTGCGGCCAGCTCCTGCGCCTGATGCACGGCGTCGTCGATCGCCGCTTTACGCGCTTTATCTTTGTAGGCGTCCGGTTGCGCAACGCCCAGCGAGACGGAGCGAATTTCGTTCAGACCGGCTTTCAGGGCGCCGTCCAGCAGACCGTTGAGTTTATCCAGCTGGCGCAAGGTCACTTCGACAGTGCGCACCGCGCGGTAGCCTTTCAGAATGCTTTTCCCGTTCTGATAGTCGTAATCAGGTTGGGTGCGCAGATTCGCCGAGTTGATGTCTTTTTTCGCAATGCCGCTCTTTTCGAGGAAAGAGAGGTATTGCGCAACGCGATCGTCAGCCTGTTTTTTTGCCGATGCGGCATCTTTTGCCGCCACGTTCACTTCGATCGCCAGGGTGGCGATATCCGGAACCGCAGCAACGCTTGCTGTGCCTGAAGTCACAATATGCGGACCGTCCGGCAATTCGCTGGCCTGTGCCGCCATCGTGCTAAATCCGAGTGTTGCCGCCAGGGCTAAGACTTTTAACTTCACTGTCGTTTCTCCATGTTACTTAAATCGCCCTTACGGGACGCATGCCAGCAAGCTTAGCGCGTACAGCGGGAAAGTCCATCGGACAACGCTTAGTTGAGCAACGCCTGGATATGGCCGACGCCCTCTTTTGCCAGCTGAAACGCAATAAACCACATGACGGCGCCGACCACAATGTTGATGATCCGCTGGGCTCCGGCGGTACGCAGCCGCGGCGCCAGCCATGCGGCCAACAGCGCCAGACCAAAGAACCACAGGAAAGAGGCGCTAATGGTTCCCAGCGCAAACCAGCGCTTCGGCTCCATCGCCAGCTGGCCTCCCAGGCTGCCCAACACCACAAAGGTATCCAGATAAACGTGCGGATTCAGCCAGGTGACCGCCAGCATAGTGATAATGATTTTCCAGCGCCCCTGCTGCATCACCTCGGCGCTGGCGAGCTCAAGATTCTGGCTGAACGCTGTTTTCAATGCGCCAAAGCCGTACCACAGTAAAAAGGCCACGCCGCCCCAGGTCACGAGCGCCAGTAGCCAGGGGGACTGCATCAGCAGCGCGCTGCCGCCAAAAATGCCGGCGCAGATCAGCAGCAAGTCGCTGACGGCGCACAGCAAGGCAATCATCAGGTGATACTGACGACGGATCCCCTGGTTCATCACGAAAGCATTTTGGGGGCCAAGCGGCAAAATCATTGCCGCCCCCAGGGCAAGGCCCTGAAAGTAATAGGTAAACATGAGGATTTTTCCGCTGTGTTCGAGAGTGGCGCTGACTATAACGCGAATAAATTATTAGCGGAAATTGAAAGTATTAATCATTAATAAGCAAAGCTAATAATGAGCCATTAAAAAAGGCCGGCATCGCCGGCCTGAGTCACTGAGTGGCGGTTTACTCGGCTTTTTCCGGCAGACGCACCACATGAACATCCATCTGCGGATAAGGGAAGCTGATGCCGTTGGCGTCAAATTCACGCTTGATGCGCTCGAGGATATCCCAGTAGACGTTTTGCAGATCGCTGCTTTTGCTCCAGACGCGCACCACAAAGTTCACCGACGAGGCGCCGAGTTCGTTCAGGCGAACCGTCATTTCCCGATCGCGCAGAATACGATCGTCAGATTCGATAATCGAGGTCAGGAGCTGCTTCACCTTGTCGATATCGGCATCGTAAGAGACGCCGATAATAAACTCATTGCGGCGCGCCGGTTCACGGGAGAAGTTAATGATGTTGCCGGCGATGATTTTGCCGTTCGGTACCACCACCACTTTACCGTCGGCGGTACGCAGGGTAGTGGAGAAAATCTGTACGTTAAGCACCGTACCCGCTACACCACCAAGGTCGACATATTCGCCGGCGCGGAAAGGGCGGAACATCACCAGCAGTACGCCAGCCGCGAGGTTAGACAGTGATCCCTGCAGCGCCAGACCGACGGCTAAACCCGCGGCGCCCAGCACCGCAATGACCGAGGCGGTCTGCACGCCCACGCGTCCCAGGGCGGCAATCAGCGTAAAGGCGATAACCGCATAGCGCACCAGCGCGGAGAGGAAATCGGCAACGGTGGCGTCAATTTTACGCGCCAGCATCAGGCGGTTGACGGTATTAGAGACGACGCGCGCCACGATCATCCCGACGATCAGGATAGCGATAGCCGCGACGATGTTGACGGCATAGCTCAGCAGCAGCTCCTGGTTGCGTGCCAGCCACGTTCCGGCGTGGTTGATGCTATCGACAACGTTCAAATCTTCCATTTAACATTCCTTATGAATCCCCCAGGGGGAAGTAAATAACTCAGCCTGCGACAGGGCAGTCAGGTTATAGGGTAAACAATAAGTGCACGTTTTGCCAAATGGATCACAGTTTTCTGCTGAGCTATCCTGTTGTTAAGATAATAAAAAAGCCCGCATTGCTGCGGGCTTCGGGGTAAGAAACAGATTTTTCTTACAGAACGTCGATCGCGTTCAGCTCTTTAAATGCCTGCTCCAGACGAGTCACCATGGAAGTCTGTGCAGCACGCAGCCATACGCGCGGGTCGTAGTATTTCTTGTTCGGCTGGTCTTCGCCTTTCGGGTTACCCAGCTGGCCCTGCAGGTAAGCTTCGTTCGCTTTGTAGTACTGCAGGATACCGTCCCAGGTTGCCCACTGGGTGTCGGTATCGATGTTCATTTTCACTACGCCGTAGCTGACGGAGTCTTTGATTTCCTGAGCGGAAGAACCGGAACCGCCGTGGAAGACGAAGTTCAGGCTGTTGTGCGGCAGGTTGTGTTTCTTGGAAACATATTCCTGAGAATCGCGCAGGATAGTCGGGGTCAGAACGACGTTACCCGGTTTGTACACGCCGTGTACGTTACCGAAGGAAGCGGCGATGGTGAAGCGCGGGCTGATTTTGCTCAGCTCGGTGTACGCGTAATCCACGTCTTCCGGCTGGGTGTACAGGGCGGAAGCGTCCATGTGGCTGTTGTCCACGCCGTCTTCTTCGCCACCGGTGCAACCCAGTTCGATTTCCAGGGTCATGTCCATTTTGGCCATGCGCGCCAGGTATTTAGAGCAGATTTCGATGTTTTCGTGCAGGGACTCTTCAGACAGGTCGATCATGTGAGAAGAGAACAGCGGTTTGCCGGTAGCGGCGAAGTGTTTTTCACCCGCGTCCAGCAGGCCGTCGATCCACGGCAGCAGTTTCTTCGCGCAGTGGTCAGTGTGCAGGATAACCGGCACGCCGTAGTGCTCAGCCATCTGGTGCACGTGGTGCGCGCCAGAGATAGCGCCGAGGATAGCAGCACCCTGAGGAACGTCAGTTTTCACGCCTTTACCTGCGATGAACGCTGCGCCGCCGTTAGAGAACTGAACGATAACCGGAGAGCGTACTTTCGCAGCAGCTTCCAGAACGGCGTTGATGGAGTCAGTCCCTACGCAGTTTACCGCTGGCAGTGCAAAGTTGTTTTCTTTCGCTACCTGGAACACTTTCTGAACGTCGTCGCCAGTGATGACGCCCGGTTTTACGAAATCAAAAATTTTAGACATGTTACTTAGTCCTGTATCTGTATCTTCGACCGTTGAAGAAGGTTCGCGAGCCCTTAAGCGCGCTGAAAAACAGGCGGGTTTCCCCGCCTGAACTGAATTACTGCTTAGCGCGCTCTTCGAGCATCGCTACTGCCGGCAGGACTTTGCCTTCGACGAATTCAAGGAACGCGCCGCCGCCAGTGGAGATGTAGGAAATTTTGTCAGCGATGCCGAACAGGTCGATCGCTGCCAGGGTGTCACCGCCGCCGGCGATGGAGAAACCTTCGCTGTCCGCGATAGCGTTAGCCACGATTTCAGTCCCTTTACGGAAGTTCGGGAATTCGAATACGCCAACCGGGCCGTTCCACAAAATGGTTTTGGCGTTCTTCAGAATTTCAGCCAGTTTCTGTGCGGAAACGTCGCCAAGGTCCAGGATCTGCTCATCATCTTTGATGTCGTTAACAGATTTCAGAGTCGCCGTTGCGGTTTCGGAGAACTCGGTCGCGACGCGAACGTCAGTCGGAACCGGGATATCGCAGGTGCTCAGCAGGCGCTTGGCTTCATCAACCAGGTCCGCTTCGTACAGGGATTTGCCGACGTTGTGGCCCTGGGCGGCAACGAAGGTGTTAGCGATACCGCCGCCGACGATCAGCTGGTCAGCGATTTTAGACAGGGAATCCAGCACGGTCAGCTTAGTGGATACTTTAGAACCACCGACGATAGCGACCATCGGACGAGCCGGCTCTTTCAGCGCTTTACCCAGCGCATCCAGTTCAGCGGCCAGCAGCGGGCCTGCGCACGCCACGTCAGCAAATTTGCCGATACCGTGGGTGGAAGCCTGCGCGCGGTGCGCGGTACCGAAGGCGTCCATCACGAACACGTCGCACAGCGCGGCGTATTTTTTAGACAGCGCTTCGTCGTCTTTTTTCTCGCCTTTGTTAAAGCGAACGTTTTCCAGCACCACCAGCTCGCCGGCAGCCACTTCAACGCCGTCCAGGTAGTCTTTAACCAGACGTACCGGGTTGGACAGTTTGTCTTTCAGGTAATTAACAACCGGCAGCAGAGAGAATTCTTCGTTGTACTCGCCTTCGGTCGGACGACCCAGGTGGGAGGTTACCATCACTTTCGCGCCCTGCTTCAGCGCCAGTTCGATGGTCGGCAGAGATGCACGGATACGCGCGTCGCTGGTTACTTTCCCGTCTTTAACTGGTACGTTCAGATCCGCACGGATAAAAACGCGTTTACCAGCCAGATCCAGATCGGTCATCTTAATTACAGACATGGTGAATCCTCTCGTTGATTCATAAAGTTTTGTCGACGTTTACGCGTCGAACCTGAAACCAATAGCCGCCATCGCTAACGTCGTGTCGAGCATTCGGTTAGCAAAGCCCCATTCGTTATCGCACCAGACCAGCGTTTTGATCAGATGCGCGCCACTGACCCGGGTTTGCGTGCCATCAACAATAGCACTGTGCGGATCGTGGTTAAAATCTGTCGAGACCAACGGTAATTCCGTATAGTCAACTATACCATGAAATGCACCTTGTGCTGCTTTTTGCAGCAACTGGTTGACTTCACATGCTTTTACCGGTTTTTTAACCGTCACGCTCAGGTCAATTGCCGTCACGTTTATCGTCGGCACCCGCACGGCAATCGCTTCAAAACGGTCGTTAAACTGCGGGAAAATACGGGTTATCCCTGCCGCCAGTTTGGTATCCACCGGAATGATCGACTGGCTGGCCGCGCGGGTACGCCGGAGATCCGGATGATAGGCGTCAATCACCTGCTGGTCATGCATCGCCGAGTGAATGGTGGTGACGGTGCCGGACTCGATGCCATAGGCATCATCTAACAGTTTAATGATCGGAATAATGCAGTTGGTGGTACAGGAGGCGTTGGAGACAATACGGTGCTCGGCGCGGAGTTCATCCTGATTGACGCCATACACCACCGTCGCGTCGAGGTCGTTGCCGCCGGGATGGGAGAAGAGCACTTTCTTCGCCCCCGCCTGCAGGTGCGCCTCACCGTGCTCACGGCTTCCGTAAACGCCGGTGCAGTCGAGCACCACGTCTACCGCCAGCTCGCGCCAGGGCAGCGCCGCAATGGTCGGCTCGTGCAGCAGACGGATGGCATCATCGCCAACAAACAGCTGCTCGCGCTCCTGACGAACATCCCAGGCGAAACGGCCATGGCTGGTGTCATATTTCAACAAATGCGCGATGCCCGCAGCATCCGCCAGCTCATTGATTGCCACCACGGTGATTTCCGCACGGCGCCCGGATTCATATAGCGCACGAACCACATTGCGTCCAATACGACCGAAGCCATTAATCGCGATGCGAATGGTCATAGATCTCCTGCAAGGCTGTCCCTGTGATGAGGTGGCTGACAGAGTAATCCAGCTACGCTCTGAGGGAAACCTTACCAGCTGCAAACTGCGACTGATTGATTAATTGTCGAACATTTAAACGACTGAAACGCTTCAGCTAGAATAAGCCAAACAAGGAATAAAAGGAATGTTTGTCCAGCGCAATAAACCAGCTATATGACTCACATCACATTTTTGCTGGAATAATTTACAACCGTATTACATGGTTCAGGAATAGCAGATACAAAAAAGCCGGGTGGCGAGGTAAAAGCAAAAACGGTAACCCAGGGGTTACCGTTTTTGGTGCTTGCCCCCTCTCCTGTGGGAGAGGGTTGGGGTGAGGGCATTAGCCCGCACCGTACCAGCGATTACAGCAGCGCTTTCGCTTTAGCGACCACATTGTCGACGGTGAAGCCGAACTCTTCGAACAGCTGCTCAGCCGGCGCAGACTCACCGAAGGTGGTCATGCCAACGATAGCGCCGTTCAGGCCAACATATTTGAACCAGTAGTCAGCGATACCCGCTTCCACAGCAACGCGCGCGGTCACGGCTTTCGGCAGTACGGATTCACGATAAGCCGCATCCTGCTTGTCGAACGCGTCGGTGGACGGCATGGAGACCACGCGCGCCTTCACGCCTTCGGCGGTCAGTTTGTCCCACGCGGCAACCGCCAGCTCAACTTCCGAACCGGTGGCGATGAAGATCAGCTCCGGCTGGCCGGCGCAATCTTTCAGCACGTAACCGCCGCGGGCCACGTTCGCCAGCTGCTCTGCGGTACGCTCCTGCTGCGCCAGGTTCTGACGGGACAGGATCAGCGCGGTCGGGCCGTCCTGACGCTCAACGCCATATTTCCACGCAATCGCGGATTCCACCTGGTCACACGGACGCCAGGTGGACATGTTCGGGGTCACGCGCAGGGAAGCCACCTGCTCTACCGGCTGGTGAGTCGGGCCATCTTCGCCCAGACCGATGGAGTCATGGGTGTAGACCATCACCTGACGCTGCTTCATCAGCGCCGCCATACGTACCGCGTTACGCGCATATTCCACGAACATCAGGAAGGTGGAGGTGTACGGCAGGAAACCGCCGTGCAGCGCGATACCGTTGGCGATAGCGGTCATACCGAACTCACGCACGCCGTAGTGAATGTAGTTACCGGCAGTATCTTCGTTGATCGGCTTAGAACCAGACCACAGGGTCAGGTTAGATGGCGCGAGATCTGCGGAGCCACCGAGGAATTCCGGCAGCAGCGGACCGAACGCTTCGATGGCGTTCTGAGAGGCTTTACGGCTGGCGATTTTCGCCGGGTTGGCCTGCAGCTTCGCGATGAACTCGTTGGCTTTCGCGTCGAAGTCAGACGGCATCTCGCCTTTCATACGACGGGTGAATTCGGCGGCTTCCTGCGGGAAAGCTTTGGCGTAGGCAGCGAACTTCTCATTCCAGGCTGCTTCTTTCGCCTGGCCAGCTTCTTTGGCATCCCACTGCGCATAGATGTCAGACGGGATGTCAAACGGCGCGTGTTTCCAGCCCAGCGCTTCGCGGGTCAGGGCGATTTCGGCGTCGCCCAGCGGCGCGCCGTGGGAGTCGTGGGTACCGGCTTTGTTCGGCGAACCGAAACCGATGATGGTTTTGCACATCAGCAGGGATGGTTTGTCGGTAACCGCGCGCGCTTCTTCTACCGCGCGTTTGATGGCGTCAGCGTCGTGACCGTCAACGCCGCGCACCACGTGCCAGCCGTAGGCTTCAAAGCGTTTGGCGGTATCGTCGGTGAACCAGCCTTCAACGTGGCCGTCGATGGAGATGCCGTTGTCATCATAGAAGGCCACCAGTTTGCCCAGCTTCAGGGTACCGGCCAGGGAGCACACTTCGTGAGAAATGCCTTCCATCATGCAGCCATCGCCCATGAAAGCGTAGGTGTAGTGGTCGACGATGTCGTGCCCCGGACGGTTGAACTGCGCCGCCAGAGTTTTCTCGGCGATAGCCATCCCGACCGCGTTAGCGATACCCTGGCCCAGCGGACCGGTAGTGGTTTCCACGCCCGCGGTGTAGCCGACTTCCGGGTGGCCCGGCGTTTTAGAGTGCAGCTGGCGGAAGTTTTTCAGCTCTTCAATCGGCAGATCGTAGCCAGTGAGGTGCAGCAGGCTGTAAATCAGCATCGAACCATGGCCATTGGATAGTACAAAACGGTCACGGTCAGCCCAGGCCGGATTGTTCGGGTTATGGTTCAGGAAATCACGCCACAGCACTTCGGCAATGTCAGCCATACCCATCGGGGCACCCGGGTGGCCGGATTTGGCTTTCTGTACAGCGTCCATGCTCAGCGCACGAATAGCGTTAGCAAGCTCTTTACGTGAGGACATTTTGACTCCAGTTCGGACTGTTGAAGGCCATGCCCTTAACGACTTGACGAGAGCGCGTTTTGGGCTACGCCGGAAAAAAGTGTGAACAATGTAACCCAAGCGACAAGTCATGTACATGGAGCATCCTTTTGCCCTTTAAGAAATCTCTGGAACAGGTTGTGCTACGCCGGAATCCGCTCGCCCGTATCCTGCGATACTCTTTATAATTTACGCAGAATACGGTTCCCTGCCGTCGCCGTATTGTCGGATAAACAACCATAAGATTGTGGAAGATAAAAAATGAAAATTCGCTCAACCGTACTTGCTCTTGGGATCGCAGCAACGCTCACCGGATGTCAGAACATGGACTCCAACGGTCTGCTCAGCTCAGGGGCCGAAGCCTTCCAGGCATACTCCCTCAGCGACGCGCAGGTGAAAACCTTAAGCGACCAGGCCTGTAAAGAGATGGACGCCAAAGCGAAAATCGCCCCGGCCAGCAGTGAATACAGCCAGCGGCTGAACAAAATCGCGGCTGCGCTGGGCGATAACATCAATGGTCAGCCCGTGAACTACAAGGTCTATGAGACCAAGGATGTCAACGCCTTCGCCATGGCCAACGGCTGCATCCGCGTCTACAGCGGGCTGATGGATCTGATGAACGATAATGAAGTCGAGGCGGTGATCGGCCACGAAATGGGCCACGTCGCGCTGGGCCACGTGAAGAAAGGGATGCAGGTTGCCCTGGGCACCAACGCTGTGCGCGCGGCGGCGGCCTCCGCCGGCGGCATCGTCGGCAGCCTGTCCCAGTCGCAGCTCGGCGATCTGGGTGAAAAACTGGTGAACTCGCAGTTCTCCCAGCGCCAGGAATCGGAAGCGGACGACTACTCTTACGATCTGCTGCGTAAGCGCGGCATCAATCCGTCGGGACTGGCCACCAGCTTCGAAAAACTGGCCAAGCTGGAAGCCGGCCGTCAGAGCTCGATGTTTGACGATCACCCGGCATCCGAAGCGCGCGCCCAGCATATTCGCGATCGCATGAAGGCCGACGGGATTAAATAACCGCCAGCGGGAGGCATGTCTGCCTCCCTTTTTTATCTACCAGTAAAAATATTTAGCCGCATCAATTGATAACTTAAGCGCACAAACCGTTAATTATGATTGCACCTCGTCGCAGCCAATTATTTTATACGCTGTTACTCAGCAATATATTATTTGGCAAATGAAAAACGGCGTACGCAATCCGCCTTTCAGAACCGGGTTCGACCAAATATTAAATAGTCCACCCCTCTTCGCCAAACGCAGCCAGCGCGCGCCACACCGCTTGTTTCCTGCCGATACCATTGCTCACACAATGATTGCTTTCGACATTATTTCAGGAGAATATCGCGATTGCAGTGATTCCCTTGAATATATCGACAGACAGAGAAGTGCCCTCAGTGAAAAAAGAATTACCATTCATCGCACTTGGCATTATTGCCGCCGCACCGGCTTTCGCCAGCCAACAATCGACCAGCCAGGGCTTTATTGACGACAGTCATCTGGATCTCTTTTTACGTAACGCTTATATCAAACGCGATTATCGCGATGGGCTGCCGGATAAAGCCGAATGGGGCCAGGGAATTATCGCCACCTTCGCATCCGGCTTTACCCAGGGGCCGGTCGGCTTCGGCGTTGACGGCATTGCGCAGTACGCCGTGCGCCTCGACGGCGGCCGCGGCCGTAGCGGCGCGGGCGGCATCGACTTTTTCGCCCAGGATGACGACGGCCGGGCAAAATCCGACCTCGCGAAATTCGGCGCCACCGGCAAAATGCGCTTTTCGAATACCGTGCTCAGCTACGGCAGCCAGCGCCCAATGCTGCCCATCGTCTACGCCGACGACTCGCGCCTGCTCTACGAGAGCTATACCGGCACCATGCTGACCTCACGCGAAATCGACGGTCTGGACATTAACGCCGGCTACCTGACCGATCAGCAGCGTAAAAGTGACGACAGCCACAACAGCGGTCTGAAAAGCCTCACCTTCGGCGGGGCAAGCTACCGGTTCAACGACCAGCTCAGCGGCGCGCTGTACGCGTCGCATGTCGAAGATGTGCTGAACAAACAGTATCTTGGCCTCTACTTTAAGCAGCCGTTCGCCGCCAGCCAGCAGCTGATTCTCGATTTCAACGGCTATCACTCACGTCTGGATCAAGAATATGCCGATGCCAATGACACCGGACGCAGTAACAGCATCTGGAGTCTGGCCGCCAGCTATATCTGGGATATTCACACCTTTAAAGTCGCTTACCAGCAAAGCAGCGGCAGCACTGGCTACCACTATGGCAGCTACCAGAACCAGGGCGGCGTCGGCGATGGCGGGAACACCATCTGGCTGGCCAACTCCTACTGGTCTGATTTTAACGGGGAAGATGAACGTTCCTGGCAGGCATCGTACGGACTGGATTTTGCCGGGCTGGGGCTACCGGGGCTGACCTGGACCACCGCCTACGTGCGCGGGGATAACATTAAAACGTCAGAGACCAGCAACGGCAAAGAACACGAATGGTTCAATCAGGTTCAATACCAGGTGCAAAACGGGGCGGCGAAAGATTTGAAATTCAGACTCCGGTATTCGGTACTGCGGGTTTCCAGCAACGCCAGCGACTATAACGTCAGCGGCAATGAAGTGCGGTTCTACGTCGAATATCCGTTTAACGTGTTTTAAGCACGTCATGAACCCTCTCCTGCGGGTCGGCCCTCTCCCGGCGCGCAGGAGCAACCGTCCGGCGCCTTGATTAACCCCCTGTGCCGTACGGTACCCTCTCCCCGGAAGGGAGAGGGTTGGGGTCACTGGGTTATCATTAATACAGCGTCTTCTGCGGCGGGCCGGCAAAGCGCAGCGCGCCAATCTGGCCCATCTTCACTTCCACCACCGATGGCCCCGGCATCGCCAGCGCCTCGGTCATCACCGCCTGAAAATCCTCAGCCCGATCCACGCTCCACGCCTGCAGACCCATCGCCTGCGCCAGCAGGGTAAAGTCCGGCGTGTGCAGCTCGTTGTAATACTGGCGACCGCCAAAGTACTTATCCTGAATACCGCGCATTACGCCGTAGCCGCCGTCGTTCATAATCAACAGCGTCACGTTGGCCTTCTCCTGCGCCAGAGTCGCCACTTCGCCAAGGTTCAGGCTCAGGCCGCCGTCGCCAACCAGGCCGACCACTTTCCGTTGCGGATTGGCAATCGCGGTGCCCACCGCCATCGGCAGCCCCATACCGATGGCTCCGGCCAGAGAATGGATATTCATCAGCGGACCGTGAGCGCGGAACAGACGGCTGCCCCACAGGCTGCCGGAAACGGTAATATCGCGCACCAGAATGCCGTCATCGGGCAGCGCCTGCGCAATCGCGTCATTCAATTTAGCGTAAGCGCCGCACTGGTCGCGCAGCCCCTGCTCCGCCGCCTCTACCGCCTCTTTAAGTTGGCTATCCCAATGCGCATCGCCCCACATCCGGCCCTGTACCCGCTTCGCCAGCGCGTCTAATAAAGCGCGGCAGTCCGCCACCAGCGTGTTGTCCATCAGGTAGTTACGGCTGGCCGCCGCCGGGTCGATATCAATCTGCACCCTCGGCGTGGGCAGCGCCAGCGTCCACGAGCGCGTTTCGTTGCTGCGCAGCCGGGAACCGGCCACAAGTGTGAAATCACATTGTGAAATCAGCGCTTCAACCGAGGGAGAATTATGAAACGCGCGCAAGCTGGCGCGATGGCTGTCTGCCAGAATGCCGCGGCCGTGGGTGCTGGAGATCACCGTCACCCCGGCATCCGCCAGCGTCTTCACCGCCTCGCCGCTCTCTAACGCGCCGCCGCCAAGCCACAGCAAGGGCCGCTTCGCCTGCTTAAGCTGCGCCCACAGCGCATCGACCATCGCCGGTTCCGGCTCAACCGCCGGAGCGCGTTTCAGCGGCGCGGTCAGCAGTGAAGGCGGTATTTTGGCGCTCTGAATGTCGATTGGGATCTCCACCGAGACCGGGCCGCACGGCGGCGTCTGCGCCTCCTGAATCGCCTTATGCAGGATAGCCACCGCCTGGTTGGCGTTGCTAATGCGGTAAGCGCGCTTCGAACTGGCTTTCAGAAAGGTCAACTGATCGCGGGTTTCGTGAATAAAACCGGTGTCGGCGTCCAGCCAGGCTTTTTCGACCTGTCCGGTCAGGTGCAGCAGCGGCGTACCGGCGTTCATCGCCTCAACCAGCGCGCCGACCGCATTACCCGCCCCCGCGCCGGTACTGGTCAGCGCCACGCCGAGCCCGGAAAAACGGCCGTGGGCGTCAGCCATGGTCACCGAGCCCGCTTCACCTCGCGCCGGAACAAAGCGGATTTTTTCCCGCTGGCCGACGGCATCGGCGATCGGCAGGTTATGGATAGAAATGACGCCATAAATGGCTTCAACGTGATACTGCTCCAGCGTTCTGGCGATGGCATCGCCGACGGTTATCATTTCGCTCATTGCTCACCCTTTCTCAGTCGCACCAGTGGTTGACGCTATTACCCGTCGCCAGATAAATGCTCTTTTGCTGCATCCAGGCCTTCAGCCCCTGGATCCCTTTTTCGCGGCCCAGACCGCTCTCTTTAAAGCCCCCAAACGGGGTCGAAATGGAGAAAACTTTGTAGGTGTTGATCCACACCGTACCGGCTTCCAGCTGCTCGCTCAGACGCAGCGCGCGGCCGGTATCGCGCGTCCAGATCCCCGCCGCCAGCCCAAAGACCGAATCATTGGCCTCACGGATTAACGCCGCTTCATCGCGAAAACGCATCGCCACCAGTACCGGCCCGAAGATCTCTTCCTGGCAAACGCGGGCCTGATTGTTCAGCCCTTCAATGATGGTCGGCAGGAAATAGCTGCCTGCCGCCAGTGCCGGATCCGCCGGGATCTCGCCGCCGCATAGCACCCTGCCGCCTTCGCGTTTCGCCAGCTCGACGTACTCCTGCACGCTCTGGCGGTGTTTATCGTTGATCAGCGGCCCGACGTGGGTGCCAGCGTTGAACGGGTGACCAACCCGCAGCCCTTGGGTTAACTCCAGCAGGCGGGCCATTAATTGCGGGTACACTCTGTCATGAACAAACAGCCGCGAGCCGGCAATACAGGCCTGGCCGCCGGAGCTGAAAATGCCGTAGCAGATGCCCCGCGCCGCCTGTTCGATATCGGCATCTTCCAGCACGATGGTCGGTGATTTGCCGCCCAGCTCCAGCGACGCCGGGATCAGTTTTTCCGCCGCCACATGCGCCAGGTGACGTCCGGTGGTGGTGCCGCCGGTAAAGGAAATTTTGCGCACCTTAGGATGGCGGGCCAGCGCATCGCCGATAATCGATCCTTTACCCGGCAGCACGCTCAGCAGTCCGGCGGGTAAACCGGCCTGCTCAAAGATCTTCGCCAGCTCCAGCGCCATCAGCGGCGTGGCTTCCGCCGGTTTGAGGATCACCGCATTTCCGGCGGCGATCGCCGGGGCCACCTTCTGCATTTCGCTGGCGATCGGCGAGTTCCACGGGGTGATCGCCGCCACCACGCCCAGCGGCTCATAGCGGCTCAGGGTCAATAGATCCGCCTGCCGCGGCGTCGGCAGCTCGCCTTCCAGCAGTTCACAGGCGGCGGCAAAATAGCGCGCCGTCCCCGCCGCGCTCATCACCAGTCCCCGCGCCTCAGCCAGCGGCTTACCGTTATCGCGGCTCTGCTTTTGGCTTAACTCATCAAGTTGCACCTCTATCAGTTCCGCGACCTTATGCAGGATCTTCGCCCGCTGATGCGGCAGCATCGCCCGCCACGTTGGCTCCCGCCAGGCGCGGTCGGCACAGTCGATCGCCTCCTGCAGATCATCGAGGCTTGCCGCATGCAGCGCCGCGTTAATAGCGCCATCCGCCGGAAACTGGCTGTGCATCAAATTGCCGCCGCCGCGACGCCACTGGCCGCCGATAAAAATGTCTAATTCGTCCATCTCAGCCTCTCTGCGTTATGCCAGTTCACGGCAGGCGCGTACCGCGCTCAGTGCCGCGAGGGTCGATGTTTTCGGATTGCTGGCGAGCGGCAGGCCGCTCAGCTCCAGGTGAAACTCGCCGAACAATCCTTCGGCGTGTAGCGTATGGGTGTTGCGTTGCGTAGCCGGATCGACCATCAGCTGTACCCGGGTCGCGTCAAGGCCGATACCGCCCAGCGCGATGGTTGCCGCCACGTTGGCATTCGCAGGGAATAACCGGGCCGCCTCGCGGGCGCTGCCCTCAAAGAAAATCTGCGCTTCATTGACCGCGCTGAGGTCGATAAGCTGTTCAGCATAGCTACCGCGCCAACTGGCCGGGCTTTTACGCGACCGATAGGTCACTCGTTCAAGCCCCCCCTCTTTCGCCGCCGCCAGGCCATCTATTCCGGCCACCGCGCCAGCCAGCAGCGTCAGCTTGCCACCCGCCTGGCGTAAACGCTGTTCCAGTTCGCTGTCCGCCAACGCACCGGTCGAGATCACCGCCAGATGCCAGCCGCGCGCCAGCACCGCTTCGCCGTACTGCGCGACCGCCTGCTGACTGGCGCATTCCAGCACCAGATCCGGCGTCCCACCGCATTGCAGCGGATCGGTAAGCGGCGTCACCGTTTGACCAAACTGCAGGCAGATCGCTGCGTGATGCGATTCGCGCGCCACGATCCACTCCACCCTCACCTGCGGCGGCAGGCGTTCAATCACCGCCTGGGCCATCGCGCCATAGCCAATTAACATGACCTTTTTCATCATCTTTCCTTACAGATGGCGACAGAAACCGCCGGAAACGTCCAGCGCCGCGCCGGTGGTAAAGGAGGCCAGCGGCGAAGCGAGGAATAGCAGCGCTTGCGCTGGCTCCTGCGGCTTACCGAGACGCGCCATCGGGATCCCCCGCTTACGGGCGATATCGGCGGTCCACTGCTGCCAACTCTGGCTCTTATCGCTTCGGCTCTCAAAACGGCGCTGCCACTGCCCGGACTCCACCATCCCCAGCAGAATGGAATTCACACGAATGCCTTTATCCACCAGCTCTTTCGACAGAGTCAGCGTCATATTGAGCAGCGCGGCGCGGGCGGCAGAGGTGGCGATCATGTGCTCTTCCGGCTGTAACGCCAGCAGCGAGTTCACACAGGTAATCGAGGCGATATCCGACGCCTCAAGCAGCGACTGAAAGGCCTTTACCGGGTTAATCACGCCGAACAGTTTCAGTTCGGCTTCGTGCAGCCAGGCCTCGCGTGGCGTATCGGCGAAGTGGGCGACATAGCCCTGGCCGGCGTTATTAATCAGCATATCGACGCCGCCGAAACGCGCGGCGACCGCGGCGGCGAACGCCTCAACTTCCGCTTCGTTCAGTACGTCACAGCGCCAGGAGAACACCTCGCCTTCTGGATATTCGTTTTGCAGTGCTGCATAGGCGCTGGCCAGACGATCCGGGTTGCGGCCGCAAAAGGCGACCTTCGCCCCTTCGCCTAGCAACAGGCGCAGCGTTTCAAAGCCGATTCCTGACGAACCGCCGGTGACGACCGCGACGCGTCCTTCAATTTGTGCATTCATCGCGCACCTCTTCCCCTATGCGTAAAAGCTGTTGATTAAAAAAGATTTCGTTATCGAGATAGCTGGCATGCCCAGCCTGCGGGATGGCGATGTAAGGAGCGCCGTAACGCAGCGCCACTCCTTGCACTAACTCCGGTTGGGTAATGGCATCCTGCTCGCCACACCACACGGAGAGACGACCGCGATAGTCGGCGAGCCAACGGTGAATGTCGTCATGAGCCAGCATCCAGGCCGCGGCGAGATAACCGTCGCGGCGTAGCCTGCGCATCCCCGCCGCCACCGTCGCCACATCAGCTTCGCGCGCGCCAGGGCGCAGAAGTTTTGCCGCTCGCCCCTGGGCCATCGCCTCGCCGCCTTGCGCTATCTGCTGCTGACGCCCTAGCCAGACGTTTTCCCGCTGTGCGACCTCCGCCTGACCGTAGCCCTGCGCGACGTCGGCCAGCACCAGATAAAGCACCCGCTGCGGATATTTCGCGGCGAAGGCAGCCGCCACCAACGCGCCCAGCGAATGGCCGACCAGTACGGTTTGTTCTACCCCGGCACGGTCCAGCATCAGCGCCAGCGCGTCAGCGTAATCGCCAGCATCCGCCGGCGCCGCCGCAAGCATCGGGCTTTCGCCATAACCGGGCATATCCCAGGCCAGGACGCGGTAGCCGGGCAGCGCCATCTGTTTATGCCAGGAGGCTGCGCCGGAACTGATGCCGTGCAGCAGCGTCAGCGGTACCCCGCATCCTTGTTCACGAAAACCCGTCATCATCGCTCCTTAGTTACGCTTCACTTTTGACAACGGATGATCTTCCGGATAAGTCGGAACATGCGGTTTCGGCGTGCCCAGCATCACGCACATCAGCGCCTCCTCTTCGCCGTGGTTAAACAAACCGCGATAGATTCCGGGCGGCACCGAGATCAGATCGCGTTCGCGCAGTACCGTTTCGGTATAGTTGTCGCCATCCTGAATCATCAGGGTGATCTGCCCTTTGAGCATGAAGAACACCTCTTCTACGTCATCATGCAGATGCAGCGGGCCTTCACATTTGGACGGCAACACCATGGTGGAAAAGGTGAAGTGCTCCGCCGGAACGGTGTTGGTATCGCTGGCGACGCCGGTGGCGCCGGTGCCGATGTAGCGCATCTGCGCGCGGCGATATTTGGGGTCGAAATCGGCCTGGAATTTCAGCGCATTCCAGTCGTATTTACGGCCTTCGAAGCGCGCGATACGCGACTCCACCCACTCTTCCATCGTCAAATGGTCAGGTTTCAAACTCTGTTTTGCAGTTACGGTTGAATCAGTCATCGTTTTATCCTCAGTAACGTCTCAGCAGCGGCAGTAACAGGGCGCAACCCACCGCCGCCATCACTGCCAGAAAAATCAGCCCGGAATCCATGCTATGGGTGAAGGCGATAAGCGCGCCCATCACCGCCGGCGATAGCGCCCCGGCAAAGTTTCCCAGCCCGTTGAAAATCCCCCCCGCCGTGGCGCTGACCCGTGGATGGGTCGCTTTAGCCAGTAGGGCGAAAATGTTCGGCGCGCCGGTGCCCCACATAAAGGTGCTAAAGCTCATCGCCGCGATTACCGGCAGCGGCGTGGTGAAATGCATCACTGCCGCCAGGCCAATACCCGCGCCTGCCAGGGAAATAAAGCAGGCTGCGGCGCGCCTATCGACGCGGTCGGACAGCCAGGCGCCGATAATTTCGCCTAGCAACATGGCGATAAACGGCATCGACGACAGCCAGCCGGCGTGTTCCAGATGAATGCCTTTACCTTTAATCAGGTAGCCCGGCAGCCAGCCGTTGATCCCCCACAGATAGGCGAGAAAGGCGATGTTGAAGATGCATATCATCCAAAAATGCGGACTCACAAAGAGCTCGCGACGCGCGCTGCGCCGCGCTTCCTGCGAGGTTTTATCGCTGCTCGCTCTCGCCTCCAGTTGCACGCCGCGCAGCCCGATGCGCACAAAAATCAGCACAGGTACCGTCAGCATCGCCATCACGAAAAATGTGCTCTGCCAGCCGAAAGTATTAAGTAGCCAAATTGACAGCGGGAATCCCAACGCTGCGCCAACCGGCGTGCCGAGCAGCCACAGCATGGTGGCGCGGGCCTGTAGCCGCTGCGGGAAGGTGTGGCGCACCACGGCAAACGCCAGCGGGAACAGCGGCCCTTCGGCGATGCCCAACAGGACGCGTAGCATCACCATCAGCGCGTAGTTGTGGGTGAAACCCATGATCACCATCAGGATGCACCACACCACCATCATTCCAGTCAGCAGACGCAGCGGCGCAATCCGGTCGCCAAGGCCGCTTAATAACACTGACGAGAAGCCGTAACTCAGCAAAAAGGCGCTCATCAGAATGCCCAGCCGGGTGGTGTCGAAATCGATGCCCATCGCCTGCTGGAAGTGATTATCGGAAAACAGCGCGGCGATACTGATTTTGTCGAAAAAAGCCAGCAGCACGCAGGCCAGCAGGGACAGCGGAATGGCCCAACGAACTGCTTTTTCAGGCGTGCGGACGCCCTCGCCGCTCGCCTCTGCAGGCGCGGCGTTGGTCTCTAATGTGGTCATTTCTCCCCCTTAAGGGTTCGCGTTACTTATCGCAATGACATCAGCGAGAAAGTCGGGTCAGCGAGCGGGACGTTAGAGAGATCCCTTCCCGCCGCCATCCAGCGCTTCGCCAGCTTCACGATACGTGCATTATTGAAGGCCACCAGCTGAGTTAAGCGTCCATCGGCATTCAGGGAGAAGTAGATCGCGCCCTGCGGCTCGTCACGCACAATGGTGCGGCTGCCCGCCTGCGGGATCCCGAGGATCTGGATATTGCGATCGTATTGATCCGACCACAGCCAGGGCGCCTCGTCGTAGCCGCTGGCCTGCGGATCGAGCATCGCTTTCGCCGTTGCGATGGCCTGATTTTGCGCAAAGGCCCACGACTGAATGCACAGGCCGTACTGATGGTGCTGAGCGACATCGCCAGCGGCGAAAATCGCCGGATCGTTACTGCGCCCCTGGGCATTAACGACAATCCCGCGATCGACAGTGAGCCCGGCATCGCGCGCCAGTTCGAGATTCAGATCGACGCCGATCCCCACCACTACCGCATCGAAGGTTTCCCGCTGGCCGTCGCAGTGCAGAGTCGGCAGGCCGTTATCCTCTTCCAGCTCCAGCGCGCCGCAGCCGCCGCGAATCTCAACGCCCTGCTGGCGATGTAGTTGCGCCAGCGCCTGCGAGACCTCCATACTGACCGAGCGCATGCACAGCGCCGGCTGCTGCTCGTAAAGGGTTACGGCCACGTCGCTTTTGCGCGCCGAGGCGGCGATTTCGAGGCCAATCCAGCCGCCGCCAACGATCGCCAGCCGCGTTGCCGATGCCAGCCGCTGCTTCAGACGCTGCGCGTCCTGCCAGTGGCGCAGGGTATAAACCTGCGGATGCTGCGCCCAGCCCTCGGACGGCAGTCGCGCCCGGCCGCCGGTGGCGATCAACAGTTGGTCATATGCCAGCGTTTCACCGTTGCTCAGCGCCAGGGTTTTATTTTGCCGATCGATCGATTCCGCACGCAGCGGGCGATACCAGCGTAGGTTCAGCGCCTGCTGCGCCTCGGCGCTAAATAACCGCGGCAGCGCCGGTTCGGCCTCCAGCAACGCCGCCTTCGACAACGGCGGGCGCTCGTAAAAATCCCATTGCTCTTCGGCAACCACGCAAATCTCGCCGCTAAACCCTTCATCACGCAGCGTTTTCGCTGCCCAGCCGCCAGCCTGGCCGCCGCCGATAATGACTATCCGCGCCGTCATACCGCCTCCGGTTTTTTCTGCTGGCGACGGGTATCGTGATCGATACCGCCTTCCACCGCCCATTCGGTAAAGGACACGAGTGAATGCTCCAGCTCGCGCGGCTGCCAGTTTTCCGTCAGATAATCATCGTTGGTGTAGTACTCAAAAGCGCCGCCGGTCGGGCTGTTGACATACCAGAAGTAGGCCGAGGAGACCGGATGGCGACCTGGACCGATAAAAGTACTCCACGCGTTTTTATTCATCGCAATGCCGCCGCCGATCACTTCATGAATATCCCGTACGGTAAACGCGACGTGGTTTAGCCCGCGCTTGCGGTTGGGCAACTGCAATAAGAAGAGGTTATGGTGGCCGCCGCGCACGCCGCAGCGCAGGAACACCGCGCGATTGATGTAACGGTCTGACACCTGGAAGCCGAGTACTTCGCGATAGAAACTTTCCACCGCCGCCAGCTCTTCAACAAAGAATACGACGTGGCCGACATTAATGGGCTGCGCGCGGTCGTATACCGGGCTCGGAGTGTCGATGCGACGCACATCGCCCCACTGGTTAATCGGCTCGACGTTCAGTTCCACCGCTGTTTGCTGGCTAACCTGCACCCGCAGCGTCATACCGTTAGGGTCACGACACTCCAGCGCGCCATCGATTTCACGGAAACCGGGCTGACGTTCCAGCTTCGGGCGCAGCGCATCCAGCGTCGCCCGATCCGCAACGCCCCAGGTCATGCGACGCAGGGTGTTGCCCGCCTCAAAAGCTGGCGGTAAGTCAGCGGCATCGGTTGGGTTAAGTTCGACCCGCGCGCCGCTGAGGGTGGTAAACGCGCGGCCGCTGGCGTCGGCGGTCAGGCCAAAATCGCGCATAAATTTGGCGCAGTGGTTCAGGTCGTCTACGCCAAATTCCAGCTTTTCAATTCCGGTAATACTCATTATTCGTCGCCTCTTTACCGTTCAGTCGCCCGAATTTGGGCGTAAGACATGCCCGACGCAATCAAGCGCCTGCTGTTAACTTATTGATTTAACTTGCCTGTGATAAATATCCGAGGAAGCCGGAAATTTTGTCGGCTGCCATACTGACCTCGTTCTGTAACCGTTCGCGATCGCTTTGCGGGATCTCGTCCGACGGCACCAGGATGCTGACTACCGCCGCCACCCGACCGCTGCGGTCAAAGACCGGATAGACAATTGATGAGATACCGTGGCGGTAGAACGATTCGCCAATCACGTAGCCGCGAGCTTTATCCTGCTGCACCATCTGCCACAGCGCTTCGCGGTCATGCAACTGGCCCGGCGTATTGCCCGGCAGCCGTTCATCCGGGAACAATTGTTCAAACTCGCTGCGGGAAACATCGGTCAGCAGCATGCGGCCAAGCGAGGTGCAGTGCACCGGTAGCCGCGTTCCGACGCTGACCTGGTTGATGCGCGAACCGGCAGCGCTGACGCGGGCGATGTAGATAATGTCGCGGCCGTCGCGGATCGCCAGATGGCTGCTGCACTGGCTGATATCGCGCAGTTGCTCGATGACCGGCTGACCCACCTGAGCGACATCCAGTGAGGCGATATATTCAAAGCCCAGACGCAGTACGTTCATACCCAGCGAAAAGGTATTGGTGCGGGCGTTACGCTCGAGAAAGCCCATATATTCCAGCGTCTGCACCACGCGATAGGCGGTCGCTTTCGGCATATCCACCAGCCGATGCAGCTCGGCAAAGGTCAGATCGCGATGCTGTTCGCCAAACGCCAGCAGCAGTTGTAAACCGCGCTCCAGACCCGGTACCAGGTACTTCACTTCCTGATCGTTCGCCATACCGCCTCACTTGTTAGTTAAAGACAAAACCGCCGTTGACCGGGATCAGCTGGCCAGTGATAAAGCGCGAAAGATCGCTCAGCAGCCAGACCACGCTGCCGGTGACATCTTCCGGCTGCTGCGCGCCGCTGAGCGCGCGGCCGTTCTCATACAGCTGATGACGCTCGGCGGGAACGTATTCCGTGGCCTCAACGCGGGTCAGTCCCGGCGCGATGGCGTTGATACGGATCCGCTTTTCACCCAACTCGCGGGCCATGGAACGGGTCATCGCAATCACCGCGCCCTTACTGGCGACATAGGCCATCAGCCGCGGCGCGCCCCACAGCGCGGTATCCGAAGCGACGTTGACGATCGCCGACCCTTCGCGCAGCAGCGGTACCGCCTCGCGGGTCACCAGCCAGGTGCCTTTGACATTGACCGTCATCACCCGATCCCACAGGTCCGGATCGTAATCGATCATATTTTTACCGCCGACGCCGGTGGCCATCGCCGCGTTATTGACTAAGCCATCGACAGGCCCCTGCGCGCCGATGGCGCTGAAGACCTGCTCGATCGACGCTTGACTGGCAAGATCGATGGCGTGGGATTCGATCTGATAGCCCTTCTGCTGCAGGCGATGAGCGCTTTCCGCCAGCTCCCCCTGCAGGATGTCGCACATCACCACCGTCGCGCCCTGCGCGGCGCAGGATTCGGCAAAATGGTAACCGAGGCCGCGCGCCGCGCCGGTGACGACAATACGTTTACCGTTCAGCAGGCCGTTCATCAGGCGGCACCCTGCTGCGCTTCGCGAAGCGCTAACTGCTCTTTCGCCGCTTTCTGCATCATGCGGCGCAGGCGGGACAGACCGACGTCATGTTGATAAAGGTATTCATGATCGCGGGCGTTCGGCGCCAGGCTTTCCAGCACCACGCGATCCTGCTCCAGTACTTCCCAGTGCAGTTTTTCCAGACGGTTGCGGTACATAAAGCGCCACAGATCGCGCTGCCAACCTTGAACGCCGCGGATGCGCCAGAAGAAGACGCGGCAGTTGTCGTTATCTTCCGGAACCACCATGCCGACGATCCAGAAGTGGCCGCCCGGCCCGAAACGCTTTTTGTACGGAATAGACAGGCGCATCCAGTAGGCGCCGCTGTTGCCCAGTTCAACCCAGTCAAAGTTGACGCCGCTCTGCCCTTTTTTCTCGAAGATAAAGCCGGTTTTCGTCGGCTGCAGCACCATATCGGCTTTGCGATCGCCTTCCGCCATCGAGTGCGATGACGAGTGCAGATAGGTACCGTGCATCGGGTCCATCACGTTTTCCAGCGCGTACTGGTAGTTGCATTTCCACGCCGCGGTGCACAGGAAGTGACTGTATTTTTTGTGGTCGGCCAGCTCCTCCGGGAAGCTCAGTTCATCAGGCTGCTGGTCGGCGGTGACGCCGAACCACAGGAAGATTGCCCCGTGCGCTTCCTGCACGTTGTAGCTGCGCACGCACTGCTGGCCGACCAGCGGGCAGCGGTCCACCGCCGGGACGTCTTTCACTTCGCCGTTGCCGGCGACTTCCACGCCGTGATACCAGCAGGCGATACGATCGCCTAAGTTCCAGCCCATCGACAGGCGCGCGCCGCGATGCGGGCAGCGGTCTTCCAGGGCCTGCACCTGACCGTCTTTATTCCGCCAGACCACGATCTGCTCGCCGAGACGGGTAATGCCTACCGGCGCAGACTGCACTTCCCAGCTCGCCAGCACCGGATACCACAGGCCGCGCAGTCCTTTATCAAGATAGTTTTGTACCGTTGTCGTCATCGCTGTATCCTCAGTAGCCGTTGACCTGTAAAAATGCCTGGAAGCTGCTTTCGCTCCATGGTTCGCCCTGTTGGTCATGCATCCTGACGCCATTGAGGCCGTTCACCAGTTCACCGAGACTTTCCGCGCCCTGCTCGAACAACGTTTCCAGGGTGGCGATAAGCTGCAGTTCCCAGTTTTCCGGCACCCGGCTGCGGGTTTGCCAGATCAGATTGTGATAGTCGCCGGGCTTATGGATATTGCCGTTTCCGCCTTCCGCCGGTGGCGTAAACTGGCGGCTTTCCGGTAGCGCCGGGTTGAAATCCAGGGATTCGCTCATGCCACGTTCTCCTCGATAAAGGTAATCTGGATCTGATTGTCGTATACCCGCACCGGGTAACGATTAAGGTTGCGACCGCCGGGGCCATGCAGGCACTGGCCGGTTTTCACGTCGAATACCGCCTCATGCAACGGGCATTCCACTTTGCCATCTTCGACAAAGCCCTGGCTCAGTAGCGCATAGGCGTGAGGACAAACGTCTTCCAGCGCGTAATATTCACCATCAATCAGATAAATGCCGATCTCCTTACCGTCGATATTGCCGCTATATGGAAAATCTTCTTGTACTTGCTCCGCGTCACATACGCCTATCCAGCTCATCGCAATCCTCCAGGCCGTTGTTTCATATATGAAACTGTGTTTCTTATTTAATACGACCAATATAAAAGCGGCGAATGTTTCGTCAAGCGTTAATGTGACGAACTTGTTAATGAATGGCTTTTAAATTAGCTAAGTGTGCAATTGATCACGAAAAACTGCATTCAGATGAAATGATGATATTTAAAGCGGTGATCCATTATAAATAAAAATTCCGATTTAAATTTCACATACGACTATTGACTTCTTTTCAAATCGATCATTAAAAATGGGCAGCAGCGGAAACCATGGTGTTTCACCCATGAAACAACTCTTTATTTAATCATTTAAAAACAATGAGTTTCACAGGTAAACCATTTTACTCACGTAACTATTTCTGGCGTTAAAAAATAATAACTGGCAATCATTAAATTAAGCGTGGAGACAACGAATGGCGGCAAGATGGCAAGGGGTAATAGCATTACTTTTGTTAATAATTATTTCCTACGTCGATCGGGTAAATATCTCGGTGATGATCCTTAACCCGGAATTCGCTGCCCATTTCCAGTTAAATGAAAACAGAATGTTACAAGGCATGCTAATGACATGCTTTCTTCTGGGTTATGGGTTTTCGGCATTATTATTAACACCAGTTATAGAAAGTAGATGGCATTATCGTCAGGGGCTGTTAATCAGCATTGTTATATGGGCGCTGGTGTGCGCCATTTCCCCATTACTCGGTTCACTGGTGGGAATGTTGATCGCGCGCATCGTGCTTGGCGTGGCGGAGGGACCGCTGTTTTCACTGAAAACACGCTTTATCAACGACAACTTTGGCGCCGATGAAATCGGCAAACCGAATGCGGTAACCGCCCTTGGCGTATCGTTGGGGCTAGCGGTAGGCTTCCCACTGGTCACCTGGCTGATGGCGCACGTTGGCTGGATCGGCTCCTTCTATGCGCTGGCGCTGATGAATCTCCTGCTCGGCGGCGGGTTAATCTGGCGGTTTCTCCCCGCGCCACAAGTAACCTCACAGCGCGCGAAGTCTGGCTTTAGCCAAACTTTTGCCCTCGCCTGGCGTACGCCGCTGCTTGGCTGGATCCTGCTGATAGAAATTGCCACCCTCAGTTATCTGTGGGGGAGTAGCGCCTGGCTGCCAGCCTGGCTGCGCGATGAGCATCATTTCTCGCTACAGGCCACCGGCCTGCTGGCGGCTGTCCCCTTTCTGTTAAGCCTGGGCTCAAAGTTCCTTGGCGGCGTGCTCCTCGACAAAATGCGCCCGGAGCAGGCGCCGCTGTTGTTTATTATTGGCGGTCTACTCACCGCCGGTTCCGTGCTGGCGCTAATCCTCAGCGAACAGCCGGCGATGCTGGCGCTGTTTATGCTGGCGGCGAACGTGTTCTGGGGATTACAGGGGGCAGCGATCCCCGCGGTGGTTCAGCATCACGCCCCGCGCGAAGCGGTGGGCAGCGCCTATGGGATCATTAACGGCATTGGCAACATCTGCGCGGCGTTTATTCCGCTGCTGATGGGAGTGGTAATGAAATCAGTGGGATCGGTCAGTTCAGGTTTTTCCGTACTGGTGGCATCGCAGCTGATTACGCTGTGCGCCGGCGGCGTACTGCTGCTGCGTATGCGTCGCGCAGCAGCAGTAAACGCGTCTATACCCTAAATAAGTTGCAGGACAAAACGGCTAGCCGTTTTGAACAGCGCTTGCGCTGGCCCTGTAAGGACGAGGCCCAGGGATGGGCCGAGTTATTGCCCACGCCTATGCAACTTGAAATATGACGGGAACAGATTTATTCGCCCTTCTTCGCCGCCTGGATGTACAGCATCTCCAGCGCCAGAGTCGCCGCCGCCAGGGCGGTGATTTCGGACTGATCGTAGGCCGGGGCGACTTCCACCACGTCCATCCCGACGATGTTCAGATCCTTCAGGCCGCGCACCAGCTTGATCGCGCGGTCGGAAGTCAGCCCGCCGATCACCGGGGTACCGGTTCCTGGCGCAAACGCCGGATCCAGGCAGTCGATATCAAAGGTCAGGTACACCGGCATATCGCCAACGATCTGCTTCACCTGGGCAATCACATCATCGACGCTGCGGTCGTTAACCTGGCCCGCATCAAGCACGGTGAAACCGTTATCTTTATCGAATTCGGTGCGAATACCGATCTGTACGGAGTGGTTGGGATCGATAAGCCCTTCGTTCGGCGCGGTGTAGAACATGGTGCCGTGGTCGAACTCGCAGCCGTTGGCGTAGGTATCGGTGTGGGCATCGAAGTGCACCAGCGCCATTTTACCGAAGTGTTTGGCGTGGGCGCGCAGTAGCGGCAGCGTAACAAAGTGGTCGCCGCCAAAGGAGAGCATGCGCTTGCCGGCCGCCAGCAGCTTCTCGGCGTGGGCCTGCAGCTTCTCGCTCATTTCGCGCGCGTCGCCGAAGGCATACACCAGATCCCCGCAGTCAACCACGTTCAGGCGTTCGCGCATGTCGAAGTTCCACGGAAAACGGTTGTGCTCCCAGGCGAGATTGGTGGACACCTGACGGATCGCCGCCGGGCCATGACGGCCGCCCGCGCGCCCGGAGGTCGCCATATCGAACGGTACGCCGGTGATGACCCAGTCAGCATCGCTGTCGTAAGGCATGAAATTCATTGGTAAACGCAGGAAGCCAAAGGCATTGGATACCAGGGAGTTATCGTATTGATGACCTAAAGTGCTCATGGATATGACCTCTTTTCACAGTCGTGGAACGTAAAAAATAAGTATAAAAAAACCCCTCCGCGTCGTTAGGCCCGACGAGGAAGGGTTTGATAGATAAATCGCTTATTGGCGTGAATTATCGCCGGTAATGCATACGGGTTCAAGTGAGTATCGCCGTCTGCCGGATGACGGCTTCGCCTTATGCGGCCGACATACGCAGGCCCGGTCAGCGCAGCGCCACCGGGCATCAGCGGCTACTCGTCTTCCAGATAAGTGTACCCGTACAGACCCGCCTCGAACTCTTCGAGGAATTGCTGCTGCAGCGCGTCGTCCAGGCCGGTGTTTTTCACCTGATCGCGGAACTGGGTCAGCAGCGTGTTTGGATCCAGCTGCACGTACTGCAGCATATCCGCCACGGTATCGCCCTCGTCGGACAGCTCAACCTCAACGCTGCCGTCAGGGAAGACAAACACGTCCACCGCCTCGGTATCGCCGAACAGGTTGTGCATGTTGCCAAGGATTTCCTGATAGGCACCGACCATAAAGAAGCCCAGCATCGGCGGGTTCTCCGGGTCATATTCCGGCATCGGCATGGTGGTGGCGATCCCGTCGCCGTCCACGTAGTGATCGATGGCGCCGTCAGAGTCGCAAGTGATGTCCAGCAGCACCGCGCGGCGTTCCGGCGACTTGTTCAGTCCTTCCAGCGGCATCACCGGGAACAGCTGATCGATCCCCCACGCATCCGGCATCGACTGGAACAGCGAGAAGTTGACGTAGATTTTATCCGCCATGCGCTCCTGCAGCTCATCGATAATCGGACGATGAGCGCGGTTGCTCGGGTCGAGTTGCTTCTGCACTTCATGACACATGTTCAGATACAGCTGTTCTGCCCAGGCGCGCTCCTGCAGGTTGAAAGTGCCGGAGGAGTAGCCGATATGGATATCGTGCAGGTCCATCTGGCTGTCGTGCAGCCATTCGCGCAGCGAGCGGCGATTGCCGGTTTCGTGCATCTCCAGCCAGGTTTCCCACATGCTCTGCAGCGGACGCGCGGCGTCTTCCGCCGGCGGGGTCGCCTCGGTGTATTCGTTGCGCTCCACGCCGATGATATTGGAAACCAGCACGGTGTGGTGCGCGGTCACCGCGCGGCCGGACTCGGTGATGACCGTCGGGTGCGGCAGGCCATTCTCTTCGCAGGCGTCGCCGATGGCCCAGATAATATTGTTAGCGTATTCGTTCAGGCCGTAGTTCACCGAGCAGTCGGACTGCGAGCGGGTTCCTTCGTAATCCACACCCAGGCCACCGCCGACGTCGAAGCACTGGATATTAACGCCCAGCTTATGCAACTCGACGTAGAAACGCGCCGATTCACGCACGCCGGTGGCGATATCGCGAATGTTGGCCATCTGCGAGCCGAGGTGGAAGTGCAGCAGTTGCAGGCTGTCGAGGTGCCCTGCGGCACGCAGGATCTCCACCAGCTGCAGAACCTGGGTGGCCGCGAGACCGAACTTAGACTTCTCGCCGCCGGAGGACTGCCATTTACCGGACCCCTGCGAGGCCAGACGCGCACGCACGCCAAGGCGCGGCACCACGTTCAGGCGCTCGGCTTCTTCCAGCACGATGGCAATTTCCGACATCTTCTCGATGACCAGATAGACCTTGTGGCCCATCTTCTCGCCCACCAGCGCCAGACGGATGTATTCGCGGTCTTTATAACCGTTACAGACGATGACGCTGCGGGTCATCCCGGCGTGCGCCAGCACGGCCATCAGTTCCGCTTTCGAACCGGCTTCCAGACCCAGCGGCTCGCCGGAATGGATCAGCGATTCGATGACGCGACGATGCTGGTTCACCTTGATCGGGTAGACCAGGAAGTAATCGCCGTTATAGCCGTAGGATTCGCGCGCGCGCTTGAACGCGGCGTTGATTGAACGCAGGCGGTGCTGCAGGATCTGCGGGAAGCAGAACAGCGCCGGCAAGCGCTGCCCTTGCGCTTCGCGCGCTTTGACTAATTCAGCGAGATCAACGCGCGCTTCCGGGACGTCCGGATCCGGGCAAACGCTGATGTGGCCCAGTTCGTTGACGTCATAATAGTTATTGCCCCACCAGGCAATATTATAAGTACGCAGCATCTTGCTGGCTTCCTGGGAGCTCATCGCTACCTCCTGCATGGAACGTAGTACACCGTGTTCGCCTGCTGACGAAGGCGAAACCATAGACATGTCGTCAGACATAGCGAACCTCAATTTTTAATAATAAGTGTAAGACAGTTAACTACTATCGCAGTCCAAAGATGCGATAACAACCCATGAACAGTCCTAAAGCCCAGCACTATCTGCTGGTTTTGCGACTGCGCGACCGGTTTCTTATTCATATCATCGTAAAACACGTAGCCGAACAGAGTATGACAGTCCGGAGAAACCACGAGAAAACTCTTGCCTGGCAAGAGCGCCCTTGTTCAGTTTTCTGACGGCCGACCGGCCCTGGAATCCTGAGAAGCGCCGAGATGGGGTGAACATCGGCTGGTTTGCATGAGAGAGATGCAGGTTGCGGAGTGCTGACGCGCGACAGAACGACGCGACGAAACAAGCGAAAAACGTTGGTTCATTATCTGGTATCACCTCCACACCGCCCTGCGACAGGGTCGGCGACAAGCCAAAGCTATACATACCGGGCAACAAGCGCTATGCCGTTGCGAGATTCTGTAAATACAGACTGCTTAACCCGGCTGGAAGTGGCACCACAGGGCCATGCCCCGTGCGCTTTTTTAATGAGCCGCGCGCGGCGTTTTATACCGAGAAGCGGGGTAAAAAGCAAAATAAAAATGTGCCCGTTTGCGCGGTTGTCAGGAAATTTTGCCAGGCGAGTTTTTCGATAAATGCGACCGCCATCAAAAAAGGCTGGAAATAGGCTCAAGATTTGACCTAAAATGGCCGTCCAGAAGTTAATCCGTCTATACTGATTAACACTCAGACTGCTCGTGTCGCTACCTGCGCGGCTTTGCGCTGATTATCCACCAAAGCCACATTACACAACAGTATGAGCTATCCGAATCGTCCACAGGTGAAATAAAATATGGCAAAACACCTTTTTACGTCTGAGTCCGTATCAGAAGGGCATCCTGACAAAATTGCTGACCAAATCTCCGATGCCGTGCTGGATGCGATCCTCGAGCAGGATCCGAAAGCGCGTGTCGCATGTGAAACCTATGTCAAAACTGGCATGGTGCTGGTAGGCGGCGAAATCACCACCAGCGCATGGGTTGACATCGAAGAGATCACCCGCAACACCGTCCGCGAAATTGGCTACGTGCATTCCGATATGGGCTTTGACGCCAACTCGTGTGCCGTACTGAGCGCCATTGGTAAACAGTCTCCGGACATCAACCAGGGCGTTGACCGTGCCGATCCGCTGGAACAGGGCGCAGGCGACCAGGGGCTGATGTTTGGCTACGCCACCAACGAAACCGACGTGCTGATGCCGGCGCCGGTGACCTACGCTCACCGTCTGGTGCAGCGCCAGGCTGAAGTACGTAAAAACGGCACCCTGCCGTGGCTGCGTCCGGATGCGAAAAGCCAGGTGACTTTCCAGTATGACGACGGCAAAATCGTCGGCATCGACGCGGTGGTGCTGTCCACGCAGCACGCCGAAGATATCGACCAGAAATCGCTGCAGGAAGCGGTGATGGAAGAGATCATCAAACCGATTCTGCCGACCGAATGGCTGAGCGCGTCCACCAAATTCTTCATCAACCCGACCGGCCGTTTCGTCATCGGCGGCCCGATGGGCGATTGCGGTCTGACCGGTCGTAAGATCATCGTCGATACCTACGGCGGCATGGCTCGTCACGGCGGCGGCGCGTTCTCCGGTAAAGATCCGTCTAAAGTTGACCGTTCTGCAGCCTATGCGGCTCGCTATGTAGCGAAAAACATCGTTGCCGCAGGCCTGGCTGACCGTTGCGAAATTCAGGTTTCCTACGCCATCGGCGTTGCAGAGCCGACGTCCATCATGGTGGAAACCTTTGGTACTGAAAAAGTGCCTTCTGAACAGCTGACCCTGCTGGTGCGCGAGTTCTTCGACCTGCGTCCGTACGGCCTGATTCAGATGCTGGATCTGCTGCACCCGATCTACAAAGAAACCGCTGCCTACGGTCACTTTGGTCGCGAACATTTCCCTTGGGAAAAAACCGACAAAGCGGCCCTGCTGCGCGAAGCGGCCGGTCTGAAATAATCTCTCCGCTTCCTCTCTTTAAGGCCAGCCTCGCGCTGGCCTTTTTATTCCCTGACCTTCCCTGCCGAACCTTGCTTCAACGTAGCGCAACATCTCAATGAAAGCGATTACATTATGGTAATGGTCGATTGCTGCCTGCGTGCGTCATCTCATAGGGGTGTTTTTCACAATGTTACATATTGTTTCGGTTAACTCTGATTACCGTTTTTCAAATTGTCGACTATCCTTGTTTATATTGCTGATTTAAAAAGCATTTAATGCATTACTTTTCTTTACCTTTGTGGAAACGATTACACAGCCGTGATTATAATCACGTTTTTTTACCGACGAGTGTCCTACGCTAACCATCGACAGAATCAATAACTCAACTGGAGGGCGTTATGCCTGACAACAAAAAACAAGGGCGTTCAAACAAGACCATGACGTTCTTCGTCTGTTTCCTCGCCGCGCTGGCTGGCCTGCTGTTTGGCCTTGATATCGGTGTTATTGCGGGTGCCTTACCCTTTATTGCCAATGAGTTCCAGATTTCCGCCCACACTCAGGAGTGGGTGGTCAGCTCCATGATGTTCGGCGCCGCCGTCGGTGCGGTCGGCAGCGGCTGGCTCTCCTTCAAACTGGGCCGTAAAAAGAGCCTGATGATCGGCGCCATCCTCTTTGTCGCCGGCTCTCTGTTCTCCGCCGCCGCGCCAAACGTCGAGATCCTGCTGGTTTCCCGCGTGCTGCTGGGCCTGGCGGTAGGCGTCGCCTCATACACCGCGCCGCTGTATCTATCGGAAATCGCTCCGGAGAAAATTCGCGGCAGTATGATTTCCATGTACCAGCTGATGATCACCATCGGGATCCTTGGCGCTTACCTCTCCGACACCGCCTTTAGCTACAGCGGCGCATGGCGCTGGATGCTCGGCGTGATCATTATTCCGGCGGTATTGCTGCTGATCGGCGTTATCTTCCTGCCGGACAGCCCGCGCTGGTTCGCCGCCAAACGCCGCTTTGTCGATGCCGAGCGCGTGCTGCTGCGCCTGCGCGATACCAGCGCCGAAGCGAAACGCGAGCTCGACGAAATCCGCGAAAGCCTGAAGGTAAAACAGTCCGGCTGGTCGCTGTTTAAAGACAACAGCAACTTCCGCCGCGCGGTGTTCCTCGGCATACTGCTGCAGGTAATGCAGCAGTTCACCGGGATGAACGTCATCATGTACTACGCGCCGAAGATCTTTGAGCTGGCAGGCTACGCCAACACCACCGAACAGATGTGGGGGACGGTCATTGTCGGTCTGACTAACGTGCTGGCCACCTTTATCGCCATCGGTCTGGTCGACCGCTGGGGCCGTAAACCGACGCTGATCCTTGGCTTTATCGTCATGGCAGCGGGAATGGGCGTCCTGGGCAGCATGATGCACATCGGTATTCACTCCTCAACCGCCCAGTACATCGCCGTCCTGATGCTGCTGATGTTTATCGTCGGTTTCGCCATGAGCGCCGGCCCGCTGATTTGGGTACTGTGTTCCGAAATCCAGCCGCTGAAAGGCCGCGACTTCGGTATCACCTGCTCAACGGCGACCAACTGGATTGCCAACATGATTGTCGGCGCCACCTTCCTGACCATGCTCAATTCGCTGGGCAGCGCCAACACCTTCTGGGTCTACGGCGGTCTGAACGTGCTGTTTATTCTGCTGACGCTGTGGCTGATCCCGGAAACCAAAAACGTCTCGCTGGAACATATCGAACGCAACCTGATGCAGGGTCGTCCGCTGCGCGAGATCGGCGCCCGCGATTAATCCGTCTGAGCTTCCTCCCCTTCCGGGAGGAAGCTTCCGCTTGCTCTCCCCCCTCCGCCGCACTATCCTCTGGCGCTATGAAAACACCCCGTATTCCCATCGCTATTCAGCAGGCCGTGATGCGCAGCCTGCGGGAGCATCTCGCCAAAGCGAACCTCAAGCTGGAACGCCGCTACGCAGAGCCGACGTTGGTCTACCAGCAGCGCGGTACCTCCGCCGGCACCGCCTGGCTGGAGAAAAACGAAATTCGGTTAAATCCGGTGCTGCTGCTGGAAAATCAGCAGGCGTTTATCGATGAAGTGGTGCCCCATGAGCTGGCGCACCTGCTGGTGTGGCAACACTTTGGCCGGGTAGCCCCGCACGGTAAAGAGTGGAAATGGATGATGGAGAGCGTGCTGGGCGTTCCCGCGCGTCGCACCCATCGCTTTGAACTCGATTCGGTCCGCCAGAATACCTTCCCCTACCGCTGCCGCTGCCAGCAGCATCAGCTCACCATCCGTCGCCATAACCGGGTGATGCGCGGCGAAGCCACTTACCGCTGCGTGCGCTGCGGCGATCTGCTGGTGGCTGAAGAATAACCATTGGAATTAATTAGAAACTTTCTGATCTGACTGATTGCATCCGGCACCCTCATTCGCTACGTTGCGGGCTCGTTTTGACACGGAGTGAACGATGTCCCGTATGCATGTTTTAGCCGTTGCAGTATTGAGCACGGCAGTGAGTGGCCCGCTTGCGGCCGCAGAAATTACCAGTTTTTCCCAGGCCAAGGCCGCTGGCGTCAAAGTAAACGCCGACGTTCCCGGCGACTTTTACTGCGGCTGTAAAATTGCCTGGCAGGGTAAAAAAGGCGTTATCGATCTGGAATCTTGTGGCTATAAAGTGCGTAAAAATGAGAACCGCGCCAGCCGGGTTGAATGGGAACACGTGGTGCCGGCGTGGCAGTTCGGCCATCAGCGCCAGTGCTGGCAGGAGGGTGGTCGTAAAAACTGCGCCAAAGATCCGGAGTACCGCAAGATGGAAAGCGACATGCACAATCTGCAGCCGGCGGTGGGAGAAGTGAATGGCGATCGCGGCAACTTTATGTACAGCCAGTGGAACGGCGGTGAAGGCCAGTACGGCCAGTGCACCATGAAGGTCGATTTTAAAGATAAAATCGCTGAGCCCCCTGCCCGCGCCCGCGGCGCCATCGCCCGCACCTACTTCTATATGCGCGACCGCTACCAGTTAAATCTTTCCCGCCAGCAAACTCAGCTGTTTACCGCCTGGAACAAACAGTATCCGGTCACCGCCTGGGAGTGTGAACGTGATGAGCGCATCGCGAAAGTGCAGGGCAACCATAATCCTTATGTCCAGCAGGCTTGCCAGGCGCAAAAGAGCTAACCTACACTAGCGGCAATTGTTAATTTGCAGCCCTGTGCTTCCCGCCTAATGGCGGGAAGCTGGCATCTGCGCAAAGAACGGAATATCAAGCATGCGCATTCCTCGCATCCATCATCCAGAACCCCTCATTGTCGGCAGCCTGATCGCGCTGAGTGATGACGCGGCCAACCACGTCGGGCGCGTTCTGCGCATGACCGCCGGTCAGCACCTTCAGCTATTCGACGGCAGTAACCAGGTGTTTGACGCCGTCATTACCGAGGCCGGTAAGAAAAACGTCACGGTTGAAGTCCTCAGTGGCGAACCCGACGATCGGGAATCGCCGCTGCATATCCATTTAGGCCAGGTGATGTCCCGCGGCGAAAAAATGGAATTCACCATCCAGAAATCGATCGAACTCGGAGTAAGCCTCATAACGCCACTGTTTTCCGAGCGCTGCGGCGTTAAACTGGACGCCGAACGTTTGCAGAAAAAGATCCAGCAGTGGCAGAAAATCGCTATTGCCGCCTGCGAACAGAGCGGTCGTAACGTGGTACCGGAAATTCGTCCGGCGATGCAGCTGGAGGAGTGGTGCGCCGAGCAGGACAGCGGGCTGAAGCTCAACCTGCACCCGCGCGCCAGCGCCAGCATTAACACGCTGCCGCTGCCGGTTGAACGCGTCCGTCTGCTGATTGGCCCGGAAGGCGGGCTGTCGGCTGAAGAGATAGCAATGACCGCGAAATACCAGTTTACTGATATCCTGTTGGGACCGCGCGTTCTGCGTACAGAGACTACTGCGCTCACCGCCATTACTGCCCTGCAGGTGCGTTTTGGCGACTTAGGTTGAGGCGTTAACGGAGAAGAACCATGATCAAGCTCGGCATCGTGATGGATCCCATCGCAACCATCAACATCAAGAAAGACACCAGCTTCGCTATGTTGCTGGAGGCGCAGCGTCGCGGCTATGAACTCCATTACATGGAGATGAACGACCTTTATTTGATCAACGGCGAGGCCCGCGCCCGGACGCGCACACTGAGCGTCGAACAGAACTACGACAAATGGTATGACTTTACCGGCGAGCAGGATCTGCCGCTGGCGGATCTTGACGTCATTCTGATGCGTAAGGATCCACCGTTCGATACCGAATTTATTTATGCGACCTATATTCTGGAACGAGCGGAAGAGAAAGGCACGCTTATCGTCAACAAGCCGCAGAGCCTGCGCGACTGTAACGAGAAGCTGTTCACCGCCTGGTTCTCCGAACTGACCCCGGAAACGCTGGTCACCCGCAATAAAGCCCAGCTGAAAGCCTTCTGGGAAAAGCACGGCGATATCATCATGAAGCCGCTCGACGGCATGGGCGGCGCCTCTATTTTCCGCGTCAAAGCCGGCGATCCGAACCTCGGCGTGATCGCCGAGACGCTGACCGAGCTGGGCAGCCGCTACTGCATGGCGCAGAACTATCTGCCGGCCATTAAAGATGGCGACAAGCGCGTGCTGGTGGTGGATGGCGAGCCGGTACCTTACTGCCTGGCGCGCATTCCGCAGGGCGGCGAGACTCGTGGCAATCTGGCTGCCGGCGGCCGCGGCGAAGCCCGCCCGCTAACCGAAAGCGACTGGGATATAGCCCGCCGCGTCGGCCCGACGCTGAAGGCTAAAGGCCTGATTTTCGTTGGCCTGGATATCATTGGCGACCGTCTGACGGAAATTAACGTCACCAGCCCGACCTGCGTCCGTGAGATCGAGGCCGCCTTCCCGGATATTTCGATCACCGGCATGTTGATGGACGCTATCGAAAGACGTCTCGCCCGATAAGCACTACGGCGGACGAACGTCCGCTCAGGGCACAGCGAGCGCGGATTGCCGCGCTGGTGAAACCCTTCCAGCCAGGCGCCGCTCGGGCGCCTGCCAGATAAAGTGCATCGACACCATTCTACTTTGCCCGCATACTGGGTGTTGCTTTTTGAACCAGGAACAGAACCTCTGACAATGAATTTACAGCATCACTTTCTGATTGCCATGCCTGCGCTTCAGGACCCCATTTTCCGCCGCTCCGTGGTCTATATCTGCGAGTATAACGACGAGGGTGCCATGGGCATTATTATCAATAAGCCGCTGGAAAATCTGCAGGTGGAAGGGATCCTTGAGAAGCTCAAAATTGTCCCGGAGCCGCGTAATCCGGAGATCCGCCTGGATAAACCGGTGATGCTGGGCGGCCCACTGGCGGAAGACCGCGGCTTTATTTTACATACCCCGCCCTCTGACTTTTCCTCAAGCATCCGTATCTCGGATAACACGGTGATCACCACCTCGCGGGATGTCCTCGAAACCTTAGGCACCGACCGGCAACCGGGCAACGTGCTGGTTGCCCTGGGCTACTCCTCGTGGGAGAAAGGGCAGCTGGAGCAGGAGATTTTAGATAATGCCTGGCTCACCGCCCCGGCGGACCAGAACATTCTCTTCCGTACACCCATCGCCGATCGCTGGCGCGAGGCGGCTAAACTGATTGGCATCGACATCGTGACGATGCCAGGCGTCGCGGGGCATGCATAATGAGCGGTACCTTTCTCGGCTTTGATTTCGGGACCAAAAGCATCGGTGTGGCGGTAGGGCAACGGATCACCGCAACCGCCCGGCCACTGCCGGCGCTGAAGGCGCAGGACGGTAAACCGGACTGGAATATCATCGAAAAATTGCTTAAGGAGTGGCAGCCTGAGGCGGTAGTCGTCGGCCTGCCGCTGAATATGGACGGCACTGAGCAACCGCTGACCGCGCGCGCGCGTAATTTCGCCAATAAAATTCATGGCCGCTTTGGCGTCGCGATCCTTCTCCACGATGAACGTCTGAGTACGGTTGAGGCCCGGGCGGGCCTGTTCGAACATGGCGGCTATCGGGCGCTGAATAAAGGCAGCGTCGATTCGGCCTCTGCGGTGGTCATTCTGGAAAGCTACTTCGAGCAGAGCTTTTAAGCCCTGCTCTTCTGCGCCGCCGGCGAACCGCAGACGGCGCAGCTCCCCCGCCTAGTGGCGCAGATGTTCGTTAGCCCAGCTCACCGCCTGGGTGCGATTCTTAACGCTCAGCTTACGGAACACGTTATACAGGTGCGTCCGCACCGTGTTCTCACTGATAAACAGCGCGCGGGCAATATCGAGGTTGGTCGCGCCGCAGCGCAGTTCGTTGAGGATCTCGCATTCTCGTTCGGTCAGCGGCGAGTTCTCAACCGGCGCCGATGCATGGTCCGCAGCGTACATCGCCGGGTGCATCACGCTCAATTCAGCCGTCTGTTCGCCGTTCAGCACGGCCTTGACGCCCTCAATTAAGCGCGATTCATCATCGTCATGGCGGAACACGCCATATAAAGCCGGCCACTGCGCCATTTCGTATAACTCATACTTTTGTGCGCTATTAATAATCAACAAACGAGGATTATCTGCCTGCAAGCGAATAATATCCCGCCACACCCCGTTTAATTTCTTATTTGACACTGCAATATCAAATAATATTACAGAATCTTTTGCCAGACGCTGCGCCAGCGGTTTATTAATATTTTGTAAAACCACCGGTGCCATCAGGGTTTCGCTCAGATAGCTGGCAAAGGCTTTGCTTTGAATAGACGGGTGGGTAATAAAGGTTACCTGACGAGAAGATGATGAATTTCCATTTAAATTAATCACTTAAATTCTCCTTAGCAGTTATCCACCGTCATGGTGGTTAAATGAATAAAAAAATATACAATCAGCCGTGAATTTATAAATAGCATTGGCAATTTACAAATTGAAACGTTATTCCATGAGAATCATCCTATTCCCGTAAACAGCATAAATCGAATGACTCAAAGCTGTCAAAAGGTAATCAAACTTTTTTCCTGGAAATGCGTATTCACTGCCGACATATCTCAACTGAATATCTTATTTGAATTTATTCACAAAGATTATTTGTATTATCAAATAATATCCAGAAACAGCTTTTAAACATTTAGTTAACACACCATTTCAACCACCCAACTCGCTTCACACTCCCCTTACAGCTCGCCTGCGGCCACACGTTGCTGAAAACTCTGGGTAAATGTCAACATTCCGGCCTGCATCCCGGTCTGCATTACACCGGGCAGCTGGTGCACTTTTCCTTCGCGGATCAAATTCGCTACCGCCGGCGTATTAACCAGAAGCTCGTATAGCGCAACTCTGCCGCCCTGACGTGCGGGTAATAATTTTTGCGCCAGCACCGCGCACAGGCTTCCGGCCAGCTGGCTACGAACCTGATCTTTCTCCTCTGCCGGAAAGACATCGATCAATCTCTCCACCGCCGGCGCCGCGCCGCGGGTGTGTAATGTCGCCATCACCAGATGCCCGGTCTCCGCCGCAGTTAACGCCAGACGAATGGTTTCGCTGTCGCGTAGCTCGCCGAGCAGGATCACATCCGGATCCTGACGCAGCGCCACGCGAAGCGCTGCGGAGAACGAAGGACAGTGCCGGCCAATCTCCCGCTGCTGAATCAGGCATCGCTCGCTGTGATGAATAAACTCCACCGGATCCTCCAGCGTCAGAATATGGCCATCAAGATGCTGGTTGAGATGGCCGACCATCGCCGCCAGGGTGGTCGACTTGCCGCTGCCCGTCGCCCCGGTGACCAGCAGCAAGCCACTCTCTTCCGCCAGCAGCTCGCTTAGCGCAGGCGGCGCGCCCAGCGCCTCCAGGCGCGGACACTGGCTGGGCAGCAGGCGCAGCACCAGCGATATTCCGCGCGTATGGGCGAAAGCGCTGGCGCGTAACCGTGAACCATAGGCCAGAGTCAGCGCAAAGTCTATCTGGCCGTGCTCCTGCCAGTGCTGTAACTGTGCGGCATCGAGCCAGTCGTTGAGTAAATCCGCAATATCCGGTGCGGGAAAGGGCGCGGGCTCCAGCTTACCCTGCCGCCGCCAGCGCGGTGCGGCGGAATTGCACAGGTGTAGATCGGAGACATTATGCTTTACACTAAGGGCTACGATTTCTTCCAGCTTCATAACTCATCCTCGGAATATGAACGATATTGCGCATAACCTGGCACAGGTCCGGGACAAAATCTCCGGTGCCGCCGCCCGTTGCGGGCGTGCGCCAGAAGAAGTGACATTGCTTGCAGTGAGTAAAACGAAACCTGCGAGCGCGATCGAAGAAGCCATCGCGGCAGGCCAGCGGGCATTTGGTGAAAACTACGTCCAGGAGGGTGTGGAGAAGATTAACCATTTCCAGCAGGCAGGCGTCAGCGGATTGCAGTGGCACTTTATTGGTCCCTTGCAGTCCAACAAAAGCCGGCTGGTGGCCGAACATTTTGACTGGTGCCACACCGTCGATCGGTTGAAAATCGCCACCCGCCTGAACGAGCAGCGCCCGGCGCATTTGCCGCCGCTGAAGGTGCTGATTCAAATCAACATCAGCGATGAGCAGAGTAAATCCGGCATCCCGCTGGAAGCGCTCGATGCCTTAGCCGCGGAGATCGCTGAGTTACCTCATCTGGAGCTGCGCGGCCTGATGGCGATCCCCGCGCCTGAGTCAGAATATGTAAGGCAGTTTGCCGTCGCCCAGCAAATGGCGGTAGCATTTGCGCGGTTAAAAACGCGGTACCCCACGGTCGATACGTTGTCTCTGGGAATGTCGGACGATATGGAAGCCGCTATCGCGGCGGGAAGCACGATGGTGCGCATCGGCACGGCCATTTTTGGTGCGCGCGACTACAGCAAATAATAAGGAATCTGAGGAACGCCATGAAGACGTTGACTTTCCTGCTTTCAACGGTCATTGAGCTTTACACAATGGTCGTGTAGTTACGCGTCTGGATGCAGTGGGCGCGCTGCGACTTTTACAACCCGTTTTCGCAGTTTGTGGTAAAGGCCACCCAGCCGATTGTCGGGCCGCTGCGCCGGATCATCCCGGCAATGGGGCCGATTGACAGCGCCTCGCTGCTGGTGGCATTCATCCTCTGCGTCATCAAAGCGATCGTCCTGTTTATGGTGATCACCTTCCAGCCGATCATCTGGATCTCCGCCCTGCTTATTCTGCTGAAAACCATCGGCTCGCTGATCTTCTGGGTGCTGCTGCTGATGGCGATCATGAGCTGGGTCAGCCAGGGACGCAGCCCGGTGGAGTATGTGCTGATGCAGCTGGCGGACCCGCTGCTGCGTCCAATCCGCAACCTGCTGCCGTCGATGGGCGGTATCGATTTCTCACCGATGGTGCTGGTGCTGCTGCTGTACGTGATCAATATGGGGGTCGCCGAGGTGCTGCAGGCTACCGGTAACGTACTGCTGCCGGGGCTGTGGATGGCGCTATGAGTGCCGTTGAAAGCTGCGCTGACGGGCTGGTGCTGAGGCTGTATATTCAGCCGAAGGCCAGCCGTGACAGCATCGTGGGCGTACATGGCGACGAGCTCAAAGTCGCCATTACCGCCCCGCCCGTTGATGGCCAGGCCAATGCCCATCTGGTGAAATTTCTCGCCAAACAGTTCCGCGTCGCCAAAAGCCAGGTACTGATTGAAAAAGGCGAGCTGGGCCGCCATAAGCAAGTTAAAATCATCGCCCCACAACAGATCCCGACTGCGGTCGCGGCGCTAACTGAATAAACAGGATTCATCATGCAAAAAGTCGTCCTCGCTACCGGCAACGCCGGTAAAGTGCGCGAACTGGCCTCGCTGCTGGAAGATTTTGGTCTCGATATCGTCGCTCAGACCGAGCTCGGCGTCGAGTCTGCGGAAGAGACCGGCCTGACCTTCATTGAAAACGCGATTCTGAAAGCGCGTCATGCGGCGCAGATCACCGGCCTGCCGGCTATCGCCGACGATTCCGGTCTGGCCGTCGATGCCCTTGGCGGCGCGCCGGGCATCTACTCCGCCCGCTATGCCGGCGTCGACGCCAGCGACCAGCAGAATCTTGAGAAACTGCTCGACGCCCTGCAGGACGTGCCGGACGACCAGCGCCAGGCGCAGTTCCACTGCGTACTGGTCTATCTACGCCATGCCGAAGATCCCACGCCGCTGGTGTGCCACGGCAGCTGGCCTGGGGTGATCGCCCGGGAAGCCGCAGGTCATGGCGGCTTCGGCTACGACCCGATTTTCTTCGTCCCGTCAGAGGGAAAAACCGCGGCCGAACTGAGCCGTGAAGAAAAGAGCGCCATTTCCCATCGCGGGCAGGCGCTTAAACTGTTACTGGATGCATTACGTAATGGCTAATTTGCCACCGCTGAGTCTCTATATCCATATTCCCTGGTGCGTGCAGAAATGCCCGTACTGCGACTTTAATTCGCATGCACTGAAAGGCGAGGTGCCGCACGATGACTACGTCCAGCATCTGCTGAACGATCTGCGGGCCGATGCGCAGTATGCCCAGGGACGGGAAATAGGCACCATTTTTATCGGCGGCGGTACGCCGAGCCTGCTGTCAGGCCCGGCCATGCAAACCCTGCTCGATGGCGTCCGCGCCTGCCTGCCGCTGGCTGCCGGGGCGGAAATCACCATGGAAGCCAACCCGGGCACCGTGGAGGCCGATCGCTTCGTTGATTACCAGCGCGCCGGGGTGAATCGCATCTCTATCGGCGTACAAAGCTTTAGCGAACCAAAGCTGCAGCGGCTGGGGCGGATCCACGGCCCGGAAGAGGCCAAACGCGCGGCACGCCTCGCCAGCGGCCTGGGCCTGCGCAGTTTCAATCTCGACCTGATGCACGGTTTGCCGGACCAGTCGCTGGAGGAGGCGCTGGACGATCTGCGTCAGGCCATTGCTCTCAACCCGCCGCATCTCTCGTGGTACCAGCTGACCATTGAGCCGAACACCTTGTTCGGTTCCCGGCCGCCGGTGCTGCCGGATGACGACGCGCTATGGGATATTTTTGAGCAGGGACATCAGCTGCTGAGCGCCGCCGGCTACCAGCAGTACGAGACTTCCGCTTACGCCAAACCGGGCTATCAGTGTCAGCACAATCTCAACTACTGGCGCTTTGGCGACTATCTCGGCATCGGCTGCGGCGCGCACGGCAAGATAACCTTCCCGGACGGGCGCATCCTGCGTACCGCCAAAACCCGCCACCCGCGCGGCTATATGGAAGGCCGCTACCTCGAACGTCAGCATGATGTGGAGGAGGCGGATAAACCGTTTGAGTTCTTTATGAACCGTTTTCGCCTGCTGGAGGCCGCGCCGCGCGCGGAATTCCGCCGATATACCGGTCTTGATGAAGCGGCGATCCGTCCGCAGCTGGACGCGGCGATAGCCCAGGGCTATCTGCAGGAAGACGAGCAGAACTGGCAGATTACCGTGCATGGAAAGCTGTTTTTAAATTCTCTTCTCGAACTATTCCTCAGCGAATAAATATCGTCATCCCATTCCCGGCAGCAATATTTCGGGAATGGGAATCACTCGATTCCTCCGCCATATATACCTCATTACATCCGTTCCATTGTTATTAAATATTTAACCCTAAAATTAATTCGCATTAATTAATACAATCCAAATATCAATTCTTCAATAAGACCGGTTATTTCACCATCTCATTACCAGAAAGTGTGAGTCAGGCAACTTAAAGATGTACGACAACAAAGATAATATGTCATACAGAAATAAAGCATGATGCTTAAGATATTGACCCATTACCCCAAGTGCATGGAGCCAACTCATGAAAAAATATCCTTTTTCTCGTTCTCTGGTAGGTATAGTTTTACTGGCCCTACTCTCTGCAGGTGCCGTCGCGGCTGAAAAAATAATATTAAAACTGGCGCATAACCTTGAGCGCAGCCATGTGGTGCATCAGGCGTTTGAGGAGATGTCCAAAGAGGTAAACCAGCTTTCTGACGGTAAGATGAAGATTCGCACCTACCCCAGTAGTCAGATGGGCAGCGCGCGCGAGACCATGGAGTTATTACAAAATGGCGCGCTGGATATGACCAAAGGTTCCGCCAGCGATCTGGAATCTTTCGATAATATTTACGCCATATATAATTTACCATTCTTGTTTAACGACCAGAACCACTTCAATAACGTGGTCTTCGGCGAGGTGGGTAAAGAAATAATGAACTCGACGAAAGAGAAAGGATTTTTTGCCCTTTCCGCTTATGTCGCCGGGACGCGAAGTTTTTATGCAAAAAAGCCCATCACCAGGCCGGAAGATTTAAAAGGACTGAAGATCCGCGTTCAGGCCAGTCCGACAACGTTAAAAATGGTCGAATTAATGGGCGGTTCCCCAACCCCCATCTCCTTTGGTGAAGTTTATACCGCCATGCAGCAGGGGGTGGTGGACGGCGCGGAGAATAACGTTCCCTCCTGGGTGCAGACGCGCCATATCGAAATCGCGAAAGTATTCTCTGAAGATGAGCATGCCTCCATCCCTGATTTCCTCGTTATCTCCAGTAAAACCTGGGACAAGCTGACGCCGGATCAGCAACAAATCCTGATCAAAGCGGCGAAAGCGTCAGAGGTTTATCAGCAACAGCTGTGGCGGAAAATCGACGCCGATACCCGCGCGCAGGCCAAAGCCATGGGGGGCGAAATTATCAAAGTGGATAAAGCGCCGTTCCGCGCCGCCGTGCAGCCGCTATTCGATGACTTTAAAAAAGATCCTGCTCAGGCCGCCCTGCTGGCCAAATTTGAAGCTGCCGCGGAATAACCATTAACGGGCCAGCCGCTGGCCCGTCTTCACCAGGAAATCAACGATGATACTTAACCGCATCAAGCTGGCGGTGGACCGCACCATCGCCGCCTTCTCTGTCGCTGTTATGATTGCGCTGGTTGTCTGCGTCGTCTGGCAGGTATTCAGCCGCTACGTGCTTAACCAGCCAAGCACCCTGACCGATGAGCTGGCGCGCTTCTTAATGATCTGGGTCGGGCTACTGGGCGCGGCCTACACCGTCGGCGCCCAGCGTCACCTGGCGATTGATTTACTCACCATGACGCTCTCTCCCCGCAGGCAGGCGCTGTTCAGCGTCATTATTAACCTGCTGATCCTGCTGTTTGCCGGCGCAGTGATTGTGACCGGCGGCGTAAAACTGATTGCAAAAACGCTGTCGACCGCCCAGGTCTCAGCCGCGATGCAGATCCCCATGGGCTACGTGTATCTGATCCTGCCGCTCACCGGCATCATGATGATGTTTTACGCATTGTGTTTTATCAATAACGGCCTGAAAAACATGAAACATGCAGAAGAAGGAGCAACTCATGGATAGCGCTATAGCACTGACGCTGTTTGGCGTTTTCTTTATTCTGGTTTTTATCGGCGTTCCCATCTCCTTCGCCATCGGTATTGCTACCGTTGGCTCGATGCTGCTGATGTTTCCCTGGGATATCGCGGTGATAACCGTGTCTCAACGCCTGGCGAACGGGCTTGATAACTTCGCGCTGCTGGCCATCCCCTTTTTTATCTTTGCCGGAACCCTGATGAACAGCGGCGGGATTGCAATACGCTTAATCAATCTGGCGCAGGTGATGGTTGGGCGAGTGCCCGGATCGCTGGGGCACGTTAACGTGCTGGCCAATATGATGTTCGGCTCGATTTCCGGTTCAGCCGTCGCGGCCGCCGCGGCGGTAGGCGGGACGCTGAATCCCATTCAGAGGCAAAAAGGCTACGATCCGACCTTTTCCACAGCGGTAAACGTCTCATCCTGCATCACGGGTCTGCTTATTCCGCCGTCAAACGTGCTGATCGTCTTTTCCCTGACAGCCGGCGGCGTCTCGGTCGCCTCGCTGTTTATGGCCGGTTATCTGCCGGGCATTCTGATGGGTCTGTCCATCATGCTGGTCTGCGGTTGCATCGCTAAACGCCGCGGCTATCCGGTTTCCGAACGGCCGACCTGTGCCCAGGCGGCAAAGGCTTTTTCCGACGCCCTACCCAGCCTGCTGCTGGTCATTATTGTGATGGGCGGGATCCTCGGCGGTATTTTCACCGCCACTGAGGCGTCCGCCATCGCCGTGGTCTACACCTTTATTCTCTCGGTGCTGATCTATCGTGAAGTCAAATGGCGCGATCTGCCGCAGCTGATTCTGGAGTCGGTGGTGATGACCTCTATCGTTCTGCTGCTGATTGGCTTTTCGGTCGGCATGTCGTGGGCGATGACCAATGCCGATATTCCCTACATGATAAGCGATGCGCTAATGGGGGTGTCGGAAAACCCGGTGGTGATCCTGCTGCTGATTAACATTGTGCTGCTAATCGTCGGCATTTTTATGGATATGACCCCAGCGGTGCTGATTTTCACGCCGATATTTCTGCCCATTGCTGAGGATTTGGGCATGAACCCGGTTCATTTCGGCATCATGATGGTCGCTAACCTGTGCATCGGCCTGCTGACCCCGCCGGTTGGCAGCGCGCTGTTTGTCGGCTGCTCCATTTCAGGGGTGAAAATTCAGCAGCTCATCAAACCGTTGCTGCCGTTCTACGCCGCCCTGCTGATCGCGCTGATGATGATTGTTTATATCCCGCCGATCTCGCTGTTTATTCCACAGCTGCTAGGGCTGATGTGATCGCCTGAGCGTCGTCGCTACCTGCGGGCGCAGGTAGCGAAATCAAGCTATTTTAACGAGCCAACCAGCGCTTTGCGGCTGTCCTCAAGGGAGACCACCCGGCTGCAGACGTCTTTACCAAACTGCTGGAAATCGGCCTCCTGGTTTTTCCACTCATCCTGGATAGCGGTTTGCAGACCGCCGAGGCTACCGAGAATGCCCTGCAGCGGGTTGCCGCCGCCTTTGAGCACCGCTTTCGCCCCCATCTCGTTAATGCTGTCCTGCAAAATGCCGCCCATCGCCTGATTTACCAGCTGCTGGCCGTCGGCGCGCACCTGGTCGATGGCTTTATAGTGGAAGGTCAGGCCATCGCTGCGGCGCTCAATGATGCGGTTCATCTGTTCTTTCAGCTGCGCGTCCAGCTTGGTCAGACGACCGTGCATACTGCTATTGGCGCCGACCTGTTCGGTAATGATTTTATCTAGCGCCTTGCGGCCTTTTTCGACTCGCGAACGCGCGCCTTCGTCAATCCACGGCAGGCTGCTACGCAGACTGGCCTGGTAATCCTGCGCCTGTTCGCGCTGGGCGGCGCTGAGCGCATAAGCCTTGCCGTTAAAGGTCAGGTTGCCGTCCGGTTTGATCACCAGATTGCCGTTTTCCCCTTTCACCTGTACCTGCTGAGGGGTGAGGATCACATCGTCACGCGGCGTGACGCTACACTGGTAGTCCGCATGGGCAGACAAAGCGGTGACGGAGAGCGCCACCGCCAGCAGCGTTTTACGCATCATAAAACTCCCTTAAGACAAAACGGGCCGGCAGTTGCCGACCCTTGTCAAACTTAGTCCCACCAGACGTCAAAAAGTTCGCTGGTGCGCACATCCTCTAACTTACGCGCTTCCAGCCATTTGCGCACGATGGCCTGATGCTCTTCGGTGCATTTACCGATCTCCTGCATGCAGATCAGCCCCTCCCAGGAGAGATAGCCGCTGCCGTCAAAGGCCAGCTTGTTCGGCTCAATCACCTCTTCGATCAGATCGTTGACCGTCTGGTCGATCTGCTCTTCACTGGTCCCTTCCGGGAAACGCCAGGCGACGGAGAAGCCTAACTCCTGAAACTCGTCGATATGCATTTTTTTACGCAGACGACGGCTACGATTCTTGGCCATTATTTCACCCTCTCGAACATTAAGTCCCATACGCCGTGGCCGAGACGATGGCCACGCTGTTCAAATTTGGTTACCGGGCGCGATTCCGGGCGCGGTACGTAATCGTTGCTTGCCGACTGGTTACGATATCCTTCCAGCGAGGACATCACTTCCAGCATATGGACGGCATAGGCTTCCCAGTCGGTCGCCATATGGAAGACGCCGCCGAGCTTCAGTTTACTTTTCACCAGCTCGGCGAAAGGCGGCTGTACGATACGACGTTTATTATGGCGCGCTTTATGCCACGGGTCAGGGAAAAACAGCTGCACCATATTCAGCGAGTTATCCGGAATCATAGTGTGCAGCACTTCCACCGCATCGTGACACATCACGCGCAGGTTTTGCACACCTTCTTCTTCGGCCGAGGCCAGACAGGCGCCGACGCCCGGGGAGTGCACTTCGATGCCGAGGAAATTCTGTTCCGGTTTGGCTTTTGCCATCGCCACCAGCGAGGCGCCCATCCCGAAGCCAATTTCGAGGGTGACCGGCGCTTCGCGGCCAAACAGGGCGGCGAAATCGAGCGGCGCATCGTTGAATTCAACGCCCATCACCGGCCAAATGTTATCCAGCGCATGCTGCTGCCCTTTCGTCAGGCGGCCCTGGCGACGGACGAAGCTACGAATACGGCGCAGCGGGCGACCGTTTTCATCGAATTCCGGAGAAATGACGTCGTTTTTCATAAAAGTTTGGTCTGCTTGTGAATGTGTTCGGAAAACGGGCATTATCCAAAGTTACCCGGCGGATGCAAGGGTTTACAGCCACTCGCCCTTATGCTGCAATCTGCCCCCCTGTAATCGCGATCCCGGAGCCGTAGCTTTGACTTTTCTCGCCACGCAATTTTCAGCCCAGGTCCTGGACTGGTACGACAAATACGGGCGTAAAACCCTGCCCTGGCAAATCGCCAAGACGCCCTACAAAGTATGGCTCTCCGAAGTGATGTTGCAACAAACCCAGGTGACCACGGTTATCCCCTATTTTGAACGCTTTATGGCGCGTTTCCCTACGGTGGTCGATCTCGCCAACGCGCCGCTGGATGAAGTGCTGCATCTGTGGACCGGACTGGGTTATTACGCGCGGGCGCGCAACTTACACAAAGCGGCGCAGCAGGTGGCGACGCAGCACGGCGGCGAATTCCCGCAGACTTTTGACGAAGTGGCGGCGCTTCCCGGCGTCGGGCGCTCAACGGCGGGGGCCATTTTATCGCTTTCGCTCGGTCAGCATTATCCGATTCTCGACGGCAACGTGAAGCGCGTACTCGCCCGCTGCTATGCTGTCAGCGGCTGGCCGGGGAAAAAAGAGGTGGAAAAACGGCTGTGGGAGATCAGCGAAGCGGTCACGCCGGCGAAGGGCGTGGAGCGCTTTAACCAGGCGATGATGGATCTCGGGGCGATGGTTTGCACCCGCTCGAAGCCGAAGTGCGAACTGTGCCCGCTGAGCAACGGCTGCGTGGCCTACGCCAATCATTCATGGGCAGAATATCCGGGCAAAAAACCGAAGCAGACCATTCCGGAACGCACCGGCTATTTTCTGCTGATGCAGCACGGTGACGAGGTGTTTCTCGCCCAACGTCCGCCGGTGGGTCTGTGGGGCGGATTGTTCTGTTTTCCGCAGTTTGCCGACGAAGCGGGCCTGCGCGAGTGGCTGGCACAGCGCCAGATTAAGGCCGATAATCTGACGCAGCTCACCGCTTTTCGCCACACTTTCAGCCATTTCCACCTGGATATTGTGCCGATGTGGCTTACAGTGCACTCATCTGGCGCATGCATGGATGAAGGCAACGCACTCTGGTATAACTTAGCGCAGCCGCCGTCGGTCGGTCTGGCGGCTCCCGTGGAGCGTTTGTTGCAACAGTTAAAAGCCGGAACGCCGGTATAAATTTTCGGCTATCAAAGAGGATTGATTATGAGCAGAACCATTTTTTGTACCTTCCTGCAGCGTGAAGCGGACGGCCAGGATTTTCAGCTGTATCCGGGCGAACTCGGGAAGCGCATTTACAACGAAATCTCCAAAGAAGCCTGGGCGCAGTGGCAGCACAAGCAGACCATGCTGATCAACGAGAAAAAGCTCAGCATGATGAACCCGGAGCACCGCAAGCTGCTGGAGCAGGAGATGGTGCAGTTCCTGTTCGAAGGGAAAGACGTGCACATCGAAGGCTATACGCCGCCGGAAAAACAGTAAGGGCCCTGCGGCCTTTTAAAAACAAACACAACACGCACGCCCGGAATGATGAAAAAATACTTAGCGCTCGCGCTGATTGCGCCGTTGCTCGTTTCGTGTTCCAGCTCCAATAAAAAAGGCGCCGAATACAACGAGGCCTGGGTCAAGGATACCAACGGTTTTGATATCCTGATGGGCCAGTTTGCCCACAACATCGAGAACATTTGGGGGTACAACGAAGTCCTGCTCGCCGGGCCGAAGGACTACGTCAAATACACCGACCAGTATCAAACCCGCAGCCACATCAACTTCGATGAAGGGACGATCACCGTCGAGACCATCGCCGGCACCGATCCGCGCGGACGACTGCGCCAGGCGATCGTCAAAACCCTGCTGATGGGCGATGACCCCAACTCCATCGACCTCTATTCCGATGTCGATGACATTCAGATCTCCAAAGAGCCGTTCCTCTATGGCCAGGTGGTGGATAACACCGGGGCATCGATTCGTTGGGAGTGGCGCGCCGCGCGCTTTGCCGACTATCTGCTGCAAACCCGCCTGAAGAGCCGCAACAACGGCCTGCGCGTGGTCTACAGCATCACCATCAACCTGGTGCCGAACCACCTCGACAAACGTGCGCATAAATACCTCGGCATGGTGCGTCAGGCCTCGCGTAAGTACGGGGTTGATGAGTCGCTGATCCTCGCGATTATGCAGACCGAATCCTCCTTTAACCCTTATGCGGTCAGCCATGCCGACGCCATGGGGCTGATGCAGGTAGTCCAGCACAGCGCCGGAAGAGACGTCTTCCGTTCCCAGGGTAAATCGGGCCTGCCAAGCCGTAGCTATCTGTTCGACCCGGCGAATAACATTGACACCGGTACTGCCTACCTGGCGATGCTGAACAATGTCTACCTTGCTGGCATCGATAACCCCACCTCGCGTCGCTACGCGGTGATCACCGCCTATAACGGCGGCGCCGGCAGCGTGCTGCGGGTCTTCTCCAGCGATAAAGTCCAGGCGGCCAATATCATCAACAGCATGGCGCCAGGTGACGTCTACCAGACGCTGACCACCCGTCATCCGTCGGCGGAATCGCGCCGCTATCTGTATAAAGTTAACACGGCGCAGAAAAGCTACCGCCGTAAATAACCCCCTCCTGACACCGGCCTCTGCCACGCGCTGAGGCCGCTTTTTTTCTGCGCCATACTGTGGAATATCTTTCGGTTTTCTGCGGCAGTTAACAGAAGCCTTCAGCTGGTGAATGATAGAATCGCATCAAAATAACGGGATTAATGTTATTTTAAAAACATAACAAGCCCACATTCGTGAGGATAACTACATGAATCTTAAGCTGCAGCTCAAAATACTGTCGTTCCTGCAGTTCTGCCTTTGGGGGAGCTGGCTCACCACGCTTGGCTCATACATGTTTGTCACGCTGAAGTTTGATGGCGCGGCTATCGGCGCAGTATATAGCTCGCTCGGTATCGCCGCGGTGTTGATGCCGACGCTGCTCGGCATCGTCGCCGATAAGTGGATCAGCGCCAAATGGGTGTATGCCGCTTGCCATCTGGTGGGCGCGCTGACGCTGTATCTGGCGGCGCAGGTCACCACGCCGGGCGAGATGTTCCTTGTGATCCTCCTCAACTCGCTGGCCTATATGCCGACGCTGGGGCTGATTAACACCATCTCTTACTACCGCCTGCAGTCGGCGGGGCTGGATATCGTCACCGATTTCCCGCCGATCCGGATCTGGGGCACCATCGGCTTTATCTTCGCCATGTGGGGCGTCAGCTTCTCCGGCTTCGAACTGAGCCATATGCAGCTGTACATTGGCGCGACGCTGTCGGTCCTGCTGACGCTGTTCACCCTGACGCTGCCGACGATCCCGGTGGCTAACGCCCAGCGTAATCAAAGCTGGACGGAGATGCTGGGGCTTAACGCTTTTGCGCTGTTTAAAAACAAGCGCATGGCAATCTTCTTTATCTTCTCGATGATGCTAGGCGCCGAGCTGCAAATCACCAACATGTTCGGTAATACCTTCCTGCACAGCTTCGATAAAGATCCGCTGTTTGCCGGCAGCTTTATCGTCGAACACGCCTCGGTGCTGATGTCGATCTCGCAGATCTCCGAGACGCTGTTTATCCTGACCATTCCGTTCTTCCTCAGCCGCTACGGCATTAAGAACGTGATGCTTATCAGTATCGTGGCGTGGATGCTGCGCTTCGGCCTGTTCGCCTTCGGCGATCCGACACCGTTCGGCACCGTGCTGCTGGTGCTGTCGATGATCGTCTACGGCTGCGCTTTCGACTTCTTCAACATCTCTGGTTCAGTGTTCGTGGAGAAAGAGGTGCGTCCGGAAATCCGCGCTAGCGCCCAGGGCATGTTCCTGATGATGACCAACGGCTTCGGCTGTATCCTCGGTGGCATGGTGAGCGGCAAAGTGGTGGAGCACTTTACCGTCGAAGGGATCACTAACTGGCAGAGCGTGTGGCTGATTTTCGCCGGCTATTCGCTGGTGCTGGCTTTTGCCTTCGTGGCGCTGTTCAAATACAAACACGTCAGACAACCGACCGCCGCGCAGCAGAGCGCGTGATCGTCAAAAGCAAAACGCCCCGCCGGTTCAGCGGGGCATTTTTTATCCCTTCAGCACGTAGCCATACAGCCGCTTAATGCCGTCCGGATCCGTCTCGCTATATACCCCCTGCAGCTCCGGCGAGAAGCCCGGCAGCATATTAACCCCCTCCTCCAGCGCGAGGAAATAGCGCAGTACAGCGCCACCCCAGACCTCACCGGGCACCACGCATAATACCCCCGGCGGATACGGCAGCGCCCCTTCCGCCGCGACGCGGCCCTCCGCCTCGCTCAGACGCACCAGCTCCACGTCGCCGCGGATAAATTCGCGGTTGGCATCCTGGGGATTCATCACCACCCGCGGGAAGCTCCGTTTACGGAACATCTCTTTTTGCAGGCTCTTCACGTCAAAGCTGACGTACAGATCGTGCATCTCCTGGCACAGTTCGCGCAGGGTATAGTCGCGATAACGCACCGGGTATTTGTTATAGATGGTCGGCAACACATCGGCCAGCGGCGTATCCGCTTCAATATGCTGTTCAAACTGCCCCAGCATCGCCACCAGCTGCGCCATTTTTTCGGCGCTTTCCGCCGGCGTCAGCAGGAACAGAATCGAGTTGAGATCGCACTTCTCCGGCACGATGCCGTTTTCCCGCAGGTAATGCGCCAGAATGGTCGCCGGGATGCCGAACTCACTGTACTCCCCGCTCTCCGCGTCGATGCCCGGGGTGGTCAACAACAGCTTGCACGGGTCGACAAAATACTGGTCGTCGGCATAGCCCTCGAAGCCATGCCAGCGCGCGCCCGGTTCGAAGCTGAAGAAACGGCGCTCCCGGGCGATCGCCTCAGTCGGGTGATCCTGCCACGGGCGCCCCGCCACTATCGGCGGAATAAAAGGCTGGATCATCTTGCAATTGGCGATGATCGCTTTGCGCGCCTCGATGCCCAGCGCCACGCATTCGGCCCACAGGCGGCGGCCGCTCTCGCCTTCGTGGATTTTGGCGTTGACGTCCAGTGCGGCGAACAGCGGATAAAACGGGCTGGTAGAGGCATGCAGCATAAAGGCGTTATTCAGCCGCTTGTGCGGACAGAAGCGCGCCTGGCCGCGCAGATGGTTATCCTTTTTATGGATCTGCGACGTCTGCGAGAAACCGGCCTGCTGCTTGTGAACGGACTGGGTGACAAAAATGCCCGGATCGTCCGGGGTCAGCTCCAGCAGCAGCGGCGAACAGTCGGCCATCATCGGGATAAACTGCTCATAGCCCACCCACGCCGAGTCGAACAGGATGTAATCGCAGAGGTGGCCGATTTTATCGACCACCTGGCGGGCGTTATAGACCGTGCCGTCATAGGTTCCGAGCTGGATCACCGCCAGACGAAACGGGCGAGAGGCCGTGGCTTTCTCTGGCGCCGCTTCGCGGATGAGATCCCGCAGGTAGCGCTCATCAAAGCAGCGCTCGTCAATACCGCCGATAAAGCCGAACGGATTGCGCGCGGCTTCAAGATAGACAGGCGTCGCTCCAGCCTGAATCAGCGCCCCGTGATGGTTTGACTTGTGGTTGTTGCGATCGAACAGCACCAGATCGCCACGGGTCAACAGCGCGTTGGTCACGACTTTGTTGGCCGCCGAGGTGCCGTTAAGGACGAAGTAGGTTTTATCCGCATTAAAGACCTTCGCGGCAAACTTCTGCGCGTGCTTGGCCGACCCTTCGTGGATCAGCAGATCGCCTAATTTTACGTCGGCGTTACACATATCGGCGCGAAAGACGTTTTCGCCAAAAAAGTCATAGAACTGGCGGCCTGCGGGATGCTTTTTGAAAAAGGCCCCGTGCTGGTGTCCCGGACAGGCAAAGGTGCTGTTATCCATTTCGACGTACTGGGTCAGCGTATTGAAAAACGGCGGCAGCAGACGCGCTTCATAATCGCAGGCCGCCGCTTCCAGCTCCAGCCACTCCTGATCTTTACCGGCGATCACCGCCTGTACCCCCTCCGGCTTATCGACCGCCGTCTCGCTCAGCAGGTAGACCGGCAGGTTAAATCCGCTACGCCTGAGGAGGGCGAGGATGCCGCTGCGACTGTCCGCCGCGGTGATGACGACTGCCGCCACATCGGTAAAATCGGTACTGTCCAGCGCCACAACGCGACGGTGGGTGGACAAGCGGGTGACCAGCTCGCAGCTGGCGGCAATGTGCATGGATTTCATAAGCGCAAATGCCCGTATCGGGAGTGTAAAAATCTCAGGCAAGGGAAACCTTGCCCAACGATGTGTCCGGGTCTGACGGATTCAGCTCCGACCGCCGGACATCAGTAAAAGCAGACGCGTCCGATCTTACTGTTGCCCTACAGTGAGCATACGTGTCCTTCACCGCATGGTGAACAGAGGGGTAAGCGTAGCAAGATGAGGCAGCCCACGCATCTGTGCGCGGCGTCGCTGGCGAGGTAATGGCAGTGTCGTCATCGGCGGCCTCATATCAGGGAGGAGAAAATTCGCGCAATCATGGCACCTTTCCCCGACAGGCGCAAGATGAAAACCGTATGCACTTATATCACGGATACACAAGCTTTCACGGCGGGTTAACGTCATAATCATTCGGTTATCAGGGATATTTAACAGGAGTCAGCGTGGTTACAGGACCTTTTATTAATGCCAGCGCGGTGCTGGTCGGCGGCGTGTTAGGCGCCTTACTCAGCCAGCGGTTGCCGGAACGGATCCGCACATCCATGACCTCAATTTTTGGTCTGGCGTCATTAGGCATCGGCATTTTACTGGTGATCAAATGCGCCAATTTGCCGGTGATGGTGCTGTCGACCCTGGTGGGAACGCTGCTCGGCGAAATTTGTAATATGGAAAAAGGGATTAATACGCTGGTCAGTCAACTCCAGCAGTTGCTGACGCCGAAGGGTAAGAAAAAAGCCTCGGCTCATGACTCCTATATTCAGAGCTATGTGGCGATTATCGTCCTGTTCTGCGCCAGCGGCACCGGCGTCTTCGGCGCCATGCGCGAAGGGATGACCGGCGACGCCAGCATTCTGATTGCCAAAGCGTTTCTCGATTTTTTCACCGCCACCATTTTCGCTTGTACCCTGGGCATTGCCGTCGCCGCCATCAGCGTACCTATGCTACTTATCCAGCTGACTCTCGCGGCCTGCGCGGCGATCATTATGCCGCTCACCACGCCGATGATGCTGGCGGATTTCAGCGCCGTCGGCGGTATGCTGCTGGTGGCCACCGGGCTGCGCATCTGCGGAATAAAAATGTTTGCCGTGGTGAATATGCTGCCTGCGCTGGTGCTGGCGATGCCGATCTCAGCGGCCTGGACGCTGTTTTTTGCCTGAAGACGCGTGCTTTTAGCGCAATGTGGTGATAGATTGTTCAGTCTGCTGCAAAACAGATAAATTTCGTTGACGAGGCGCGGCGATTACGGTTTAATGCGCCCCGTTGCCCGGATAGCTCAGTCGGTAGAGCAGGGGATTGAAAATCCCCGTGTCCTTGGTTCGATTCCGAGTCCGGGCACCACTATTTAAAGAACCCGCCTACAAGGCGGGTTTTTGCTTTTCTGTAGCCGGACTCTTCATCGAACTCCGTTCGATTATTCGCCGCGCAGCGGCTCACCCCTTCGGGGCCAGCGCGACACGCGCGCTGTTCAACGCCTGCGGCGTTAGTCCGAGTCCGGGCACCACTATTTAAAGAACCCGCCCACAAGGCGGGTTTTTGCGTTTCTGTAGCCGGACTCTTTATCGAACAACGCTAACACGTGATTCTCTGCTGCACTTTTCTCCTGGTGAGCCAGCTGCCACTTAACGGCCAGCGCAGACCGCCTCTCCCCATAGAATCTTTTCGCAAATACATTTTCAAATATCAGATAACCCGCTGATTCAAATCGCCATTCTGTCGTTAAAAGCGGCTAAAAACGCCCTTTTCTGGCAATCGATCCGCCCAGGCGGCTACCCTGCTTTCCCTCCGGATGGCTGAACAGCATCTTATATTCCATTTTGCGCTAAATGACAGAGAAATGTTCTTTAAATTACCGATTTCACAGACCTACCATGCAAAAATATCTTAAACGAGTGGGTAAATGGTTATGTCACTGTTTCATTCCGTGAGCGACCTGATCGGTCATACTCCCCTGCTCCAGTTGCACAAACTGGATACCGGGCCCTGCAGTCTGTTTTTAAAACTGGAAAATCAGAACCCGGGCGGATCAATTAAAGATCGGGTTGCGCTGTCGATGATTAACGAAGCCGAGCGCGAGGGCAAACTGGCGCCCGGCGGGACAATTATCGAAGCCACTGCCGGCAATACCGGCCTCGGCCTGGCGCTGATCGCGGCGCAGAAAAATTACCGCCTGATCCTGGTGGTGCCGGACAAAATGAGCCGCGAGAAAATCTTTCACCTGCGGGCGCTGGGCGCGACGGTGCTGCTCACCCGTTCCGACGTCAATAAAGGTCACCCGGCCTATTACCAGGATTATGCCCGCCGCCTTGCCGATGAAACGCCGGGGGCTTTTTATATCGACCAGTTTAACAACGACGCTAATCCGCTGGCGCACGCGACCTCCACCGCGCCAGAACTTTTCCAGCAGCTGGAGGGCGACATCGACGCCATCGTCGTCGGCGTTGGCTCTGGCGGCACGCTGGGCGGGCTTCAGGCCTGGTTTGCAGAACACTCGCCGAAAACGGAATTTATCCTCGCCGATCCGGCGGGCTCGATCCTTGCCGATCAGGTTGATACCGGACGCTACGGCGAAACGGGATCCTGGCTGGTCGAAGGGATTGGAGAAGATTTCATCCCGCCGCTGGCCAGGCTGGAGGGGGTGCATACCGCCTATCGCGTCAGCGACCGCGAAGCGTTCCACACCGCGCGCCAGCTGCTGCAGGTCGAGGGTGTGCTGGCCGGATCCTCCACCGGCACCCTGCTCAGCGCCGCACTGCGCTACTGCCGGGCGCAAAGCCGTCCGAAGCGGGTGGTGACCTTCGCCTGCGACAGCGGCAATAAATACCTGTCAAAAATGTTCAACGACGACTGGATGCGCCAGCAAGGGCTGATCGCCCGCCCCGAACAGGGCGATCTCAGTGATTTTATCGCCCTGCGCCATGACGAAGGCGCTACCGTCACGGCCGCGCCGGACGACACCCTGGCCGCGGTCTTTACCCGCATGCGGCTGTATGACATCTCCCAACTGCCGGTTCTGGAGGATGGCCGCGTGGTCGGCATCGTCGATGAGTGGGATTTGATCCGCCACGTACAGGGCGATCGCCAACGCTTCTCCCTGCCGGTCAGCGAAGCGATGAGCCGCCATGTTGAAACTCTCGATAAGCGTGCGCCAGAGAGCGAACTGCAGGCCATTCTCGATCGCGGTCTGGTGGCGGTGATCGCTGACAACGCGCGTTTTCTTGGCCTGGTCACCCGCAGCGATGTACTGACCGCCTGGCGTAACCGAGTAGCACAATAAGGAATTTTTTATGTCATCTATCCACACCCTGAGCGTACATAGCGGAACCTTCACCGACAGCCACGGCGCAGTGATGCCGCCTATTTATGCCACCTCCACTTTCGCTCAGCCGGCGCCGGGGCAGCATACCGGCTATGAATATTCCCGCAGCGGGAATCCTACCCGCCATGCGCTGGAGACGGCGATCGCCGACCTGGAAAACGGTACGCGCGGCTACGCGTTCGCCTCCGGGTTGGCCGCCATCGCCACCGTGCTGGAGCTGCTGGATAAGGACAGTCACCTGGTGGCGGTCGATGATGTGTATGGCGGCACTTACCGTCTGCTGGAAAACGTTCGCCGCCGTAGCGCTGGTCTGCAGGTGAGCTGGGTGAAACCCGACGACCTGGCGGGAATTGAAGCGGCGATCCGCCCCGATACGCGCATGATCTGGGTGGAAACGCCCACCAACCCGCTGCTGAAGCTGGCGGATCTCAGCGCTATCGCCGCTATCGCGCGCCGCCATAACCTGATCAGCGTCGCCGATAACACTTTCGCCTCGCGGGCGATCCATCGCCCGCTGGAGCACGGGTTTGATATTGTGGTCCACTCCGCGACTAAGTACCTCAATGGCCATTCCGATGTCGTCGCCGGCCTGGCGGTGGTCGGCGATAACGCCGCGCTCGCGGAGAAGCTTGGCTACCTGCAGAATGCGGTAGGCGGCGTACTCGACCCGTTCAGCAGCTTCCTGACGCTACGCGGCATCCGCACCCTGGCGCTGCGGATGGAGCGCCACAGCGCGAACGCGCTGCAGCTCGCCGAATGGCTGGAACAGCAGCCGGAGGTAGAGCGAGTCTGGTTCCCCTGGCTGGCCTCGCACCCGCACCATCAGCTGGCGCGCCGGCAAATGGCCCTGCCCGGCGGCATGATTTCGGTAGTGGTGAAAGGCGATGACGGTTACGCCGAACGCATCATCAGCAAGCTGCGCTGGTTCACCCTTGCGGAGAGTCTGGGCGGCGTCGAGAGCCTGGTGAGCCAGCCCTTCAGCATGACCCATGCCTCGATCCCGCTGGAGAAGCGCCTGGCGAACGGCATCACGCCGCAGCTGATCCGCCTGTCGGTCGGGATCGAAGATCCTCACGATCTGATTGCCGACTGGCAGCAGGCGCTTCGGGAGGAGTGATTATTCCGACGCGCGGGTCGTCGCCAGCGCGTCAGGCATTCCCTGCTGAAGGTGGGCGATAAACTGCGTCAACTTCGGCAGGGGCCGGCGATCCTGGCGCCAGAGCAGATGCACGGGCCTCGGCTGTGGGGTCCACGCCTCCAGCACCCGCACCAGGCTGCCGCTGGCCAGCGCATCGGCCAGCAGTACCTCCGGCTGCATCAGCAGCCCAGCCCCGGCGATCGCCGCCTGGCGCAGCGCATAGCCATCGTTACAGCGCAAAACCGCATCGCGCTTCCAGCGCACTTCCCCTTCCATGCCCGGCAGCCGCCACTCGTTGCGGGCGGTCCAGACCGTATGGGACAGGCAGAGATGATCGGCGAGATCTTCCGGCCTCCCGGGCGTTCCGTAACGCGCCAGATAAGCCGGCGCGGCGCAGATCACCATCCGATACGGCGCCAGGTAGCGAGCCACCAGATCCTCCTGATGGATCTCGCCAATGCGGATCGCCAGGTCGAACCCCTCATCCACCAGATCGACCATCCGGTTGGTCAGATCCAGTTCCACCCGGACCGCTGGCCAGGCCTGCAGAAAGGTGGCGGTCAGGGGCGCGATCACGCTGGCGCCGAACGAGGTGGGCGCGCTCACCCGCAGGGTGCCGGTGGGCGCCAGCCGCAGCCGCTCAACGGCGCTTTCGGCGATGGAGACCTGCTCCATCACCCGTTTCGCTTCGTCAAAATAGACCCGCCCGGCGTCGGTGAGGCTCTGGCGTCGGGTGTTACGCTCCAGCAGGCGCGTCGCCAGCTGGGTTTCCAGCTGGGCGATATATTTCCCGACCATCACCGCCGACAGCCCCAGGCGCGACGCCGCCCCGGTAAAGCTGCCGCACTCCACCACGGCAATAAACGTCTCCATCCCTCGCAGCTTATCCATATTGCTAACCTCTGGTTAGTAATGTTCTAACTTTTAGCCAGTTTATCCGATATCCGTTTTATTAAAGAATAGCCTCTCACCTCATCAGGAGTCTGCCATGAAAATTATCGTTATCGGTGCCAGCGGCACCATTGGTCGCGCGGTCAGCGAAGAACTGAGCCAGAGACATGACGTTATCCGCGTCGGCCGCACCCGGGGGGATTATCAGGTGGATATCACCTCGCAGGAGAGCGTCGAGGCGCTGTTTGCGCAGACCGGCGAAGTAGACGCCATCGTCTCCACCACCGGTAATCTACACTTTGGGCCGTTAAGCACCATGACCGACAGCCAGTTCAACCTCGGTCTGCAGGACAAACTGCTGGGGCAAATTCGCCTGGCGCTGGTCGGCCAGCATTTCCTGGGCGACGGCGGGTCGATTACCCTGGTCAGCGGCATTGTCGCGCAGGAGCCGATTGCTCAGGGCGTCAATGCCACGACGGTCAACGCCAGTCTGGAAGGCTTTGTGCGGGCCGCCGCCTGCGAACTGCCGCGCGGGATCCGCATCAATCTCATCAGCCCCACCGTGCTCAGCGAGTCGCTGGCGGCCTACGGCGACTTTTTCCCTGGCTTTGCCAGCGTTCCCGCCGCCGCCGTAGCACAGGCCTATCGCCGCAGCATTGAAGGGGTGCAAACCGGCCGCATCTACCCGGTCGGCTACTAGCCTGTGCCGGCCCGCCGGGGCCGGCGCTTACATCAGGCCGTCGTTGCAGGTACACTGACGGCTGATTGTCTCCGGCCGAAAAACTGATGTTGAAAAAATTATCCTTAATTATCCCGCTGCTGGCGCTTACCGTGCTGCTGGTCTGGTGGTTCACTCCGCATTACACCGAGGAAGACGAAGCTTACTACCGGGCGGTATTTTGCGTGATCGATCATGACGACAGCCGCCAGTTCCTCCACGATATGCAGAATATCGTCGAGGGGGGGAATTCTGACTACGCGCTGCATAAAGCACATTACCTGCCGGCGCTGGGGCAGCGGATGCTGGACACCTGGCATCAGCTCAGCCCGCAGGAACAGCAGGCGCTGCGTCAGGACCAGCAGCGCTGTGGCGAGATATTACGAGCAAAACAGCAGGGTAAATAATCCCGGCGGGCTGGCGAAACCGCAGCCCGTCACAGCGCCCGATAAGATCCCGCTGTTGACGAGCCGATCGCTGTCACAAAATCCTCCTCTATCACCGAGCCACAGGAGGACGTTTTTTTCTGCAGTCGTATACGATAAAAAGTAGTTGATCTGGTACGAACTAACTCTTATTTTGCTTCTCAGTTTTCAAAATGAGATAAAACTGATGCCTGTCATTATTGCCAGTAGTGTTAAAGAAGCCAAAGCGTTAATTAACGGTGGGGAATACAGGGAAATTATTCTTAACTTCGATATTGATGCCGATGACTTTTTCTCTCTCGCCAGCCATTCGGCTGGGACAAAAATCTCCATCTCCGACCGAAACGATCATTCTCCGGTAAAATCAGCAAAATAATTAACCCGTGAGGGACATCTATGTGGTTGTTTATTGGTACCTTTGCGGTGGCTTTTCTCGCAGCGCTGATGTTGGTCTGGCTGGATGATCGCATCGTCGATACGGAGTGACCCCAGCGCTGAACGCTAGCGTCACTCCCTCTCGCTATTGAAGCGAAGAGGATGCGCCGCCGCTAAGCGGCGCACAGCAGGACCGTTACAGGGAGGCCGCCAGCCGCTCAACGGCGGTCAGCAGCCCGGCTTCCGACACCGTTGAGTAGGAAAGACGCAGGGTACGGGTATCCGGATTATCGTGATAAAACGCTTCCCCCGGAACGTATACCACGCCGTTTTCCAGCGTTTTCTTCATCCATTCCATGGTATCGAACGGATAGCGGAAACGCGCCCACAGGAACATCCCCCCCTGCGGGCGGCTGAATTCCAGGTGCTCGCCAAGGCGGCTTTCCAGCGCATCGGCCAGCGCCACGCACTTCTTGCGATAGTCTTCGCGAATCAACGCAATCTGGTTATCCAGCCGGTTCAGGCTGAGGTATTCCGCGGTGATCACCTGCGACAGCATATTGGTATGCAGATCCGCCGCCTGCTTCACGATCACCGTCTGCTGCGCCAGCCAGTCCGGCATGACGATCCAGCCGATACGCATCCCCGGCGCGAGGATCTTTGAAAACGTCGAGGTGTAAACCACTTGATCTTCACAGCCCAGCTCAACAGCGTGCTGATAGAGCGGGCGTCGCACGGCGTCAGTAAAGCTAATTTCACCGTAGGGATCGTCTTCCAGAATGACGAAGTCATATTTTTTCGCCAGCTCGACCAGCCGGCGACGACGCGCCTCGCTCAGCGTTTTACCGCCGGGGTTGCCGAACGTCGGCACCAGGTAGACGGCTTTGACGCGGGTGGTCTCCAGCAGGTCAGCCAGCTGCTCCACCAGCATCCCGTCATCATCGGTATCGACGCTGAGAATATTGGCCTGCGCCAGCTGAAACACCTGCAGCGCCGCCAGATAGGTGGGTCGCTCAACGACGATAGTATCGCCTGGATCGAGCAGCGTGCGGGCAACGATATCCAGCGATTGCTGGGAGCCGGAGGTGATATAGACCTGAGCGGCTGAACAGGTCACGCCACGGGAGTGGCAGATTTCACTCACCGCCTGACGCAGCGGCGGGTAGCCTTCCGTCAGACCGTACTGAAATGCGTCATGAAAACGCTCGCTCATCACCTTCTGCACCGCCAGCTCCAGGCCTTCGGTATCAAACAGTTCCGGGGCCGGAATGCCGCCGCCAAGCGAGATCACGCCCGGCAGTTTACTGTGCTTGAGAAGTTCGCGGACGGCGGAGGGCTTGAGTTCACCCGCGCGGGCGGCGAGACGCCGATCGTGCATACTATTTTCCTTTTCTGTCTTGTTGTTGTGTTAATTATCTTGGCTTTGTTGCAGGTGTTCCCCGGCGGCGCTTACCAGTCCGGGCTATCCTTGTTCGTGTCTCTGCGCTCTCCCCGGACAGGGCAGGAGCCGCTATCCGGGGTCAGCACGTCACGCTTTGTCTTTCAATACGATCAGCGGCTCTATGTCGCTCTCTTTTTTCACCACCAGCGACGAATCGCCGCGCAGGCAGGTACCGCCGTAGTTACCGCCGACGGTAAAGGTGCACACCTGGATATACTTGCCATCCACTTTCGGCAGGCACCACAGCTGCTGGTAGATATTCTTGCGATCGACAAACTGGCCGCTGGTCTTATCCAGAACCTCATCCTGAGGCCCGATCAGGTCGATATTGTTCCCGCAGCGCCCGGAAATGGGCTTCACCGCATAGCCGGTTTTCGCCAGCTCGTCGTTAACCACAAAATCGGTATCCAGCAGATAGCGATGATGCGGGAACAGCGACCACAGCACCGGCAGGATCGCTTTGTTGCCCGGGATCACCGTCCACAGGGGTTCGAATACCAATACTTCAGGACGCAGCAGGACGTCAATCAGTCGCACCTCATTCTGTGGATGCCCGGTACGAATCGGCACCGCCGCGTACTCATCGGCGCTGACTTCGCGCACCTGCTCAATGGCGGTTTCCCATGCCCAGGTTTTCCAGACGCAGTTGACCAGCCGCCCGTCGGCGTCGATCAGCTGGCCGGCCGCATCCCAGCGCAGTTCATCGAGGCCAAAGAGAATTTTGCTCTCGAAACCGGCCTGGGTCAGCGAACGCTGGATAAACTTCGCGTGGTAATTCTCTTCCAGATCCTTGTCCTGCATGATGTGCACGAAAGGCCGCGCCCGGCTGTGTTTCCACGCTCCCGCCAGTTCATCGAGCAGACCTTCCGCCGGATTGTGACCAGTGCCATAGTAGCCCTGCTTCAACCACTGCTCGAGGATCAGCCCGCCTTCGGTATGGCAGGAGGCGGAGTCGGCATTGTACTCGTATACCTTCAGCCCGCGCTCGTCCATGCAAAAATCCATGCGCCCGGTGATCATATGATGACGCCGGCGCTGCCAGGAGAGACGCAGACGCGGCCAGAGGATTTTCGGGATATCGAACAGCGCCAGCAGGTTATCATCCTTCATCACCTTATCGGTGGCGTGCAGATACATCAGGTGCAGCTCGTTGGTGGCTTTAATCAGCTCCTGTTCGGCGCTTTCGCTGATAGTGAAATACTGATAAGGATCCTGATTGATAAAATGGCCGTTGGCCGCCACGTAGGCTTTCTGCAGCGGATCTTTCTCGTTCAGCCATTTGCCGCGGAACTGGCCGTTGTTCGGCAGCCGCGCGCCCTTGATCGCCATCGCCTCACCCGGCAGTACCGGCTGCGGCAGGCTGTGTTCGGTATCGGCGGTCTGGATCATCCAGCCTAAAATTTCGGTATCGGCAAAGGTATCTTTGATGGTGTACCGGCCGGCGTTGACCTCGAGGGTCAGCTCGCGGGTCCACTGCTGGCCCTGCGGCAGCGGCGAGTGAATGACGTTCTGCTCGGCGATACGCACCTTATTGCCGACAAGCTGGGTGATCACCGCGACATGGCCGGTGTGCTTGAACTCGCCGCCCTTCTGCCAGATCAGCAGCGAACCAGCGATCGGCGGACGACGGGAGCCGTTGGCGAAGGCCTGAAGCGGGAGAATGTTGTCATTGACCACTTCGCGCAGAAAGCGCAGGGAGAAGATTTCATAGGCCATCCCCACATCGGTAAAGACAAACCCGTAGGTCAGGAACAGAAAGCGGCGCGCAAACTCCACGCACTGCCATTTATGCCCCATATACTCATTGCCGATGTAGCTGCGAAACGTCGCGTCATCCGGATAATCCTGTGGATTTAAGCTACTGTAATTCGATGAATAAATCGCTACGCCGCCGGGCGCGTAGCCTAACAATGTCCCAAACGGGGCGTCACTGCTTGTCGATCCTTTGCTCATTTAGCCTGACCTCAAATTAATGCAGCCCGGGCAGTTGGCGAAACAAAACTCCCTCTTCTTATCCTGCCGCAGGCACTTACCAGACAGAGGTGTAACGATGATACCACTCATTCGTTTCGCTAATCGTGCCGTTAAGGAAAATAACCCTGCAGCCGGAAGCAGAAGTGATATCGTTATCGGTGATATAACAAAAAACAACGCAACATCAGGAGTCGACAATGAGCACACCCTCGCATCTGAATGCCCAACCGCTGGTCTGGGGACACGGCCCGCGGACGTTTGAGGTGTTCCTTGAGCCCACCTGCCCCTACTCTGTCCGCGCGTTTAATAAACTCGACGATCTGCTCGATGAGGTCGGCGCCGATAACGTCACCATCAAGATACGGCTGCAATCGCAGCCGTGGCATCTGTTCTCCGGGGTGATTGTCCGCTGCATCCTCGCCGCGTCCACCCTGCCGCATGGCAGAGAGCAGGCGCATAAGGTGATGCAGGCCGTGGCAGACCATCGGGAAGAGTTTGAGTTTACCGATCACTGCAGCGGGCCGAACATGAACGCCACCCCGCAGCAAATCATTGAACGCATTGAGCGCTACAGTCACGTGCTGCTGGGGGCCGCCTTTCCCCGCCCGGAGCTGCAGGACGTGATCAAATGGCACAGTAAATATGCCCGCCAGAACGGCATCCATGCCTCGCCGACCTTTATGGTCAATGGCCTGGTGCAGCCGGATCTGGGCAGCGGCGATGATGTCAGCGTGTGGGCCGCGCGGATTATGGCCTGAGGTCACCTGCTACACTTTTTGTACATCCACGAAAAAGGCAAACCAGCATGTCAGAGCAAAACTACCAGCCACCAAAAGTGTGGGAATGGAAGCAAAACAGCGGCGGCGCGTTCGCCAACATCAACCGTCCCGTTTCCGGCGCGACGCATGAACGCGTCCTGCCGGTGGGAACCCATCCGCTCCAGCTATACTCACTCGGCACGCCCAACGGCCAGAAGGTGACGATCATGCTGGAGGAGCTGCTGGCGTTAGGCGTCAGCGGCGCGGAGTACGACGCCTGGCTGATACGCATTGGCGAAGGGGATCAGTTTTCCAGCGGCTTTGTCGAGATCAACCCGAACTCGAAGATCCCGGCCCTCAGCGACCATTCCACCACGCCGCCGACCCGGGTATTTGAGTCCGGCAACATTCTTCTCTATCTGGCGGAAAAATTTGGTTTCTTCCTGCCGAAAGATCCTGCCGGTCGCACCGAAACCCTCAACTGGCTGTTCTGGCTGCAGGGCGCGGCGCCGTTCCTGGGCGGCGGCTTCGGCCACTTCTATAACTATGCGCCAGTGAAGATCGAGTACGCGATCGACCGCTTTACGATGGAAGCCAAACGCCAGCTCGACGTGCTGGACAAACAGCTCGCCCGTGGTCGCTATGTAGCCGGCGAGGAGTACACCATCGCCGATATGGCTGTCTGGCCGTGGTATGGCAACGTCGTGCTGGGCAATGTCTATAACGCAGCGGAGTTTCTCGACGCCGGGAGCTATAAAAACGTGCTGCGCTGGGCGCAGGATGTGGGCAACCGCCCGGCGGTCAAGCGGGGACGCATCGTGAACCGCACCAACGGCCCGCTCAATGAGCAGCTGCATGAGCGCCACGACGCCCGCGACTTTGACACCCAAACGGAAGATAAGCGCCAGGCGTAACGCTCTGACCCACCGGAGGCAACCGCCTCCGGTTGTTAGCTTTCCAGCCGATAGCCCGCCATAAAGTAGCGCATCGCGGTCGAGGAACCACTCTCTTTGAAGAAGTCCATCACCATATCTCTGTCAAGGCCATAGCGACGGGTCAGGATCCCCGCCTCCCACGCGCTGAGCTGGCGGTCGCCGGTTTTTTCAAACATGCGGTGCGAGTAACCAAGCACAAACCCGCGTTTATAGTCGGCGCAAAAATTCGCCGCATGCGCGGCGGTATCAGCATAGGATGCCTGTAGCCCCGCCATTAAGCCTTTGCCAAAATGATTTTCCATCAAGCTCTCCCAATCGTTATATAATAAATTATATAGCGTTTTTTTGAGCGAGCGGTAGCGCTATTTATGACGTTTGCGTTAGCGTAAATACTTATCAAACCATGCCAGCGTGCGTTGCCAGGCCAGATCCGCCGCAGCCCGATCGTAGCGCGGCGTAGAATCATTATGAAAGCCGTGATTCACGCCCTGATAGAGATAGGCCTCGTAGACTTTATGGTGTTCCTTCAACGCCTGTTCATAGGCGGGCCAGCCTTCATTAATGCCGCTATCGAGTCCGGCGTAATGCAGCAGCAGCGGCGCTTGAATTTTATCGACCTCCTTCAGCGGCGGCTGGCGGCCGTAAAACGGCACCGCGCAGGCCAGCTCCGGAATGGCGACCGCCGCCGCGTTGCTGACGCCGCCGCCGTAACAAAAACCGGTGATACCAACCTTCCCCGTCGCCTGCGGATGCTTCGCCATAAACGCGACCGCGGCGAAAAAGTCATTCATCAGCTTCACGGGATCGACTTTCTGCTGCAGCGCGCGGCCTTCATCATCATTCCCCGGATAGCCGCCGACGGAGCTCAGGCCATCCGGCGCCAGCGCAATATACCCCGCTTTCGCTACCCGCCGGGCGACGTCTTCAATATAGGGATTCAGGCCGCGGTTCTCATGTACCACCACAACGGCGGGCGCTTTATCGGCTATTTTCGTCGGCGTCACCAGGTAAGCCCGCACTTCGCCGTGGCCGTCAGGAGAGGGATAATGAATATACTCCGGGCGGATATCCGGGTCAGTGAACGGTACCTGCTCTGCCAGGGCATAGTCGGGCTTCAGCAGATTAAACAGCGCCAGCGCGGTCATCCCGCCGACGGCATATTTCCCCGCCAGCTGGAGAAACTCGCGTTTGCTGATTTTACCGTGGGCATAGTAGTCATAATACTCAAGCAGCTGCTGCGGGAAATCTTTGGCCGTTAATCGCGTCATCACCCTGCCTCCGTTGTTTATCGCCTTTTAAGCAAAGCAGAAGCCCGGACATACGCCAGCGCAGTAAAGCAGAAACGGGGAGAAAAAAGCCCGGCAGCTGCCACCGCCGGGAGAGAAGGGATTAGTGTTTCACTTTGGTCAGACGATCGAGGTAGCCCATCACAAAGGCCGACAGCACGAAGGTCAGGTGGATAATCACGTACCACATCAGCTTATTGTCCGGGACGTTTTTCGCATCCATAAACACCCGCAGCAGGTGAATAGAGGAGATCGCCACGATGGAGGCGGCAACCTTATTTTTCAGCGAAGTCGCGTCCATTTTGCCCAGCCAACTAAGTTTTTCTTTACCCTCGTTAATATCCAGCTGCGAGACAAAATTTTCATATCCAGAGAACATCACCATCACCAGCAAACCGCCCACCAGGGTCATATCCACCAGCGACAGCAGGGTCAGAATCATATCCGACTCACTGACGCTAAAAATATGCGGCAGTATGTGGAAGATCTCCTGAAAAAATTTGATGGTCAGCGCAATCAGACCGAGCGAGAGGCCAAAATAAACCGGCGCCAGCAGCCAGCGCGAGGCGTACATAGCATTTTCCAGAAAGCGTTCCATAAGATCCTGTCAGTTAACATAAACGGCCGCCATTATATCGCAACAGGGTAACGCTTATGCAACATCAGCCGCCCGCGTCATCTGCAGGCGGCCAGAAACGGTTTCTTTAAAGTATGACCTCAAAGTCCTGCAAAGCGGAGTAGCCCTCGCTTTGTAGGCCAACCATTGAAGCAGCCAGCAGGCCAAATTTCGCACCGACCCATTTTCCCTTCCCGGCAGCAAAACAAAGAGGAACCTTCCGCCACTCCTCCTCGGCTCGCCAGGAAAATTGACACAGGCCGCCTTCGCCTACGGCAACCTGCAGCTGACACTTGCCGCACTTAAGCTCAGCAAGAACCTGACGAGTTTCGCGCACTACGCCCGCATCGCTCATCCAACCGTGTCGCCACACGAGCCGGTAACTCCCTTGCCCAAACTCCACCAGCAAAGCGGCGTAGCGTTCGCCGTATACGATCAGGCCTCCGGCATCACCGTCCTGAGCGGCATATAACGTTACGCTTGTTTTCGCGCTAAAAGTTAGCGCCGGAAATTTCTGCAGCAACAGCTGCGGCGCCCAGTATAACGCTCTCTGTCCATCGACTTCGGATAATGGGACGCAGCGTAATCGAAGTTCGCCTTCCGCCGGCAACAGCCACTCAGGGCTGGGGTTAGCCTGCCACTGCCACTGTATACCCGGTTGGCCTTGCGCAAAATAGTCGCTGGTTTGCGGCGCCAATGCCGGTGAAGGCGTTAACCCTTTAGGACGCGGCCAACGTAAAACCGGCTGTCCGACGCCGCAGTTGCCAATCTGCTCACCGATACGCGGCCAGCCATCGTTACCCCAGTACATCGGCTGGAGGTGAACCACGCGGCCATAGAGATGTAAGTCCTGGAAATGAACAAACCAGCATTCGCCCTTCTCACCCTCCACCCAGCCGCCCTGATGTGGTCCATTTATCGACGTGTTTCCCTGGAAAAGCACGTTTTTGGCTTCCCAAGGCCCCGTCATCTGTCGCGCGCGCAGTACCGTCTGCCAGCCATTTTCAACCCCGCCCGCAGGAGCAAAGATGTAGTACCAACCGGCGCGTTGATAAACCTTTGGCCCCTCAAGGGTAGGTAAATCGCAGCAGCCGTCATAGATAATCTGCCCTTCGCCCAGCAATTCGCTGGCGTCCGGCGCCATCGCAAACAACTGCAATTTATGCTTGATGCCGCTGCGGCTATGGGCGAAGGCATGTACCAACCAGGCCTGACCATTGTCGTCCCAGAACGGGCAGGGATCTATCCAACCTCTGGCCTCGCGCAGGCAGTGCGGAGCGCTCCATTCCCCCCATGGATCCTCGGTATGGCAGATAAAAATACCTTCATCTGGCGTGCTGAAGCAGACCCACAGCTTGCCATCATGCCAGCGAATCGACGGCGCCCATACGCCCTTACCCGGCTGATACCGGTCATAACCAGGTAGCGGCAGTTCATCCATAACGTGGTTGATGATAGTCCAATTAACCAGGTCCGTTGAATGCAGGATCGGTAAAGCGGGCATATGGTTAAAACTGGAAGAGACCATAAAGAAATCATCGCCTACGCGCACGATATCCGGGTCGGAATAATCGGCGCATAAGATAGGATTCTGGTATTCAGAAGGGGTCATGTTTCGCATCTCCTCAGGCCTTTTCCGGAACGGCGTTTAGCGGCAAATGCGTCTCTGAATGCCCCTGCTGCTGACGCATGGACAGCTCGCGCTGAATTGTCTGCATCATTTTGTCATCCAGCTTATAGAAACGCGCCAGCCACCACAGGAGCAGGTAAGATAGTGATGGACCGAGCGTTAACAGCCCCACAATTCCCATTGTCGCCAGCGGAGTCTGCGCCGTTACGCCCGCCTGATAGCCAAATAGCCCAAGCGAAAAACCTACGGCGGCACCAGCAACCGCCATGCCCATTTTCAAAGCAAACAGATTACCGGAATAGGATAATCCCGTGATGCGACGGCCAAACTTCCATTCGCCATAATCGGCAGCGTTGGCCATCATGTTCCATTTAAACGGCTGGTACATCTGATGGAAGAAGCCGACCAGGAAGTATAAAGGGAACACCACCGGCAGCCAGGTCGGCGGCACAAAGAACATTACGACGCCAACCAGGACCAGCAGGAGGTTGATATTTTTAAACAGCGATACCGCACGATAGCGCTTGGCCAGCCATCCGGCGGCGATGCTGCCGATAATCGTGCCAACGACGCTGGTGGAAACAAATGCTGATTTCATGGCCGTTCCTGCCGCTGACTCCACGCCGCCTAACATCAGGTAGGTTGCATAATAGAGCGTGGCGGCGCTGCGCATAACCCCGGCCATACTGGAGAAAAAAGTAATTATCGCCACAATACGCCACTGGTCATTCGCCAGCAGCTGACGGAGATCTTCGCGTATGCTCCCCTGCTGTTCAACAGCTGGAGCCACGCGTTCTTTGGTAGAGAAAAAGCAAAAAGCCAGCATTACAATAGCGATCGCGCCCATGATTCCCATTGTGGCCTGAAAACCAAACTGCTTATTTTCCTTACCGAAAAAATCCACCAGGAACAGGGTTGCGACAGAAACCATCAGACCGGCCAGAGAAGAGATCGTAAAACGATATGACTGGGCTGAAAGGCGATCCTTCTCATCACGCGTAATGACTCCGCCCAATGCGCAGTAAGGAATATTGATAAAGGTGTAACACAGCATGAGTAAGGTGTAGGTCAGGTAGGCATAAACCAGTTTACCCGATGCGCCAAATTCCGGGGTCGTGAAGGTCATTACCGCCAGCACGGCATAAGGTACGGCAAACCAGATAAGCCACGGGCGAAAATGGCCCCAGCGGGTCTTTACACGGTCTGCAACAATGCCGGTTAGCGGATCGGTAATCGCATCCAGAACCCGCGTCACCAGGAACATCACTCCGACTGCGGCAGCTGAGAGCCCGTAAATATCCGTATAAAACCATGTCAAAAACATGGTTACCGAAGAGTAAACGATACCGCAGGCTGCATCTCCCATGCCATATCCCAGCTTCTCCGCAAATGACAGTTTATTATCGTGATTCACAATATAACCCCTCTCAGATGAAGTGGTATTCACTGTAGAGGCAGGATAAAAACTATCCTATTGTCATTTTTCGCAACGGGTTTATGTTTTCTGTTAACTGAGAAAGTTGTCACACATCTATAAGATTGGTCTTACAAGTTATTGCATCACCTATTAAAAAGCTGGCGCAAGGCCAGCCTGAGGAGATAAGTGAAAAGGGGTAGGTTACTTCGCTTTGACGGTCTCTTCGCCCACCAGCCCGATCTTGAGATATCCCGCCTGATGCAGGGTATCCATCACTTTCATCATCGTCTCGTAATCGACGGTTTTATCCGCGCGGAAGAAGACGGTGGTATCTTTTTTGCCGGCGGTCAGGCTATCCAGGGCGTTAATCATATTCGCTTCGGTCACCGGGTCGTTGCCGAGGAACATGCTCTTATCCGCCTTCACCGACAGGTAGATAGGTTTTTCCGGTCGCGGTTGCGGCTGGCTGGAGGAGGCCGGCAGATTCACCTTCACGTCGACCGTCGCCAGCGGCGCGGCCACCATAAAGATAATCAGCAGAACCAGCATGACGTCGATAAACGGCGTCACGTTGATCTCATGCATTTCGCCGTTATCGTCCAGATTTTCATTAAGACGCATCGCCATAGCCGATCAACCTACCCGTAATTTCTGCGCGCTGCGCACCGGCTTCACGCCGCTGGCGCTGAGGTCCAGGTCGCGGCTTTGCAGCAGGAGTACCTGAGCGGCGACGTCACCGAGTGAGGCCTTATAGCTGCCGATCATGCGGGCGAAGATGTTATAGATGACCACCGCCGGGATGGCGGCGAACAGGCCGATGGCCGTCGCCAGCAGCGCTTCCGCGATGCCCGGCGCCACCACCGCAAGGTTGGTGGTCTGGGTCTGAGCGATGCCGATAAAGCTGTTCATGATGCCCCAGACGGTCCCGAACAGGCCAACGAACGGCGAAATGGCGCCGATGGTGGCCAGGTAGCCGTTGCCGCGCCCCATATGGCGACCGACGGCCGCGACGCGGCGCTCAAGGCGGAAACCGGTTCGTTCCTTGATGCCTTCATTGTCTTCGGCGCCGGCGGAGAGTTCGAGTTCGTTCTGCGCTTCATTGATAAGCTGGGTGGTGAGGCTTTTCGCCTCAAAGGCGCTGGCGATATCGCTGGCCTGATCGAGAGAGCGGGCTTCCGCCAGCTGCTGCTGTTCGCGTTTGAGGCGACGCTTACTGGCGAGGATTTCCGCCCCTTTGCCGAAGAAGATGGCCCAGGTGACGACTGACGCCAGAATCAGGCCAATCATCACCACCTTAACGACAATATCAGCATGATGATACATACCCCAAACGGAGAGATCCGCCTGCATCAAATTATTACCCACGCTCTATCTCCACGACGATAATCACAAAATCTGCCCTCAATAATATCAAAACGACATCGAATTGATAGTGGTTCTCATTAGTATTTACACTGTGCAGCAAATCACGTTTATTTTCCTTGCGCTTACGCAGTAAAAAAGTGGCTAACCGCGGGCCTGGTAAAATTTTCGCCTGTATCGGCAGCGCGCTGGTACAGAAAAGAAGAATCATGCTAGTTTAGACGTCCAGACGTATAAAAACAGGTTCATCAACATGGCTGATAAACATCTTGATACCGCGCTGGTCAACGCCGGGCGGAGCAAAAAGTACACCCAGGGCTCAGTGAACAGCGTGATCCAGCGCGCGTCATCGCTGGTTTTCGACACCGTAGAGGCCAAAAAGCACGCCACTCGCAATCGGGCCAACGGCGAGCTGTTTTACGGGCGTCGCGGCACCCTGACCCACTTCTCGCTGCAGGAAGCGATGTGCGAGCTGGAAGGCGGCGCCGGCTGCGCCCTCTTCCCCTGCGGCGCCGCCGCGGTAGCCAACACTATCCTGGCGTTTGTCGAGCAGGGCGACCATGTGCTGATGACCAATACCGCTTATGAGCCAAGCCAGGACTTTTGTACCAAAATTCTCGCTAAACTCGGCGTCACCACCAGCTGGTTCGATCCCTTAATCGGCGCTGATATTGCCCAACTTATTCGGCCGGAGACCCGCGTGGTGTTCCTGGAATCACCCGGCTCCATCACCATGGAAGTGCATGATGTGCCAGCGATTGTCGCCGCCGTGCGTCAGGTCGCGCCGGAAGCGATTATCATGATCGATAACACCTGGGCGGCGGGGATCCTGTTCAAAGCGCTGGATTTTGGCATTGATATTTCCATCCAGGCAGGCACCAAATACCTGATTGGCCACTCCGACGCCATGGTCGGCACCGCGGTGGCGAACGCGCGCTGCTGGCCGCAGCTGCGTGAGAATGCCTATCTGATGGGGCAAATGCTGGACGCCGATACCGCCTATATGACCAGCCGCGGCCTGCGCACGCTGGGCGTCCGCCTGCGTCAGCATCATGAAAGCAGCCTGCGCATCGCCGAGTGGCTGGCGCAGCATCCGCAGGTGGCGCGGGTCAACCACCCCGCCCTGCCCGGCAGTAAAGGCCATGAGTTCTGGAAACGCGATTTTACCGGCAGCAGCGGGCTGTTCTCGTTTGTGCTCAACAAGCGTCTCAACGACGCTGAGCTGGCAGAGTATCTCGACAACTTCAGCCTGTTCAGCATGGCCTACTCGTGGGGCGGCTTTGAATCGCTGATACTGGCCAATCAGCCGGAGCAAATCGCTCACATCCGACCGGATGCGGAAGTCGACTTCAGCGGCACGCTGATCCGTTTGCACATTGGTCTCGAAAATGTTGACGATCTGCAGGCGGATTTAGCAGCGGGCTTCGCGCGTATCGTGTAAAGTGACAGTCAGTGGCAACAATAGCGGACGCTTTTTATCGGAGCGGCCGCTTTTGTTGCGCCCGGGATCAAGGTGCTCGGGTCTCTTCAGGAGTACACTAGTCAACAATACGGTACCACTTAGGAAAGTCCATGGTTGTCATTCAAGAGATTGTCGCCGCGCTGTGGCAACATGATTTTGCCGCACTGGCGAACCCTCATGTTGTGGGCGTTGTATATCTGGTTATGTTCGCGACCCTGTTTCTGGAAAACGGGCTGCTGCCTGCCTCCTTTTTACCTGGAGACAGCCTGCTGCTGCTCGCCGGCGCGCTGATTGCTAAAGGCGTCATGGACTTTGTGCCCACTATCGCCATTCTGACCGCCGCCGCCAGCCTCGGCTGCTGGCTGAGCTATGTACAGGGGCGCTGGCTGGGCAATACGCAAACGGTGAAAGGCTGGCTGGCGCACCTGCCGCATAAGTACCATCAGCGCGCCACCTGCATGTTTGACCGCCACGGTCTGCTGGCGCTGCTCGCGGGCCGCTTTCTGGCCTTTGTCCGTACCCTGCTGCCAACCATGGCGGGGATTTCCGGTCTGCCGAACCGCCGCTTCCAGTTCTTCAACTGGCTGAGCGCCCTGCTGTGGGTCGGCGTGGTCACGGGCCTCGGCTATGCGCTGAGCATGATCCCGTTCGTGAAACGTCATGAAGATCAGGTGATGACCTGCCTGATGATCCTGCCAATTGCCCTGCTGCTGGCTGGCCTGCTCGGCACGCTGTTCGTGGTGATCAAAAAGAAATACTGCAGCGCCTGACGTTGACTGCCGGGGGGCTGCGCCCGCCCGGCCTGCTCCCTCCCCCGGTCTTACATCCCCTGCATCATACGAATACGCGCGGCGTCTTCCCCGGGCGTCATCCCGAAGTAGCGCTTAAACTCGCGGCTGAACTGGGAAGGACTTTCATAGCCCACCTGTATCGCCGCCGCGCTGGCCTTCATACCGTCATGGATCATCAGCATGCGCGCCTTGTGCAAACGGTAGGTTTTCAGATACTGCAGAGGCGAAGTGCTGGTCACCGCTTTAAAATTATGGTGAAACGCCGACACGCTCATATTCGCTTCGGCCGCCAGCCGATCGACGCTGAGGTTTTCGGTGTACTGACTCTCGATATGCTTGAGCACGCGGCTAATCAGGCTGAAGTGGGTCTGCCGGCTGACCAGCGCCAGCAGCGCGCCGCCGCAGGGTCCCGTCAGCACATAGTAGAGGATTTCACGGACGATCTGCTTGCCAAGGATCCGCGCGTCCAACGGCCGTTCCATCACGTCGAGCAGCCGTTCAGCAGCGCACAAGATGTCCTCCGAAAGCACTGCGGAGTTTATCCCGCTGGAGGCAACGGCGGGCTGAAACAGCGGATCCTCGCCAATGTCCATCAGCAGCTCCTGCAGCTGCAGGATATCGACGTTCAGGCGCATCCCGGCCAGGGGCACCTCCGGGGTGGCAAAGGTTTCGCACTCGAAGGGCAGCGGTACGGTCAGCAGTAGATATTCGTTTGTATCGTAGCGAAACGTCCGCTCATTGATATAACCAATTTTATGGCCAGAAAAGAGAAAAACGATCCCCGGCTGGTACATCACCGGCATCCGCGGTCCCGGCTGCGTCCCGTACAGCAGGCGAACGTCAGGTAGCAGCGAACTTAACATTTCGTGCTTATCTTTCAGCTGGTTAACCTTCTCTGTCAGTGTCCGACATATCTCTGCGTGTTGCATTGCCACCGTCTCTCCCGATGTTTCTTCACCTATATATTGTGCGCAGGTCGCCACGGATTCTCCAGCCATATGGAGAAATAGGCAAGACATAGGCAGAAATGTGCATTGAGGGGCAGCGGCGCGAGGACCACAATAACCGTCATCGGGCAGCGGTATCGTCCCTGTCGGCAGTTTTACTCTTTGGAGGACCCAAGCAATGAATAATTTTGACCTGCATATCCCAACCCGCATTCTGTTTGGCAAAGGCGCGATTGAAAAGCTGCGTGAACAGATCCCGGCGGAAGCTCGCGTACTGATCACCTACGGCGGCGGCAGCGTGAAAAAAACGGGCGTCCTGGATCAGGTACTGACCGCCCTGAATGGCCTGGACGTCCTTGAATTTGGCGGCATCGAGCCGAACCCGTCTTACGAAACCCTGATGAATGCGGTGAAGCTCGCCCGCGAAGAGAAGGTCACTTTCCTGCTGGCGGTCGGCGGCGGTTCGGTGCTGGATGGCACCAAATTTATCGCGGCAGCAGCCCACTATGACGCCAACATTGATCCGTGGGAAATTCTGGAAACCTATGGCAGTAAGATCGCCAGCGCCATTCCAATGGGCTCGGTTCTCACTCTGCCGGCGACCGGTTCTGAATCAAACAAAGGGGCGGTGATTTCGCGGAAAACTACCGGCGACAAACGCGCGTTTATGTCTTCGCACGTTCAGCCGCAGTTCGCGATCCTCGACCCGGTCTACACCTATACCCTGCCGCCGCGCCAGGTCGCCAACGGCGTGGTTGACGCCTTCGTCCATACCGTCGAACAGTACGTCACCTACCCGGTTGACGGCAAAATTCAGGACCGCTTCGCCGAAGGCATTCTCCTGACCCTGATCGAGGATGGCCCGAAAGCGCTGCAGGAGCCGGAAAATTATAACGTGCGCGCCAACATTATGTGGGCCGCGACCCAGGCGCTGAACGGCCTGATCGGCGCTGGCGTGCCGCAGGACTGGGCAACGCATATGCTTGGTCACGAACTGACGGCGATGCATGGTCTCGATCACGCCCAGACGCTGGCTATCGTTCTGCCGGCGCTGTGGAATGAGAAGCGCGATACCAAGCGCGAGAAGCTGCTGCAATATGCTGAGCGCGTGTGGCATATCACCGAGGGCTCCGACGACCAGCGCATCGATGCCGCCATCGCCGCGACGCGCCAGTTCTTCGAGCAGATGGGCGTGCCGACCCGCCTTTCCGATTACGGTCTCGACGGGAGCTCCATCCCGGCGCTGCTGGCGAAACTGGAAGAGCACGGCATGACCAAACTGGGCGAGCATCAGGATATCACCCTGGACGTCAGCCGCCGTATCTACGAGGCTGCCCGCTAAGTTACCCCGCCTGATTCACCTCTCCTTACGTTAAACAAACGTCGGGGAGGGGTGTTTTTACTACCGTTTTTAGCTATTTCGTCCAGACTTAATGCTACCCCTCGGCGGATCCTGCTTCGCCGAGTTCATTAACAGGAGGAAGGCATGACACATCCAACCGTTATAAAACTAAACGACGGCAACCTGATGCCGCAGCTGGGTCTCGGCGTGTGGAAAGCTGGCAACGAGGAAGTCGTCTCCGCCATTCATAAGGCGCTGGAAGTCGGTTATCGCTCTTTTGACACCGCCGCCGCGTACCAAAATGAGGCTGGCGTCGGCAACGCGCTGCAAAGCGCTGGCGTCAATCGCGATGAGCTGTTCATCACCACCAAGCTATGGAACGACGATCAAAAACGGCCGCACGAGGCGCTGAAAGAGAGTCTCAGCAAGCTGAAACTGGACTATGTGGATCTCTATTTAATCCACTGGCCGGTGCCGGCTATCGGCCATTACGTCGAGGCCTGGCAGGCGCTGATTGAGCTGCAGCAGCAGGGGCTGGCGAAGAGCATCGGCGTGTGTAATTTCCAGGTGCCGCATCTGCAGAAGCTGATTGATGAAACCGGCGTCGCGCCGGTGATCAACCAGATAGAGCTGCATCCGCTGCTTCAGCAGCGGCAGCTGCACGCCTGGAACGCCACCCACAAGATCCAGACCGAATCCTGGAGCCCGCTGGCCCAGGGCGGTAAGGGCGTCTTCGATCAGAAAGTCATCCATCAGCTGGCTGATAAATATGGTAAAACGCCGGCGCAGATTGTCATCCGCTGGCATCTCGACAGCGGTCTGGTGGTGATCCCGAAATCCGTCACGCCGTCGCGCATCGCTGAAAACTTTAACGTCTGGGATTTCCGCCTGGATAAAGAGGAACTGGGTGAGATTGCGAAGCTGGATCAGGGCAAGCGTCTGGGTCCTGACCCGGATCAGTTCGGCGGATAACAGGTAAAAAAGCCGGGCTGCGCTGATGCGTGCCCGGCTTGAGAAACCACCCGGCCAGCGAAACGCAGCCGGGCGCAAAGTCAGGCTTAACGCCCGGCGACTTTACCCCGTTTGACGGGCTTTTTCGCCGTTGCGCCACCGTTAGAACGCTGATGCGCAATCGGCGTGTGCTTGGTCAGCGCCGGGCGGGTATGACGGTTCTGGCGACGCGCTTCGCGCATCTCATCCAGGGTCGGCGCCGGCACCAGGCAGTCGCGACGAGAGCCAATCAGGTGTTTCTTGCCCATCGCCTCCAACGCCTGACGGATCAGCGGCCAGTTGGCCGGATCGTGATAGCGCAGCAGCGCTTTGTGCAGACGGCGTTGTTTATCGCCCTTCGGCACCACCACCTCTTCACTCTTATAGCCGATCTTGCCCAGCGGGTTTTTGCCGGTGTAATACATGGTGGTCGAGTTCGCCAGCGGCGACGGATAGAAGTTCTGCACCTGGTCGAGACGGAAGCGGTGCTTCTTCAGCCACAGCGCCAGGTTCACCATGTCTTCATCACGGGTCCCCGGGTGGGCGGAGATAAAGTACGGGATCAGATACTGCTCTTTACCCGCCTGCTTCGAATAGGTGTCGAACAGCTCTTTAAAGCGGTCGTAGCTGCCCATTCCCGGCTTCATCATCTTCGACAGCGGGCCCTCTTCGGTATGCTCCGGCGCGATCTTCAGATAGCCGCCGACGTGGTGGGTCGCCAGCTCTTTAATATAGCGCGGATCTTCGACCGCGATGTCATAGCGTACCCCGGAGGCGATAAGGATCTTCTTGATGCCCTTCAGCTCGCGGGCGCGACGGTAAAGGTTGATCGTCGGCTCATGGTTGGTATCCATGTGCGGGCAGATATCCGGGTAGACGCAGGAGAGACGGCGACAGGTCTGCTCGGCTCGTGGCGATTTGCAGCGCAGCATATACATGTTGGCGGTGGGTCCGCCGAGATCGGAGATCACGCCGGTAAAGCCCGGCACCGTGTCGCGAATGGCTTCGATCTCATTGATGATCGAATCCTCAGAACGGCTCTGGATAATGCGTCCTTCGTGCTCGGTGATCGAGCAGAACGAACAGCCGCCGAAGCAGCCGCGCATGATGTTGATAGAGAAGCGGATCATCTCATACGCCGGGATGCGCGCATCGCCATAGGAAGGATGCGGCACGCGCTTGTAGGGCAGCGCGAAAACGCTGTCCATCTCTTCGGTGGAGAGCGGGATTGCCGGCGGGTTGATCCAGATGTAGCGCTCGCCGTGCTTTTGCATCAGCGCCCGGGCGCAGCCGGGGTTGGTTTCATGGTGCAGAATGCGCGAGGCGTGAGCGTACAGGACCTTATCGCTTTTCACCTTCTCGAAGGAGGGCAGCAGCACATAGGTCTTTTCCCACGGTTTTGGCCGCGGCGGCTGCACGACAACGGCTTTAGCCTCGGCTTTTTTCGGGGCCACCGGTTTGTTGTCTGCACACGGCAGATCTTCACCATACGGGTGCGGGATGGGGTCGATTTTGCCCGGGGTATCCAGACGGGTGGAGTCAACGCCGCTCCAGCCCGGGAGGGCCTCTTTCACCATGATGGCGGTATTGCGCACATCGCGGATCTGATCGATGGTTTCGCCTATCGCCAGGCGATGAGCCACTTCCACCAGCGGACGCTCGCCGTTGCCGAACATCAGCATATCGGCCTTGGAGTCCACCAGCACCGAGCGGCGCACGGTATCGGACCAGTAATCATAGTGGGCGGTACGGCGCAGGCTGGCTTCGATGCCGCCGAGGATCACGGGCACATCTTTCCACGCCTCTTTACAGCGCTGGGTGTAGACCAGGGTGGCGCGGTCCGGACGCTTGCCCGCTACGTTGCCGGCGGTGTAAGCGTCATCATGACGCAGCTTACGGTCGGCGGTGTAGCGGTTGATCATCGAGTCCATGTTGCCGGCGGTCACGCCGAAGAACAGGTTCGGTTTGCCCAGACGCATGAAGTCGTCTTTGGTGTTCCAGTCCGGCTGGGAGATGATCCCCACGCGGAACCCCTGCGCTTCCAGCATTCGGCCGCAGATGGCCATCCCGAAGCTCGGGTGGTCGACGTAGGCGTCGCCGGTCACCAGAATAATGTCGCAGCTATCCCAGCCAAGTTGATCCATCTCTTCACGCGACATCGGTAAAAATGGCGCAGGGCCGAAACAGGCAGCCCAGTATTGCGGCCAGGAAAAAAGGTCACGATCCGGTTGGATCAGGGATATTGCGCTCATATTGCTTCCGGGGAAAATGATAAAAAAATAACCAAAAGGGCGTGGATTATAAGCCGGAATGATAGTGGAAATGAAGGAGGATTTTCTCAAACCCTGACCGTATGCCGGCCAGGGTCGAAGAGATTATGGCGCAGGATTCACCAGCATCTGGCCAATCGAACCGCGGTCGGCCAGCTCCAGCGTCTGGCTCAGATACTGGAACGGGAAGTGCGGCCACGACGGCTGGGCGTAGTAGACCAGCAATTCGACCTGCCCGTCGACCCACACGGTGTCCTTCCAGCCGCGGTCTTCCGGGAAAGGGGTCGAACCGTTGACGTTACGGATCTGGAACATCACCCCTTCAATATGGAACGACTGCGGGCGGTCGGCGCGCACTGTCCAGCGCTCCCAGGTCCCCTGCTGCGCCGTAATATCAATACGCTGCGGATCCCATAGCTGGCCGTTAATCCCTGGATCGTCGCCGAGGGTGATATCCCGGCTGCGGATCGGCGTACCGGAGAGCAGCTCGGTCGGCAGCAGACGCACCGGCAGACTGTCGGTGACCAGCGGCAGCAGCCCGGTCGGGCGCAGGGTCAGCACCAGCGTGGAGACCAGAATGCTGGACGGTTCAAAAAAGCCGCGGATACGGTCGACAATGCTCGCCGCTTCGCCGCAGGTAATGGACACTTCATCGCCGTTGGTCATATCGACCAGGATTTCACGCCGTTCCCCCGGCGCCAGCGACAGCTGCTTGAGCGAAACCGGCGCCGGCAGGAACCCCTGGTCGCCGGAAATGACATGCAGCAGTCGGCCATCGCTCATCTGTAGCTGATAGCGCCGGGAGTTGGAGGCGTTCAGCAGGCGCAGTCGCACCCAGCCGCGCGACACTTCGACATAGGGGCTCTGCACGCCATTGACCAGCAGCGTGTCGCCGACGAAGCCGCCGCTGCCCGGTTCGCTATATTCCGGCGTGCCGAAGTTATCCAGCCGTTTATCCTGAATTATCACCGGGAAGTCATCGACGCCATAGTGGTTAGGGATCGGCAGGTTCTTGCTCACCTCATCCTCCACCAGCCACATGCCGGCCAGACCGTTATAGACCTGCTTCGCCATCCGGTTCGGCGTATTGGCCTGGTACCACAGCGTCGCCGCACTCTGGCGGATCGGCAGCACCGGCGCCCAGTCGGCGTTCGGCGACATCATGCGCGCCGCGCCGCCGATCAGCGGGCCCGGCACCTGCAGGCCGCGGATGGTCATCGCGACGTTCTCTGTCAGACGGTTGCTGTAGATAAGCTTGACGTCGTCTCCGCTCCAGACGCGGATCGTCGGCCCCATATAGCGGCCATTGATCCCCCAGACGGGGGCGCGGGTGCCTGGCGTAAACGACCAGTGCGAACGCTGCAGCGTCAGAAACAGCGGCTGACCGCGACGGGATTCCAGCAGCGGCGGAACCGGCAGCGCAGGCTGCTGGCCGGCGGCATGGGCCTTCAGCGGCGCGGCGCCAGCGCACAGCGCTACGCCGGAAGCCTTAATAAACTGACGCCGACTGAGTGACATATTAACTCCATGACATACTGACAAATGAAAAAGGGAATTCGTTTCCCGCCAGCAATACGCGCGCGGTGGCGGCGTTTCCTGTCTTATTGCTTGCCGGCCGCTTCGCGCTCGGCCACTTCGTTGTCCAGCTCAGCGATTTTGGCGGCCATCAGCTCGCGGCAATGCGTCGCCAGCGCGCGCACGTTGTCTTTACCGAACTGGCTGGTATCCACCGGCGGCAGCATTTCCACAATCACCAGACCGTTGTTCCAGCGATTGAGCTTTATTTTATTCGATGTATTCGAGACACACACCGGAATAATCGGCACTCCGGCGGCAATAGCCGCGTGGAAGGCGCCGGTTTTAAACGGCAGCAGACCGCGGCCGCGGCTGCGGGTCCCTTCCGGGAACATCCAGAACGAAATTTTACGCTTTTTAAAGGCGTTAACGACCTCGGCAATGGTGCCGTGCGCTTTGGTTCGATTATTACGGTCAATCAGCAGATTACCGGTCAGCCAGTACAGCTGGCCAAAGAACGGGATCCACAGCAGGCTCTTTTTCCCCACGGTAACCGTCGGGGCCTGCACGATGTTAGACGCCGTCACCATATCATAGTTGTTCTGGTGGTTAGCGATGTAGATCGCGTTGCCATAGCTTTCCGCGTCGGCAGGTTTGCGCAGCTCCACCTTGAGGCCAAACACCGGGGATAAGCGGCCAAACAGATGGCCGAAAGTGGCAACGTGTTTTGGATTACGCGGGCTGAACAAGCAGTACAGACAGCCAAGTATGCACACCACGATGCAATAAATGACCACGAAAATTACTCGAAAAATGAATAGCATAGCTACCTCTAAAACCCAAACCGCTTAGAATTATTCGCTGCTGGCAGAAGGCAGGCTCACGAGTTCTGCGCAGGCCGGGACCGTTCTTCCTGGGTCCCTGATGATGGACATTGTTAATCGCAACGCCTGAATAAACAACGATTTTGCGGCATTTTTTCGCCTCCTCCCGTCAAAGACGGGAGGAGAAGCGCTTACTCTTCGCTATCGCCTGCCGCGGCGCGGCGCGGCGAGTCAATTTCAACACGGTCTATTTTCTGCAGCCCGCGCATCAGCGAACCGCGGCGGCCGCGCTCGCCGGTGACTTTTTGCAGCTCTTCCGGACGCAGTTTGATCTTCCGTTTGCCGACGTGAATGGTCAGCGTACTCTGCGGCGGCAGGACAAACAGATGTGCGAGACCGTCCTGTCCGGCGGCGGCTTCCGCCGCGGGAATGTTGATGATTTTGTTGCCCTTGCCTTTCGACAGCTGCGGCAGATCGCTGACCGGGAACATCAGCATCCGCCCGGCGGCGGTGATGGCCAGCAGCATATCGGACTCGTCCTCAATGACCAGCGGCGGCATCACATGCGCGTTGTCAGGCAGGGTGATCAACGCTTTACCGGCGCGGTTGCGCGCCACCAGATCGTTAAAGGTGCAGACAAAACCGTAGCCGGCGTCGGAGGCCATCAGCAGTTTCTGATCGTCGCCTTCCATCAGCATATGTTCCACGGTCGCGCCCGGCGGCAGCGTGAGCTTACCGGTCAGCGGCTCACCCTGGCCACGCGCCGAGGGCAGAGTAATCGGATCGATGGCATAGCTGCGCCCGGTAGTATCGATAAACACCACCGGCTGGTTGCTCTTGCCCTTCGCCGAGGCTTTCCAGCTGTCGCCCGCCTTATAGCTTAAGCCCTGGGCGTCAATGTCGTGCCCTTTGGCGCTGCGCACCCAGCCCATCTGCGACAGAACGATAGTCACCGGCTCAGACGGCAGCATGTCATGCTCGCTCATCGCTTTCGCTTCTTCACGCTCGTGAAGCGGCGAGCGGCGATCGTCGCCGAAAGCATCGGCATCGGCCTGCAGCTCTTTCTTCAGCAGATTGTTCATCTTACGTTCAGAGGCCAGAATCGCCTGCAGCTGATCGCGCTCTTTTTCCAGCTCGTTCTGCTCGCCGCGGATCTTCATCTCTTCCAGTTTGGCGAGATGGCGCAGCTTCAGTTCCAGAATCGCTTCCGCCTGGGTTTCGCTGATGGCAAAGCGCGACATCAGAGCTGGCTTCGGCTCATCTTCCGTGCGGATGATCTCAATGACTTCATCGATATTAAGGAACGCCACCAGCAAACCTTCGAGGATATGCAGGCGCTTAAGGACCTTCTCTAACCGGTGGTTCAGACGGCGACGTACGGTATCACGACGGAACACCAGCCATTCGCTGAGGATCTCCAGCAGGTTTTTTACCGCCGGGCGGCCGTCGAGACCGATCATATTGAGGTTGATGCGGTAGCTCTTCTCCAGATCGGTGGTGGCGAACAGATGGTTCATCACCTGCTCCATATCCACCCGGTTGGAGCGCGGGACGATCACCAGACGGGTCGGATTTTCGTGGTCCGATTCGTCGCGCAAGTCATCCACCATCGGCAGCTTTTTATTGCGCATCTGCGCCGCAATTTGCTCCAGAACTTTGGCGCCGGAGACCTGGTGCGGCAGCGCGCTGATCACTACCGCGCCGTCCTCTTTGCTCCACACCGCGCGCATGCGCACAGAGCCGCGTCCGTTCTGGTAGATTTTGCGAATTTCCGCCCGCGAAGTGATGATCTCCGCCTCGGTCGGGAAATCCGGCCCCTGGACGATATCCAGCAGTTCGTCGAGGGTCGTTTTCGGCTGCTCAATCAGCGTAATCGCCGCTTTCGCTACTTCACGCAGGTTGTGCGGCGGAATATCGGTCGCCATGCCCACCGCGATGCCGGTGGTGCCGTTGAGCAGAATGTTTGGCAGGCGCGCCGGCAGCATTTTCGGCTCCTGCAGCGTGCCGTCAAAGTTTGGCACCCAGTCGACCGTCCCCTGCCCCAGCTCGCTGAGCAGCAGCTCGGCATACTTCGACAGGCGGGATTCGGTGTAACGCATGGCGGCGAAGGATTTCGGATCGTCCGGCGCCCCCCAGTTCCCCTGGCCATCCACCAGCGGATAGCGATAGGAGAAGGGTTGCGCCATCAGCACCATCGCTTCATAGCAGGCGCTGTCGCCGTGCGGGTGATATTTACCCAGCACGTCGCCGACGGTGCGGGCGGACTTTTTGAATTTGGCGCTGGCGTTCAGCCCCAGTTCGGACATCGCATAGACGATGCGACGCTGGACCGGTTTTAAGCCATCGCCAATAAACGGTAATGCCCTGTCCATGATCACGTACATGGAGTAGTTCAGGTAAGCATTTTCCGTAAATTCATGCAGCGCAAGGCGCTCTGCCATATCGCTCATTAATCGTGGATCCTCAATCTGGGTACCGACCGTTCGGACGGCAAAACTACCCGCGATAATACCCGATCTCACGCCCTGAGTCACAGGCCGTGAGATCGGTTGAGGATTCCGTCACCTTAATCAGGCCAGCGGCAGATAAATATCGGTTTGCAGCTCATGCTCAGCCACCTCATGGACAAAATTGAGGTAACGGAAGTACACCGGAAAATCCCGTAACGTCTCGCCTGAAGCGGGTAACCAGTCGCGATAGAGAAACCAAACGCTGTTCGCCAGCGTGTCCAGCGAGCCGTGATGGCGCACGACGGCGCAGCGTCCGCCGGGGATTTCGCCGTTAATCACGCCAAAGGCGTTTTGACCGACCGGCCGTGCGACCGTACCGCAGATGTCAAAACGAAATTCCCCCTGCGGGGTGGTCTGCGGATCGTCCCAGGCGATCCCCCAGGTATCGCAGGTGGTGATGGGCGATAATCCGCTCGTTTTACGCCAGGCAATAAAACGCGCGGCGGTGGCGTTGACAAGGTCCGGGCTGCCGCGATGTTGCAGTACGGCTATCCGGGTGGTGGGGAACGAAATAATGTTGACGTCCATCGACGTTTGCTCCTGTAGCGTATGTTTCGGTACGCGCCGATGCCACTCGGCCCAGTCCGGTTGCTGACGGAACTGGGTCGGGCTTTGGTCAAACGCGGTACGGAAGGCACGACTGAACGACTCCGCATTCTGAAATCCGGCATCAAGGGCAATATCGATGACTTTATCGCGGGGGTTGAACGCCAGGCGCCAACAGGCGCGTCGCAGACGCAACCACTGAATATACCGGTACAAGGGAATGCCGGTATAAGCGCTAAATTGCCGGTGAAAATGGTAAGGCGAACTGTGCGCTATCGCGCTCAGCATCTCCAGCGACAGCGGCTCATCAAGATGGTGCGCAATGTACCTACAGACGCGCTGAAAGCGCCCGACATACGCCGGGCTGGCCTTAATATCGTTCATCGTCTCCTCCTCGCGACATACTCTGACAGAGCGAGGATAGCGATGCCTGACCGATCTTGCGCTTATCCGACGGAGACTTATGGCGCGATTTTACGGATCTGTTTAACGTCGATTTCCACCGAGTTCCAGTCCTTATCGACTTCCCCCTGAATTTCTACCGTGTCCTGTGGGCCGACGGTGACGCCGTTCCAGCGTTTGTGGTCGATATCGACATTGATCACTCCGGTAGCATCCTGGAACTTATACAGATCGTCGGAAACGCGCTCGGTGATTTTGCCGCGCAGGGTCACCCAGGTATCGTCCCGCAGCGATTTGACATTGGTGACGGTGGTGACCGCGCCGCTCGGGCCGGTGAAGCCGCCGCCCTGGGTGGTTGAACTTGCCGGCGTGGTCGCAGAAGGACCGGTATACCCGCCCTGTCCGGCAGCCAGCACCGGCATGGAAACCAGGGCAACGATCGCGGTCATCGCAGCAATTTTCTTCATGATGTGTTCTCCCTTCGTGTTGATATGGCTCCTATTACGCCCGACAAAACTTAACGACTTCTTAAGCGGAAAAAAGAAATTTTAATGCTGTACATCACCCGCTTCAACGCGGTTTACTGCGCAAAGAATCAGGATCGTCAGAGGGAAACATGCGCATATTATTGGTGGAAGATGACAAGTTAATCGGCGATGGCATCAAGGCCGGGCTGAGCAAAATGGGCTTCAGCATCGACTGGTTTACCGCCGGGCTGGAGGGCAAAAACGCCCTATACAGCGCCCCCTACGACGCGGCAATTCTTGATCTCACTCTTCCTGGCGTTGATGGCCTCGATATTCTGCGCGAGTGGCGCGACAAAGGCCGCCATGAACCGGTGCTGATCCTCACCGCCCGCGATGCGCTCAGCCAGCGGGTGGAGGGGCTGCGCCTGGGCGCCGATGATTATCTGTGCAAACCTTTCGCCCTGATTGAGGTAGCGGCCCGCCTCGAAGCATTGATCCGCCGTGCCCACGGCCAGAGCAGCAGCGAGTTGCGCCACGGCAAGGTACGCCTTGACCCGAACCGCTTAACCGCCAGCCTCGACGGCGAAAGCCTGACGCTGAAGCCGAAGGAGTTCGCCCTGCTGGAACTGCTGCTGCGTAACGCCGGGCGCGTGCTGCCGCGTAAGCTTATTGAAGAAAAGCTCTACAACTGGGACGACGAGGTCTCCAGCAACGCCGTGGAAGTTCACGTCCACCATCTGCGGCGCAAACTCGGCAGTGAATTTATCCGCACCGTCCACGGCATCGGCTATACCCTGGGTGACGCATGAAACGACTTGCCCGCCTGAGCCTGCGCCTGCGCCTGACGCTGCTGTTTGCCGTGCTGACCGCCGCCGCCTGGGGCGTGGCCAGCGTGATCGCCTGGCAGCAGACCAGTAAAAAGCTGGATAAGCTGTTTGATACCCAGCAGCTGCTGTTCGCCCGCCGCCTGAGCGCCATGCATTTCGATGAACTGCGCGCCCCGCCGGTATCGCTCGGGGAAAAGAAAAAGGTGCGCCACGGGCATATCGACGACGATGCGCTGGCGTTCGCCATCTTCACCCGCGACGGCAAAATGGTGCTTAACGACGGCGAGAACGGAGAGGATATACAGTGGCACTCGCAGCGTGAGGGCTTTAGCGATGGCTACCTGCGCGGCGATGATGACGAGTGGCGCTTCCTGTGGTTAACCACCGCCGATGGCCGCCACCGCATCGCCGTCGGCCAGGAGTGGGATTATCGCCGCGAAATGGCGATGGACATTGTCACCTCGCAGCTCACTCCGTGGATGGTCGCCCTGCCGCTGATGTTCGTGCTGCTCATCGTGCTGTTAAGCCGCGAACTGGCGCCGTTGAAACATCTGGCGCGCACGCTGCGTCTGCGCGCGCCGGACTCGGCGGAATCGCTCAGCGTGGAGAAGATCCCCCCTGAAGTCCGCCCACTGGTCGAAGCCCTGAATCAGCTGTTCCAGCGCACCCACGACGTCATGCTGCGCGAGCGTCGGTTTACCTCTGATGCCGCCCACGAGCTGCGCAGCCCGTTGGCGGCGCTGAAGGTGCAGACTGAAGTCGCCCAGCTCTCTCTGGACGATCCACAAGGGTGGGAGAAAGCCCTGGCTCAGCTCCATCAGGGGATCGATCGCGCCACCCGTCTGGTGGATCAGCTGCTGACGCTGTCGCGGCTGGACTCGCTCGCCCAGCTGGACGACCTGCAGCCGGTCGCCCTCGACGACCTGCTGCAGTCGGCGGTAATGGAGATGTACCACCCGGCGCAGCAGTCCGGGATTGAGCTGCGCCTGCATCTTAATGCCTCTGGCATCTCCCGCACCGGCCAGCCGCTGCTCCTCAGCCTGCTGGTGCGCAATCTGCTGGATAACGCGGTGCGCTACAGCCCGCGCGGCAGCCAGGTCGATATCACCCTCAACGCCCGCGAGTTTCGGGTCCGCGATAACGGCCCCGGCATCAGCCCGCAGGCGCTGGCGCGCATCGGCGAGCGTTTCTATCGCCCACCGGGTCAGGATGCTCCGGGCAGCGGCCTGGGCTTGTCTATCGTCCGGCGCATCGCCTCGCTGCATGGCATGCGCGTCGAGTTTGCCAACGCCCGCGACGGCGGCTTCGAAGCCCGCGTTGGCTGGTAGCGGGATTATTGCTCATTTAGCAAAAGACTTTGCACATTTTGCTCATTTTACTGCCCCGCTTCGCGGGGTAAGATCGTCGGCAAATTTTCAAGATTGAGGACAAATGATGAGCAACATCCTGATTATCAATGGCGCAAAAAAATTCGCCCACTCGAATGGCCAACTGAACGACACCCTGACCGAGGTCGCGGAGAGTTATCTGCGCGACGCCGGGCACGATGTTAAAAGCGTTCGCGCCGAAAGCGAGTACGACGTAAAAGCCGAAGTGCAGAATTTCCTCTGGGCCGATGTGGTGATCTGGCAGATGCCGGGCTGGTGGATGGGCGCCCCGTGGACGGTGAAAAAATATATGGATGACGTCTTTACCGAAGGCCACGGTTCGCTGTACGCCAGCGACGGCCGTACCCGCTCCGACGCCAGCAAAAAATATGGCTCCGGCGGCCTGGTGCAGGGGAAAAAATATATGCTCTCCCTGACCTGGAACGCGCCAATGGAGGCCTTCACCGACAAAGAGCAGTTCTTCCACGGCGTTGGCGTTGACGGCGTTTACCTGCCGTTCCATAAAGCCAACCAGTTCCTGGGTATGGAGGCGCTGCCAACCTTTATCGCCAACGACGTGATAAAAATGCCTGATGTCCCACGGTATATCGCAGAATATCGCAAGCATCTGGCGGAAATTTTTGGTTAACTAGGGGTCTATGCTCTACATATTTCGAGTTATTGGAACCTGGAGTATGACAAGATCCACACAGAAGGAGTTGAGTTAACCATGTTAACAGTGATTGCAGAAATCCGTACCCGTCCGGGCCAGCACCACCGCCAGGCGGTTCTCGATCAGTTCGCGAAAATTATTCCGACCGTTTTGCAGGAAGCCGGCTGCCACGGCTATGCGCCTATGGTGGATCATGCCGCTGGCGTCAGCTTCCAGACCACCGCTCCTGACTCTATCGTCATGGTGGAGCAGTGGGAAAGCGTCGCGCATCTTGAAGCGCACCTGCAGACCCCGCACATGAAAGCCTGGTCGGAAGCGGTCAAAGGCGATGTGCTGGAGACCACCATCCGTATCCTGCAGGCCGGCGTCTAAGCCCGCCGACGCTGAAACGGAATAAGAAAAGGGAGCCTGAGGCTCCCTTTTACGTCTGGCGCAGCGTGCGGTCTTACACTTCCAGGTCCGCCATATCGCCCTTCTCCTGCAGCCAGTTGCGACGGTCTTCAGAACGCTTCTTGGCCAACAGCATATCCATCATCGCCGTGGTCTGCTGCTCATCCTCATCGCTGATCACCAGCTGCACCAGGCGGCGGGTATTTGGGTCGAGGGTAGTTTCCCGCAGCTGCATCGGGTTCATCTCGCCGAGACCTTTAAAGCGCTGGACGTTTGGCTTGCCTTTCTTGCGCTTCAGCTGCTCCAGCACGCCGGTCTTTTCTTCTTCCGTTAGCGCGTAGTAAACCTCTTTGCCGAGGTCGATACGGTACAGCGGCGGCAGCGCCACGTAGACGTGCCCCTCTTTCACCAGAGTCCGGAAATGTCTCACGAACAGCGCGCACAGCAGCGTGGCAATGTGCAGGCCATCGGAGTCCGCATCCGCCAGGATACAAATTTTGCCGTAGCGCAGCTGGCTTAAATCATCGCTATCCGGGTCAATACCAATCGCCACCGAAATGTCGTGCACTTCTTGCGAAGCTAACACTTCATCGGAAGAGACTTCCCAGGTATTAAGGATCTTGCCTTTCAGCGGCATGATCGCCTGATATTCACGATCGCGCGCCTGCTTGGCTGACCCGCCCGCCGAGTCCCCTTCGACGAGGAACAGTTCGGTACGGTTCAGATCCTGGGCGGTGCAGTCGGCCAGCTTACCCGGCAGCGCCGGACCGCTGGTCAGCTTTTTGCGCACCACTTTCTTGGCGGCGCGCAGACGACGCTGGGCGCTGGAGATGGCCATCTCCGCCAGCAGCTCCGCAGCCTGCACGTTCTGGTTCAGCCACAGGCTGAAGGCGTCTTTCACCACGCCGGAGACGAACGCCGCGCACTGACGCGACGACAGGCGCTCTTTGGTTTGCCCGGCGAACTGCGGATCCTGCATCTTCACCGACAGCACGTAGGCGCAGCGATCCCAGATATCTTCCGCCGACAGTTTCACCCCGCGCGGCAGAATATTACGGTACTCGCAGAACTCACGCATCGCGTCCAGCAGCCCCTGGCGCAGGCCGTTGACGTGCGTCCCGCCCTGCATGGTCGGGATCAGGTTGACATAACTCTCGGTCAGCAGCTCGCCGCCTTCCGGCAGCCACAGCAGCGCCCAGTCCACTGCCTCCGTCTCACCGGAGAAGGTGCCGACGAAGGGTTTTTCCGGCAGCAGCGGCAGGCCGTTCACCGCTTCGCTAAGGTAGTCGTTAAGGCCATCGGCATAGCACCAGCTCTGCTCGCTGTTGTTGACCTGATCGCGGAAAACAATTTCCACGCCCGGGCACAGCACCGCTTTCGCTTTTAACAAGTGGGTCAAACGCGAAACGGAGAAGCGCGGACTATCGAAGAAGCTTTCGTCAGGCCAGAAATGGACGCTGGTCCCGGTGTTGCGTTTACCGCAGGTGCCGGTGACGTGCAGGTCTTCTGCTTTCTCACCATTCTCAAAGGCGATGCTGTAGACCTGACCGTCGCGACGCACGTTGACCTCCACGCGTTTAGACAGGGCGTTGACCACCGAAATCCCCACCCCGTGCAGGCCGCCGGAAAACTGGTAGTTTTTGTTGGAAAACTTACCGCCCGCGTGCAGTCGGCAGAGGATCAGCTCAACCGCCGGCACCCCCTCTTCCGGGTGAATGTCGACCGGCATCCCGCGCCCGTCGTCAATCACCTCGAGGGACTGGTCGGCGTGAAGGATCACTTCCACGCGTTTGGCGTGGCCTGCCAGCGCTTCGTCCACACTGTTATCAATCACTTCCTGACCAAGATGGTTAGGACGGGTGGTGTCGGTATACATGCCCGGACGGCGGCGCACCGGCTCTAGCCCGGTGAGTACCTCAATGGCATCAGCGTTATATGAAGATTGCGTCATGGTGTGTATTCGTAGGTCGTTCAGGGCCGTTTAGCGCAGGCCGAGAAATTCGATAATCTGAGTGAAATGATCGTCAAAGCCGACAAATGCGTGATTACCGCCCTCCTCCACCGTCTGCCGGCAGGAGGCGTAGTAATGAACGGCCTGGCGGTAATCAAGCACTTCATCCCCGGTCTGCTGCAGCAGCCAGAGTAAATCCGGCGCTTCGAGCGGGTCGATTTGCATGACTTTGAGATCGTAAATATGGCGAGACTCTAGCACATATTGCTGCCCGGTGTACGGATTCTCATTGTGGCCGAGAAAATTGTTCAGCAGCTCAAACGGCCGCACCGCCGGGTTAACCACGACCGCTGGCAGCATAAAGCATTGCGACAGCCAGGTGGCGTAGTAGCCGCCCAGCGACGACCCTACGACCCCCAGCGGCTCGCCGCCGTGCTCCAGCACGATGGACTCCAGCAGCTCCGCCGTTTCCGCCGGGTAAGGCGGCAGCTCAGGCACCACCATGGCGATCTCAGGATAGTGCTGCGCCAGCCAGGTCTTTAACGCCGTCGCCTTCGCCGAGCGCGGGGAACTGTTAAAGCCGTGCAGATAAAGAAGCGTCGCCATCAGTAGCCTTCTGAAGCAATATCCGGATGAAACGCCGCGCCTTCCAGGCGGCACACTTCGGTGGTCAGCGTTCCGTCAGGGTGAAGCTCCAGCCAGCGCCAGCCCGGCGACACCGTATCGAGGGTGAAATTGGCGCAGTGCGGCTTGAACTGAACGCAGGTCGACGGCGTCGCCATCATACGTCGGCCATTCCAGTCGAGATCCAGTTCCTGATGAATATGGCCGCACAGCAGATGCTTCACCCGCGGCCAGGCGCTCAGCGCGCTGTCCAGCGCGCCGGCGTTGCGCAGACTGTGTTGATCCAGCCAGCTGCAGCCGGCCGGCAGCGGATGATGATGCAGCAGAAGTAAGGTATAACGCTCCGGCGCCTCCGCCAGCTTATGTTCGAGCCATTCCAGCTGGAAGTCGCTCAGCTCGCCATGGGGAACGCCAAACACCTGGCTGTCCAGCAGCAGGATCTGCCAGTGGTCGCCGAGAAACACGCGCTTGGCGGGGGAAATACCCGACTCCTGCAGGGTGCTGTACATCGCCGGCTGGAAATCATGGTTGCCCGGTAGCCAGACGCAGGGTGCAGCAAAACTCGCGATGCCCTCAGCAAAATGCTGGTAGGCCGCGGAGGAGTGATCCTGCGCCAGATCGCCTGTTGCGACAATCAAATCGCATGGACGCTGTGAGGCATGAATGGCCGACAGTACGGCCTGATAGCTTTCCCAGGTATTGATGCCTAACAACGTTTCATGTTTTTCAGCAAACAGGTGAGTATCAGTAATTTGTAAGATCCTGACTCTGGCCTCACCAGCCAGAGGTAGGTTTAACAGGCTTTCCAAATGGTGTCCTTAGGTTTAACGACGCTAACAAACCGGAATCGCCATCGCTCCATGTGCTAAACAGTAACGCAGCCAGTCGGCCAGAAACTGGTTAATTTGATGCTTTTCGTCGCGTTGATGCAACTTTTTATTAGGATAATCATATCGCGCTTTGAAGCGAAAGATCTGCTGACTCGAACACACTTCGGCCACCATGGCGTCATGGTAGAGGCGAACGGTCATGGATGGCAGACTCCAGTAGCTCACCGCTGGCAGAGTCTGCTCTATCGCCACCAGAGTAGTGTAGCGGGTTGATTCCGTTATCGTTAACCGATATTGCGCGCTTCCCACCTGATAGCTCACCTTCTCACCCGCTGCATCCGTTCGCGGCAACAGGCGGCGCAACTGGGCGAAATTGGTCTCGCACAGGCGCATCATCTCAGGGAAGTCAGGTGTATAACGCTTCATTTTGTCCACTCGTTTCGTAAATTGTGATAATGCAATTGCAGCCATTGCAAGGCGATGACAGAGGCTGCGTTGTCGATTTTCCCCTCTTCTACCCACTGGTAAGCCTGTTCCCGGCTTACCACATGCACCCGAATATCCTCATTTTCCTCGGCCAGGCCGTGAATGCCTTTTGCCGTCGATGCATCAACTTCGCCCACCAGGATCGATAACCGTTCACTGGTGCCGCCAGGACTGGCCAGATAGCTTAATATTGGTTTCGTCCGCCCAACTTCAAGCCCGGCCTCTTCCAGCGCTTCCCGACGGGCGACATCTTCCACCGTCTCACCCGCCTCGATCATGCCGGCGACCATTTCCAGCAGCCAAGGGCTCTCGCTGGTATCATAGGCGGCGATACGGATTTGTTCGACCAGCACCACTTCGTCCCGCACCGGGTCAAAGGGTAGCAAGACGGCGGCATGCCCGCGCTCAAAAATTTCACGGGTGACTTCGCCGCTCATGCCGCCGTTAAACAGGCGGTGGCGAAAACGGTATAAATCGAGTGAAAAAAAACCACGATACAGCGTTTCGCGTGCAATAATTTCTACATCATTTTTGGAGAAGGTAATTCCCTGGTGGATGGGTTTGCTCATTGTTATGTCCTGCTAATCCGAAATGAGGGATTTCCAGACCGTTTGGCTACCGTTTTACGGTCCGTATGTTAGATTGGTGCAAATTACCGCCGGATGGCACGTAACGCCAACTTTTTACGGCGGCAGAATCGATACAATCAGCGGAATTTTTCTTAGAATTAGACCAGCGCTAAATGCTTCACAACAAGGAATGCAAATGAAGAAATTGCTCCCCATTCTTATCGGCCTGAGCCTGACCGGGTTCAGCGCCATGAGCCAGGCGGAAAACCTGCTTCAGGTTTACCAGCAGGCGCGCATCAGCAACCCCGATCTGCGTAAATCGGCAGCCGATCGTGACGCCGCATTCGAAAAGATCAACGAAGCGCGCAGTCCATTACTGCCTCAGCTCGGGCTGGGAGCGGATTATACCTATACCAGCGGCTTCCGTGATTATAAAGACCAGAATTCTAACGTCACCAGCGGCTCGCTGCAGTTAACGCAGGTTCTGTTTGATATGTCGAAATGGCGCGCCCTGACGCTGCAGGAAAAAGCGGCAGGCATTCAGGATGTCACGTATCAGACCGATCAGCAAACGCTGATTCTGAATACCGCGACGGCCTATTTCAAAGTGCTGGCCGCCATCGATACGCTCTCTTATACCGAAGCGCAGAAACAGGCTATTTACCGTCAGTTGGATCAAACCACCCAGCGCTTTAACGTCGGTCTGGTGGCGATCACCGACGTGCAGAACGCCCGCTCACAATACGACGCCGTGCTGGCGAACGAAGTGACCGCGCGTAACGATCTCGACAACGCCGTGGAAGAACTGCGCCAGGTTACCGGCAACTACTACCCGGAGCTGGCCTCCCTGAACGTAGACGGCTTCAAAACCAGCAAACCGCAGGCGGTGAACGCCCTGCTGAAGGAAGCGGAGAACCGCAACCTGTCGCTGCTGCAGGCGCGTCTGAATCAGGACCTGGCCCGCGAGCAGATTCGCCAGGCGCAGGACGGCCATTTGCCGACCCTGGATTTAAACGCCTCGTCTGGCGTTTCCAACAACCGCTACAGCGGCTCAAAAAGCATCTCGCAAGATGCTGATATCGGTCAGAATAAAATCGGCCTGAGCTTCTCCCTGCCGCTGTACCAGGGCGGGATGGTTAACTCGCAGGTCAAACAGGCGCAGTACAATTTCGTCGGCGCCAGCGAGCAGCTGGAAAGCGCTCACCGCAGCGTGGTCCAGACCGTGCGTTCTTCGTTTAACAACGTGAATGCCTCTATCAGCAGCATCAACGCCTACAAACAGGCGGTGGTCTCTGCGCAAAGCTCCCTGGATGCGATGGAAGCTGGCTACTCGGTGGGTACCCGTACTATCGTTGACGTCCTCGACGCCACCACCACGCTGTACAACGCCAAACAGCAGCTCTCTAATGCGCGCTACAACTACCTGATCAACGAGCTGAACATCAAGTCGGCGTTAGGTACGCTGAACGAGCAGGATCTGATCGCCCTGAACAATACCTTGGGCAAACCGATCTCGACCTCTGCCGACAGCGTCGCGCCGGAAAATCCGCAGCAGGATGCTACTGCCGATGGTTACGGCAACACGACTGCGGCTATGAAGCCGGCGTCCGCACGGACGACGACCCATAGCAGCGGCAGCAATCCGTTCCGTCAGTAATTTTCATACTGTGACGCGCATCGCCTGTCCGTCGGACAGGCGATGCGTTAAACGTAAGGCAACGTAAAGATCCCCCGCTTAGCGCCCCTCTTCGCTTCATTTTCCACCACTCATCCTCTATCCTGAGCGTTAACACACGCCATACCACTGGGTCCTGGAAGACAAATATGAAACGGACAAAAAATATTAATCATTCGTCGTTCCGCAAAAGCTGGAGCGCACGCCACCTGACGCCGGTCGCCCTGGCCGTCACCGCGGTCTTTATGCTTGCCGGTTGTGAAAAAAGCGACGAAACGGTCTCGCTGTACCAGAACGCCGATGACTGCTCCGCCGCCAACCCGGGCAAAGCAGCCGAATGCACCACGGCCTACACCAACGCGGTGAAAGAGGCAGAGCGCACCGCGCCGAAATATGCCACCCGCGAAGACTGCGTCGCCGAGTTTGGCGAAGGTCAGTGCCAGCAAACGCCTGCCCAGGCGGGCGTCGCCCCGGAAAACCAGGCCCAGGCGCAAAGCAGCGGCAGCTTCTGGATGCCGCTGATGGCCGGCTACATGATGGGCCGCCTGATGGGCGGCGGCATGGCGCAACAGCAGCCGCTGTTCAGCTCCAAAAACCCTGCCAGCCCGGCCTACGGTCAGTACACTGACGCCAGCGGTAAGAGCTATGGCGCCGCCCAGCCGGGCCGCACCATGAACGTGCCGAAAACCGCGATGGCGCCGAAACCGGCAACCACCACGACCGTCACCCGCGGGGGCTTCGGCGAGTCGGTGGCGAAGCAGTCGACTATGCAGCGTAGCGCCGCAGGCTCAAGCTCTTCTTCTCGCTCAATGGGCGGCTAAGCAACATGGAAAGAGTCAGCATTACCGAGCGCCCGGACTGGCGCGAGAAAGCGACCGAATACGGCTTCAACTTCCACACCATGTACGGCGAGCCCTACTGGAGCGAAGAGGCTTATTACAAGCTGAGCCTCGCCCAGGTGGAAAAGCTGGAGGAGGTCACCGCCGAGCTGCATCAGATGTGTCTTCAGGTGGTGGAAAAAGTGATCGCCAGCGATGAGCTGATGGCCAAATTCCGCATCCCTAAACACACCTGGGGCTTTGTGCGCCAGTCGTGGAAAACCAACCAGCCGTCACTTTACTCACGTCTCGACCTGGCCTGGGATGGCGTCGGCGAGCCGAAGCTGCTGGAGAACAATGCCGACACGCCAACCTCGCTGTATGAAGCGGCCTTCTTCCAGTGGATCTGGCTGGAAGACCAGCTCAACGCCGGCAAGCTGCCGGCGGGCAGCGACCAGTTCAATAGCCTGCAGGAGAAGCTGATCGATCGCTTCGGTGAGCTGCGCGAGCAGTTTGGCTTCCAGCTGCTGCATATGGCCTGCTGCCGCGATACCGTTGAAGATCGCGGCACCGTGCAATATCTGCAGGATTGCGCCGCCGAGGCGGGGCTGGCGACGGAATTCCTCTACATCGAAGATATTGGGCTGGGTGAAAAAGGCCAGTTTACCGATCTCCAGGATCAGGTGATTGGCAACCTGTTCAAGCTCTATCCGTGGGAGTTTATGCTGCGGGAGATGTTCTCCACCAAGCTGGAAGACGCCGGCGTTCGCTGGCTGGAGCCGGCGTGGAAGAGCATCATCTCCAACAAAGCGCTGCTGCCGATGCTGTGGGAAATGTTCCCCAATCACCCAAATCTGCTGGCGGCTTACTTCAGCGAAGATGCCCATCCGGAGATGGAGAAGTACGTCATTAAGCCGATCTTCTCTCGCGAAGGCGCCAACGTATCGATCGTTGAACAGGGCAAGGTGGTGGAGTCGGTGGAAGGTCCGTATGGGGAAGAAGGCACTATCGTGCAGGAATTTTACCCGCTGCCGAAGTTTGGTGACAGCTACACGCTGATTGGCAGCTGGCTCATCAACGATCAGCCCGCCGGGATCGGCATTCGTGAAGACCGGGCGCTGATTACCCAGGATCTGTCGCGTTTCTATCCGCACATTTTCGTCGAATAATGTCGCGCTCCGGCGACGATATCGCCGCCGGAGCTCAATTTTTATCAGGCGCCAACCACCACCGACAGCATACTCAGCGAGCCCATCTCGATGCCATCGACCGGGGTCGAAATCGCCTCCACGCCATCCCATGCCCCCAGCACGTATAACAGCGGCAGGAAATGCTCCGCCGTGGGGTTGGAGAGCGAGCCCCCTTCGTGTGCCAGGTAGTTAACCAGCGGGTGCTGATCGTCCGGGCCCTGCCACTGCAGATTCGCCTTCACGTAGTTGTTGAAGGACTCCGCCCACGGATACGGCGTGTTCTCGCCATGCCAGCGGGCGGTACGCAGGTTGTGCACCACGTTGCCACTGGCCACCAGCATAATCCCTTCATCACGCAGCGAGGCCAGCTTTCGCCCCATTTCGAGATGCCAGGCCGGCGGTTTGGTGCTGTCGATGCTCAGCTGAACCATCGGGATATCCGCATGCGGATACATCTTGATCAGCACGCCCCACGAGCCATGGTCAAATCCCCAGGCTTCTTTATCGAGAGTGACCGGCACCGGCGAGAGCAGCTCCACCAGCCGTTGCGCCAGCGCCGGGGAGCCCGGCGCCGGGTAATGGGTGTCATACAGCGCCTGCGGGAAACCGCCGAAGTCGTGAATGGTCTTCGGGGCCTCCATCGCCGTCACGCCCGTACCGCGGGTGAACCAGTGCGCAGAGACCACCACGATCGCTTTCGGACGCGGCAGGGTTTCGCCCAGGTGAGCCCAGGCGCGGGTATAGCGGTTGTCTTCCAGCACGTTCATTGGGCTGCCATGGCCGAGAAACAACGCGGGCATTCGGGTACGGGACATGATGATATCCTTAGGGTGTCAATGTGATGTGCTCACATTACGCGCTTTTGCGCCAGGATAAACTCAGATAACCATGATGATGATCGTCAGAAAATTTGAATGTAATTCGCGGTAAAGGGAGCTGTCCCGTACGCGCATCCTCAGGCAATATACTCCTATGCACTTTTTTCGCAGGGAGAGAAGCGATGTCATCACCCTTAATATTGACGCTGTTAGCCGGTAGCGCAACCTTTATAGGCGCCATTTTCGGCGTGATTGGCCAGAAACCCTCTAACCGCCTGCTGGGCTTCTCCCTCGGCTTTGCCGCCGGGATCATGCTGTTGATTTCGTTGATGGAAATGCTGCCTGCCGCGCTGGCCGCCGAGGACATGTCGCCGCTGCTCGGCTACGGAATGTTTGTTTTCGGCCTGCTGGGCTACTTTGGTCTCGATCGCCTGCTGCCGCATGCCCACCCGCAGGATTTGATGACCCCCGCCGCGCCGCGCCCGCGCAATTTACGCCGCACCGCCATTCTACTGACGTTGGGTATCAGCCTGCATAACTTTCCGGAAGGGATCGCCACCTATGTCACGGCCAGCAACAACCTCGAGCTTGGCATGGGAGTGGCGCTTGCCGTCGCCCTGCACAATATTCCTGAAGGACTGGCCGTTGCCGGGCCGGTATATGCCGCCACCGGATCGCGCAGTAAGGCGGTGCTCTGGGCCGGTCTTTCCGGCATGGCGGAGATTTTGGGCGGCGTGCTGGCGTGGCTGATTCTGGGTAGCCTGGTCTCGCCGATGGTCATGGGCGCAATCATGGCCGCCGTCGCCGGGATTATGGTGGCGCTGTCGGTCGATGAACTGATGCCGCTGGCGAAAGAGATCGATCCGCAAAGCAACCCGAGCTATGGCGTCCTGTGCGGGATGTCGGTGATGGGGCTGAGTCTGGTGGTGCTCCAGACGATGGGCATCGGTTAAGGCACAGAAACAAAACAGCCCACTAATAAGCGGGCTGTTTTCACTGGCGTTGTGAGCCGCTGATTAGCTGGCTTTACGCTCATGTTCGCGACGATAGGCCACCAGATCTTCAATCGTGACCACCGCCATATTGTGCTGCTGAGCGAACGCGATGCACTCCGGCGCGCGCGCCATGGTGCCATCGTCATTGGTCAGCTCGCACAGCACGCCTGCCGGTTTGAAGCCAGCGAGGGTCACGAGGTCAATAGTGGCTTCGGTATGGCCGCCGCGGGTCAGTACGCCGCCCGGCTGCGCCCGCAGCGGGAAAACGTGGCCAGGACGGTTGAGATCGGAAGGTTTCGCGCCGTCGGCAATCGCCGCGCGGACGGTGGTCACGCGGTCAGCAGCGGAAACGCCGGTGGTCACGCCTTCCGCCGCTTCGATGGTGACGGTAAAGCCGGTGCCGTAGGCGCTGGTGTTGTTCTCCACCATCATCGGCAGATCCAGCTGTTTGCGGCGATCTTCAGTCAGGCACAGGCACACAATGCCGCTGCCGTGACGAATGGTCAGCGCCATCTGCTCTACGGTCATGGTTTCGGCGGCGAAGATCATATCGCCTTCGTTTTCACGGTCTTCATCGTCAAGCACCATCACGCCGCGGCCTTCGCGCAGAGCGTCCAAAGCGTGTTCCACACGTTCAAAAGCGGTACCAAAAGAAGAAAGGAGCGTCTGATTCATGGTAAAAAAACCTCATTAAAATTATGGTTACCAGAATCAGGGCAGTCTTAGGAGCGCCGGTTTAGCGGCAAAAGTCAACGCGAGCGGGCCTGGGCCCGACTGTGCCGTTACTCTCTCCCATCCGGACTTTAACCGTCGGCCCCGGAATTACACCGGATCTGCTGACCTTCCCGTAGTCACGGGAAGCGCTCGCGGGCTTTCAACGCCATGGTTGATTTACCGCCGGTGGGGAATTTCGCCCCGCCCTGAGAATAAGCGAGATAACTATAACGCTATTGACTATCCTCGGCAATGCATAAGCTTCAAACATTTCTGGTTTATAGGCGGCCTGGTTCGCACTACAATGATCAATCATCCGACCCGAGCAGGAAACCACCATGATTGACCCGAAAAAAATTGAACAAATCGCCCGCCAGGTCCATGAGTCGATGCCAAAAGGACTTCGCGATCTGGGTGAGGATGTTGAAAAGAAAATCCGCCAGGTGCTGCAGTCGCAGCTGACCCGTCTGGACCTGGTTAGCCGCGAAGAGTTTGACGTGCAGACTCAGGTTCTGCTGCGGACCCGCGAAAAACTGGCGCTGCTGGAACAGCGCCTGAATGACCTCGAAAACCGCCCGGCGACGACGCCTGGCAGCGAAGAGCAGCAGTAAAAAAACGGGCCCTCAGGGGCCCGTTTGCGTTGGCTTAGTGTGCGGCTTCCGCCGGGCTGTTCACCTGACGACAGTACAGTTCATAGCGCTGGCAAAACCATTCACGATGTTCTTCATCCATATTGCCGACAATGGCCTGAAGATCAACTGGCTGGCCCTGGGCGTGCATTCTGGCGAAACTCCGCGCCAAAAAATCAAAATTCTTCATTGAATACATGTCGTTATGGTTCATGCGCATACTCCTTCAGCGGTGGATGTTCTGATCAGTCATATGCCTTTTACTCACTTCAGTATTTACGCTTACCTTAACGCCATTTGTACGAAAAATGCGCTTAATATGATTATTTATTGCGCCAAATCATTTTCCACATCATTAAATAAAAACGGCCCGCGATATCGCTATCGCAGGCCGTGATGCCGCACCGTTATGGCGGGGGAATAACGAAACGGTTATTTTTCGCTATCTTTTTGTATTTTCTTAATAATGTTGGTGGTTGAGCAACCATCTTCAAAGTTGAGCACCAGCACTTCGCCACCGTTCGCCCAGACCTCTTCACTGCCGGCGATCTGCTCCGGTTTGTAGTCGCCGCCTTTCACCAGCAGATCCGGCAGGATCCCGGCAATCAGGCGCTGCGGTGTATCTTCTTCGAAGGAGACCACCCAGTCGACCGCCTCCAGCGCCCCCAGCACGATCATCCGCTGCTCCAGCGGGTTTACCGGGCGGGTTTCGCCTTTCAGTCGTTTGGTGGAGGCATCGCTGTTGACCGCCACGATCAGACGGTCGCCCAGTTTGCGCGCATTCGCCAGATAGGAGACATGGCCGGCGTGCAGAATGTCGAAGACGCCGTTGGTCATGACCACTTTCTCGCCGCGCTTGCGCGCGGCCGCTACCGCCTGTTTGAGTTCCGCTTCGCTCATCACGCCGAAGCCGGTCTCAGCCCGGCCGCGAACCGCATTTTCCAGTTCGACAGGAGAAACGGTGGAGGTTCCCAGCTTACCGACCACCACGCCCGCCGCGGCGTTAGCGAAATAGCAGGCCTCTTCCAGGGTGTTGCCGGACGCCAGGGTCGCCGCCAGTACGCCAATCACCGTGTCGCCGGCGCCGGTGACATCGTACACTTCCTGAGCCTGGGTCGGCATATGCAGCGGCGGACGCCCCGGCTGCAGCAGCGTCATCCCCTGCTCTGAGCGCGTCACCAGCAGCGCTGACAGTTCGAATTCGGCGATAAGCTTCATGCCGCGCTCAACGATCTCCGCTTCATCCTGGCACTTGCCCACCACCGCTTCAAACTCAGAGAGGTTCGGGGTGAGCAGCGTTGCGCCGCGATAGCGTTCGAAATCGGTGCCTTTCGGATCGATCAGCACCGGCACGCCTGCTTCACGGGCGAGCTTGATCATCGTCTGGACGCTGGTCAGCGCCCCTTTGGCGTAATCCGAGAGAACCAGCGCGCCAATGGCGCCCAGCGCCTGCTGAATGCGCTCGTGCATCGGCTGCGGATCAACGCCGGAGAAGCCCTCTTCAAAGTCGAGGCGGATCAGCTGCTGGTTGCGCGACAGCACCCGCAGCTTGGTGATGGTCGGGTGAGTCGGGACGGAGACGAAGTCGCACTTCACATTGACGTTGGCCAGCGCCTGGCTCAGCGCGCGAGCGGCGTCATCAATCCCGGTCAATCCCACCAGGCGCGACGTTGCCCCCAGGGAGGCGATGTTCATCGCTACGTTTGCCGCGCCGCCGGGACGTTCTTCGATATTTTCCACCTTCACCACCGGCACCGGGGCTTCCGGGGAAATACGACTGGTGGGGCCGTACCAGTAGCGGTCCAGCATCACATCACCCACCACCAACACTCCTGCACGTTCAAACTCCGGCAGCGTTACTTTCATGACTCTCTCCTGCGAGACGCAAACTTTGCGCGCGATAATAGCACACCCGATTTTATAGTTAAGCCATCAGCCACTTCTGCCAGCTGGCGCTGACCTGCTCACGCTCCCGGCTGAATGCCTCTGGCGCCACGTGTCCCGGCAGCTCCTGCAGGGCCAGGTGATGGAGCGCATCACGCAAGGTGGTGTACGCGTGCGTTAAGGCTCGCGCTTCCTCCTCGTCCATGATGTCGTTCTGCGCCAGCAGCTCGAGAATACGCACGTTATCAGACCAGCGGGTCAACTTCGGCTTGTCGCTGGCATAGCGTAGGACCAGATACTGGGTAATAAATTCAATATCCGTGATCCCACCGGCATCGGCTTTGATATCAAAACGATCGGCATGTTTATTGCCGAGGTGGGCGCGCATCTTCTCACGCATCTCGCGAACTTCGGTCTGCAGGGTCGCGCCATCCCGCGCGGTGGTCAGGATATCGCGACGAATGGCGTCAAATCGCGCCTGCAGCGCCGGGTCGCCATAGACCACGCGAGCGCGCACCAGCGCCTGATGCTCCCATGTCCAGGCTTCGTTCTGCTGATAGTCGGCAAACGCGTCGGCGGTGGTGACCAGCATCCCCGCCGCGCCGGAAGGGCGCAGCCGGGCGTCAACTTCGTAGAGAATACCGGACGAGGTGCGGGTGCTGAACAGATGCATGATCCGCTGAGCCAGCCGCAGGTAGAACTGACGGCCGTCGATCTCCCGCTCGCCGTCGGTCATCACCTCCGCCGGACAGTCATGGAGGAACACAAGGTCGAGATCGGAACTGTAGCCCAGCTCCCAGCCGCCGAGCTTGCCGTAGCCGACGACGGCGAAGCCGCGCCCCTGGCGATCGTGCAGATGGGTCGGCTGGCCGTAGCGGGCCACCATCTGTCCCCATGCCTGCTGCACCACCGCGTCGAGGATCGCTTCGGCAAGCCAGGTTAAGTGATCGCTGACCTTCATCACCGGCAGCGTGCCGGCGATATCCGCCGCGGCGATATGCAGCTGCTGCGCCTGCTTGAACTGGCGCAGTGCCTCCAGCTGCTGCTCTTCATCCTCTTCCGGCACCCGCAGCAGATACTGACGCAGCTCATCGCGATATGCATCGGTCGCCGTCGGCTGATAGAGAGTGTTGGGATCCAGTAGCTCATCAAGCAGCAGCGGGTGGCGCGCCAGCTGGCTGGCGACCATCGGCGACGCGGCGCAGAGCGTAATCAGGTGCTTCAGCGCGCCGGGGAATTCGCTCAGCAGTTCAAGATAGGTGGTGCGAGTGACGATCCCGGTCAACAGCGGCGTGATCCGAGCCAGAGGCAGCGGCGCATCGGCGCGCGAGCAGATTTCGCTCAGCAGATGCGGCATCAGTTGATCCAGCACCTGGCGGCCGCGCGGGCCGATGGTGCGCCGATCCAGCTCTTTACGGAAATCGGCAATCAGCGCCAGCACGCTGCGGCGGTCGGCGTCGTTTAAATGCGCCAGCGCCGGGCTGGCGTCATCTTCTTCCAGCGCATCCTGCCACAGCTCGCGCCAGTACTCGGCGAGCTGCTCATCCGGCGACTGAGCCTCATCATCGCCGATCAGCTCATTAAACACCCGCCGCACGCTGGCCATATGGCTCGCCAGCTGCGCGCTCAGCGTCTCCCAGTCGTCAGTATGCATCCCCCACGCCAGCCTGGCGCGGTTCAGTTCATCCTGCGGCAGAGTCTGGGTCTGCTCATCGTTGATGCTCTGCAGCAGATTTTCCAGCCGGCGCAGGAACAGATAGGCCGCGCGCAGCAGCGCCGCGTCGCCTTCCGGCAGCAGATGCAGCTCATCAATCGCCGCCAGCGTCGGCAGCAGCGCCCGCTGCTGCAGCGCAGGTTCGCGACCGCCGCGGATCAGCTGAAAGACCTGCACGATAAACTCAATTTCACGGATCCCGCCGGCGCCGAGCTTGATGTTGTCTTTCAGCCCGCGACGCCGCACTTCACGAGCGATCATCCCTTTCATGTTACGCAGCGACTGGATCACGCTGAAGTCGATATAGCGGCGGAAGACGAAGGGGCGAAGCATCGCGCGCAGCTCGCTGGCGTAGGCGTCGTCGTTATCGCCCATGATCCGCGCTTTCACCATCGCGTAGCGTTCCCAGTCCCGGCCCTGCTCCTGGTAATAATCCTCCAGCGCCGCAAAGCTGAGCACCAGCGGCCCGCTGTCGCCAAACGGTCGCAGGCGCATGTCCACCCGATAGACAAAGCCGTCCTGCGTCGGCTGGTCGAGCGCCTTGATCAGCCGCTGCCCCAGGCGGGTAAAGAACTGGGCGTTATCCAGCTCGCGGCGGCCGCCGCGGGTGGCACCATGCTCAGGCCAGGCAAAAATCAGATCGATATCGGAAGAGAAGTTCAGCTCGCCGCCGCCCAGCTTTCCCATCCCGAGGATCAGCAGCGGCTGCGGCTGGCCCTCGGCGTTGCAGGGCGTTCCCCACTCCTTACAGCAGGCGGCATACAGCCAGTCGCGAGCGGCGACAATCAGGGTCTCTGCCAGGACGCTCAGCTGCTGCAGCGTCTCTTCTTCGCTTACCAGCGACAGCGCCTGCGCCCAGGCAATGCGGACCATCATCTGGCGGCGGAAAAGACGCAGCTCTCGCATCAACCCCGCTTCGTCAGCCACCGCTTGCAGGCGCTCCTGCAGCCAGGTCTCGTAATGCCGCCACTCTTCCGCCTCCGGCGAGGAGTCCGCAAGCTCGTTCAGCCAGCCTGGCTGGGCGATCACACTCTGTTCGACAAAATCACTGAACGCCATCACCGACCGGGCCTGCGGGCTCAGTTCGGCGACGGGAAAATCCGCTGGCAGGCGGTCAGCGACCGTCTGCCAGTGCTGCTGTAACTGCGAAGAAAGCGGCATCATAGGGGCTCCCTGGCCTGTAATTATCGTTTTCCACTATGCAGCCAGAACGGCTCGGCAGCCAGCGCCTGGCGACGGAAATATTCAAAGACGCTGCGGTCGTCATGCTCTATCGCACGCTGAAGCTCCTGCCAGTTCTCCAGCCACGGCGCGACGGCGTCGCCATAGGCGCCCGCCAGCAACTGGACGCTGTCGATATCGCGGGACAGCTTCGGCAACTGGTCGGCGGCATCTTCAACCGCCAGATGCTGCACGGCGCCGCGCAGCTCGGCCGCCACCCGCGAGAGGTTAATATCGGCAAACCGTTTGAACGATCCGGCTATTTTTTTCTCTCCCGCCTCGTTGAGGAACGGACGCCAGCCGCGCTGGACCAGCCATTCGGTCAGCGCCAGTTTGGCGGCGACGACCTCGGGGCAGAATAACGCCTCCTCGGCGGTGTCCGCGGCCAGCAGCGCGGCTTCGGCGTCGTTCAGCAAGGCGCGGAGGTGGGTGGTCGCCTTCCGCGGCACGATGCCGCCGAACAGCACGAGGGCATGGCGCACGCGGGCCAACGCCAGCAGGATTTCCGCTTTAGCTTTCGCGTTGCCGCGCAGCCAGACCTCATCGTGATACAGCCAGTGCGCCAGGGCGCTCTCCAGCGCCGCCTCCAGCCCCTGCTCCACGCTGGCCTTCGCCGCCACCGGCAGCACCGCCAACCGGGCCACCGGGCGTTCATTGTTGCCTTGCGCCAGATGATACCCGCGCGCGGCTTTGCTCAGGCTCCCCTGACGCAGGACGCCGCTCTCCAGCAAACGCTGCGCGAAGCGCAGCAGATCGGCGGTCTCCCCGGCGAGCAACTCCAGCTCCAGCTCGCAGATCGGCTCCTGATGCTCGCCCGCCTTCACTTCGCCGCGATCGAGGGCAATCTCAATCTCACTCTTTCCTTCCTGGATCACCCAGCGTTCACGGGCAAAATCGGTGCTGAACAGCGGCTGGACATGCTCCGCCAGCGCGGTCGGAAGTTCCCCTTGCGGCCAAACCTCCGCCGGCAGGCGCTCAAGCGCCAGCTCCGGTTTATCCAGGGGAATATTGTATTCCGGGCGCTGGTGCAGGCCGCCCACCACCCGACCGGCGATTTTCAGCGTCATTTCATAACGCCCCTGATCGCCGCGGATGCGCAGCCCCATGTCGTGACGACGCAGCCAGTTATCGGCGGTTTCGTAATAAATGTTCAGCAACTGGCCCGCGGGCGTATGTTTCGCCTCGAGCGCATTGAGCTGCTCGCGCAGCGTCTCTACCCCATCCTGAGCGACGATAAACTTAAGTTCGATTTCTTGAGCCATGACTGAATTCTTCCGCTTCTGTGCTGCGCCGACAAATTGCGGCGAACTTACGACGATATTTTTTGTCAGTAGATAGTATTTTGCGGCGAATCGCCATGCAACGCGCTTTTTGCCGGGCCACCTCCTGGATGATTCCGATTGTGGCGGAAAACTTTGCGTCGCTCTGGCGATGCCTCTACTATCGTTCCACTTTTTATGACCAAACGATGACCTGATGCCAAAATTACGCCTGATTACTTTTACTTTGCTCGCGCTTAGCGCCGCCACGGCGGTTCACGCAGAAGAAAAGCGCTACGTTTCCGATGAGCTGAACACCTGGGTTCGCAGCGGCCCGGGCGATAATTATCGTCTGGTCGGCACCATCAACGCCGGGGAAGAAGTGGCGGTGCTGCAAACCAACGACAGCACCAGTTACGCGCAGATCCGCGACGCCAATGGGCGTACTGCCTGGATCCCGCTGAAAGAGCTGAGCAACGAGCCCAGCCTGCGCACCCGCGTCCCGGATCTGGAAAACCAGGTCAAAACGCTGACCGATAAGCTGAATAATATCGACGCCACCTGGAACCAGCGCACGGCGGATATGCAGAAGAAAGTCGCCGGCAGCGACAGCGTGATCAACGCGCTGAAAGACGAGAACCAAAAGTTGAAAAATGAGCTGGTTGTCGCGCAGAAGAAGGTGAATGCGGCGAATCTGCAGCTTGATGACAAACAGCGCACCATTATCATGCAGTGGTTTATGTACGGCGGCGGCGTGTTGGGCGTCGGTCTGCTGCTGGGTCTGGTGCTGCCGCATCTGGTGCCAAGCCGCAAACGTAAAGACCGGTGGATGAACTAATTCGTCTTCTCTGCCAGACTTACGTATCATCTTGCAAAAAACAGATACGGGAGAATCAGGCGTGAAGAGTTATCTGGTCGGCGGTGCGGTGCGCGACGCGCTGTTAGGACTGCCGGTCAAAGACCGAGACTGGGTGGTGGTGGGCGCCACCCCGCAACAGATGCTTGACGCGGGCTATCAGCAGGTAGGCCGCGACTTTCCCGTGTTCCTTCATCCGCAAAGCCGGGAAGAGTATGCCCTGGCCCGCACCGAGCGCAAATCCGGCGCAGGCTATACCGGTTTTACCTGCTATGCCGCCCCGGACGTCACCCTCGAAGCGGATCTGCTGCGCCGTGACCTGACGGTCAACGCCCTCGCCCAGGACGCCGACGGCGCAATTATCGACCCCTACGGCGGACAAAACGATCTCCGCCAGCGTCTGCTGCGCCATGTCTCCCCCGCCTTTAGCGAAGATCCGCTGCGCGTGCTGCGTGTGGCGCGCTTTGCCGCCCGCTATGCCCATCTCGGTTTTCGCATTGCCGAAGAGACCCAGACCCTGATGGCCGCCATGGTTGAGGCCGGCGAACTGGCCCATTTAACGCCGGAGCGGGTGTGGAAAGAGACGGAAAGCGCGTTGACCACCCGCAACCCGCAGGTCTTTTTTCAGACGCTGCGCGACTGCCAGGCCCTCAAGGTGCTGTTCCCGGAGATTGACGCCCTGTACGGCGTGCCGGCCCCGGCCAAATGGCACCCGGAAATCGACACCGGCCTGCACACCCTGATGACCGTCACGATGGCCGCGATGCTGTCGCCGGACGTCGATGTGCGCTTCGCCACCCTATGCCATGACCTCGGCAAAGGGCTGACGCCGAAAGCGCTCTGGCCGCGTCACCACGGCCATGGCCCGGCGGGAGTCAAGCTGGTGGAACAGCTCTGCGCGCGTCTGCGGGTGCCGAACGATATCCGCGATCTCGCGAAACTGGTGGCGGAGTATCATGATCTGATCCACACCCTGCCGATCCTGCAGCCGAAAACCCTCGTCAAACTCTTCGACAGCATTGACGCCTGGCGTAAACCGCAGCGCGTGCAGCAGATCGCCCTCACCAGCGAAGCCGACGTTCGCGGGCGCACCGGTTTCGAGGCTAGCGATTATCCGCAGGGGCGCCTGCTATTAGAGGCCTGGGAGGTGGCGAGGTCAGTCTCCACCAAAGAGGTGGTGGCGGCGGGGTTTAAAGGGGCGGAAATTCGCGAGGAGCTGACGCGGCGGAGAATTGCGGCGGTGGCGCAGTGGAAGGAACAGCGTTGCCCCCAGCCGCAAGGCTGAGGGCGCAGGCCTTAGAAGAAGACCACGTAAACCGCTGCCGCGACGATAAAGCGGTAGATAGCGAACGGAATGAACGAGATCCGTTTGATCAGCTGCAGGAAGGTTTTAATCGCAATCAGCGCCACGATAAACGCCATCACGAAGCCGACGGCAAACATCGGGACATCGCCCATGTTGAGGAAGCCGATGCTCTTGTAGACGTCCAGCACCGTGGCGCCCATCATCATCGGTACCGCCAGCAGGAATGAGAATTCCGACGCCGCGTAGCGGCTGACGCCCATCAGCATGCCGCCGGAGATGGTCGCCCCTGAGCGGGAGAAGCCCGGCCACAGCGCCAGGCACTGGAAGCAGCCGATAACGAACGCCTGACGATAGGTCATATCGTCAATCCCGACCGCGCGCGGCTGTTTCGGCTTCAGCACTTCCGCCGCAATTAACAGCACACCGCCGACAATCAGGGCGTACATCACGTTTACCGGGTTAAACAAAGATTTAATGGTGTCGTGGAAAATAAGCCCCATCACCACCGCGGGGATCATGCCGAGAAGGATATGGATAAGCGACAAGCGACCGCTGCCTTTACCTTCGTGCTCCGGCGGCCTGCCGAAATGGATGCCGATCAGGCCGAACAGGCGACGCCAGAACATGACCACCACGGCGAGTATCGAGCCTAGCTGAATAACCACTTCAAAGGTATTTGCCGTATCACCTTCAAACCCCAGCAGGTGACCAACAATAATCATATGACCGGTACTGGAAACAGGTAAAAACTCTGTCAACCCCTCAACCACACCCAATATTGCCGCCACCAGCAGCGAGTGTATATCGCTCATCCAATTAAACCCTTTAAAAAAGTAAAATGAAAAAAACCAGGAACACGGTATCGTTCAACAGGCACAACCCGACTGCCAGAGGGCGCGCAATCCGCAGCATACACGGCGTACACAAGGATTCGCCTGCCGTTCTGGTAGAAGATCGCCAGTAAAATTGCCTGATGACCGGATGCTATGACCGGTATAAACGCAATTTGTTTAACAAGTATGACCTGAAAAGTTTTGTTTCAGATTAAGGCCACGTTCAATAATCACCCCGACGTTTGCCGCGCGAGCCACGGCGCCAGGTTTGCTGACTTTAATGCGCACCCATGGCGACTGGAATGTCTCCAGCAGCAGGTCGGCCACCTCTTCCGCCACCCGCTCCACTAACGCGAATTTTCCCCCCTCAACATGCGCGATGACGCGCTCGCTGATATCAGCATAGCTGAGGCAATCGCTGACATCATCGCTGGCGGCCGCCTTGCGGTTATCCCATGCAATTTCGATATCGAACACCAGCTTCTGCTCAATGGTTTGTTCCCAGTCATAAACACCAATGGTGGTGATTACCGAAAGTTGCTCTATAAATACAATATCCATCACGCCCTGCCTGCTTTTTAGCTAAACCGGATACCACTTCCGGCGAATTATGCGTATTATCCACAGATGCAGAGAATACAACGACATTTTCAAAACGGAACAGCGTTATGAGTGCAATCGCGCCTGGACTGGTACTCCTCGCCTACCTCTGCGGCTCCATTTCCAGCGCCATTCTGGTATGTCGCCTTGCTGGCCTGCCCGACCCACGCGACAGCGGCTCAGGCAACCCCGGGGCCACTAACGTACTACGAATTGGCGGAAAAGGGGCGGCCGTAGCGGTACTTATTTTTGATGTGCTGAAGGGCATGCTGCCGGTATGGGGCGCCTGGGCGCTGGGCCTGACGCCGTTCTGGCTGGGTTTAGTGGCGATTGCCGCCTGCGTGGGCCATATCTGGCCGGTTTTCTTTCATTTCCGCGGCGGTAAAGGCGTCGCCACGGCCTTCGGCGCTATCGCCCCCATCGGCCTCGACCTGACCGGCGTGATGGCCGGGACCTGGCTGCTGACCATCCTGCTCAGCGGTTACTCTTCCCTTGGCGCTATCGTCAGCGCGCTGATCGCTCCGTTCTACGTCTGGTGGTTTAAACCGCAGTACACCTTCCCGGTGTCGATGCTCTCCTGCCTGATCCTCCTGCGCCATCACGACAACATTCAGCGTCTGTGGCGCCGCCAGGAGAGCAAAATCTGGACGCGTGTGAAGAAGAAAAAAACGCCAGAAGAGAAGTAATCTCCCCTCCCGGCCCCGCCAGCCGGAGGGATCCCCGCCTCTATTTACCTGTCTCACCCGCCTTTTCGCCTTACGTCGTCATGATTGGCGATCTTCACCACATCCCTCTTTTGTAACAATGCGTTAGCGGTGACCCACAGCAAAAATCACGCCAGCGACCAGCGGCGCGGCGTCCCCCCGCTGGCGCCTTTTCCGCAGCGGCCAGGCAGCGGATCAGGATATTGACGGCAATGATTATCCGGGTGAATAATCCGGAGCGGTTATGCCGCTTTCCCCTCGCGCCCAATGCGACGCTGCGGGTAACAGATGACATAAGCGTTTCGTATGACCGGGATAATCTCCCGCCGATCAATACTCATTGCTGCTGTTTTATCTTGATTTTGCAGGGGCGCAACATTGCACGGCACCGTGTTACCACCACTCAAAAAAGGCTGGCAGGCCACGCTGGATCTGCGCTTTCAGCAGGCCGGCGGCAAGACCGTTCTCGCCAGCGCCCAACACGTCGGCCCGCTGACCGTCCAGCGCCCGTTTTACCCGGAAGAAGAGACCTGTCACCTCTATCTGCTTCACCCCCCCGGCGGCATCGTCGGCGGTGATGAACTGACGATTAGCGCCCACCTTGATCCCGGCTGCCATACCCTGATCACCATGCCTGGCGCCAGCAAGTTTTACCGCAGCAGCGGCGCGCAAGCGCTTTTGCGCCAGCAGTTGACCCTCGCCCCGCAGGCGACCCTGGAGTGGCTCCCGCAGGATGCCATCTTCTTTCCCGGGGCGAACGCCCGGCTGTCCACCACCTTTCACCTGTGTGCCTCCAGCACCCTGCTGGCCTGGGATCTGCTCTGCCTTGGCCGCCCGGTGATCGGCGAAACCTTCAGCCACGGCACCCTCAGCAACCGGCTGGAGGTATGGGTGGACAATGAGCCGCTGCTGGTCGAGCGCCTGCACCTGCAGGAGGGAGAGCTCTCCAGCATCGCTGGACGTCCCTGGGTCGGCACGCTGCTGTGCTATCCGGCAACCGATGCCCTGCTCGACGGGGTGCGCGACGCGCTGGCGCCGCTCGGCCTCTACGCCGGCGCCAGCCTGACCGACCGCCTGCTGACGGTGCGCTTCCTCAGTGACGATAATCTGATTTGCCAGCAGGTGATGCGCGACGTCTGGCAGTTTCTGCGCCCTCATCTCACCGGCAAGTCCCCCGTACTCCCCCGAATCTGGCTGACTTAAGAGAACGTTATGGAACTGACCCCCCGAGAAAAAGACAAGCTGTTGCTGTTTACCGCCGCGCTGGTGGCAGAACGCCGCCTGGCCCGCGGCCTGAAGCTCAACTATCCGGAATCCGTGGCCCTGATCAGCGCCTTTATTATGGAAGGCGCCCGCGACGGCAAAAGCGTGGCCTCGCTGATGGAGGAAGGTCGTCACGTCCTGACCCGCGAGCAGGTGATGGAAGGCGTCCCGGAAATGATCCCGGATATCCAGGTCGAAGCCACCTTCCCGGACGGCTCGAAGCTGGTCACCGTTCACAACCCGATTATCTGAGGCAGCGCCATGATCCCTGGTGAATATCACGTTAAGCCCGGCCAGATAGCCCTCAACACCGGCCGGGCGACCTGTCGCGTGGTCGTTGAAAACCACGGCGATCGTCCGATTCAGGTCGGTTCGCACTACCATTTCGCCGAGGTCAACCCGGCGCTGAAGTTCGACCGTCAGCAGGCCACCGGCTATCGCCTGAATATCCCGGCCGGCACGGCGGTACGCTTTGAACCTGGCCAGAAACGCGAGATTGAGCTGGTGGCCTTCGCCGGTCACCGCGCCGTCTTCGGCTTCCGCGGCGAAGTCATGGGCCCACTGGAGGCAAACGATGAGTAATATTTCACGCCAGGCCTATGCCGACATGTTCGGCCCCACCGTCGGCGATAAGGTGCGCCTGGCCGATACCGAGCTGTGGATCGAGGTGGAGGACGATTTGACCACCTACGGGGAAGAGGTCAAATTCGGCGGCGGCAAAGTGATCCGCGACGGGATGGGCCAGGGACAGATGCTGGCCGCCGACTGTGTTGACCTGGTGCTCACCAACGCGCTGATCGTCGATCACTGGGGCATCGTTAAGGCCGATATCGGCGTGAAGGACGGCCGGATCTTCGCCATCGGCAAAGCCGGCAACCCCGACATCCAGCCCAACGTCACCATCCCCATCGGCGCCGCGACGGAAGTGATTGCCGCCGAAGGAAAAATCGTCACCGCCGGCGGGATCGATACCCATATTCACTGGATCTGTCCGCAGCAGGCGGAAGAGGCGCTGGTCTCCGGCGTGACCACCATGGTCGGCGGCGGTACTGGCCCGGCGGCGGGTACCCATGCCACCACCTGCACCCCGGGGCCATGGTATATCTCACGCATGCTGCAGGCGGCCGACAGCCTGCCGGTTAATATCGGCCTGTTGGGCAAGGGCAACGTTTCTCAGCCGGACGCTCTACGCGAGCAGGTGGCGGCGGGTGTTATTGGCCTGAAGATCCATGAGGACTGGGGCGCCACCCCGGCGGCGATCGACTGCGCATTAACCGTCGCCGATGAGATGGATATTCAGGTCGCCCTGCACAGCGACACCCTCAATGAGTCCGGTTTTGTGGAAGATACCCTTGCCGCCATCGGCGGGCGCACCATTCACACCTTCCATACCGAAGGAGCCGGCGGCGGCCATGCGCCGGACATCATCACCGCCTGCGCCCACCCGAACATTTTGCCGTCCTCCACCAACCCAACGCTGCCCTACACCCTCAACACCATCGACGAACATCTCGATATGCTGATGGTCTGCCACCATCTGGACCCGGACATCGCCGAGGACGTGGCCTTTGCCGAGTCGCGCATTCGCCGGGAAACCATCGCCGCAGAAGACGTGCTGCACGACCTTGGCGCCTTCTCGCTCACCTCCTCCGATTCGCAGGCCATGGGCCGCGTCGGAGAAGTGGTTCTCCGCACCTGGCAGGTGGCGCACCGCATGAAGGTGCAGCGCGGCGCGCTGGCGGAGGAGACCGGGGATAACGACAACTTCCGCGTGAAGCGCTACATCGCCAAATACACCATCAACCCGGCGCTGACCCACGGCATCGCGCACGAAGTCGGCTCCATTGAGGTGGGTAAGCTGGCGGACCTGGTGGTCTGGTCGCCTGCCTTCTTCGGCGTGAAACCGGCCACCGTGATCAAGGGCGGCATGATCGCCATCGCGCCGATGGGCGATATCAATGCCTCTATTCCGACCCCGCAGCCGGTACACTACCGTCCGATGTTTGGCGCGCTGGGCAGCGCCCGCCATCACTGCCGCCTCACCTTCCTGTCGCAGGCAGCGGCGGACCATGGCGTAGCCGAGCGGCTGAACCTGCGCAGCGCGATTGCCGTGGTGAAAGGCTGCCGCACGGTGCAGAAAGCCGACATGGTGCACAACAGCCTGCAGCCTAACATCACCGTCGACGCGCAGACCTATGAGGTGCGGGCGGATGGCGAACTCATCACCAGCGAGCCGGCAGAGGTTCTGCCGATGGCGCAACGTTATTTTCTGTTTTAAGGAGTGCGGATGCTTTATTTAACTCAACGTCTGGAGACCCCCGCCGCCGCGACCGCCAGCGTTACGCTGCCGATTGATGTTCGCGTCAAAAGCCGGGTAAAAGTCACCCTCAACGATGGCCGGGAAGCCGGTCTGCTGCTGCCCCGCGGCCTGCTGCTGCGCGGCGGCGATGTGCTGAGTAACGAAGACGGCACCGAATTTGTGCAGGTGATTGCCGCTGATGAAGGGGTGTCGGTGGTGCGCTGCGACGACCCGTTTATGCTGGCGAAGGCCTGCTATCACCTCGGCAACCGTCACGTACCGCTGCAGATTATGCCAGGCGAGCTGCGCTACCATCACGATCACGTGCTGGACGATATGCTGCGCCAGTTCGGCCTGACGGTGACCTTTGGCCAGCTGCCGTTCGAGCCGGAAGCCGGCGCTTACGCCAGCGAAAGCCACGGTCATCATCATGCTCATCATGACCACCACGCTCACAGCCACTAGCATGTCGACAGCGGAACAACGCCTGCGGCTGATGCAGCTGGCCAGCAGCAACCTGCCGGTAGGAGGTTACAGCTGGTCCCAGGGGCTGGAGTGGGCTGTGGAAGCCGGCTGGGTGCCGGACGTCGCGGCCTTCGAGCGCTGGCAGCGACGGCAGATGACGGAAGGCTTTTTTACCGTTGACCTGCCGCTGTTCGCCCGCCTGTACCGCGCCTGCGAACAAGGCGATATCGCCGCGGCCCGGCGCTGGACGGCTTATCTGCTGGCCTGCCGGGAGACCCGTGAACTGCGGGAGGAAGAGCGCAACCGCGGCGCGGCGTTTGCCCGCCTGCTGAGCGACTGGCAGCCGGACTGCCCGCCGCCGTGGCGCACGCTGTGCCAGCAAAGCCAGCTCGCCGGGATGGCCTGGCTCGGCGTGCGCTGGCGCATCGCGCTGCCCGAGATGGCCTTAAGCCTGGGCTACAGCTGGATTGAGAGCGCCGTAATGGCCGGCGTCAAGCTGGTGCCCTTCGGCCAGCAGGCCGCCCAGCAGCTCATTTTACGTCTTTGCGACCACTACGCGGCGGCGATGCCCCGCGCACTGGCCGCGCCGGACGGCGATATCGGATCGGCCACGCCGCTCGCCGCCATCGCCTCTGCCCGGCATGAAACCCAATACTCCCGATTATTCCGTTCCTAGGAGAAGCCATGAATTCTTATAAACACCCGCTGCGCGTCGGCGTCGGCGGCCCGGTCGGCTCCGGTAAAACCGCCCTGCTGGAAGCGCTGTGCAAAGCCATGCGCGATACCTGGCAGCTGGCGGTGGTCACTAACGACATCTATACCAAAGAAGATCAGCGCATCCTCACCGAAGCGGGCGCGCTGGCCCCTGAACGCATTGTCGGTGTAGAAACCGGCGGCTGCCCGCACACGGCGATCCGCGAAGATGCCTCGATGAACCTCGCCGCCGTGGAAGCGCTGAGTGAAAAGTTCGGTAACCTCGACCTTATCTTCGTGGAAAGCGGCGGCGATAACCTGAGCGCCACCTTCAGCCCGGAGCTGGCGGATCTGACCATCTACGTCATTGACGTGGCCGAAGGGGAGAAGATCCCGCGCAAAGGCGGGCCGGGGATCACCAAATCCGATTTTCTGGTGATCAATAAAACCGACCTTGCCCCCTATGTCGGCGCTTCGCTGGAGGTGATGGCCAGCGATACCCAGCGTATGCGCGGCGATCGCCCATGGACCTTCACCAATCTGAAGCAGGGAGACGGCCTGAGCACCATTATCGCCTTCCTCGAAGACAAAGGCATGCTCGGCAAATAGGCCTGTTGCACCAGCCGGGCGCAGACGCGTCCGGATGGTGCAACCCATGCTCTCTCTTCTATCACCCTGCGCTCCCCTCCCCGCCACGCCTGCCCTGCAATATGGCATAAGGTTTGCTAATTCAAGTCATGCCTAACCATTAAGGAATGACTATGTCATCACTGGATCTCAACCCTGAATTACCCGCGACAGCGCGGACTTCCGGCTCCCGGGAAACCTTAGAAGATTACACCTTACGTTACGCCCCGCTGAGCTTCCGCCGCTGGGGACCGGGCGTCGTCGCGGTCACGGCGCTGGGCGGCATCGCCTATCTGGCGGACTTTTCCATCGGCGCCAGCATCGGTATGGCCTGGGGCACCAGCAACGCCATCTATTCGATCCTGGTGGCGGCGCTGGTGATCTTCCTCACCGGCATTCCGCTGGCGATCACTGCCGCGCGCTACAACATTGACCTTGACCTGATCACCCGCAGCGCCGGCTTCGGCTATTTCGGCTCAGTGATCACCAGCATTATTTTTGCCGGCTTCACCTTTATCTTCTTCGCCCTCGAAGGCTCGATCATGGCCCAGGGGCTGCTGGTGGGCCTCGGGATACCGCTGTGGATGGGGTATCTGATCGCCACCCTGATGGTGCTCCCGCTGGTGGTCTATGGCATGAAAGCCCTGACCCGCCTGCAGGTATGGACCACTCCACTGTGGCTGGTGCTGATGGTGGTGCCGGTGGTGTGGCTGATTGTCAAAGATCCGCAGCTGGTGGACGGCTTCCTGCATTTCGCTGGTAAAAACAGCGCGTCGACGGTGGATATCACCGCCATCATGCTCGGCGCCGGGGTATGCCTGTCGCTGATCATGCAAATTGGCGAGCAAATTGATTACCTGCGCTTTATGCCGCCTAAAACCGCGGAGAACCGTAAAAGCTGGTGGCTGGCGGTCTTTTCCGCCGGTCCGGGCTGGGTGGTGCTAGGCGCGATCAAACAGATCATCGGCGCCTTCCTCGGCTTCTATCTGTTGACCCGTTTTCCGGCGGTGCACAATACCGAACCGGTGCAGCAGTTCGTCAGCGTCTTCGATAATCTGGTGCCCGGCTGGCTGGCCCTGACGCTGGCGGTGGTGCTGGTGGTGATCTCGCAGATCAAAATTAACGTCACCAATGCCTACTCCGGCTCGTTGGCGTGGACCAGCGCCTGGACCCGCACCACCAAACGCTATCCGGGGCGGATTATTTTTGTGGTGGTCAATCTGGCGATTGCCCTGGCGCTGATGGAAGGCGATATGTTCAGCGCCCTGTCGTGGATCCTCGGCTTTTACTCCAACTTCGCTATCGCCTGGGTCGTGGTGGTGGCGACCGACATCACCTTTAATAAAGGCTTGCTCAAGCTGGCCCCGGCGCAGCCGGAATATCGTCGCGGCATGATCTACAACGTTAACCCGGTGGGCGTGGTTTCCTTTGGCCTGGCCGCCGGGCTGTCGATCTGCGCTTTCTTCGGCCTGCTGGGGACGACGTTGGCGCCGTTCTCGCCGCTGATCGCGTTGGTCGTCGCCTTTGTCATGACCCCGCTGATGGGGATCCTCACCCGCGGGCGCTACTATATTAAGCAGGTGGATGACGGGATCGCCGAACCGCGCTATGACGCGGCGGGGAACGCCTCGACCACCGTGTATCAATGCGTTAGCTGTGAGGAAGAGTACGAGCGCCCGGACGTGATGCATTCACATAAGCATCAGGGTGCCATCTGCTCACTGTGTAAAAGTATGGAGTAGTCAGGTAGGCAGGCCGACGTGACGTCGGCCTGTTTCAGGACGCTTTAGGCGGCAGGTAGTTCGGCCAGCGGCCAGCGCGGGCGGACCGTCACGCCGAGCTCAGCTTTGGCGCCGGTTTGCAGACGCACCATGCCGGCGTAGGCGATCATCGCGCCGTTATCGGTACAGAACTCAGGGCGGGCGTAGAATACCTCACCGCCGCGTTTTTGCATCATCTCCGCCAGCTTCGCCCGCAGGGTGCGGTTGGCGCTCACGCCTCCCGCCATCACCAGACGCTTAAAGCCGGTTTGCTCCAGCGCGCGGCGACATTTAATCATCAGCGTATCGACAACCGCATCCTCAAACGCGCGGGCGATGTCGGCGCGGGTTTGTTCATCGTCGCCGTTGCTGCGAATGGTGTTGGCGGCGAAGGTCTTCAGTCCGGAGAAGCTGAAGTCCAACCCCGGACGGTCGGTCATCGGACGCGGGAAGACGAAGCGGCCTTCAGTACCCTGGGACGCCATTTTCGACAGCATCGGCCCGCCGGGATAATCCAGCCCCAGCAGTTTCGCGGTTTTATCAAAGGCTTCGCCCGCCGCATCGTCAATCGACTCGCCCAGCAGTTCGTACTGGCCGATACCGGTGACGCTGATCAGCTGCGTATGGCCGCCGGAAACCAGCAGCGCGACGAACGGGAACGCCGGCGGGTTATCTTCCAGCATCGGCGCCAGCAGGTGCCCTTCCATATGGTGTACCGGGATCGCCGGCACGTTCCAGGCGAAGGCCAGCGACCGGCCAACGGTCGCCCCGACCAGCAGCGCGCCGACCAGGCCAGGACCCGCCGTATAGGCGACGGCGTCGATATCTTTCGCCGTCAGGCCGGCCTCTTTCAGCGCCGCCTGGATCAGCGGCACCGTTTTGCGCACGTGGTCGCGCGATGCCAGCTCCGGCACCACGCCGCCGTAGTCCGCATGCAGTTTCACCTGACTATACAATTGGTTGGCTAACAGACCTTGCTGGTCGTCATAAATCGCGATGCCGGTTTCATCGCAGGATGTTTCAATGCCCAGTACACGCATGAGTTGTTTTACCTCGCTTCAATACCGCGCAGTGTAGGTCCAATGACCGGCGATGTAAAACTTTGCTCACCCCTGGTGTTCTCTTCGTGTATACTCCCCACCCTTATAAAAGTCCCTTTCAAAAAAGGCGCAGGTGCTTTACAAAGCAGCAGTAGTTGCAGTAAAATTCCGCACCATTTTGAAATAAGCTGGCATTGCGGCCAGCGGCAAACCGAATTAATCAAAGGTGAGAGGCACATGCCGGTAATTAAAGTACGTGAAAACGAGCCGTTCGACGTAGCTCTGCGTCGCTTCAAGCGTTCCTGCGAAAAAGCAGGTGTTCTGGCGGAAGTTCGTCGTCGTGAGTTCTATGAAAAACCGACTACCGAACGTAAGCGCGCTAAAGCTTCTGCAGTGAAACGTCACGCGAAGAAACTGGCTCGCGAAAACGCACGCCGTACTCGTCTGTACTAATCTGTTGAGAGCGACGCTCTCAATTCAGACCGAGTTGTAGTTGTAAGGCCGTGCTTCCGAAAGGAATGCGCGGCTTATTTTCGTTTATAGTCATCAGAAATAACGGGGCTTATGGCTGGACGAATTCCACGTGTATTTATTAGCGATCTGCTTGCCAGAACCGACATCGTCGATCTGATCGATGCGCGGGTAAAGCTGAAAAAGCAGGGCAAAAATTTTCACGCGTGCTGTCCGTTCCATAACGAAAAAACCCCCTCTTTCACCGTCAACGGTGAAAAACAGTTTTACCACTGCTTCGGCTGCGGGGCGCACGGCAATGCTATCGATTTCCTGATGAACTACGACAAGCTCGAGTTCGTGGAAACGGTCGAAGAGCTGGCCGCCATGCACAACCTCGAAGTGCCTTATGAAGCAGGCAACGGACCCAGCCAGATAGAGCGCCATCAACGGCAGAACCTCTACCAGTTACTGGATGGTCTGAATACGTTTTATCAACAGTCTCTGATGCAGCCCGCCGCCGACCCTGCGCGCCAGTACCTGGCAAAACGGGGGTTAAGCAGCGAGGTGATTACGCGCTTTGCCATCGGCTATGCTCCCCCAGGTTGGGATAACGTTTTAAAACGTTTTGGCGGCAATCAGGAAAACCGCCAGTCGCTTATTGATGCCGGCATGCTGGTCACCAACGATCAGGGACGCAGTTACGACCGCTTCCGCGAACGGGTGATGTTCCCCATCCGCGATAAGCGAGGCCGGGTGATTGGGTTTGGCGGACGGGTGCTGGGCGATGCCCTGCCGAAGTATCTCAACTCCCCGGAAACCGACATATTCCATAAAGGCCGTCAGCTATATGGCCTGTATGAAGCGCAGCAGGACAACCCCGAACCACCGCGTTTGCTGGTTGTCGAAGGCTATATGGACGTCGTGGCGCTGGCGCAGTACGACATCAATTATGCTGTCGCCTCGCTGGGTACCTCGACCACGGCCGATCATATCCAGCTGCTGTTCCGGGTGACCAATAACGTCATCTGCTGCTACGACGGCGACCGGGCCGGCCGCGATGCCGCCTGGCGCGCGCTGGAGACGGCGCTGCCGTACATGACCGATGGTCGCCAGCTGCGCTTTATGTTTCTGCCTGACGGCGAAGACCCGGATACGCTGGTGCGTAAAGAGGGCAAAGCGGCGTTCGAGGCGCGGATGGAGCAGGCTCAGCCGCTCTCCACGTTCTTGTTTAACAGCCTGCTGCCGCAGGTCGACCTCAGCACGCCGGACGGGCGCGCGCAGCTGAGCACGCTGGCGCTGCCGCTGATAACCCAGGTACCGGGCGAAACCCTGCGCATCTATTTGCGTCAGGAGCTGGGCAACAAGCTGGGCATTTTAGATGACGCCCAGCTTGAACGTTTAATGCCAAAACAGGCGGAAAATGGCGCCCCGCGCCCCGCACCACAGCTAAAACGCACGACCATGCGTATACTGATAGGACTGCTGGTGCAAAACCCGGATCTGGCGCCGTTAGTCCCACCGCTGGAGGGGCTGGACTCGCGCAAAATGCCGGGGCTGAGCCTGTTCGGCGAGCTGGTGAAGAGCTGTCTGGCGCAGCCTGGTCTGACTACCGGGCAACTTTTAGAGCAATATCGCGGCACAAAAGAGGCCGCAACCCTTGAAAAACTGTCGATGTGGGACGATATAGCAGATAAAGATATCGCTGAACAAACCTTCACCGACTCGCTCAACCATATGTTTGATTCACTGCTGGAACTGCGACAGGAAGAGTTGATTGCTCGCGATCGCACACACGGTTTAAGCAGTGAGGAACGCCGGGAGCTCTGGACCATCAGCCAGGAGCTGGCGAAGAAATAAATGACAGACTCAGTCATTCACGTTGCATTGATGCAGCAGCAGAACGCAGAGCAACGTGAAGGACACCGTATTTAACGGCTTAAGTGCCGAGTATCGATCGGGAAGCCCCCGACAGCCGCGCAGAGGCGCAGCGGCAATAATATAAGTACGCCCTCGCTTTAAATGTCGACAGCCCGCCTGTCGACACCAATCAAACGAATTAAGTGTGGATACCGTCTTATGGAGCAAAACCCGCAGTCACAGCTGAAGCTTCTTGTCCAACGTGGTAAGGAGCAAGGCTATCTGACCTATGCCGAGGTCAATGACCATCTGCCGGAAGATATCGTCGATTCCGATCAGATCGAAGACATCATCCAAATGATCAACGACATGGGCATTCAGGTGATGGAAGAAGCACCGGATGCCGATGATCTGATGCTTGCCGAAAACACCGCGGATGAAGATGCTGCCGAAGCCGCCGCGCAGGTGCTCTCCAGCGTGGAATCCGAAATCGGGCGTACGACCGACCCGGTGCGCATGTACATGCGTGAAATGGGTACCGTAGAGCTGCTGACCCGTGAAGGCGAAATCGACATCGCCAAACGCATTGAAGACGGCATCAACCAGGTGCAGTGCTCCGTTGCCGAATACCCGGAAGCGATCACCTACCTGCTTGAGCAGTACGACCGCGTGGAAGCGGAAGAAGCCCGTCTGTCCGATCTGATCACCGGTTTCGTCGATCCGAACGCCGAAGAAGATATGGCGCCGACCGCCACCCACGTTGGCTCCGAGCTGTCTCAGGAAGAGATGGATGACGACGAAGACGAAGACGAAGATGAAGACGCCGACGACAACAGCGATGACGACAACAGCATCGACCCTGAGCTGGCCCGTGAGAAGTTCGCCGAGCTGCGTACCCAGTACGAGCTGACCCGCGACACTATCAAAGCCAAAGGTCGTAGCCATGCCGCCGCCCAGGAAGAGATCCTGAAGCTGTCTGAAGTCTTCAAGCAGTTCCGCCTGGTGCCGAAGCAGTTCGATTACCTGGTCAACAGCATGCGTAGCATGATGGATCGCGTTCGTACTCAGGAACGTATCATCATGAAGCTGTGCGTTGAGCAGTGCAAAATGCCGAAGAAAAACTTCATCACCCTGTTCACCGGCAACGAAACCAGCGAAACCTGGTTCAACGCCGCGGTGGCGATGAACAAGCCGTGGTCCGAGAAGCTGCTGGAAGTGAAAGAAGACGTGCAGCGCGGCCTGCAGAAGCTGCAGCAGATCGAAGAAGAGACCGGCCTGACCATCGAGCAGGTTAAAGACATCAACCGCCGTATGTCCATCGGTGAAGCGAAAGCCCGCCGTGCGAAGAAAGAGATGGTGGAAGCGAACCTGCGTCTGGTTATCTCGATCGCCAAGAAATACACCAACCGCGGTCTGCAGTTCCTCGATCTGATTCAGGAAGGCAACATCGGTCTGATGAAAGCGGTGGATAAGTTCGAATACCGTCGCGGCTACAAGTTCTCGACCTACGCTACCTGGTGGATCCGTCAGGCGATCACCCGCTCTATCGCGGATCAGGCGCGCACCATCCGTATTCCGGTGCATATGATTGAGACCATTAACAAGCTCAACCGTATCTCCCGTCAGATGCTGCAGGAGATGGGCCGTGAACCGACCCCGGAAGAGCTGGCCGAGCGCATGCTGATGCCGGAAGACAAAATCCGTAAGGTGCTGAAGATCGCCAAAGAGCCTATCTCCATGGAAACGCCGATCGGCGACGATGAAGATTCGCATCTGGGGGATTTCATCGAGGATACCACCCTCGAGCTGCCGCTGGATTCCGCGACCACCGAGAGCCTGCGTGCGGCAACGCACGACGTGCTGGCCGGCCTTACCGCTCGTGAAGCGAAAGTCCTGCGTATGCGTTTCGGTATCGACATGAACACCGACCACACGCTGGAAGAAGTGGGTAAACAGTTCGACGTTACTCGCGAACGTATCCGTCAGATCGAAGCGAAGGCGCTGCGTAAACTGCGCCACCCGAGCCGTTCTGAAGTGCTGCGTAGCTTCCTCGACGATTAATCGTCGCGGAACAGCGTCCAAAGCCGGTTAAAAAGCTCCCTGCGGGGAGCTTTTTTTATGGCGTTTCGCTGGCCGCTCGGGGAAAGCCGCCGCTCTCCGCTACTGACCGCGGGTCGCCAGGGCATCATCCAGTTCACGATAGGCCGCCACCAGCTTATCGAGCGTCGCCCGGTTTAAACCGCTGGGATTGGGCAGCACCCACACCTGGGTCGTGCCAATGGTCATCGCCTGTTTCCCCCACTTCGCCCCGCGCTGGTTAAAGGCCAGCTCGAAGGCCTGCTTGCCGAGCACCGCCAGGGCCTGCGGCTGATACTCCTCAATCTTCTTCACCAGCTCACGGCCGCCGCTGCGCAGCTCCTGCAGGGCAACCTCGCTGGCCTGCACCGTCGGACGCTCAACCAGCATGGTGATGCCGCAGCGCGTATCCAGCAGCTGCAGCTCCTCTTCCGGCCTGAGCTGCCGATCGGTAAAACCGGCCTGATGGATGACCTTCCAGAAGCGGTTGCCAGGATGGGCAAAATGAAAGCCGGTATGGGCGGAAGACTTCCCCGGGTTGATACCGCAAAAGACGACGCGCAGGCCCGGCGCAAGGATATCGCTAATCATGTTTTCTCCGGCTGTATGGCTAAAACATGATTATAAAGGATTGAAAATGCATTGTTTATAAAAACAGCAGCTGCGCGCTTTACGCTGGATTGCAACCGTCAGTTACTTTATAATCCCTCGCCACGGCCCCTTAGCTCAGTGGTTAGAGCAGGCGACTCATAATCGCTTGGTCGTTGGTTCAAACCCAACAGGGGCCACCAAATTTTAGCAGTAAATACATACAGTTAGGCCACTCTAAAGAGTGGCTTTTTTGTTTCTAAATTTTAGAATAGCGATAAAATGGCAACATAAGCCGTTGAGTAATGCGCGTGGTCAGCATTTTCTTGCCATTCCGCTAAGAGGATAAAAAATCCGTTATCGCGAAAAGGAAAATTTACGCTTACGCTAAAATAGACAGTGCTCTATCCTGGCAAAAGTTTGCGCAGGCCATCTGCGTTGCCCACCTCCCGAAACCAGTCCATCATTGCCGCGTTCCTGTTTACTCTGTCTTACTACGCAAGGTCGGCATAAAACACCTTTCATTCCCGCAACGCTGGAATTCATACTGCTCACGATAACTTTAACAATTCAGGCCAATTTCCGAAAAATACCCCTTCCCTGTACCAGCTGATCAAAATCAACACCCCCCTCCCGTCGCTCATATATACAACCCGCTGACTCACACAAAAGGATGAAAATATGAAAATACGGGATATATCAGTCAGTACCTGTCTGGCACTGTTATTAACGGGTTGCGTAGCTAAACCACCGATGGCGACGGAAAGCGAAATGAAAGAAGCCGCCGCTTTTGCCTTTAATGTCGATGTTTCGCAGGTGACCATTTCCGATGCGAAGCAGCAGGATGTGAAAACCAACTTTGTGGCGACCATCGGCAACAACCGCCATCGCTGCTATGTGACTAAAGCCGCCGAGCCGAAACTGTATGGACTGATCCCGCTGGGCGGCAGTAGCACCGTCTCGGATGCCATCTGTGCCGGCGCCAACCCGACGCCAGCGAGCAAAACCTGCGACGCCCTGTCGAAAAAAGCGGGCCGCTGCTGATCTTCGGCGCAGAAATTGGCCGCTAACTGCACGTTTAGTCACTTTTTCTGCCGCTTTACCGCGGTCGCTTAGTTCAGCGACCGCACCTGCTGATAAGAATTGAGCCGTTCCCGCAGCGAAGTCAGCCAGGCATCTGGCTCCTGACGGCAGATTTCGGTGAGGATCGGCGTCAGCACCAGCTCGGCTTCATGGAAGTCGGTCCACTCCGGCGGCTGCAGGGAAAAAGGATCGTTCATCAGCCAGATCACCATCGGCGTCCAGGTGCGCGGATCCAGCTGCAGATAATCCTGACAGCGCATCATATCGCGCGTCCGCGCCTCAGTGGTCGTCACGTCCTTTCCCACCGCGGCGTTACTTATTGCCAGGACGATTATTCCTGCCATCAGACGTTTCCAAGCCCATTTTCGCCAGAGGGGGCGCTTTGCTTTTACCATTGTTATTATTTTACCTGCCAGCTGTCACCGGACGATATTCCCGGCACCTCACCTTAAAAAGCGCAGATTAATCGTTTGCATTTTTTTTAACAGCAGACAGCGCTGAAGCAAGCGAACGCCTTTTCCTACAGCTGTCATCCCGATATGCAAATATATTCGGCAGGCACACATCCACAATATTTTCCCGGCCGAAAACGATTTGTGTTACAATTGCGCCTTATTACGGCACCGATAAAAATAACCCCCGCCGCACCTGCATCAGGCATCGCCCTCTTTTTTCATATCAGGATTTACGCCCCCATGAATGCGATAATCATTGACGATCATCCATTGGCACGTATCGCCATTCGCAACCTTCTCGACAGCAACGGCATTACCGTCGCAGCGGAACTCGACAGCGGCGCCCATGCGGTACAGACCGCCGAAACCATGCAGCCTGACCTGCTGATCGTCGACGTTGATATTCCGGAACTCAGCGGCATAGACGTTCTGGAGCAGCTGCGAAAACGCCGCTACCGGGGAAAAATCATCGTCATTTCCGCCAAGAATGAACTGTTTTACGGCAAACGTAGCGCCGACTGCGGGGCCAATGGTTTTGTGAGTAAAAAAGAGGGAATGAATAATATCCTCGCCGCGATCGACGCGGCCAATAATGGCTACAGCTATTTCCCTTTTTCACTGGAGCGCTTCTGCACCCACGGCATCACCGATCAGGACCGACTGGATACGCTGTCAACGCAGGAGATGAAGGTCTTCCGCTATATTCTCAGCGGCATCGACTACACCACCATCGGCAGCAAAATGAATATCAGCAATAAGACGGTAAGCACCTATAAGGTCCGTCTGATGGATAAATTAGGCTGCAGCTCCCTGCTTGAGCTTTATGACTTTGCGCAACGCAATAAAATAGGGTGATGGCATGGTCATTCGTCTTATTTTATCCCTGATTGTCGGGCTGGCGCTGAGTCTCTCTCCCTCCGCGTTTGCCATGAAGCAACTGGAGCTGAAAAGCCATGCCCACATTGCGGCGATCGACATTCCGCTCAACGATAAGGCAAAGGCCTGGCTGGCCGCCCAGCCAACGCTGATCGTCGGCACCTGGCTCCCTGAGATGACGCCCGTCGTCTACGACAGCGACGAAGAAAGCTATCAGGGGATTAACGCCGACTATCTGGCGCTGATGGCGCACAGCCTCGGGCTAAAGGTGGTTATCCGCCAATATGACACCGAGCAGCAGGCGCTGGCCGCCCTGGCCGACCGCCAGGTCGATACCCTGCTCACTCAGGTGGCGCACCGGGATGCGCTCGCCCCGGGCCTGGTTCAATCCGCACCGCTGATCAAAACCTGGCCGACGCTGGTCACCTCGCTAAAATCCCCCCTGCCGCCGCTAACCACCGACCGCCGCGTCAAGCTAGCCTGCACCCGCGATTGCGCCTTTTTCGATATTATTCAACAGGCGTTTCCCAACGCCAAAATCACCCTTTATGATAGCGACTATCAGGCCCTCGCCTCGGTGGTCAGCGGCGAGAATCAGTATTTCATCGGCAATAACATCACCACCGGCCACTGCATCTCGAAATATTTCTCGCAATCGCTGGTCATCACGCACTATTTTCGTCAGCAGGAGCAGCACAACCGCTTTGTCACCCGTGAAGATCGACCGGCGCTGCACCAGCTCCTTGACCGTTTTATCCACGCCATCGACAGCGATACCGCGATGCGGATCATGCAAAACTGGCTCAACCGCGGCGATCTGTCGTTTCTTAATACCCCGTTGCCTTTTACCGCTGAGGAGCAGCGCTGGCTGCGGAAGCATCGTCACATCCGCCTGCTGGTTAACCCCTACTTTCCACCTTTTCCCCTGGTGGATGACGAAAATGAGCTGCGCGGCATCATGGCCGATATGCTGAATATTTTCTCACTACAGACCGGGCTGCAGTTTGACCCTATTCTGGTGCGCAATCGTCAGGATCTGGCAAAGCGCATGGAAAAAGAGGATTGGGCGATCATGCCCGCCGCGACCCTGACCCCGCAGCCGCAGGCTTACGTCACCCTCAGCGAGCCGCTCATTAACGTGGCCTTTGTGCTGGTCGCCCGCGGCAGCGCGCCCGACCCGCATCTGCTGACGCGCCCGGCACGGATCGCCCTGCCGGTGGGGCCGATCGCCGCCCACGACCTGAAAGCGCGCTTTCCGCAGGTTAACTGGGTGGAGACGGATAACGTTGGTGTCGCCATGAAGATGGTGGAGGAAGGCGAGGCGGATGCCGCCGTGGCCTCGGAGCTTTCCGCCCGCTATATGATCGATCACTACTATCCGCAAGATCTTCACTACACCCGCATCGATGGACTCCCGGTCGCCGCCATTCGGCTGGCGATCCCACGCGATGAACCGGTGCTGGCCGCCGTGCTCAACAAAGCGCTGCAGGCCATTCCGCCGCGGGATATTCTGCAGATGACCGAGAAGTGGTCGAAAATCTCCAGCCAGCAAATAGAGAACTGGAGCCAGTACAGCCGCCAGTTTTACCAGCTGATCGCCTTCGCGCTGGTGCTGATCGCCATCAGCCTCGGCTGGGGACTCTCCCTGTGCCGGGAAGTACGCAAACGCAAAGACTCTCAGCAGCGGCTGGAAGAGGAGCTGGCGCAGAAGGAAGCCCTCTCCTGCGCGCTGGAGCGGGAAAAAGACAAAGCGATTCAAGCGACAAAAGCCAAGAGTCGCTTTCTGGCCAGCATGAGCCACGAGCTGCGCACGCCGGTGAGCGCCATCGTCGGCTTTCTGGAACTGCTGGCGAAACCGGAGCTGAACGTCGGTCAGCGTAAAGAGGCGATCGAGCTGGCGGGGTCGACGGCGCAAACCCTGCTGGGACTTATCGGCAATATTCTCGATATCGACAAGATTGAGTCGGGAAAATACCAGATCACCCCACAGTGGAGCGATGTGGCGCAGGTGGTGTCGCAGCAGTGCCACACCTTCGGCGCGCTGGCGCAGCAGAAGGGGATCGCGCTGCATAGCCATCTCCCTCTGCAGGAGGGGATCGCGCTGTGGGTCGACCCTCAGGCGCTGCGGCAAATTCTCAATAATCTCATCGGCAATGCGCTGAAGTTTACCGCCGAGGGCGCGATTCAGATCTCCTGCCGGCTGGCGCAGGCGGATGAGACACAGGGAGAGCTGACCCTCATCGTTAGCGACAGCGGCTGCGGGATCAGTGAAGCAGAGCAGGCCACCCTCTTTCATCGCTATGCCCAGGCGCGCCAGGGACGCCAGCAGACCGGCTCCGGGCTGGGGCTGGTCATTTGCCAGGAGCTGGTTACGTTGATGCAGGGCCGGCTGGAGATGGTCAGCCGTCCGGGTGTGGGGACCACTTTCACCATCACGCTGCCGGTCAGGGTGAGTCGCTGCGCGATTCACGCGCCACAGGCGTTGCCCGCTAGGCCGCAGGCCCTGCCCGGGCTGTCGATATTGATAGCGGACGACCACCCCACCAACCGGCTGTTGCTCAAACGCCAGCTCAACACTATCGGCTACAGTGTCGATGAAGCCTGCGACGGTGAAGAAGCGGAGAATAAGCTCGCCGGCAAACATTACGATCTGCTGATCACGGACCTCAATATGCCGAAGAAAGATGGCCTGGCGCTGGCGGCGTCGTTACGCCGACGCTACCCGAGCCTGGTGATTTGGGGAGTGACCGCCAGCGCGCTGCCGCAGTCGCGGGAGGCATGTCTGGCCAGCGGCATGAATATGTGTCTGTTTAAGCCAGTGTCGGTTCAGACGCTGAGCCATGAGCTCAGCCGCTTAGCGGTGGGCCACGCATCACCTAACGCCGCCCGGCATCTGAAGCTCAGCGTGCTGACCGAAAATACGGGGGGAGACCAGGCGCTGATGGCTGAGATGCTGGAGACGTTCCGCGATGCGTCGGCCACAGATTTACAGGCCGCCGGACAGGCTATCGCCCGGCATGAACCGCAGACCTTTCTGCGGGCGCTGCACCGTCTGCACGGTTCAGCACAAATCCTGGGGATTACTGCGCTACAACAACTGTGCGCCCCTTTTGAGGCTAAGCGGCCTGATTCGCTGACGCCGGCAAGCTGTCTGGAGGTGGTACAGCGCATCACCGGCGTCATGCGCGAGATCGATGGCGAAATCGACGCCCTCATCGGCCGCTAGCCGTTCCGGTCGGGCAGTCCGCTGCCCGACCGTTAAGGGGACATCCTTGTCAGTCTCTTCCTCTGCGCTCTCTCAGGGTGGAACAGGTATCAGTTACCCGCCACCAGCATCTCGCTGTCCACCACGATGCCCTCTTCAGCGCCTTTCAGCACCAGATTCGCTTCGTAATACTTCCCGGCTTTCAGCAGTTTTTGCGCCTGCGCCACCGCCTTACGGGTCTGGTTAAGCGGCATCAGATACTGGTTCTCAATCACGCCAATACCGGCCAGGCGCAGGGTATCGATAGCCCCTTTCTGATCGCCTTTCGCCAGTTTTTCGTTGGCAGATTTAATGGCACTCTCTTTTTCCGGGGTGGCCACATAGTCTTCAGACAAGGCGATGGTCGCATTGATCACCACATAGCGATCGGCGATCATTTTGGCTGTCGCGTCGGTTTTCACGAACTTCGCCCAGCTGGCGTCATCGGCGGCCAGCAGCGCGGCGGCGTCGTCTGTCAGTTTTTTGGCGCTCTCCGGCTGGCCGTGAAACAACGCCAGACGGGCGAACTGGACGTCGCGCATCGCGTTCGCGCCCTGAACCGCCACCTGTAACACATCGGCGGCTTCTTTCTGCACCTGCGCTGTGGCTGCCGCGGCAGGCGCTGCCGTCGCGTTATCTGCTGCCCACACCGGAGAGGTACCCATCATGGTTGCCAGCAGGCTCGCCAGAATGACTTTTTTCATCGTTAACTCCTGATTAAAATCGGTAAGCATCACCAAACGCAGCCAGCTTAAAAAATATCGTGGTTATTGAGAATCAGAGCCCGGAATCGATATTGCGGGCCTTGTCTGACAGCTGTCAGACAAGGCGTATAAAGTGACCTCAGCACTCTTATTTACGCCTGGCGATGGCACGGCCTACTATTTTCCTCAGACATTTCTTTTGGCCCGCTGAATAAATCATAACGTATTTTATTCAGCGTCAGGCCGCCAACCGGATCTGCGGAGCAATTATGTTTATGTTTAGCCATTACACCTTAAATGCGTTTAGCCCACGCGTCTTCATTCGATATAAACGGCATGCCGGCATGATGGCCGCCCTGCTGTTTATCTGCGGAGCCTGTTGTCTGGCCTGGCCATTGGTCGCCGGCTGGTATCTCGCCACGGTGACCGGCATGTTGTTCATGATCTGCGGCTTCTATTCGCTATACAGCCTGATTGTTTTCCGTCAGCAGCACTGGAAATCACGCCTGGTGGCGCTGATCTTCGCCATCGCCTGGATCGTGCTCGGCCTGAGTTTTGTCGTCAATCCCCTCAACGGCATGAGCAGTCTGGCCTTTTTATTCGGCTTTTTATTTGTTCTCGGCGGTATTTCCCGCATCGTCAGCGGATGTAAAACCCGAAAACAAAGCGGCGCTGGCTGGAATATTTTTATCGGCCTGCTGGATTTAATTATCGCCTGCCTGTGGCTGGCAATGAACCCGCAGCAAAGCTGGTTATTTATTACCGCATTTATCGGCGTTGAAATGATATTTAGCGCCATCGGCTTTCTGGTCCTGAGAAATAAGATGAAGCATGCTCGGGCTTAAGCCGTATTTTATGACTGGAGAAGAAAATGAATTTACCTAAAGCACTCGTATTGACCGTGGCGGCGACCACATTCTGTCTGATGACCAGCCCGGCATTCGCGGTACAGGAAACCACACCGCAGAATATGACCTGTCAGGAATTTATGGATATGAACCCGAAAAGCATGACCCCGGTGGCCTTCTGGGTAGTGAATCGCAACACCGACTTCAGCGGCGGGGACTATGTCGACTGGCATGAAGTCGAGACCGTCTCGGTGCCGAAAATGCTGCAGCAGTGCCACAAGAACCCCGCCGCTAAACTCGGCGACCTCAACTCGGTTATTAAAAAATAAGCCTTCCCCCGGCGCTTGCCGGGGAAAGTTAACCTCGTTACCCGCCGTTATGCGGCGGGCCCCGTCACACTCATCGCTAGCGCATTCGCACGGCAGAGGATGGTCAATTTGGCCCACTGCGCGACGCGCTCAAACGCTACAGCAATCGTCTGTCGGACGCCCTGTTCTCCATGGCGCGTATCGAGGAGGCTAGGCCTGATGCTTGCGCTTGAACTGGCTGGCGTCGATATCGTACTGCTTCATTTTGCGCCACAGGGTGGTGCGGCCAATATTCAGCAGTTGCGACATCTCCTGCACCCGCCCGCTGGTCACCCGGGCAGCGTGAATGATGGCCTCTTTTTCGATGGCGCTAAAGGTCAGGCTGGCCGGCAGCAGCGATGAGCCGCTATCGACCCCCGGCCGATCGGAAAAGAGATATTCCGGCAGGTTGCTTAGCCGAATGTGGCCGTTGTCGCTGCTGATGGCAATGTTCTCTATCACGCTGTTAAGCTCAAAATCATTTCCCGGCCACGAGTAGGCCACCAGTTGGGCCAGCGCGTCATCGTCCACTTTCAGCCGCGAAGAGAAACGCTTCTCCAGGCTCTTCAGCCGGTTATGCACCAGCGACGGGATGCTGTTGCGCCGGGCGCGCAGCGGGGGGATGACAATCTCGAAGGAGTGCAGCGCATAGTACAGCTGGCGGCTAAAGCGGTTCTGTTCCACCAGGTTGGCCAGATCGACGGTGGTGGTGGCGATCACCTTCACATCCACCGGGATCAGGCGGCGGGCGTCGAGGCGGGTAAGCACTCCCTGCTTAATCACCTGCAGCAGGGCCGACTGCAGCTCCGGCGCCAGATACTCAATTTTTTCCAGAAACAGGGTGCCGCCATTGGCCAGCTCAAGGCGGCTCAGGCGGCCATTTTCATCGTCAGTGGGGGCGCTGCCCATAAAGTCCTGGCCCAGCACGCTGTCGGCATACAGCTGGCAGTTGACGGCGATATAGGGGCCGCCCGCCCGCTCGCTTTCATTGTGGATGGCCTGGCTCAGCAGCTCTTTCCCCACCCCTTCTTCACCGCACAGCAGCACCGGGAAGCCGCCGCGCGCCGCCTGGCGGCCAAAGTGGATCAGCCGCCGGGTTTCCGGATCGTCGGCTGACATCTGCTCAAAGGTGTGGCTGACTTTGCCCAGCTGGCTGGTCATCAGCTGCCGCATCTGCTCCACCGGGTGCAGCAGCAGAATAAAGCTGTTGCCTTGCGCCTCGACGATCGGTTTTAAGGTGATCACCGCGTCGATAAACTGGTGCTGGCTTTCAAAGGTAACTTCAACGTGATTCAGGCCGCGGGCGTGTTTGATGGCCCGGCGCAGCAGCGCCGGAAGGGTCACCAGATCGGCGATATTTTTCCCCTGGCTGGCCTGGGCATCAAGATGCAGCAGACTCGCCGCCTGAACATTGAGAAATTGCAGCACCCCCTGTTCGTTCCACGCCATCACCCCGTCGTCCATACTCTCCAGCAGGCCGTACATCTGATTAAGGTGGCGGTTGGATTCCGCCAGCAGGCTGTCGGTGAGCAGGGAATTGCCCACCTCGCGTGCGATGGCCAGCGTCAGGGAAAGGTCGGCGCTGGACTGGTGCTCCACCAGACAGCAAAGCGAGATAGAGCCGAACAGGCGCCCGTGGTTATCGAACACCGGCGTCGAACAAAAGCTCCATGGCTGCAGGGCCTGCTTAAAATGCCGATCGCCGGCGGTGTTGATCGGCTGCCCCTGCATCGCGGCCAGCGACAGCGCGCAGGTGCCGATAATGCTCTCCGCGCAGTAGCTGCCGTCGCGAAATCCCAGGTCATCCAACTGCGCCAGCGTTTGCGGTTCGCCGCAGCGGCTCAGGATGCAGGCGGTCTCATCAAGAATAAACAGCGCGCAGGGGCGACCGTCCATAAACTCCCAGGCGTCCTCCAGCGCCGCCTGACCGATGGTCAGCAGCGCGGTTTTACGCCGACAGATAGAGTCAAAAGTCAGGCCCTGGGCCTGGTGCGGCGTTTGCCAGGTTTCACGCTGCATAAACTTGCTGCAGCGATGCCATGACTGGGCGATGACGGCAGAGACCGCCTTCCCGGTATCCTGAGTCTGAACAGTCATACTGTTTTCCGCGTTTTACCATAGAGAACCCCTCCGGCAGCCACTGCCAGAGGGGAGAAAGAAAAACCGCTGACCGGCGCCAGCGGTTTAGCCACCGCGAATTAACGCGCCAGCCACTGCTGGCCTAACAGATCGGCGGTGAGGATAGCGGCGTGCACGCTTTCCGGGGTCACCGCGAACGGCATATTGTGGATGGTCTCTCCTTCCGCGCAGGTGGCTTTCGCCACCGCGGCGATTTTCGCGTCGATCCCCTCTTTGACGCCCATCTGCGCGAGGGTCACCGGCAGGCCGACGCGCTGGCAGAAGCCCAGCACGGTTTCAATCTCGTCCATCGGGCTGTTCTGCAGCACCAGCTGCGCCAGGGTGCCGAAGGCCACTTTCTCGCCGTGATACAGGTGGTGACACTCTTCCAGAATGGTGAAACCGTTGTGGATCGCGTGGGCGGCGGCCAGGCCGCTACTTTCAAAGCCAATGCCGCTGAGGTAGGTGTTTGCCTCGATGATGCGCTCCAGCGCTTCGGTCACCACCCCGGCCTGCGCCGCCAGACGGGCCTTTTCGCCCTCCGCCAGCAGCGTATCATAGCACAGGCGGGCCAGGCTCAGCGCCGCCTCGGTGGACTGCCCCCCGGCCATGCTGGTGGCGCGCGCATCGTAGCAGGCTTTGGCCTCAAACCAGGTGGAGAGCGCATCGCCCATGCCGGAGACCAGCAGGCGTACCGGCGCTTTGGCGATAATCGCCGTGTCCATCACCACCATATCCGGGTTTTTCGGATAGATCAGATACTCTTCAAACTCGCCCGCTTCGGTGTAGATCACCGACAGCGCGCTGGTCGGCGCATCGGTCGAAGCGATGGTCGGGATCACCACCACCGGCAGCTTCTGGTAGTACCCGATCGCCTTCGCGGTATCGAGGGTCTTACCGCCGCCGATGCCGACCACGCCGCGGCAGCCCTGTTTTTGCAAAATCGCCATCAGGCGGTTAATTTCCGCATGGCTGCATTCGCCGTTAAACCGTTCCGCATGGCAGCGAATATCGTGACTCTGCAGGCCATTCACCACTTTCTCCCCCGCCAGCTTCATCACGAAGTCGTCAGCGATGACGAAGAAGCTCTCCGCCAGGTTTTTGGCATATTGACCGAACAGAACAGCAGCATCAGGACCCTGAAGATATTTGGCTGGAGATTGAATAACTTTTAGCATTCCTTTCACCCTCAAATAAGTGCGCATGTAGACATGATGAGCCCTGGCGTTATCCGCGCCGGCCGGTAAAGCGCGGCCTCAACGGAATGTACCGGAGCAGTGCGATCACTGTAGGGCCGGCAGGGAACAAAAAAATCTTTCGCCTTTTTGTTCTGATATGAAACACAGGTTAAATTCTTACGTTCCATATTGGAACAAAAAGCCCTGTTCTCCGTCAGGATTGCGATCCCGATCCGCTCCTCTGCCGCATAATTCCCCTACTATCCCCCTTTAGCGGCAGGCTTTTTCCCCACAGCCGGGGGAAATTTAGCAAAAATTTTTTTTCCGCCCGCTGCGCCAGCCGCGATGACCGGCGCTTAAGGCAGAGGAAAAAAAGCGCGCCAGCTCGCATTTTCACCGTTTCCTCAGCAAAAACGTTCCATAAAGAAACAAAATAAGCAGGCGATGTTTCGTAATGAAACCCAATCGCCGGGGCATTCTTTTTTTCGTCCGCTCAGCCAGAATCATCATATCGCCAGGCACGCTGCACCGTCAGACGATACCCCTACGCGATGACCGCCTCCGCCAGCAGAGAGGCCGCATCGAACCTTCTCCAACGGAGCACTGAATAATGAAAAAGCTGATTAACCGTGTTGAAGATGTACTGAATGAACAATTACAGGGGCTGGCTAAAGCCCACCCGCAGCTTACCCTGCATCAGGACCCGCTGTACGTCACCCGCGCCGATGCGCCGGTGGCCGGCAAGGTCGCCCTCCTCTCCGGCGGCGGCAGCGGCCATGAGCCAATGCACTGCGGCTATATCGGCCAGGGGATGCTTTCTGGCGCCTGCCCGGGGGAAATCTTCACCTCGCCGACGCCAGATAAAATGTTCGAATGCGCGATGCAGATTGACGGCGGCGAAGGCGTCCTGCTGATTATCAAAAACTACACCGGCGACATCCTGAACTTCGAAACCGCCACCGAGCTGCTGCATGAGAGCGGCATTAAAGTCACCACCGTGGTGGTCGACGACGACGTGGCGGTGAAGGACAGTCTCTATACCGCAGGCCGCCGCGGCGTCGCCAATACCGTACTGATCGAAAAACTGGTCGGCGCCGCCGCCGAGCGCGGCGATTCGCTGGAGGCCTGCGCTGAACTGGGGCGCCGCCTGAATAATCTCGGCCACTCCATTGGCATCGCCCTCGGCGCCTGCACCGTACCTGCCGCCGGACAACCTTCCTTTACCCTGCAGGACGATGAAATGGAGTTCGGCGTCGGCATTCACGGCGAGCCGGGCATCGACCGCCGTCGCTTCAGCTCGCTGGACCAAACCGTCGATGAGATGTTCGATACCCTGCTGGAGAATGGCGCCTACAGCCGCACGCTGCGCCAGTGGGATACCGTCAAGGGCGCGTGGCAGGAAGTGAAGCAGAGCAAAACCGCGCTGCAAAACGGCGACCGGGTCATCGCGCTGGTCAATAACCTCGGCGCCACCCCGCTGTCCGAACTGTACGGTGTGTATCACCGTCTCGCCCAGCGCTGCGAAGCGTCCGGCATCATCATCGAACGCAACCTCGTCGGTAGCTACTGCACCTCGCTGGATATGGCGGGCTTCTCCATCACTCTGCTGAAAGTGGATGATGAGACGCTGGCGCTATGGGACGCCCCGGTTCATACCCCGGCGCTGAACTGGGGAAACTAAGGAGCACGACATGTCACTGAACAGAACGCAAATCGTCGACTGGCTGTACCGCTGCGGCGATATCTTCACCAAAGAGAGCGATTTTCTCACCGGCCTCGATAAAGAGATCGGCGATGCCGATCACGGCCTGAACATGCACCGCGGCTTCAGCAAGGTAGTGGAAAAGCTGCCGTCGATTGCCGATAAAGATATTGGCTTTATCCTCAAAAACACTGGCATGACGCTGCTCTCCAACGTCGGCGGCGCCAGCGGCCCGCTGTTCGGCACCTTCTTCATTCGCGCCGCGCAGGTCACTCAGGCTCACCAGAGCCTGACGCTCGACGAACTGTACCTGATGATCCGCGAAGGCGCGGACGGCGTCGTCAACCGCGGCAAAGCGGAGCCGGGGGATAAAACCATGTGCGACGTCTGGCTGCCGGTGGTGGACTCCCTGCGCCAGTCCAGCGAGCAGCACCTGTCGATCGCCGCCGCGCTGGATGCCGCCTGCAAAGCAGCGGAAGCCGGCGCCCACAGCACCATCACCATGCAGGCGCGCAAAGGCCGCGCCAGCTACCTTGGCGAACGCAGCATCGGCCATCAGGATCCGGGCGCCACGTCAGTGATGTTTATGATGCAGATGTTGGCCGCCGCGGCCAAAGAGTAAGGAAATCGCGATGGTAAACCTGGTTATTGTTTCTCATAGCGCCCGGCTGGGCGAAGGTGTCGGAGAACTGGCCCGGCAGATGTTAATCAACGACGGCTGCAAGCTGGCGATCGCCGCCGGGATCGACGACCCCGACAGCCCGATCGGCACCGACCCGATCAAGGTCATGGAAGCGATCGAATCCGTCGCCGACACCGACCACGTGCTGGTGATGATGGATATCGGCAGCGCGTTGCTCAGCGCCGAGACCGCTCTCGATCTGCTCGAACCGGCGATTGCCGCGAAGGTGCGGCTGTGCGCCGCGCCGCTGGTGGAGGGGACGCTGGCGGCCACCGTCAGCGCCGCTTCCGGCGCCGGGATCGACAAAGTGATCGCCGACGCCATGAACGCCCTGGAGGCCAAACGGATCCAGCTGGGTTTACCTTCGCCAACCCCTGACGCCGCCCCGACGCCGACGCTTGCCGACGATGGCGACAGCAAATCGCTTGCGGTGGTCATACAGAACCACAACGGCCTGCACGTGCGTCCGGCGTCGAAGCTGGTCGCCGCGCTGGCAGGCTTTAACGCCGATCTGCTGCTGGAGAAAAACGGGAAGTGCGTCAAACCGGACAGCCTCAACCAAATCGCCCTGTTGCAGGTGCGACGCAACGACAAGCTGCGCCTGCTGGCCCGTGGGCCAGAGGCCGATGCGGCGCTGGCGGCGTTTCAGGCGCTGGCCGCCGATAACTTCGGCGAATCGCCTGCGGCGCAACCGGCAGCAGCCCCTGCCGCCTCCGGGCGCGTCGAAGGCATCGCGCTGCGCTATCCGCTGGCCCTGATCCAACCTGTGCGTCCGGCCGCCGCCGATGTCGCCCGCGAGCAGCAGCGACTGCGCCGGGCCATCGACCAGACGCTGGCGGAGCTCACCGCCCTGACCGGGCTGGCGGAGAATAAATTTAACGCCGACATCGCGGCGATTTTCGCCGGGCACCACACCCTGCTCGACGATGAGGATCTGTTTGATGCTGCCAACGATCGTCTGCTCACCGAGCCGTGCTCGGCGGAATGGGCGTGGCATCAGGTGCTGATGGAGCTCAGCCAGCAGTATCGCCAGCTGGATGACCCCTATCTGCAGGCGCGCTATATCGATATCGAAGATATTCTGCAGCGCACCCTGCGCCATCTGCAGGACGTTCAGGAGACGCTGCCGACGCCCGGCGAGCCGACCATCATTATCGCCGACAACATGTTCCCGTCGACCGTCCTGCAACTGGATGCCAGTCGCGTCAAAGGTCTGTGCCTGCGCGACGGCAGCGAACAGGCCCACGGCGCGATTATCGCCCGCGCGGCGGGGATCGCCTGGCTGTGCCAGCAGGGCGAGGCGCTGAATAGCGTGCAGCCCGGCGAGCCCATCACGCTCGATATGCGCCACCAGCGCCTTATCCGCCACTAAATCCACTTTGACCATTACCGCTCCGGAGGTCTGCCTCCGGAGGGTGAGTTTTCGCTTACTCTTCAGGAACCACTATGTCTCAATTCTTTTTTAACCAGCGCGCCAGCCTCGTCAACGACGTGATTGAGGGAACCATCATCGCCAGTCCGTGGAATAACCTCGCCCGGCTGGAGAGCGACCCGGCGATCCGGGTGGTGGTCCGTCGCGACCTGAATAAAAACAACGTGGCGGTGATCTCCGGCGGTGGCGCCGGCCACGAACCGGCGCACGTCGGCTTTATTGGTAAAGGCATGCTGACCGCCGCAGTCTGTGGCGATCTGTTCGCCTCGCCGAGCGTCGACGCGGTGCTTACCGCCATTCAGGCGGTGACCGGCGAGGCGGGCTGCCTGCTGATCGTAAAAAACTATACCGGCGACCGGCTGAACTTTGGCCTGGCGGCGGAGAAAGCGCGCCGTCTTGGCTACAACGTGGAAATGCTGATCGTTGGCGACGACATTTCGCTGCCGGATAATAAACAGCCGCGGGGCATCGCCGGTACGCTGTTCGTCCATAAGGTGGCGGGCTATTTTGCCGAACGCGGCTACAACCTCGCCACCGTTCTGCGCGAAGCGCAGTACGCCGCCAACCACACCGCCAGCATCGGGGTGGCGCTGGCCAGCTGCCATCTGCCACAGGAGGCCGACAGCGCGCCGCGCCATCAGGCCGGTCACGCCGAGCTGGGAATGGGCATCCACGGCGAGCCTGGCGCCTCCACCATCGCCACGCAAAACAGTGCGGACATCATCAACCTGATGGTGGAAAAACTGACCGCCGCCCTGCCGGAAACCGGCCGTCTGGCGGTGATGCTCAATAACCTCGGCGGCGTGTCGGTGGCCGAAATGGCGATCCTGACCCGCGAACTGGCTAACACGCCGCTGCAGGCACGCGTTGACTGGCTGATTGGCCCGGCCTCGCTGGTGACGGCCCTGGATATGAAGGGTTTCTCGCTGAGCGCCATCGTGCTGGAAGAGAGTATTGAGAAAGCGCTGCTGGCGGATGTGGAAACCGCCGGCTGGCCACGGCCGGTGCAGCCGCGGACAGTTAACATCATGCCCTCCACTCTCGCCAGCGCACGCGTCGACTTTACGCCCTCTGCCAACCCGCAGGTGGGCGATTACGTCGCGCAGGTGACCAGCACCCTCGTCGGGCTTGAAGATCATCTCAACGCGCTGGATGCCAAAGTGGGCGATGGCGATACCGGCTCCACCTTCGCCGCCGGGGCGCGTGAGATTGCCGACCTGCTGCAGCGCCAGCAGCTGCCGCTGAACGACCTGCCCACGCTGTTTGCGCTGACGGGCGAACGCCTGACGGTGGTGATGGGCGGCTCCAGCGGGGTATTGATGTCGATCTTCTTCACCGCTGCCGGGCAGAAACTGGAGCAAGGCGCCAGCGTGGCCGAGGCGCTGAACGCTGGTCTGGAGCAGATGAAATTTTACGGCGGCGCCGATGAAGGCGACCGGACAATGATCGATGCTCTGCAGCCGGCGCTGACGGCGCTGCTGGCCGAACCGGAGAACCTGCAGGCCGCTTTTGCCGCGGCGCAGGCCGGCGCGGATCGCACCTGCCAGTCGAGCAAAGCCGGCGCCGGACGAGCGTCCTATCTCAACAGCGACAGCCTGCTCGGCAACATGGACCCAGGCGCCCACGCGGTGGCGATGGTGTTTAAGGCGCTGGCGGAACGATAAGCCTCCCCGGTGGCGCTGCGCTTACCGGGGCAACGTCACAGCGCCGAAGGGTAGGTCGGGTAAGGCGTTAGCCGACACCCGACAAAAAACGGCATCGCGGTTAGCCCGGATAAGGCACTACGCGCCGCTATCCGGGTTTTACCACGATGGCTTTTTACTTGCTTTACTTGCTGTGCCAGTACGCCTGCGAACGCACCAGCTGCTGATCGATGCTCTCATCTTCAAAGCGCGCCAGCAGCGATTTCACCACCGCGCCTTCACCGGTCAGCCAGATGAAATAATCCTCCGCCGGCACCTTCTCCTGGGCCAGACGCTCGGCGACGAACGCCGGATTGTGGCCCACCACCCACTCGATGTTAAAGCCGTCGAGATCCGCCAAATAATCTTTATATGACGCATCAGCGATAGTGACGATGGCCGTCACCTGCGGCGTCACCGCCAGCTGACGCAATCCCAGCAGGCGACGACGCAGCGCCGGCATACCGGACTCATCGCAGACATATAATTGCCAGGCGTAATCCTCCGGCACCACCAGCGAGCCGCGCGGACCGCCGATCACCAGCTTATCGCCCACTTTTGCCTCCAGCGCCCAGCGGCTGGCAATTCCGCCATCGTGGATAAAGAAGTCATACGCCAGCTCATGGCGTTCGGCATCGTACAGCGGCGTATAGTCGCGGGTAGCAGGCCGCACGCCCTCACCCCAGTCGATCCCCTCCTCGGTCACCTGCGGCGGCGCAAACGCCGCGCCCGGTCCCGGGAAGAAAAGCTTGGTGTGGTCGTCAAAGCCGCGGGAAACGAAACCTTCCAGCGCCTCGCCTCCCAGCACGATGCGCTGGAAGGCCGCGCCTGCGCGCTCCACGCGCAGCACCGTCAGCTCACGGAAACGCAGCTCATTGCGGACACGCTGCGGGTACTTGTCTGCTTTGGTTTTTGTCATCATCGATCGCCTTCGTGAACAGTAAATAGATATATCTAAACTCGATGCAAATGATAATGATTGCCAACTAAAAAGAATGCAAGTCTTTTTTTGATATAGTCAAAACAAACCGCATTAAAATACGCACATCATAAATAAATATATAAATATCAAAACATTAAAAAATAAATCGTAAGTTGCATTGCGAATATTCATTTTTTAGATATAAATTAGATATATCAAAACACAACGAGAGGTAACCATGCGACATCATCATGAAGAGGGGCGTGGGCCACGCGGGCGCCACAGCGATCCCAGCGAACACGGCGACCATGGCCGTCGCGGCGGCGGACGTCGCCAGCGTTTCTTTGGCCACGGCGAACTGCGGCTGATTATTCTGGACATCCTCAGCCGCAGCGCCAGCCACGGCTATGAGCTGATCAAAGAGATCGAAACCCTCACCCAGGGGAACTACAGCCCCAGCCCGGGGGTGATCTACCCGACGCTGGATCTGCTCCAGGACCAGGGCCTTATCAGCGTGGAAGACGACAACGGACGCAAAAAAATCGTCATCAGCGAAGAGGGGAAACAGCTGCACGCGGAGAACCAGGAGCACCTGGCCCATATCCAGGCGCGTTTGCAGGCGCGGATGGTCGGCTGCGAGCTGCGCAGAGATCCGCAGATGAAGCGCGCGCTGGAGAATTTCAAAGCGGTCCTCGACCTGAAAGTGAACCAGCAGGCCAGCAGCACCGCCCAGCTCAAGCAGATCATTGGCATTATCGACCATGCGGCGATGGAGATCTCCCAGCTAGATTAAGCCTCTTTTCTCACCATCGGCTGCCCCGCGCTGGGGCAGCCCGCACCACGACGGCTCGTCCCGCTAAAGGCCGCAAGGCAGAAAATCTCGCCAGCTCAGGAATAAAACGTGCCAATAATGGCGCCATGAGATTAAATTTTACACATTTCGTCTTTTACTTTGCATTTATCCCGATTTTCACCGCTTCTGCCGAACTGGCGTAATCCCTGCAATACTTAATCCAGTATCGTGTGATACGTCCGCCCCAGGAGCACATTTTGAACAGGTTACCTTCCAGCGCATCGGCTCTGGCCTGCAGCGCACACGCACTGAATCTCATTGAAAAGCGCACGCTTGACCATGAGGAAATGAAAGCACTTAACCAGGAGGTTAGAGAATACTTTAAAGAGCATGTGAATCCGGGGTTTTTAGAGTATCGAAAATCGGTCACAGCCGGCGGGGATTACGGAGCCGTAGAGTGGCAAGCGGGAGGGTTAAATACGCTTGTCGACACCCAGGGACAGGAGTTTATCGACTGCCTTGGCGGGTTTGGCATCTTCAATGTAGGGCACCGTAATCCAGTTGTGGTATCCGCCGTCGAGAATCAACTCGCGAAACAACCGCTTCACAGTCAGGAACTGCTGGACCCGCTACGCGCGATGCTGGCTAAAACCCTGGCGGCCTTAACGCCCGGCAAACTGAAGTACAGCTTCTTCTGCAACAGCGGTACCGAATCGGTAGAGGCGGCCATCAAGCTGGCGAAAGCCTATCAGTCGCCGCGAGGTAAATTCACCTTCATCGCCACCAGCGGCGCCTTCCACGGCAAATCGCTGGGGGCGCTGTCAGCCACCGCCAAGTCGACTTTCCGCAAACCGTTTATGCCGCTGCTGCCGGGCTTCCGCCATGTGCCGTTCGGCGATATCAACGCCATGCGCACCATGCTGAGCGAGTGCAAGAAAACCGGCGACGACGTCGCGGCGGTGATCCTTGAGCCGATTCAGGGCGAAGGGGGGGTGATCCTGCCGCCGACGGGGTATTTGCCGGCGGTGCGCAAACTGTGCGACGAGTTTGGCGCCCTGCTGATCCTCGACGAAGTGCAGACCGGTATGGGCCGCACCGGCAAGATGTTCGCCTGCGAGCATGAGAACGTTCAGCCTGACATCCTGTGTCTGGCGAAAGCGCTCGGCGGCGGCGTGATGCCGATCGGCGCGACGGTGGCGACGGAGGAGGTCTTCTCGGTGCTGTTCGACAACCCGTTCCTGCACACCACCACCTTCGGCGGCAACCCGCTGGCCTGTGCGGCGGCGCTGGCGACCATCAACGTGCTGTTGACGCAAAACCTGCCGGCGCAGGCGGCGCAGAAAGGCGATATACTGCTGGACGGTTTCCGCCTGCTGGCGCAGGAGTATCCGGACCTGGTGAATGATGTGCGCGGGAAAGGCATGCTGATGGCCATCGAGTTTGTCGATAACGAGATTGGCTACGACTTTGCCAGCGAGATGTTCAGACAGCGGGTGCTGGTCGCCGGGACGTTAAACAACGCCAAGACGATCCGCGTTGAACCGCCGCTGACGCTCACCCTTGAGCAGTGCGAGCAGGTGCTGAAGGCGGCGCGTAAGGCGCTGGCGGCCCTGCGCGTCTCGGTTGCAGAGGCGTAATACACTGCCCCTCCCCCCGACCCTCTCTCCATGGGAGAGGGCCGGGGTTACCTTCTCCTCTGGTTTTCTCTCACACCTGCGGCAGCAGGCCGATAAAGCTGCGCTTCTGCCGCGGCTGCGACATCATCTCCTCCAGCTTTTCGACGCAGGCTAAATAGTGCGGGGTTTTCTTGTGCGCCAGCACCGCCTCATCGTCTTTATAGGCTTCGTAGATAAAAAAGCGGGTCTTCACTTCCGGATCCTGCAGGACATCAAAGCGCAGGTTGCCCGGCTCCCGCAGCGCGCCTTCGTGGTTGGCGCGAAATACCTCGAGAAACTCGTCGACCCGCTCCGGTTTGATATTGATCTCCACCAGCGTCACGTTCATTTCCGCTCTCCCTGTTTCTCTTCCTGCCAGAACTGGTACGCTTCGCGCGCGTTCAGATTCTCATGCACCACCTTTTTCACCGCCTTCAGCATCGCCCGTGGGGCGCTGGACTGGAAGATATTGCGTCCCATATCCACCCCGGACGCCCCCTGGTCGATCGCCCGCCAGCACATCTCCAGCGCCTCATGCTCCGGCAGCTTTTTGCCCCCGGCGATGACGATCGGTACCGGGCAGCTGGCGGTCACTTTCTCAAAACCGTCCTCAACAAAATAAGTCTTCACAAACTGCGCCCCCATTTCGGCGGCAATCCGGCTGGCCAGCGAGAAGTAGCGGGCGTCGCGGGCCATCTCTTTGCCGACGCCAGTGACCGCCAGTACCGGCATACCGTAGCGGTTGCCGGCGTCCACCAGTTTGATGATGTTATTGATCGACTGATGTTCGTATTCGCTGCCGATATAGACCTGCGCCGCCACCGCGCAAACGTTGAGACGCAGGGCGTCCTCCATCGCCACCGCCACGCATTCGTTGGAGAGTTCACTCAAAATCGAGTTACCGCCGGAGGCGCGCAGCACCACCGGTTTATTGGTCGCCGCCGGTACTTGACTGCGCAATACGCCGCGGGTACACATCAGCACGTCGGTCTCCTCGAACAGCGGCGCAATCGACAGGTCGATACGCTCCAGCCCGGTGGTTGGCCCCTGGAAGTAACCGTGGTCGAAGGCCAGCATGACCGTGCGGTTGCTGTGCGGATTAAAAATGCGCGCCAGCCGCGACTGCATGCCCCAGTCCAGCGAGCCGCAGCCTTTCAGGGTGTACAGCGTGTTCTGCTGCGGGCGGTCGAGGCCGAAGTCCTTGCCCTCTTTGATATCATCTAAATCAGCCATCTCATCCTCCGTCAGAAGTCGTAGTTATTGATGTTCTCTTTGCTGAACACCACGCGCTCCGGCAGCAACACGATACCGTTGCCCTTCGCCTCATACTGGTAGCCCTGCACGCTGTTCGGTTCGACCTTCAGCGAGCCGATATCTTTCACCTCAACGCTATCGCCGACGTTAAGATCGCCCTTTTTCAGTAATCGATCGGCGACGTTAACCGCAATTTTGCCCTGCTGAACCACATCCCACAGACCAAAGGCTTTCACCGTGCCGCGCTCCACGTAGGGGCGCATCACATTGGGTGTACTAAAGCCGACGATCGCCACGCCCTGACGCTTGAGGTTCTCCGCCGCCTGCGCCGCCGCCGGCAGGGCATTGGCATCCGGCGCGATAATGGCGTCGAGATCCGGATACGCTTTTAAGATCCCCTCGGCAGTTTGCAGCGATTTGGTGGCATCGTTATAGCCAAACTGGGTGGTGACGATTTGCCACTGCGGATGTTCTTTTTCGATTTTGGCTTTGGCTTCCTTCACCCACTGGTTCTGGTCGGTCACCGTCGGGCTGGAGTAGAAAAACGCCACTTTGGCAGCGGGCTTCGTCACCTGCTTTTCCGCCATCTCCACCAGCAGGCCGCCGAGCTGCTGCGGCGTGCCCTGATTGATATAGATGCTGCGGCACTCCGGCTTGGTATCGGAATCCCAGGTCAGGACTTTCACCCCGCGCTGCATCGCCCGCTTCAGCGCCGGACACAGGCCGTCCGGTGAGACGGCTGAGACGATAATCGCGTTGTAGCCCTGGTTGACGAAGTTGTTGATAAGCTGCACCTGGCCGGAGACGCTGGGCTCGGTTGGGCCGTCATAGGTAACATCCACGCCCAGCGCTTTCCCCGCCTCTTTCGCGCCGTTGCCGCCGCTGGTAAAGAAGCCGACGCCGACCAGCTTAGGAATAAAGGCGATACGGTCCGCCGCTTGCGCGGTTGCCACGCTCATCGCCAGCGCCAGCGTGCTGACCTGCAGGATACGTTTTGTTTTCATTGTTGTGCTCCGATTGTTTTACGCGAGAAAAGACGCCGCCAGGTCGTGTGCACCCATTCACGGTGCAGGCTCAGCGAACGCCCCATCACCACCACAACCAACAGCGCCCCTGACAGCGCGCTCGACACCTGGTTGGGGATGCCGACCATCTGTAAACCCTGTTGCAGATACCCCACCAGCAATGCCGCCAGCGCGGTACCCAGTATCGATCCCGAGCCGCCGTAAATATTGGCCCCACCGAGCACCGCCGCGGTCAGCGCCGGCATCAGCAGGTCACGGCCTAAATCCGAACGCGCCGAGCCGAAATAGGAGACCATCACCAGCGCCGCGACCGCCGAGGCAATACCGACCAGGCCATACAGCACATACGGGATGCCGTTCACCGACAGAGCCGCATAGCGGGCGGCGCGCGGGTTTTGCCCGAGTAAAAAGAGGTGGCGGCCAAAGCGCCCGCGATGGGCCAGCAGCCAGAAGAGAAAGGTGATACCCGCGAACAGCACCAGCGGCAGCGGCAGCCCGCCCAGGGTTAAATTGGCGAAGGCGGTGAAGCTGTCGGGAAAGCCGCCGATCCCCTCATAACCGGTGGCGCCGGCCATGCCGGAAAGCAGCAGCGCGCCGCCGCCGTACAGATACAGCGTCCCGAGGGTGATCACCAGCGGGCTGATGCCGGTGTAGTGGATCAGCGCGGCGTTGATTAGCCCGCACAGCAGCCCCAGCAGCAACGTCAGCGACACCGCCAGCCACAGCGGCCAGCCCGCCTGGGTCATCACCCCGAGGGCGATGGCGCACAGTCCGATGGTCGAGCCCAGCGAAATATCGATCCCGCCGCTGATAATCACCAGCGTCAGCGGCAGCGCGACGATGCCGATGCAGATAAAGTCGCTGGTGCTAAAGAGCAGCATATTGAGATCCAGCATGCGCGGATTCAGCGCGCCGAACAGCAGGATTTCCACGACTAATAACGCCAGCAGCGCGCTTTCCCAGTTAAGCTTCAGCTTCATTTAAGCCACCTCTTTGCTTTTGCGTTCGGGAAAGCGGGCAACCTGTTTGCCCCCTTTGTTGCCGGGCTGGAAACGACTGTACTTCAGCGCCCGCTGATGGCGGGCCAGCGCCTGGCGCAGGCGTCCATCAAGCACCAGCACCCCGAGCAGCACCAGGCCGGCGATAAAGTCATTCCACCAGGCAGGAAGGCGGAACAGCACCAGCACGGTGTCGATTTGGGTGAGGAAAAAGGCGCCGAGAAACGCGCCGAGCAGCGTACCGGTGCCGCCGAGCAGCGATATTCCGCCCAGCACGCAGGCGGCGATGGCTTTCATCTCCAGGCCGCTGCCGGTCTGATTGGGCACAAAGCCAATCTGCGCGGCGAAGACGATCCCGGCGCAGGCCGCCAGCATACCGTTGAGGGTAAAAGCCAGCATCCGTGTGCGATTGACCGCCACGCCCAGCTGGCGGGCAGCGGCGAGGTTATCGCCAACGGCGTAAAAATCACGACCAAAGGCGGTGCGCGACAGCAGCCAGCCGCCCGCCAGCAGCAGCGCCAGCACCAGCCAGCCCAGCGGCGAGACGCCGATAAACGCGGGCTCCGAGAGCGATTTCAGGCTGTCGGGCAAGCCTTCGATCCATTTCCCTCCGGTCCACAGCAGCATCACCCCGCGATACAACCCCAGCGTGCCGAGCGTCGCGACGATCGCCGGAATGCGCAGCCCCACCACCAGCAGGCCGTTAAAAGCCCCGGCCAGTGCGCCTATCGCCAGCGCGAAGGCGATCGCCGTCGCCAGCCCGTAGCCGTTGTTCAGCGCTACCCCAACGGCGATGGCGCTCAGGCCAACGGTGGAGCCCACCGACACGTCGATATTGCGGGTCAGCATCACCAGCGTCGCCCCCAGCGCCAGCAGGCACAGGATTTGTGAGCTGGCGAAAATCATCGCCAGCGTCTGCAGGCTGAAATAGGCCGGATTGAGCGCCACCAGCACGGCAAACAGCGCCACGATGGCAAAAAAGGCGCTCAGTTCGCGATTCTTGAATAACGTTTTCATGCCTGCCCTCCGAAGGCCAGGGTCATCATGCGATCGACGGTCACCGCCTGCCGCGCCAGCTCGCCGCTGTGGCGGCCCTGATGCATCACCAGCACCCGGTCGGCCAGACCGACGAACTCCTCCACATCGGAAGAGATCATCAGCACCGCCACATTTTGCGCGGCGACGCTTTTCAGCAGCTGATAGATATCGGCGCGGGCGGAGACATCCACGCCGCGCGTCGGCTCATCGACAATCAGCAGCAACGGATTAGCTTCCAGACAGCGCGCCAGCAGCACCTTCTGCTGGTTGCCGCCGGAGAGAGTGCGTACCGGCTGGTCGCCATCGGCCAGCTTGATCCCCAGCGCCCGGTGATAGCGCTCGACCACCGCCGCCTCCCGTTTCCCCTGCTGCCACCACGACGGCTGATTGAACATCACCGTGTTCCAGCGCACCGGCGCATCGAGAAACAGCCCGGAGACCTGGCGGTCTTCCGGCAGATAGACCAGCCCGCTGGCCAACCTGGCGCGGGTGCTCTCCTGACTAATCTCGCGGTTCTCCAGCCAGATCCTCCCGGCGCGCGGCGGACGCAGGCCGTATAAGGTTTCGGCAAATTCGGTGCGCCCGGATCCCACCAGCCCGGCAAGGCCGACGATCTCCCCGGCGCGGATCTCCAGACTGAGATCGATAAAACCTTCGCCAGTGAGATCCTCCACCCGCAGCACGGGAAAATCCTGCGCCTGGGTACGGCGGTTGCCCGGTAGCGCTAGCCACAGCTTTTGCGTGTCGCTCAGCGCATGGTCGCGGCTGGCCGGCGTCATGGCGCTGATAAGCTGTTGGTCGCCGTAGCCCGCCGTTTCGCCACTGAGCACCACTGCCCCGTCGCGCATCACCGACACATGGCTGGCCAGCTGGCGGATTTCCGGCAGTTTGTGCGAGATAAAGACGATCCCAACGTCCAGCGCCTGTAACGCGCGGATCTGGCTAAACAGTCTCTCGGTTTCACCCGGCGTTAAAGAGGCGGTGGGTTCATCCAGGATCAGGATCCGCGCCTCGCGCATCAGGCCGCGCAGGATCTCGACCATCTGTTGATCGGCCACTTCCAACATGCTGGCGCTGGCATCGAGGTTGATCTGGCAGTTCAGCTGCTGCAGTTTTTCCTGCAGCCGCGCGTTGGTATCCGCCCGCTTCGGCAGACGAAAGAGAATGTTCTCGCGCACGCTGAGGTTGGGAAACAGCATTGGCTCCTGCGGCACCAGATAGATGCCCAGCTGGTGGGCCAACGCCGGGTTAAGGCGCGCAAACGCGCGTTCGCCGATCGTCAGTTCACCGCTATCCGGGGTTTCGACGCCGGCGATGATCTTCATCAGCGTCGATTTACCCGCGCCGTTGCCCCCCATCAGCGCATGCACCTGGCCCGCGCATAGCGTAAAGTCGATGCCCTTCAGCACGGCAACGCCGGAGAACTGTTTGCGGATCTGGCGAGCTTCAAGCAGTGGCTTCATCGTCGCGCCTCGTTTGAACAAATGATTTTTAAATTTAATAATGTTCAAAAGCGTAGACGGTGAACTATATTTACAACCGTGCGAAGATCACAGTTTGGCGCTTTAGATCGTCCGGAAAAAAGCGGCCAGAGATGAAAGATCCGTTTTGCCAGTCGGCTCACACTTTCCGGCCGCGCAATAGCGAACATATGATCTAAATTTTTATAAGAGTTCAATTTATGAGCGAAAAACGCATTACGGAAGACCATCGCTACGCCGGGCTGGCGTTAGCCGAGGAAGAGCTGGTGGCGCGGGTGGCGTGGTGTTACTACCACGACGGCCTGACGCAAAACGACATCGGCGAGCGTTTGGGGCTGCCGCGGCTGAAGATTTCCCGCCTGCTGGAGAAAGGCCGCCAGTCCGGGGTGATTCGCGTGCAGATCAACTCGCGCTATGAGGGCTGTCTGGCGCTGGAAAGTGAACTCCAGCAGCGCTTTGGCCTCAAGATTGCCCGTGTGCTGCCGGCGCTCAACACCCCGCCGATGAATACCCGGCTGGGGATCGGTGCCGCGCAGTCGCTGATGGGCATTCTGCAACCGGGACAGCTGCTGGCGGTCGGCTTCGGCGAAGCCACCATGAGCTGCCTGCAGCATCTCAGCGGCTTTATCGGCTCGCAGCAGGTGCGACTGGTCACTCTCTCCGGCGGCGTCGGCCCCTATATGACCGGCATCGGCCAACTGGATGCCGCCTGCAGCGTCAGTATTATTCCGGCGCCGCTGCGGGTCTCGTCGGCGGAGGTCGCTGAGATCCTGCGCCGCGAATCCAGCGTGCGCGATGTGATGCTGGCGGCGACGGCGGCGGACGCGGCGGTGGTTGGCATTGGCGCTATCGATCAGCGGCGCGACGCGACCATTCTGCGCTCCGGCTATATCAGCGAGGGCGAACAGCTGATGTACGCCCGCAAAGGGGCGGTCGGCGACATTTTAGGTTATTTCCTGCAGGCCGACGGCCGGCCGGTAGAAGGACTGGAGATCCATCGGGAACTGCTCGGCGTGACCCTTGATGAGCTGGCGCAGCTGCCGACCATCGTCGGCGTCGCCGGGGGAGAACAAAAAGCGCAGGCGATTCATGCCGCTCTGATTGGCAAGCGCATTAATGGCCTGGTAACGGAAGAGACAACAGCACGCGCGGTGCTCACACTGGCCTCCTGACGGCCCGGCGCCGCGCGACAACAGTGAGGCGCATGTCATGAGTTACCTGTTAGCGTTAGATGCCGGGACCGGCAGCATACGGGCGGTCATTTTCGATCTTAATGGCCGCCAGCTGGCGGTGGGCCAGGCCGAATGGAAACACCTGAGCGTCGATAACGTCCCCGGCTCGATGGAGTTCGACCTTACCACCAACTGGCAGCTGGCCTGCCAGTGCATTCGCCAGGCTCTCGACGCCGCCCGGCTCTCTGCCGCCGATATTCAGTCCGTCGCCTGCTGTTCGATGCGCGAAGGGATCGTCCTCTATGACCGCAACGGCGAGGCCATCTGGGCCTGCGCCAACGTTGATGCCCGCGCCAGCCGCGAAGTGGCGGAGCTTAAGGAGATCCACGACTATCGTTTTGAATCCGAGGTGTACGAGGTCTCCGGGCAAACGCTGGCGCTCAGCGCCATGCCACGCCTGCTGTGGCTGGCGCACCATCGTCCCGATATCTACCGCAAGGCGGCGACTATCACCATGATCAGCGACTGGCTGGCGGCGAAGCTTTCCGGCGAGCTGGCGGTCGACCCGTCAAACGCAGGCACCACCGGCATGCTCGATCTGTTCAGCCGCGACTGGCGCCCGGCGCTGCTGGATATGGCCGGGCTGCGCGCCGATATGCTCTCGCCGGTGAAAGAGACCGGCACGCTGCTGGGCGCCGTCACCGAAGCGGCAGCCCAGCAGAGCGGCCTGCGCGCCGGGACGCCGGTGGTGATGGGCGGCGGCGACGTGCAGCTCGGCTGCCTCGGGCTCGGGGTGGTACGCGCCGGGCAAAGCGCGGTACTCGGCGGCACTTTCTGGCAGCAGGTGGTCAATCTGCCGCAGGTGCGCACCGACCCGCAGATGAATATCCGCGTCAATCCTCACGTGATCCCCGGCATGGCGCAGGCGGAATCGATCAGTTTCTTTACCGGACTGACCATGCGCTGGTTCCGCGACGCCTTCTGCGCTGAAGAAAAGCTGATTGCCGAGCGTCTCGGCGTCGATGCCTATTCGCTGCTGGAGGAGATGGCCAGCCGCGTACCCGCCGGTTCCCACGGCGTGATGCCTATTTTTTCCGACGCCATGCACTTTAAGCAGTGGTACCACGCTGCGCCATCGTTTATTAACCTCTCCATCGATCCGGAGAAGTGCAATAAAGCCACCCTGTTCCGGGCCCTGGAGGAGAACGCGGCGATTGTCTCCGCCTGCAACCTGGCGCAGATTTCGCAGTTTTCCGGGGTGACTTTCGACAGCCTGGTGTTTGCCGGCGGCGGCTCTAAAGGCGCGCTGTGGAGCCAGATCCTCAGCGACGTCACCGGCCTGCCGGTGCGGGTACCGGTGGTCCGCGAAGCCACTGCCCTCGGCTGCGCCATTGCCGCCGGCGCTGGCGCCGGGCTGTACGGCGATATGGCCAGCGCTGGAGAAAAGTTAGTGAGCTGGCACCGCGAATTCAGCCCTAATCCGCAACATCGCGAGCTTTATCAGGAGATGATGAGTAAATGGCAGTCGGTGTATGCCGATCAGCTTGGTCTTGTCGATAGCGGGCTGACAACATCGATGTGGCAGGCGCCGGGTCTGGAACGCCGCCAGCGCGTTGCGTCTTCCCCCTCACCCTAACCCGGTGGGAGAGGGAACCGTCCGGCGCTGGCCTGAATATCGGTGCCCGTCTTCGCCCTCACCCTAACCCTCTCCCGGCGGGAGAGGGAACCGTCCGGCGCTGGCCTGGATATCGGTGCCCGTCTTCGCCCTCACCCTAACCCTCTCCCGGCGGGAGAAGGAACCGTCTGGCGCAAGCCTGAATACCAGTGCTGGTCCGCCTTTCTCCCTCTCCCTTTGGGAGAGGGCCGGGGTGAGGGGCAACGCTTCGCCGTTCTTTGAATCCCATCACAATCACCGCACTCCCCTTTTCCCTTTTTCTCCACGACGGCTAAATTAGTAACTCATCCGACCACATAACAATAATTTTACATTGGAAGCCATTATGAGCCGCTATCCGTCGCTTTTCGCCCCGCTTGAGCTGGGCTTCACCACCCTTAAAAACCGCGTGTTGATGGGCTCCATGCATACCGGTCTGGAAGAACTGCCCGACGGCGCGCAGCGGTTAGCGGCCTTTTACGCCGAGCGCGCGCGTCACGGCGTGGCACTGATCGTCACCGGCGGCATCGCTCCCGCCCCGTCCGGCGTGACCATGGCCGGCGGCGCGGTGCTCAACGATGCCAGCCACCTGGCGCATCATCGCCAGATCACCGACGCGGTACATCAGGAGGGCGGTAAAATCGCCCTGCAGATCCTGCACACCGGGCGCTACAGCTACCAGCCCGCGCTGGTCGCCCCCTCGCCTCTGCAGGCGCCGATTAACCGGTTCACCCCTCATGAGCTGAGCCACGACGAGATCCTCACGCTGATCGATGATTTTGCCCACTGCGCCCAGCTCGCGCGGGAAGCAGGCTATGACGGCGTCGAGGTGATGGGCTCTGAGGGCTATCTGATTAACGAATTTCTCGCCGCGCGCACCAACCAGCGCAGCGATCAATGGGGCGGCGATTACGCGCGCCGTATGCGATTCGCCGTTGAAGTGGTCAAGGCCGTGCGCCAGCGCGCCGGTCACGATTTCATTATCATCTACCGCCTATCGATGCTCGATCTGGTCAACGACGGCAGCACGCTGGCGGAAGTCACTGAACTGGCCAAAGCGATTGAAGCGGCGGGAGCGACCATCATCAACACCGGGATCGGCTGGCACGAAGCGCGCATTCCAACCATCGCCACGCCGGTACCGCGCGGCGCCTTTAGCTGGGTCACCCGCAAGCTGAAAGGCGCGGTGTCGATCCCGCTGATCACCACCAACCGCATCAACGATCCGCAGGTCGCGGAGGATATTCTCGCCCGCGGCGATGCCGATATGGTATCGATGGCCCGCCCGTTCCTCGCCGACGCCGAATTTATGTCAAAAGCGCAGAACGATCGTGCCGATCAGATCAACACCTGCATCGGCTGCAACCAGGCGTGTCTCGATCGGATCTTCGTCGGCAAAGTCACCTCCTGTCTGGTCAACCCGCGCGCCTGTCATGAAACCCTGATGCCGGTCCTGCCTGCCAACGCGCCTAAACGGCTGGCGGTGGTCGGCGCCGGGCCGGCCGGTCTGGCCTTTGCCGTTAACGCCGCCGCCCGTGGCCATCAGGTCACGTTGTTCGATGCGCTGCTGGAGATCGGCGGCCAGTTTAATATCGCCAAACAGATCCCTGGCAAAGAGGAGTTCCACGAGACGCTGCGTTACTACCGCACCATGCTCGATCTTAACGGCGTCGATCTGCGCCTGAACACCCGCGTTACGGCAGATGATCTGCTGGCTTTCGATGAGACGATCCTCGCCACCGGTATCGCCCCGCGCCTGCCGGCGATCGCCGGGATCGATCATCCCAAGGTGCTCAGCTACCTGGATGTCTTGCGCGACAAAGCGCCGGTTGGCGCGAAGGTGGCGATCATCGGCTGCGGCGGCATCGGCTTCGACACCGCGATGTACCTAAGCCAGTCGGGCGTGGCCACCAGCCAGGATATCGGCGAATTCTGTCGCGAATGGGGTATCGATACCAGCCTGCAAACGGCGGGAGGGCTGAGTCCTGAGGGCCCGCAACTGAGTCAAAGCCCGCGACAAATTGTGATGCTGCAGCGCAAAGCGAGCAAACCGGGCGAAGGGCTCGGCAAAACCACCGGCTGGATCCATCGCGCGACGCTGCTGGCGCGCGGCGTGAAAATGATCCCGGCGGTCAGCTATGAGAAGATCGATGATGAGGGGTTACATGTGACTATCGGCGGTGAACGCCAGCTGCTGGCGGTGGATCATGTGATTGTCTGCGCCGGTCAGGAGCCGCGCCGCGATCTGGCGGAACCGCTGCGCGAGGCAGGGAAAACGGTGCATTTGATCGGCGGCTGCGACGTGGCGGCGGAGCTGGATGCGCGCCGGGCGATTGCCCAGGGCACGAAGCTGGCGCTGACGATTTAGCCGTGTCCCGGGGGCGGCGCGATGCGCCTTCCCCGGGCTACCACGATAATCCCGCACGCTAGCCCGGCGAAGGCGTCAGCCGGTAGCCCGGCTAAGGCGACAGCCGCAAGCCGGGTAAACTGCGACAAGCATCAGCGCTGCTTACGCACCTTGGTCGCTTTCAAAATGACAAACTTATTGTTCGTCGCAATCGTCGTGCAATTACCAAACGCGCGCTTCAGCTTACGGAAGTAATCGAGGTGGCGGTTGCCGACGACGTACAGCTCGCCGCCGTATTTCAGGCTGCGGCGGGCGTCGTTAAACATCTGCCAGGCAATATGGTCGGTAATGGCGTGCTGCTGATGGAACGGCGGATTGCACAGGATCGCCGTAAAGCGGTCCGGCTCAATGCCGGAGAGCGAGTTGTTGACCATAAATTCACAGCGGTCGATATCGTCCGGCAGGTTGTGCTCGACGTTCAACCGGCTGGAAGCCACCGCCATGTGCGACTCATCGGTGAACATGACCCGCGCGTTCGGGTTCTGCGCCAGCGCCTGCAGGCCAATCACCCCGTTGCCGCAGCCGAGATCGGCGATCTCGCCTTCTAAATTAGACGGTAAATGCTGCAGGAAGAAGCGCGCGCCGATATCCAGACCGCTGCGGGCAAAAACGTTGGCATGGTTGTGGATGGTCCACGGCGTGCCGTCCAGCTTCCAGCTGTAGGTTTGCGGCGCATCGGCCAGCTCAGGGGCGGTGAAAACGCAGTGGATCAGACGCGCTTTTTTCCATGCCAGCGAGGTGGTGGTGGTACCGAGAATTTTTTCAAACAGCGCCAGCGTCGAGTTATGCACATCGCGGGCTTTCGCCGCGGCGATAATGCGGGTTTCCGGCGTCACCACTTGGCGCAGGGCGCGCAGCTGCTGTTCCAGCAGCGCCAGCTGCTTTGGCACCTTAATCAGCACCAGCGCCGGCGAGGCCGGCAGCGGGCTCAGGCTATCCTGAAAGCGCACGCTCTCTTCATCAATGCCGTTCATCCGTAGGTTGTGGCGGGTCGCCAGCTCGGAAATAAAGGAATCGTTGATGCTGACGGGGTTGCGCTCCGCCAGCGCGCAGGCGAGCGCGCCGAAGCCGTCGTTGAAGATGAGCGTCAGGCCGTCGACGTCATTCACCTGTTGCAGCAGATATTCATCCGCCGCTTCCCACGCCTGAAGCGCTTCTTCTTCAGCGTTAGGTGGGAACCGCTCTAATGTGAATAACTCACCGTTTAACTCTGCCTGGCTCATCGCCTCTCCGCCTCCGGAATAGTAAAACCCGCGAGTTTATACGCAAATCCTGTCCAGTTGAAGAGAGATCGCTGATCATCGCCGCTCAGCGTAGATCGCCCTCGCCATCGGCTTGCAGCAGCGTTATCGACGCGCGGGCACCGGGCATCAGCTGCTGCAGATAGCCTACCAGCCGCTCTCCCGCCTCTTGCAGGGCCGACAACGGCATCGCCGGCAGGCTTTCGAGAATAAACCACATCGTATGCGCGCCGCTGTCTAGCCGGGTACGTACGCCCTGTCGCCAGTTCCAGCGTCGGCAGGTTACGCCTATATCATCCCGCCAGATGACTTCGCCCGGCTCCGGATATTCCACCACCGGCTCTGCCGATTTTAGCGTATCGAATGGCTCATCGCCGCGGGCAATGGCCAGCCGCGGTTCGCCACGGTAGGCGGCCAGATTTTCCCCACCGACCGGGACGGCATAGCCAATGCTGATCGCGTTGTAGATATCCACTACCGGATCGATGGCCGGCAGGCTCCCCTCTTTCAGCACCCGCTTGCGCAGCGCCTGCGCCGAACAGGGGGTACGTTTCGCCTTCGCGCCGAAGGCGCTGAAGGCTTCATCCCATGCCGCCAGGTGCGCTTGCGCCCAGGGCACATCATCCTGCTGCACCGCCTGGCAGGCCTCGGCCAGCGCCTGCTCCGCGATGGCGGGGTTGGCCACCGGCGCACTCTCCACCACAATACTTAATGCCCGAAAGCCCGGCGCCAGGCGGCTGACCGCAGATTCGATTGACGGCGTTACGCTACGCATTCGATAATCCTGTAATGACCAATTTGTTTCATCATAGTGACCAATGAACGTAAAAGTCAATATAACGACCGATTCAGGAGCTGATGTCGACCAGGTAAGTCGCGCCGTCGCCACGCGGCTGAAGGCCTACCGTAAAGCGAAAAAAATGTCGCTGGACGAGCTGTCGCGCCGGGCCAGCATCAGCAAAGGTATGCTGGTCGAGATGGAAAAAGAGGCCGCCAACCCCAGCATTGCGATCCTCTGCAAACTCGCCGCCGCGCTGGGCGTTTCGGTGGCGGATATCGTCAATGTGGCAAGCGAACCCGCGTTGCATATTATTCCCGCCGAGCAGATCCCCACCCTCTGGCAAGGCCCGCTGGGAGGCAGCGCCAGGCTTCTCGCCGGCACCGCCGGGCCGAATATGATTGAGCTGTGGCGCTGGGAGATGCAGCCCGGCGAAGCCTTTACCTCGCCCGGCCACCCGGCGACGACCTTCGAGCTGCTGCACGTGGAAGCCGGCGCGCTGACGCTGACGCTTGGCGAGACCTGCCGCACGGTGGCGGTCGGAGAATCCGCGGTGGCCCGCACCGAAACAGAGCACGGGTACCGGAATGCGGGACCCGCGCCGCTGGTCTTTACCATGACCGTGGCTGAACTGCCCTCCTGACAGACATAATGATAAGACGATGACAAAACTCATTTATTTACAGGGCTATCCTGAATCGCTGCTGGCGCAGGTGACCACGTTAATCGAGCAAAACCGCCTTGGAGAGGTGCTGCAAAAGCGCTATCCGCATGGGCACGACGTTAACAGCGATAAAGCGCTATATCAGTACACCCAGGATTTGAAAAACCGCTTTCTGCGCGGCGCGGCGCCGATCAACAAAGTGATGTATGACAGTAAGATCCACGTGCTGAACAATGCGCTCGGCCTGCATACCGCCATTTCGCGCGTTCAGGGCGGCAAGCTGAAAGCCAAAGCGGAGATCCGCGTGGCGACGGTATTTCGCGACGCGCCGGAGGCCTTTCTGCGGATGATCGTGGTTCATGAGCTGGCGCATCTGAAAGAGAAGGATCACAACAAGGCTTTCTATCAGCTGTGCTGCCATATGGAGCCGCAATACCACCAGCTGGAGTTCGACACCCGCCTGTGGCTGACGCACCTTTCGTTGAAGCGTTCTGCGTAGTCACGCACTGGTTTTGTCATGGGGGCATGATAGAGTGGCGACAGGTTCCCTTTAATGGAGTTCGTCACCGTTTATGATACGTTTCGCAGTTGTTGGCACAAACTGGATCACTAAGCAGTTTGTCGATGCCGCCCATGAAACCGGCAAATATAAACTTACCGCCATCTACTCCCGCAGCCTCGAACAGGCGCAAGCCTTCGCCAATGACTATCCGGTCGAGCATCTGTATACCTCGCTGGAGGCGCTGGCGCAAAGCGACGCCATTGATGCGGTGTATATCGCCAGCCCGAACTCCCTGCACTTCCCGCAGACGCGGCTGTTCCTGAGCCACAAGAAGCACGTCATTTGCGAAAAACCGCTGGCGTCGAATCTACAGGAGGTCGAGGCGGCCATCGCGGTGGCGAAAGCCAACCACGTGGTGCTGTTTGAAGCCTTCAAAACCGCCAGCCTGCCCAACTTTCTGCTGCTGAAGGAAACCCTCGGCAAAGTGGGTAAACTGCGTAAAGCCTTCATTAACTACTGCCAGTACTCTTCGCGCTACCAGCGCTACCTCGACGGCGAAAACCCCAACACCTTTAATCCGGCGTTCTCCAACGGTTCGATTATGGATATCGGCTTCTATTGCCTGGCGTCCGCTGTGGCGCTGTGGGGCGAACCGCGGGCCGTTCATGCCACCGCCAGCCTGCTGGACAGCGGCGTGGACGCCCAGGGCACCGTGGTGCTGAGCTATGACGACTTCGACGTGACGCTGCATCACTCCAAGGTGAGCGACTCGGCGATCCCCAGCGAAATTCAGGGGGAAGAGGGGGTACTGGTGATCGAAAAAATCTCCGAGTGCCAGAAGCTGGCGTTTGTGCCGCGCGGCGGCAAAGCCCAGGACCTGACGCAGCCGCAGCATATCAATACTATGCTGTATGAGGCGGAGACCTTCGCGCGGCTGGTGGAAACAGAGGATGTCGACCATCCGGGCCTGGCTGTGAGCCGTATCACGGCGAAACTGTCGAGCGAAATTCGTCGCCAGACCGGGGTGATCTTCCCGGCCGATACGCAGCCGCTGGCGTAAAAGAGTGTAAAGGCCCGTCTGGCCGCCATTGACGAAAACCGCCTCGTGACATATTTTGTTACGAGCAAAGGGGAGTAACTTCCTTGCCGGCCGATCGTCATTACGATGCGTGTAATACCGCATCCGGTCGCCGGGCAATCACCAAAGCCCATCGCGATGAACTTTGGTTGTTGTAAGTGAGACCTTGCCGGAAGGCGAGGTCTATGCATAAAAGCGCAGCGGCTGCCGTCTTCCGACGTCAGCCGTTTTTGTTTTTATGTAAGGAATATCAAATGAATACTGTCGGCACGCCGTTGCTATGGGGTGGATTCGCTGTCGTCGTCGCGATCATGTTGGCGATCGACCTGCTGCTTCAGGGACGACGCGGTTCGCATAGCATGACCATGAAGCAGGCCGCTGGCTGGTCTATCCTCTGGGTCACACTTTCTCTGTTGTTCAACGCCGCGTTCTGGTGGTATCTGGTGCAAACCCAGGGCCGCGCCGTCGCCGATCCGCAGGCCCTGGCCTTCCTCACCGGTTATCTGATTGAAAAAGCGCTGGCGGTCGATAACGTCTTCGTCTGGCTGATGCTGTTCAGCTACTTCGCCGTGCCGCCTGCTCTGCAGCGCCGGGTGCTGGTGTATGGCGTCCTCGGGGCGATTATTCTGCGCACCATTATGATCTTCGCCGGCAGCTGGCTTATCTCCCAGTTCGACTGGCTGTTGTACGTCTTCGGCGCCTTCCTGCTGTTTACCGGCGTGAAGATGGCGCTGGCGAAAGAGGATGATTCCGGCATCGGCGACAAACCGCTGGTGCGCTGGATCCGCAGCCATCTGCGAATGACCGATAAAATCGAGAGCGAGCGCTTCTTCACCCGTAAAAACGGGGTGCTGTTCGCCACGCCGCTGCTGCTGGTGTTGATTCTGGTCGAGCTGAGCGATGTGATATTCGCCGTCGACAGTATCCCGGCGATCTTCGCGGTCACCACCGACCCGTTTATCGTGCTGACCTCGAACCTGTTTGCCATTCTCGGCCTGCGCGCCATGTACTTCCTGCTGGCGGGGGTCGCTGAGCGCTTCTCGATGCTCAAATATGGCCTGTCGGTGATCCTGGTGTTTATTGGCGTGAAGATGCTGATCGTCGACTTCTACCATATCCCGGTCGCCATCTCGCTGGGGGTCGTGGGCGGCATCCTGACCGTCACGCTGTTGATTAACGCCTGGGTCAACAAGCAGCACGACAAGCAGCGCAAACTGCCTGAATAACCTGCCTGGCGCGCCGTCGGCTCCCGCTGGCGGCGCGGTAATCGGCTATAGCAGACCTTCTCATAACGAGAATGCCTGCTCATGTCACAATTATGTTACTGCGTAGTTAAAAAATAAGATCCAGATTAAAATCACAGTATTTTACGCTTCCCGCCAGGCTTTCTTTCCGTATACTCGGCTATGCAAACATCTATTTACATCCTGACATAAACGTAACAAATAATACGTGGCTGGGATGGCTTGCTACATCACTGGAAGGAATGAATTATGACAACACGCACTCCCCCATCAGGGTGGCTCTCCCGCCTGGCGCAAGGCAGCCTGGTGAAACAAATTTTAATCGGCCTGGTGCTTGGCGTGCTGCTGGCGCTGGTCTCTAAGCCAGCGGCTATCGCCGTCGGCCTGCTGGGGACCCTGTTCGTCGGCGCGTTAAAGGCGGTAGCGCCGGTGCTGGTATTGATGCTCGTCATGGCCTCGATCGCCAACCATCAGCACGGACAAAAAACCAGTATTCGCCCTATTCTGTTTCTCTATCTGCTGGGCACCTTTAGCGCGGCGCTGACTGCGGTGTTGTTCAGTTTTCTCTTTCCGTCGACTCTGCACTTAACCACCGCCGCCGACAGCATCACGCCGCCGTCGGGGATTGTTGAGGTGCTGCGTAGTCTGCTGATGAGCATGGTGTCCAACCCGGTCGACGCCCTGCTGAACGCCAACTATATCGGTATTCTGGTGTGGGCGGTGGGGCTTGGCTTCGCCCTGCGCCATGGTAACGACACCACGAAAAACCTGATCAACGATATCTCCCACGCGGTGACCTTTATCGTTAAAGTGGTGATCCGCTTTGCGCCGCTGGGGATCTTCGGCCTGGTCTCTTCCACCCTAGCGACCACCGGTTTTGAAACGCTGTGGGGCTACGCCCAGCTGCTGCTGGTACTGGTGGGCTGTATGCTGCTGGTGGCGCTGGTGATTAACCCGCTGCTGGTGTTCTGGAAGATTCGCCGTAACCCCTATCCGCTGGTGCTGACTTGCCTGCGCGAAAGCGGCGTCTACGCGTTTTTCACCCGCAGCTCCGCCGCCAATATTCCGGTGAATATGGCGCTATGCGAGAAGCTGAACCTGGATCGCGATACCTATTCGGTCTCCATTCCGCTGGGGGCGACCATCAATATGGCGGGCGCGGCAATCACGATTACCGTGCTGACGCTGGCGGCGGTCCATACGCTGAACATTCCGGTGGATCTGCCGACGGCGCTGTTGCTGAGCGTGGTCGCTTCGCTGTGCGCCTGCGGCGCCTCCGGCGTGGCGGGCGGTTCGCTGCTGCTGATCCCGCTGGCCTGTAATATGTTTGGTATTCCGAACGATGTGGCGATGCAGGTGGTTGCCGTCGGCTTTATCATCGGCGTGCTGCAGGATTCCTGCGAAACCGCGCTGAACTCCTCCACCGACGCCCTGTTTACCGCCGCCGCCTGCATGGCGGAAGACGACCAGCTGGCGAAAAACGCCCTGCGCAGTTAATGCCTTTCCCCTCCGCTACCGCGCGGAGGGGCTCTCTTCCTGCACCGCGTTTTCAACCCTGAACGGATCGATACCCCGCTTTTGCATCCGGCGGAAGCGAATGATATTCAGGCCGTTGACGATCAGGAAACTGCCTTCAATCAGCGTCCCGCCAATCGAACCCAGCCACAGGTTATGCGTCACCCAGCAGGCGGTGGAGCACCACATCACGCAGCGGACGGTCAGCCCTTTACAGCGAAACAGCGCCCAGGTGCTGGCGACAGTGCCAATAATCGGCAGCAGCTCCATAGCATGCTGCAGCTTGCCAAGGCCGAGGATCAACGTCAGCAGGATAAAGACTGTCATCACCCACAGGCTGCGGGTGCGCAGGGAAATGACCGTGCGGAGCGCATTAAGCCCGGCGCTCATCCCGGCAGGCGCGGCGCCCATCAGGAAAAAATGGACGCCGATAACGGCGCTATAGACCGCCAGCTGAAGCCTGAAGCGACGTTCGTCGCGGTTGATAAAGGTGGTAATGCCGATAAGAAAGGCGATGACGCCGACGCCCTGAGCCAGCCAATACGCGGTCATGAAAGCTCCCTGAGAGAAAAAACAAACGGCGCTTCACAGGCTGAAACGCCGCTGCTGCTTACCCGATGACGCTGCGCTATCAGGCCAATGCGCGATCAACGCCGCCCGGGCGCCAATATGAATGCGCCTTTACAGGGTAACACCGCTTTTAAAGATGGCCAGCTCGCGGAAGTCATTCTGCTCATTACAGGTCGGTTTGCCGTTGGCGAAAGCCACAATGGTATCCACGAACTCCTCCAGCAGCTGTGGCATCGCTTTGCCGTGGATCAGCTGTCCGGCATCGAAGTCGATCCAGTGCTTTTTCTTTGCCGCCAGCTCGCTGTTGGTGGCGATCTTCACCGTCGGCACAAAGCCGCCGTACGGTGTGCCGCGGCCGGTGCTGAACAGCACCATATGGCAGCCGGCGCCGGCCAGCGCGCTGGTGGCGACGGCATCATTGCCTGGCGCGCTCAGCAAGTTCAGACCATGAACCTTCAGACGTTCGCCGTAGCGCAGGACATCCACGACCTGGCTGGAGCCCGCTTTCTGGGTACAGCCCAGCGACTTATCCTCGAGGGTGGTGATCCCCCCGGCCTTGTTGCCCGGCGAGGGGTTTTCGTAAATAGGCTGGTCGTGCGCGATAAAGTACTGCTTAAAGTCATTGACCATAGTCACCAGCTTGTCGAAGGTCGCTTCGTCGCGGCAGTGGCTCATCAGCAGCTGTTCAGCGCCGAACATCTCCGGCACTTCGGTCAGCACGGTGGTGCCGCCGTTGGCGATCACGTAGTCTGAGAAGCGCCCCAGCATCGGGTTGGCGGTAATACCGGACAGGCCGTCAGACCCGCCGCACTCGAGGCCAAACTTCAGCTCGCTCAGCTTACCCGGCTGACGTTTATCCTGACGCATCACGTCATACAGCTGGTGGAGATGCGCCACTCCCGCCTCCACTTCATCGTCCTGATGCTGACAAACCATAAAGTGCACGCGCTGCGGATCATACTCGCCCAGCGTTTCGCGAAAGGCCTCCACCTGGTTGTTTTCACAGCCAAGGCCCACCACCAGCACCGCCCCGGCGTTCGGATGGCGAACCATATTCTGCAGCATGGTGCGGGTATTGAGGTGATCGTCCCCGAGCTGCGAGCAGCCATAGGTATGGCTGAAGAGATGCACTCCATCGATGTCCTCAGCGCCGTTTGCCTCTTTCAGAAAACGGTTCTGCATCTGGCGGGCCATGGCGTTGACGCAGCCGACGGTCGGCAGGATCCACAGCTCATTGCGCACGCCGACGTCACCATTGGCGCGACGATAAATCTGCACGTCGCGATCCGCTGGCTGCGGCGGTTGGGCAACCTGCTCCGGTTGATAGCGATACGCGTCAAGGTCGCTGAGATTGGTGCGCGTATTGTGCGCATGGACATGCTCGCCCGGCGCGATATCCGCCAGCGCATGGCCAATCGGCAGCCCATACTTAACGACGTTTTCCCCTTTCGCGATAGCGCGCAGTGCAAACTTGTGTCCGCGAACGATATCCTGACCGAGGGTGACCGGGTCATTGTCGATCGTCACCACGCTACCGGCCGTCATATCCGCCAGCGCGACCGCGACGTTATCCTGCGAATGGATTTTGATGTATTGCATATCAACCGACCTCTGGTCTTAGTTCAGTTCAATGGCGAAATAGTCACGCGCATTGTTAAAGCAAATGTTTTTCACCATCTCGCCCAGCAGCGCGATATCCGCAGGCGCTTCGCCGGCGGTCACCCAACGGCCGATCATCTGGCACAGAATGCGGCGGAAGTATTCGTGGCGCGTGTAGGAGAGGAAGCTGCGGCTGTCGGTCAGCATCCCGACAAAGCGGCTCAGCAGGCCGAGCTGCGCCAGCTGGGTCATCTGCCGCTCCATGCCGTCTTTCTGATCGTTGAACCACCAGCCGGAGCCGAACTGCATCTTGCCCGGCATCCCTTCGCCCTGGAAGTTACCGATCATGGTGCCCAGCACTTCGTTATCGCGCGGGTTCAGGCAGTAGAGAATGGTTTTCGGCAGCAGGTTCTCTTCGTTCTGCTTGCTCAGCAGCTTAGACAGCTCTTCAGCCATTGGACGATCGTTGATCGAGTCAAAGCCCACGTCCGGGCCTAACAATTTGAACTGACGCAGGTTGTTATTGCGCAGCGCGCCGATGTGGTACTGCTGCACCCAGCCGCGACGAGCATACTCTGCGCCGAGGAACACCAGCACCGCGGTTTTGAACTGCGCCACTTCGCGTTCGCTGAGGGTTTCGCCAGCCAGGCGACGCGCCAGAATGGCGTCCAGCTCGGCGTCAGTCGCTTCCGCAAACAGCACCACGTCCAGGGCGTGGTCGGAGACTTTGCAACCGTGAGCGGCAAAGTGGTCCAGACGTTTGGTCAGCGCGCTTTGCAGGTCCGCAAAACGGCGAATATCGGTGTCGGACACTTCACCCAGCTTAGCCATATAGTCATTGAAGGTCGCCTGCTCGATGTTGAACGCTTTATCCGGGCGCCAGCTCGGCAACACCTTGATATCAAATGAAGTGTCTTTGGCGACAACCGCATGGTGTTCCAGGGAATCAATCGGATCGTCGGTGGTGCCGACCATCTTCACGTTCATCTGCTTCATGATCCCGCGGGCGGAGAAGGCGTCCTGCGCCAGTAACGCATTGCACTGTTCCCAGATCTCATCGGCGGTGGAAGGTGACAGCAGCTTACCTGTAATACCAAATGGGCGACGCAGCTCTAAATGGGTCCAGTGGTATAACGGGTTGCCAATCGTGTGAGGCACGGTGGCTGCCCAAGCGTCAAATTTCTCGCGATCGGAGGCATCCCCGGTACACAGACGCTCCGGCACGCCGTTAGTGCGCATCGCGCGCCATTTGTAGTGATCGCCTTTCAGCCAGATGTCATACAGATTTTTGAAACGATAATTTTCGGCAACCTGCTGCGGCGGAAGGTGACAATGGTAGTCGAAAATAGGCTGATCTTTCGCGTAATCGTGGTACAGGCGGCGGGCAAATTCGCTATCGAGTAGAAAATCTTCGGTCATAAACGGTGTCATTCGTGTGTCCTCTTCGCTCCGGAACAGGAGCCTTTCAGATGATTGACTACAATGCTGACAAAGTTATCACACCAATTTCCACAGACCGAACTGTTTTTCGTGAGTTAGATCAATAAACGTTGATAAAAAAAACCGCCTCTCCACGGCAAACGTCTCGCCAGGGCGCGCCGTATCTGGCTTTCCTCGCCAGTCATAAAGACCACACTAACTTTCCCACTTTTGTGACAGCACTCAACTTTTAAAGTTGTATGACAAGTTATCTTTCTGCCGTCGCAACATATAAACCGACGGAATGCTTTACCGGTGTTGATGGCATCGGCTTATACGGAATGGATACCGACTTTTTACATAACAACTGATGGTAAGGTTCGGGCCAGAGGGGACCGCCCTCCTGAACCCTCCGTTTCGCTTTCCCGACCGCGTATCGCCGTCAGGAGAGGCCGCACCTGGTGCGGAGAAATTACAGACGATGAGGTTTACATGCGTAAAATTAAAGGGTTACGTTGGTACATGATCGCACTGGTGACGCTGGGCACCGTGCTGGGCTACCTGACCCGTAACACCGTGGCGGCGGCCGCGCCGACGCTGATGGAAGAGTTACACATCTCGACCCAACAGTACTCCTATATCATTGCAGCCTATTCCGCTGCCTATACCGTCATGCAGCCTGTCGCAGGCTATGTCCTTGATATTCTGGGGACTAAAGTCGGCTATGCCTTCTTCGCTATCGCCTGGGCGATATTCTGTGGCTCGACCGCCCTCGCCGGCAGTTGGGGTGGCCTGGCGCTGGCCCGCGGCGCGGTGGGCGCGGCGGAAGCAGCGATGATCCCCGCCGGGCTGAAAGCCAGCTCCGAATGGTTCCCGGCGAAAGAGCGCTCTATCGCGGTGGGCTACTTCAACGTGGGTTCCTCTATCGGCGCCATGATCGCGCCGCCGCTGGTGGTGTGGGCGATTGTCATGCACAGCTGGCAGATGGCGTTCATTATCTCCGGGGTGCTGAGCTTCGCCTGGGCCATCGCCTGGCTGATCTTCTACAAACACCCGCGCGATCAGAAGAAATTATCTGACGAAGAACGCGACTACATCATTGGCGGCCAGGAGTCTCAACACCAGACCAATAACGCGAAGAAAATGTCGCCGTGGCAGATCCTGCGCAACCGTCAGTTCTGGGGTATCGCCCTGCCGCGTTTTCTCGCCGAGCCGGCCTGGGGTACCTTTAACGCCTGGATCCCTCTGTTCATGTTTAAGGTTTACGGCTTTAACCTGAAAGAGATCGCCATGTTCGCCTGGATGCCGATGCTGTTCGCCGACCTCGGCTGCATCGTCGGTGGATACCTGCCGCCGCTGTTCCAGCGCTGGTTCGGCGTCAATCTGATCGTGTCGCGTAAAATGGTGGTCACCATGGGCGCCCTGCTGATGATTGGCCCGGGGATGATCGGCCTGTTCACCAGCCCGTACGTGGCGATTGCCCTGCTGTGCATCGGCGGGTTCGCTCACCAGGCGCTGTCCGGGGCGTTGATTACCCTCTCTTCCGACGTCTTTGGCCGTAACGAAGTCGCTACCGCCAACGGTCTGACCGGGATGGCCGCCTGGCTGGCGAGCACCATGTTCGCCCTGGTCGTCGGCGCGCTGGCAGACACCATCGGCTTCAGCCCGCTGTTTGCGGTACTGGCGGTCTTTGACCTGCTGGGCGCGCTGGTCATCTGGACGGTGCTGAAAAACAAACCGGCTGACGATGACACGCCGCCGCTTAGCAGCCGCAAACCGGCCACCCAGAGTTAGAGACGCTGATGCTAAGGTGATCGCCTGCCAAGCCGCCTTCTCAGGCGGCTTTTTCATCCCTGCCAGTGGTGGAAATCGCGTAAAAGTGGTATAACAAATCGAATATTGTCGCCATCTTGCGGGAGCGAATATGGAAATCATTGAACCACGCCGTCTTTATCAGCAGCTTGCCGCTGAGCTGAAGACGCGCATCGAACAAGGTGTCTACCTTGTAGGGGATAAGCTGCCCGCCGAGCGCTTTATCGCCGATGAAAAAAACGTTAGCCGCACCGTGGTTCGTGAAGCCATTATCATGCTGGAAGTGGAAGGGTATGTCGAAGTCCGCAAAGGGTCGGGCATTCACGTTATCTCTAACCATCCGAAATACCAGCAAGTGGCCGATGAAAGCCTTGAGTTCGCCAACTATGGCCCCTTTGAGCTGCTGCAGGCGCGGCAGCTTATTGAAAGCAATATCGCCGAATTCGCGGCCACTCAGGTGACCAAGCAGGACATCATGAAGCTGATGGAGATTCAGGAGAAAGCGCGCAACGAGAAGTGTTTCCGCGACTCCGAGTGGGATCTGCAGTTTCATGTCCAGGTGGCGCTGGCCACGCAGAATAGCGCCCTGGCGGCGATCGTGGAAAAAATGTGGACCCAGCGCGTGCATAACCCGTACTGGAAAAAGCTGCATGAGCATATTGACCTGCGCACCGTCGATAACTGGTGCGACGACCACGATCAGATCCTGAAGGCGCTGCTGCGAAAAGATCCGAACGCCGCCAAACTGGCGATGTGGCAGCATCTGGAAAATACCAAGCAAATGCTGTTTAACGAAACCAGCGACGACTTTGAATTTAATGCCGATCGCTACTTATTTGCCGAAAACCCGGTGGTTCATCTCGATACGGCGGCCAACGGCGCGAAATAAGCCTTTATCCCCCCGGCGCGCGGCCCCTGCGCGCCTGTTCCCCAGGCAGGCTGAGGTAAGCAAAACATATATAGTGTCAGCCTGTGTAAATCCTCTCGCCTCACATCGCCGCAATCAGCAAAATCAACGAGCAACACCTTGCAATTTCTCTGACGGAAAGTCAGGCGATTTGTTACAATTAGATGCATTTTGCCGTTCTGGGAGTAGGTATTGACTTACTTCAGTTTTATACAGGGAAGCGTTCAGAGCGCCGAAGCAGCGACCATAATCTCATAAAAATCTTGTCGCCCTACATGCCACGCGCTCAGACGTGCCGTTAACCGATGTACCAGGAATCGTGAATGGAACTATTAACCCAGTTATTGAATGCCTTGTGGGCTCAGGATTACGAAACGCTCGCGAATCCCTCCATGATTGGCATGCTGTATTTTGTCTTGTTTATGATTTTGTTCCTTGAGAACGGGTTACTGCCTGCCGCGTTTTTGCCGGGGGACAGCCTGCTTGTGCTCGTGGGCGTGCTGATCGCCAAAGGGGCGATGGGCTTTCCGGAAACGTTGCTGCTGCTCACCGCCGCCGCCAGCCTCGGCTGCTGGCTGAGCTATATCCAGGGGCGCTGGCTAGGCAACACACGGATCGTGCAAAACTGGCTGTCGCATCTGCCCTCTCACTATCATCAGCGCGCGCATCACCTGTTTCATAAGCATGGCCTCTCCGCGCTGCTGATCGGCCGCTTCATCGCCTTCGTGCGCACGCTGCTGCCGACCATCGCCGGGCTTTCCGGTCTCAATAACGCCCGCTTTCAGTTCTTTAACTGGATGAGCGGCCTGCTGTGGGTGCTCATCCTGACCTCGCTGGGCTATCTGCTGGGCAAAACCCCGGTATTCCTTAAGTATGAAGATCAGCTGATGTCCTGCCTGATGCTCCTGCCGGTTGCGCTGTTGGTCTTCGGACTGATCGGCTCGCTGGTGGTGCTGTGGAAGAAAAAATACAGAAGCCGGGGCTGATGATGGTCATAAAACGCCCTTCCCTGCGCCAGCTCAGCTGGCTGCTGGGTGGCTCTCTTTTGCTCTGCGCGCTGTTCTGGCTCTGGCTGGCGGTGCAGCAGCAGGAGGCCACGCTGGCGATCCGTCCGGTTGGCCAGGGCGTCAGTATGCCGGATGGTTTCTCCGTCTGGCATCACCTCGACGCTAACGGTATCCGCTTCAAGAGCATTACGCCGCAAAAGGATGGCCTGCTGATTAAGTTTGATTCCACCGCCCAGGGCGCGGCGGCGAAAGAGGTTCTCGGTCGCGCTCTGCCACATGGTTATATTATCGCCTTGCTGGAGGACGATAACTCGCCCACCGCCTGGTTATCCCGCCTGCGCGACGCGCCGCATCGGCTCGGGTAAACGGCCGTCAGACTGCGTTTTCAACGCAGTCTGGTGGTTTCCCGCATTTGTTACTATGCTTAAACCTGCGTGAATCAACGCATTCACGTTTACCAACGGGAACGGGTTTATCCTCCGGGTATACCCTAAGACAATGGAAGGTACTATCCATGAAACACCGCATCGCTCTGCTTCTGGCCCTGTCTTCACTTAGCGCCAGCGCCATAGCCGCCTCTCCCTGCCAGGAAAAAGAGCAGGATATTCAACGAGAGATCAGCTATGCCGAAAAGCATCACAATCAAAGTCGCATTGATGGGCTAAATACCGCGCTACGTCAGGTACGGGAGAACTGCAGCGACAGTAAACTCAAAGCCGATCATCAGCAAAAAATTGCCAAACAGCGGGAAGAGATCGCTGAACGTCAGCGCGATCTGCAGGAAGCCCGGAAGAAAGGCGATGCGGACAAAATCAACAAACGCCAGCATAAACTCAATGAAGCGCAACAGGAGTTGAAAACGCTGGAGTCTCGGGATTACTAATCACCATTAACTTTCGCAATACGGACCACGCTACAGGAGAACGACATGGCTAAAGAGAATGTGACTGACGACCTTCGTGCAGAACTGAAAACGCTGGCGGACACCCTGGAGGAAGTACTGAATTCCTCGGCGGACAAGTCGAAAGAAGAGATGGGTAAACTGCGCAGTAAAGCGGAGAGCGCGCTGAAAGAGAGCCGCGCCCGCCTGGGTGAGACCAGCGAAGCGATTTTGCGTCAAACTCGTGAGACCGCCGCGCGAGCGGATGATTATGTTCGCGAAAATCCGTGGACTGGGGTCGGGATTGGCGCCGCCGTCGGGCTGGTGCTGGGTGTCCTGCTGTCGCGTCGCTGATTATGGCGAATACACAACACACGCAGGGGCCGGGTCAGCGCGTCTTCTCCATTGGCCAGCGTATCGTTACGCTGCTGGTCGAAATGGTGGAAACACGGCTGCGCCTGGTCGTCGTGGAGCTGGAGGAGGAGAAAGCCAACCTCTTCCAGTTGCTGATCATGACCGGACTGACGCTGCTATTTGCCGCGTTTGGCCTCATGAGTCTGCTGGTGCTGGTTATCTGGGCCGTTGACGCTCAGTACCGCCTGCACGTCATGATCGCCACCACCGTCGTGCTGCTACTCGCCGCCGCGATTGTCGGAATCCTTACCTTACGTAAGGCGCGACGCTCCACGCTGCTGCGCCTGACTCGGAAAGAGCTGGAGAACGACCGTGCCCTTCTGGAGGAAGATAAACCATGAATGGCCGACAGGAGCGTGAACGGCAAAAGGCGCAGCTGCTGCGCCAGATCCAGCAGCAACGGCTGGAGCTGAGCGCCTGTCGCCGCCACTGGCTGGATGCGACTGCGCCCTTAGACCGAGGCTGGCATACGCTGCTCAGTTTACGTTCGTGGCTGATGGTAGGCAGCGGTCTGATGGCCGTGTGGTCCGTACGGCACCCGCATTTTTTAATGCGCTGGACCAAACGCGGACTGGGTTTATGGAGTACCTGGCGGCTGGTCCGCGGGATCCTGCGCCAGTCGACAGTCCGCTAGCCGCCCGGAGCGCGGGCGCTTTTCCCGGCGCCCCGCTCTGCCACTTCCCCGCCCGATACGCAACGCCGTTCGTAACAGCTTGCCTCCTGGCCGCCATCCGCGGTCAGCCAGTCCTCTTACCCGCCTGGCCAGGCCTATACCAGGAGCGGTAGTGATCTATCGCGTTCAGGAATCTTTCGCCCCCCCCCCCTCTTGCCGATTACTCAGAAACTTTGAACTAGATCTACAGTTTTCCTTGCTAACAATTCCCTCTCCGCCTCGCTACTATCCTCTCCATCGACAGCAACACCGTGTAACTACGCGGGATTGCGCTAAAAAACAAAACCGCCGCCCTTTGGGTTTTCTGGAGTAAGAAATGAAAAAATTAGAAGATGTTGGTGTACTGGTAGCGCGCATTCTGATGCCGATTCTGTTTATCACTGCAGGATGGGGCAAAATCACCGGTTATGCGGGAACCCAGCAGTATATGGAAGCCATGGGCGTACCGGGTGCGCTGCTGCCACTGACCATCCTCCTTGAATTCGGCGGCGGACTGGCGATTCTGTTCGGTTTCCTGACCCGGACCACCGCGCTGTTCACCGCAGGCTTTACCCTGTTGACCGCGTTCCTGTTCCACAGCAACTTTGCGGAAGGCGTGAACTCCCTGATGTTCATGAAAAACCTGACCATCGCTGGCGGTTACCTGCTGCTGGCCATTACCGGACCGGGCGCATTCAGCATCGACCGTGTACTGAATAAGAAATGGTAAGCGCACTATACTGAATGAAAAAAGCGAGGAGACCACTCCTCGCTTTTGCTATCTGAAGTCTGAAGGAGGAACAAAGATGGGACAATTAGTCGACGGCGTCTGGCAGGATACCTGGTATGACACAAAATCCACCGGTGGGCGTTTTAAGCGTTCCGTTTCCGCCTTCCGTAACTGGCTCACCGCCGATGGCGCGGCCGGCCCGAGTGGCGAAGGGGGATTTGCGGCGGAAAAAGATCGCTATCATCTGTACGTCTCTCTCGCCTGCCCGTGGGCGCATCGCACGTTAATTATGCGTAAGCTGAAAGGACTGGAGCCCTTTCTTCCTGTCTCCGTGGTACATCCGCTGATGCTGGAAAACGGCTGGACCTTTGACGACAGCTTCCCGGAAGCCACCGGTGACAACCTTTATCAGCACGATTTTCTCTATCAGCTGTATCTGCACGCCGACCCGCACTACACCGGCCGCGTCACCGTCCCGGTACTCTGGGATAAAAAACAGCAGACCATCGTCAGCAATGAGTCGGCAGAAATCATCCGTATGTTTAATACCGCCTTCGATGGCCTGGGCGCCAGAGCCGGGGATTACTACCCGCCGGCGCTGCGGGAACAAATTGATGAGCTGAACGGCTGGATCTACGACAACGTCAATAACGGCGTGTATAAAGCCGGCTTTGCCACCAGTCAGCAGGCTTACGACGAAGCGGTGGATGCGGTGTTTACCTCACTGGAGCGGCTGGAGCAGATCCTCGGTCAGCATCGTTACCTGACGGGCAATCAGCTGACGGAAGCGGATATTCGCCTGTGGACGACGCTGGTACGCTTCGACCCGGTGTATGTGACCCATTTTAAATGCGACAAACGACGCATCAGCGATTATCTCAATCTCTACGGTTTCCTGCGCGACATCTACCAGATGCCGGGTATCGCGGAGACGGTGAGTCTTCCGCATATTCGTCACCACTATTACCGCAGCCATAAAACCATTAACCCTACCGGCATCATCTCCATTGGGCCGCAGCAGGATCTCAGCGAACCGCACGGTCGCGACCAGCGCTTCCGTTGATCCGTCGGGCGCCAGTGATGGCGCCCAATAATTCATAAAACAGATATTTACCCACCATTCATTCACGTCTATTCTTATTGCGATCGCTTAAAAAACAAGTGATTGACGGTTAATTGAGGCGTAGAAATGGACTGGTATCTCAAGGTATTAAAAAACTATATAGGATTTGGCGGCCGTGCGCGGCGCAAAGAGTACTGGATGTTTATTCTGGTCAACCTCATCCTGACCGGCGTATTGAGCATCATCGATAAAATGCTGGGCTGGCAGCGGGCGGGCGGCGAAGGCATTCTGACGACCATCTATGGCATACTGGTCTTTTTACCGTGGTGGGCGGTGCAGTTTCGGCGTCTGCACGACACCGACCGCTCGGCATAGTGGCTGCTGCTGCTGTTGATCCCGGTCATCGGCTGGCTGGTGATTCTGATCTTTAACTGCCAGCGCGGAACGGAAGGCAACAACCGATTCGGGCCCGATCCAAAACCCTTTTCATACTAAATCTTCCTGCTCCTCCCGCTAGCGGGAGGAGCGTTCTCGACTATCTGCCGGCAAAAAGCTTAGGGATCTCGCGCAGGCACCAGGACTTCGCTTCGCCCATGCTGTCCCGTCGCCAGGCCATGATAATGTCAATTTCATTGGTATATTCCGGACTAACCACCCGCAAGCGTCCTTCGGCAATATCCTTCTCCACCAGCGGATAGGGCATGGTCGCCACGCCTAACCCGGCCAGAAGCGCCTGGCGCTTATCTTCAATGGTGCTCACCGTTAAGCGCGGCTGTTTATCCAGCAGCTGAACGGTGAGAACGGGCCGCTCGCGCGCGGTATCCGCCACCGCGACGCCACGGTATTTCACGCGGGTGACCTCAGAGAGCGGTTCAGGCTCCTGGTGGATCGGGTGGTCCGGCGCCGCGACGTACACGCTGAGCACCGAATAGAGTTTGCGCGAGTTAATCTCCGAGGAGGAACGAAAATGCATATCCGGCGCGACAACGATATCCGCCCGCCCCTGCTCCAGCCGCTCCCAGGCACCGGCCAGCACCTCGGTGATAATCGACAGCTGGGTGTTGGACTTGGTCGCCAGTTTCTCAATCAGCGGAAACAGATCCGGCGTGGGCACCAGCGCTTCAGTGACGATCGTCAGGTGAGTTTCCCAGCCGCGTGACAGGGCTTCGGCGTCGGTGGTGAGCTTGTCCGCCGCCTCGAGCAGCACGCGCCCGCGCTCCAGCAGCATCCGTCCGACATTGGTGAACTTTGTGCGATGACCTGAGCGGTCAAACAGCACCACGTCCAGCTCCTCCTCCAGTTTTTGCATGGTGTAGCTCAGGGCGGAAGGCACGCGTCCCAGCTCATCAGCCGCGGCAGCGAAGCTCCCGCGACGGTCGATCGCATCCATCACGCGTAACGCTTCCAGCGTTAATGCTCTCTCTTTGGCCATCGCTTTCTCATTCAGGAAATTTGAACATACCGGGCAGAATATCTGGCTAACAATACAGCGTCCATACCTTTACCATTGATTTAGTGTAAAGAGAGGTCAAGAACATGATTACTACCCGAACAGCCAAACAATGCGGACAAGCAGACTTCGGCTGGCTGCAGGCCCGCTACACCTTCTCCTTTGGCCACTACTTCGACCCGAAATTACTGGGCTTCGCGTCCTTACGCGTTCTCAATCAGGAAGTGCTGGCGCCAGGCGCTTCCTTCCAGGCCAGAACGTACCCAAAAGTCGATATCCTGAACCTGATTCTGGAAGGCGAAGCGGAGTATCGCGACAGCGACGGCAACCACGTGCAGGCAAAAGCCGGTGAAGCACTGCTTATCGCCACCCAGCCTGGCGTGAGCTATAGCGAGCATAATCTGAGCAAAGAGCAGTCGTTAACGCGGATGCAGCTGTGGCTCGATGCCTGCCCGCAGCGGGAAAACCCGTTGCAGCAGAAAATCGAGGTCGCCAACGCGCCGCTACAGCTGCTGGCCTCACCGGATGGGGGGAATAATAGCCTCCAGCTTCGCCAGCAAGCCTGGGTCTATCATATCGCGCTGGAAAAAGGTGAGCAGATCAACGTGCAATTGCATGGGCCACGCGCCTACCTGCAGTCGATCCACGGCACGGTCCATGCCATCGCGCAGGAACAACCAAAACAGGCTCTCACCTGTGGTGATGGGGCATTTATTCGTGACGAAGCTAACATTACCCTCGTCGCCGATACGCCGCTGCGCGCTTTGTTGATAGATTTACCGGTGTAACAACGGAAGTGATGGAGTCTGTCAGTGAGTAAGAAGAAAAACAGAAAAAAGGCGTCTCCGACGCCGCTAGCCCCGACGCCGCCGGAAACCGTCGGCGTCGTCAGCTTTGGTTATGATGAGATGCTTAGCGAACTGGAAGCCATTGTTGCCGAGGCGGAGATTCGCCTGCGGGATGAAGAAAGTCTCGCCTGAACCTGCAGTATGGATTATTCGGCTATCCTTGATGACTTCCCACTTATATCGGCCCCGAAAGGGGCCGATGGCATTATTCACTCAGCGCGTCGGCAAGATCTTTTTTCACCTGGGTACGCTGCTCGGGTGTTAGTACTTGATTCACATCAAAATAGTACTTCACGCGATAATAACGTACCTGTTGATCAATTTTACTGAAAGCCGCCAGCTGATCCTTCACCGCTTTCTCATTCCATTTACCGGAATCAATCACGTTAATCAGCGCGCCATCTTTAATGTCTTGCTGTGAAATCTGCTGCACATTATTTTCCAGCTGCTGATGCAGGCTTTTAATTTTCGCCACCTGATCGCTGGTGAGTTTTAAGTGCTGGACAATAGGATCCTGCGCTGGCGCTGGCGCCGCCTGCACGTCCGCGGCCTGTGCCGTCAGAGAGAAACCGCTGGTCAGAAGGGTGGCGAACGCAATACGGGTTATTAATTTCATTGTCTTATCCTGATGTGAAATTGCCAGAAATAGCGGTTTATTATTTTACAGCCGGGAGTGAATAATTGTAAAAAATAATACCTAAAGATTATTTTCATTCGTGATAAGAATAAAAACACCAAACACATTGATTACATGAATGAGGTCACTATGTTAATTCGTACACTCCATACAACAACATTAACTCATTACTTTCAATTAAAGAAGCAGATCAAATAGTTGACAGTGGTGACTTTTTCTTTAATTTAATCAGCGCACATCACGTTATCCAGTGAATCAGGGATATCATTAAAAAAATAAATAGGGAGATAGGTATGTTATTACGCTTTCGTGTATTACCGTTGGTATTTTTCATATCGTTGTTAAGCGGCTGCGGCCTGGCCTCTAAAGCCTTTTATTCCGCAGGCGATAAATTATTTCAGCCGGGAGATGACGCCGTCGCTTCGATGCAAACGTATTCCGTCGCGCAGTTTCTGCAGCCGTTTACTCTCAATCCGGCGAAGGCCAGCAGCGATTATCTGGGTAAATGGGTTAAGGTGCGCGGCGTGATTGTCGACATTCGCAGAATGAGCGGCATCGCCGGCAGCTACTATTTTACCGTGACCATGCGCGATGAGCAGAATAAAACGGATAAACGTCTGACCTTTAATTTTGGATCGCATAACAGCGCAGACGTCGAGTCTTTAAGCAACGGCAGCATCGCCACGATTATCGGCCAGGTTCATCAGGTGCAAGATTCTACGGTACCGACGCTGCAGAATCCTAAGGTGGTTAAATAACGCTAGCTGACCGCTACGCCGCGCGTTTTTGGTATAGCGTCGTGGACAGTCATTCATTCGCGTCACGGATTCAGATAGCAAAAACCCCGCCGGAGCGGGGTTTTGACATAAAGAGGTGAAACTGACCGGTAAGCCGCGTGCTTTTGGTATAGCGTCGTGGACAGTCATTCATCCTGCGTCCGGTATTCAGATAGCAAAAACCCCGCCGAAGCGGGGTTTTCTAAGGAGTGAAACTGACCGATAAGCCGGGTTCTGTCGTGGACAGTCATTCATCTAGGCCAGCAATCGCTCACTGGCTCAAGCAGCCTACCCGGGTTCAGTACGGGCCGTACCTTATGAACCCCTATTTGGCCTTGCTCCGGGTGGAGTTTACCGTGCCACGGACTGTTACCAGCCGCGCGGTGCGCTCTTACCGCACCCTTTCACCCTTACCTGATCCCGCTTGCGCGGGCCATCGGCGGTTTGCTCTCTGTTGCACTGGTCGTGGGCTGTGACACCCCCCAGGCGTTACCTGGCACCTTGCCCTATGGAGCCCGGACTTTCCTCCCCTCCGCCCGTCTCCCCCCGAAGGAGGACGACGACGAAGCGGCGACTGTCTGGTCAGCTTCGGCGCGCAGTATAGTGGGTTTACCGCCCGTTGTCATCCCTCTGTCGTCATCCCGACCAGCAGGGTGGCGGCGATATTGCGCGATGCATGATAAATATTATCAAACGCGCCGCGAAACGCCGCTTCCTGCGTCACAACTGAGGTTAACACGCGGAAACGGCATCAATACCGCGTCCATGCTAGCCCCGCCGTGGCAGTCTGGCACTGTTGCACCAGGCATAACCACCAGGCCGCGCAGGGGCTCTTCTTGTTAGCGAGTCACTTCCACTTTCGCCAGCTTTTCGTAGTAGCATGCCAGCGCGCTATGGTCAGCGGTGCCCAGACCGTCCGCACGCAGCGCCTGCATCATCTCCATTACCGCCGCTGTCAGCGGCAGTTGAGCGCCCACGCCATGGGAGGTATCCAGCGCATTGGCCAGATCTTTAATATGCAGATCGATCCGGAAGCCCGGCTTGAAGTTACGATCCATCACCATCGGCGCTTTGGCATCCAGCACGGTACTCCCCGCCAGACCGCCGCGGATCGCCTGATAAACCAGATCCGGATTGACGCCGGCTTTGGTGGCCAGGGTCAGCGCTTCGGACATGGCAGCGATGTTCAGGGCGACGATCACCTGATTGGCCAGTTTGGTCACATTGCCCGCGCCAATGTCGCCGGTATGCACCACGGAGCCGGCCATCGCTTTCATCAGATCGTAATATTTGTCGAAGATCGCCTTGTCGCCGCCGACCATCACCGACAGGGTGCCGTCGATCGCTTTTGGTTCGCCGCCGCTTACCGGCGCGTCCAGCATATCAATACCTTTGGCCTTCAGCGCTTCGCTAATTTCCCGGCTGGCCAGCGGCGCAATAGAGCTCATGTCGATCACCACGGTGCCCGGTTTCGCGCCTTCAATAATGCCGTTTTCCCCCAGCGCCACCTCTTTGACATGCGGCGAGTTCGGCAGCATGGTGATGATCACATCGCACTGCTCGGCAATCGCCTTCGGCGTGGCCGCGGTCTCTGCGCCCGCGGCAATCACGTCGGCAATCGCTTCCGGATTACGGTCAGACACCACCAGCGAGTAACCCGCCTTCAGCAAATTTTTGCTCATCGGCTTGCCCATAATGCCAAGACCGATAAAACCCACTTTGATTGTCATATTGTTCTCTCTCTTCATCCTGGTGATTATTTTCTAAAGGCATCAGCAAGTTTCTGGGTTGCGGAACGGAAGACCCCCAGATCGCTGCCGACGGCGACAAAAGTGGCGCCCCACTCCAGGTAGCGCCGCGCATCGGCCTCTACCGGCGCCAGAATGCCGCTTGGCTTACCGTGCTTCTTCGCGCTGGCGAAGATATGCTGGATGGCGCGCTGCACCTCAGGATGGGCGGCATTGCCCAGATGACCTAACGCGGCGGCCAGGTCGCTCGGGCCGACGAACAGGCCGTCGACACCTTCGGTCGCGGCAATCGCCTCGACGTTGTCCACCCCAGTCTGGCTCTCAATCTGTACCAGAATGGAAATGTTTTTATTGGACTGGGCGAAGTAGTCCGGCACGGTGCCGAACATATTGCCGCGATGGGAAACGGAGACTCCGCGGATCCCTTCCGGCGGGTAGCGAGTAGAAGCCACCGCCTGCGCCGCCTGTTCCGCTGTCTCGACAAATGGCACCAGGAAGTTATAGAAGCCGATATCCAGCATGCGTTTAATGATGATGGGCTCGTTGGTCGGCACGCGCACCACCTGAGCGCTGGAGCTGCCTTTCAGCGCCATAAGCTGTGGGATAAGCGTGGTGACGTCGTTCGGCGCGTGTTCCGCGTCCAGTACCAGCCAGTCGAAACCCGCCAGACCCAACACCTCGGTGCTGATCGGATTGGCCAGCGCGCACCAGCAGCCAATCTGCACCTGATGAGCCGCCAGCGCGGCCTTAAATTTGTTCGGGAAAATTGCGTTATCCATGATTTTTACCTTGCGTTAATCGTTGCTAACTTCTGCAATTCATTCGTTATATCACCAGCCCGGCGAGAGAGCCCCATTAGGCTGGAAAAGCGTATCGCCTGACCCCAAATATTATCCGCAGAATAAACCAGCGAATGGGTGTCCTTTTTTATTTCCTGCCCTTGAGTCCGGAAAATGTAAGCCCATCGCAAATTAACCATCTTTTAATATTCGTTAGGTGACTGCTAAATTATTAACCCGCGATTAAAAGGCAAACCATGCGCATATCGGACGTCACAAAAACACGACTCAGTATAGTCAGCTCCCACTCGCCAGACACTATGCATAAACACAATATAAACACATTTTTTAAAGCCTTAGTTGGGCAATCGCCTTAAGCTATGGGCGCTAATCCACACTTCTTACGATTCCCCACCCTCCGCGCGCGTCCATGGCGACAAGGAGTGATTCAGATCACATCTTCACGCCGACACACCTGACATGCTTTATTTCATTATTCCGCTTAACAGCGCCAGAATTACCATTTAATGATATTTTTAGCACCTGTTTGGAGATAACTGGACAATGGCTGATATTTCAATTCGACAACAATCGCCTACCGCGTTTTATATAAAAGTTGACCCGACAGATAATGTGGCGATTATTGTCAACGATCGGGGATTAACCGCCGGAACGCGTTTCCCGGACGGCCTGACGCTCATCGAGCACATTCCACAGGGTCATAAAGTCGCCCTGGTGGATATCCCAGCCCACGGTGAAATTATCCGTTACGGAGAAGTCATTGGCTTCGCGGTGCGCGACATCCCCCAGGGAAGCTGGATTGACGAGTCGTTAGTGGAGCTGCCCACCGCCCCGCCGTTGAACACCCTGCCGCTGGCCACCAAAGTGCCCGCCCCGCTGCCGCCGCTGGAAGGCTACACCTTCGAAGGCTACCGCAATGCCGACGGCAGCGTGGGCACCAAAAATCTGCTGGGTATCACCACCAGCGTGCACTGCGTTGCGGGCGTGGTCGATTACGTGGTGAAACTCATTGAACGCGACCTGCTGCCGAAATATCCCAACGTCGACGGCGTGGTGGGTCTGAATCACCTCTATGGCTGCGGCGTTGCGATTAATGCGCCAGCGGCGGTGGTGCCGATACGCACCATCCACAATATCGCCCTTAACCCGAACTTCGGCGGCGAAGTGATGGTCATTGGCCTTGGCTGTGAAAAGCTGCAGCCCGAGCGGCTGCTGCAGGGGACGGAAGATGTCAAAAGCATCCCGGTGGACAGCGCCAGTATCGTCAGCCTGCAGGATGAAAAGCACGTGGGCTTTAAATCGATGGTCGATGACATTCTGCAGGTCGCCGAGCGCCATCTGGCGAAACTCAACCAGCGTCAGCGGGAAACCTGCCCGGCTTCTGAACTGGTGGTGGGTATGCAGTGCGGCGGCAGCGACGCTTTCTCCGGCGTGACCGCCAACCCGGCGGTGGGTTACGCTTCCGATCTGCTGGTGCGCTGCGGCGCGACGGTGATGTTCTCAGAGGTGACCGAAGTCCGCGACGCTATCCATCTGCTGACGCCGCGGGCGATCAACGAAGAGGTGGGTAAACGCCTGCTGGAAGAGATGGCCTGGTACGATAACTATCTCGATATGGGCAAAACCGACCGCAGCGCCAACCCTTCACCCGGTAACAAGAAAGGCGGCCTGGCCAACGTGGTGGAAAAAGCGCTGGGGTCGATTGCCAAATCAGGAAAAAGCGCCATCGTTGAGGTGCTTTCCCCCGGGCAGCGCCCGACCAAACGTGGCCTGATTTACGCCGCCACCCCCGCCAGCGATTTTGTCTGCGGCACCCAGCAGGTGGCCTCTGGCATCACGGTGCAGGTGTTCACCACCGGCCGCGGCACGCCTTACGGACTGATGGCGGTACCGGTGATAAAAATGGCGACTCGCACCGAGCTGGCTAACCGCTGGTATGACTTAATGGACATTAACGCCGGCACCATCGCCACCGGCGAAGAGACGATTGAGGAGGTGGGGCTGAAGCTGTTCGAATTTATTCTCGACGTCGCCAGCGGACGCAAGAAAACCTTCTCCGATCAGTGGGGCTTGCATAACCAACTGGCGGTATTCAACCCGGCGCCGGTGACCTGATCGAGAGCGTAAGGCTTTAACCATTTTTAGCCCGGATTTATCCGGGCTTGTTGGCTAGGAATGCTGTGCGGCAAGGAAGGCGGGGCTGCACTTTTCATCCAACATTTCTTCCGACATTTCTTCCGACATGTCGGATGACGCTCAAGCAGCTCTTCACTATCTGAAGGGCTGCTTGCCAGACTTCAATTGGGTCTACAGGATCACTCCCCCTGCTGCTCCAGGGCATACTTATACAACGCATTTTTCTTCACGCCGTGGATTTCCGCGGCCAGCGCGGCGGCTTTCTTCAGCGGCAGTTCCGCCTGCAGCAGCGCCAGAGTCCGCAGCGCGGCTGCCGGCAGCGCCTCTTCCTGCGCCTTAAAACCTTCGACGATCAGCACCATCTCGCCTTTGCGACGGTTTTCGTCTTCCTTGACCCACGCCACCAGCTCGCCAATCGGCGCGCCGTGGATCGATTCCCAGGTTTTGGTCAGCTCGCGGGCCAGCACCACATAGCGAGATTCTCCCAGTACCGCGCAGATATCTTCCAGACTCTCCACCAGCCGGTGGGTCGACTCATAGAAGATAAGGGTGCGCGGCTCTTCTTCCAGCGCTTTAAGGGTATCGCGACGGCCTTTCGATTTCGCCGGCAGGAAGCCTTCATAACAGAAACGGTCGGAAGGCAGGCCAGCGGCGCTCAGGGCGGCGATAGCCGCACAAGGACCCGGCAGCGGCACGACGCGGATATTGGCTTCGCGGCAGGTACGCACCAGATGATAGCCTGGGTCGTTAATCAGCGGCGTGCCCGCATCGGAGACCAGCGCGATGTTTTGCCCTTCTTTCAGTTTAGCGAGAAGTGTTTCCGCCTTTTGCTGCTCGTTATGGTCGTGAAGCGCAAATAAACGGGCGTTAATCGCAAAATGTTGCAGCAGCAAACCGGTGTGGCGGGTATCCTCCGCAGCAATTAAATCAACGGCTTGCAACACTTCCAGTGCGCGCTGCGTGATATCAGACAGATTTCCTATCGGAGTGGGCACAATATAGAGCTGCCCCTGAGAATTATCCGCTGATTCGTGTTGTTTCATTGTCTCGTCCGTATTGCCGATTTAATATTGAGCATTGAGCCAAAAAAATATCACTGGACACTTATGGTACCGTCAACATTTCTTCGTTCTAAGCCCGCGCGCTGTCTGCCCGTATTGCTGGCGACTCTTCTTTTTGCTGGCTGCGGCACCCACACGCAGGATCAAAGCACGGCGTTTATGCAGGGTACGTCGCAGGCAAACTCCAGTTTCTACTTGCAGCAGATGCAGCAAAGCACGAATGATAGCAAGACCAACTGGCAATTACTCGCCATTCGTGCACTGCTGCAGGAAGGAAAGCAGCAGCAGGCCATCGACCTGTTTAACCAGCTGCCGTCAAACCTGGACAGCACCCAGGCCCGTGAACAGTCACTGCTGGCAATAGAAGTAAAGCTGGCGCAGAACGACTATCAGGGGGCCCGTACTCTGCTGGCTAAGCTTGACCCGGCAAGCCTGGAGCAGCCTCAGCAGGCGCGCTACTGGCAGGCGCAAATCGATGCCAGCCAGGGCAAACCCTCGGTGACTCTGCTGCGCGCCTTAATCGCCCAGCAGCCGCTGCTGAGCGATGCCAAACAGCGCCAGCAAAATATTGACGCGACCTGGCAAGCGCTGACTGCGATGACCCAGGATCAGGCCAATGCGCTGGTGATCAATGCCGATGAAAACACCCTCCAGGGCTGGCTGGATCTGCAGCGGATGTGGTTTGACAACCGCAACGATCCCACGCTGCTGAAAGCCGGCGTCAAAGACTGGCAGACGCGCTACCCGCAAAACCCTGGCGCCAAAATGCTGCCAACGGCGCTGGTGAACATGCAAAACTATAAGCCCGCCTCCATCAACAAGATTGCGCTTTTCCTGCCGCTGAACGGCCAGGCCTCGATCTTCGGCCGCACCATCCAGCAGGGCTTCGAAGCCGCCAAAAACGGCGCGCCGTCGGTGACGGGCAGCGCGGTTCCCGCTCAGGTCGCTCAGGCGGCGAACACGTCCGGTAACGATGACGTGGTAAGCCCGTCGCAGGCGGAAATTAGCGATCTGACGGCTGCCGGAAGTCGCGCCGAACCGGTGCAGGCCCCGGCGCAAACTCAGGCAACGCCAGCGGCGGAGCCGGCGGCTCAGGCGCCGGAAGCGACCACCACGCCGCAGACCACCGCGTCCCCGGTCACCCAGCCGGTCACCGCCCCGGCCGCACAGCCGCAGCCAGTGGTCGCCACCGCCGCCAATCCCTCTGCGGAACTGAAAATTTACGATACCACCAGCCAGCCGATCGGCCAGCTCCTTGCCCAGGCTCAGCAGGACGGCGCCACCCTCGTCGTCGGGCCGCTGCTAAAAGAGAATGTCGAAGATGTTCTCAAGAGCAATACGCCGCTCAACGTGCTGGCGCTCAACCAGCCGGAGAAGGTCGAAGGCCGCGCTAATATCTGCTATTTCGCGCTGTCACCGGAAGACGAAGCGCGTGACGCCGCCCGACACATCCATCAACAGGGCAAACAGACGCCGTTGTTGCTGGTTCCGCGCGGCGCGCTGGGCGATCGTGTGGTCAACGCGTTTGCCGACGAGTGGCTGAAGCTGGGCGGCGCCAGCGTCCTGCAGCAGCGTTTTGGCTCCACGGCGGAGCTGCGCGCCGGCGTTAACGGCGGAGGGGGCATTGCGCTGAGCGGCACCCCAGTCTCCACCCTGCCATCAGCGCAGAACAGCGTCCTCGGCACGGCGGATGAAATGCCGGTTAGCAGCGGCGGCAGCGTCGACGCGGCCTATATCCTCGCCACCCCGGAACAGATTGGCTATATCAAACCCATGATCGCGATGCGCAACGGCAGCCAGAGCAATGTCACCCTGTACGCCAGCTCGCGCAGCGCACAGGGCACCGCAGGTCCGGATTTCCGTCTGGAGATGGAAGGCCTGCAGTATAGCGAAATCCCGATGCTGGCTGGCAGCAACCCGGCGTTGATGCAGCAGGCGCTGTCTGCGGTGCGCAATGACTACTCGCTGGCGCGTCTGTATGCGATGGGCGCTGACGCCTGGTCGCTGGCAAACCACTTCACGCAAATGCGCCAGACGCCGGGCTTCGAGCTGAACGGGAATACCGGCGATCTGACGGCGACTCAGGACTGCGTGATTACCAGGAAACTGTCATGGCTCAAATACCAGCAGGGACAAATCGTCCCGGCCAGCTAAGCAAACAGACCGGCCATGCATGGGAAAACCGTGCTCGCCGCTGGCTGGAAAGCCAGGGCCTGCGTTTTATTGCAGCCAATGCTCGCGAGCGTGGCGGCGAAATTGACCTCATTATGCGCGACGGCGCCGTCACCGTCTTTGTCGAGGTGCGCTACCGCCGCAGCGCTCTGTACGGTGACGCGGCGGCCAGCGTCACCCCGCAAAAACAGCAACGCCTGCTTAAAGCCGCCCGTTTGTGGCTCTGCCGACAGAATGGGAGCTTTGAGACTGTGGATTGCCGTTTCGATGTGGTAGCCTTCACCGGAAACGACATCCAATGGCTAAAAAACGCCTTTGGCGAATAGCGTAATACCAGAAGTAAGGGATCCCGTGCTCGACAGAATCAAAGCCTGCTTTACCGAAAGCATTCAAACCCAAATTGCCGCAGCAGAAGCACTCCCGGACGCCATCTCCCGGGCGGCGATGACGCTCGTGCAGTCCCTGCTCAACGGCAACAAAATCCTCTGTTGTGGTAATGGCACTTCCGCCGCCAACGCACAGCATTTTGCTGCCAGCATGATTAATCGTTTTGAAACGGAACGCCCTGGTTTACCCGCCATTGCACTAAACACCGATAATGTGGTCTTAACTGCCATCGCTAACGATCGCCTGCATGACGAGATTTACGCCAAGCAGGTGCGCGCCCTGGGACACGCTGGCGATGTGCTGCTGGCAATCTCCACACGCGGTAACAGTCGGGACATCGTCAAGGCGGTGGAAGCCGCCGTGACCCGCGACATGACCATCGTCGCGTTAACCGGCTATGACGGCGGTGAGCTGGCGGGCCTGTTAGGTCAGCAGGATGTCGAAATCCGCATCCCCTCACACCGCAGCGCGCGTATCCAGGAGATGCATATGCTGACCGTCAACTGTCTGTGCGATTTGATAGATAACACTCTTTTTCCACACCAGGACGATTAAGGAGAACACATGAAGGCTCTCTCGCCCCTCGCCATCCTGCTTTCAGCACTACTGCTGCAGGGCTGCGTTGCCGCCGCGGTTGTCGGAACGGCAGCAGTCGGCACTAAAGCCGCAACGGACCCGCGTACGGTGGGAACCCAGGTCGATGACAGCACCCTGGAACTGCGCGTCAATAGCGCCTTGTCGAAAGATGAACAGATTAAGAAACAGGCCCGCATCAACGTTACCGCTTATCAGGGCAAAGTCCTGCTGACCGGTCAGTCGCCGACGCCGGATCTCTCTGCCCGCGCCAAGCAAATCGCCATGGGCGTGGAAGGAACCACGGAAGTGTTTAACGAAGTGCGCCAGGGCCAGCCGATTGGTTTAGGCACCGCCTCTTCTGATACCTGGATTACCACCAAGGTGCGTTCGCAGCTGCTGAGCACCGATCAGGTCAAATCCTCGAACGTGAAGGTGACCACGGAAAACAGCGAAGTCTTCCTGATGGGACTGGTGACCGACCGTGAAGGCCGCGCGGCGGCGGATATCGCCAGCCGGGTGAGCGGCGTGTCCCGGGTGACCACCGCCTTTACCTATATTAAATAAAGCTGCAATTTCCCGGCTGGCGCTGCGCTTAGCCGGGCTACCGCCCCCTGTCCGTTGTGAGCCGGGTAAGGCGTAGCCGCCACCCGGCATCCAATCCGGCTATGCGTACGTTTACGGCAAACTACACCAGCGCCAGCGCACCGACAATCGCCCCGCACAGCGCCACCAGTCCGCCAGTCAGCCACAGCGCTTTAGCCGGAAAGGCTTTGCGCAGCATAATCAACGATGGCACGCTCACTGCCGGCAACGTAATCAGCAGCGCCAGCGCCGGCGCAACGCCCATCCCCGTCAGCATCATCGTCTGGACAATCGGAATTTCCGCCGCGGTAGGGATCACAAACAGACAGCCGGCAATCGCCATCGCGATGACCCAGAACAAGGTATTATCCACCACGCCATCGGCGTGCGGGAACAGCCAGACGCGCGCCGCCCCCAGCACCAGTACCGCGAGGATATAAACCGGGATGGTGTTCCAGAACAACGTCCACAGCGCCCGCAGCCAGCGGCTAAAGAAGCCGCCCTGGGCCGCTTTCGCTTGCGCTTCAGGCACCACGGCAGGCTGCGTCGCCGCCTCTTTTACCCATTTCTGCACCAGCGTCGCGACAATCAACACCGTCGCCAGGCCCGCCACCAGGCGAACCAACGCAAACTGCCAGCCCAGCACGAAGCCCATAAACACCAACGTCGCCGGGTTGAGCAGCGGGTTGCCCATCCAGAACGCCAGCGCCCCGCCCATCGACACCTGCTGTTTGCGCATCCCGGCCGCGACCGGCGCGGCGCAGCAGGTGCACATCATGCCTGGCAGCGAGAAAATCGTCCCCAGCAGCGTCCCCTGAAAACGCGATTGTCCCAGGGTGCGCAGCAGCCAGTCGCGCGGGATCAGCACCTGGATCAGCGACCCGAGCAGCACGCCGAGCACCGCCGCTTTCCAGACGGCAAGGAAGTAAACCACCGCGTAGTCCCACGCCGCCTTCAGCGGGTTAGCGTCGGCCTGGGCGAGAATGGATTTACCGATACTGTGGGTTTCCGCAGCGGTGAAGGCTTTCCCGTAGTATGGCTGCCATTTGACGAACCACAGGCCGACAATCACGACGAGAAAGAAAAGCGCGGGCTTCCACCATTGAAATGGTGACGCCGCCTGAGATGAAGACTGACCAGCCATAGCATTCCCCAGCAAGAAATGTGGATATGAATTGAAGCCGTGAATACTACGCCGGAAGCCTGCGTTTGCAAACCGCTATTCCGCCTGCCGCGCGGCACGCTCCCGTAGCTCGGACGATGAGAGAATTTGCACCCCTTCGTGAGTAGACGACAGCGCCTCCGCCAGCAGGGCAATCGCCACGTCGCGGGCCGCAATGGATTTCCAGTTCCCCGGTAAGAGTCGGAACAGCGGTTCGAGGAAAGTCTCATTGGCCCGCTTTTTTTCCCGCTCGCCTGAGAGCATCGACGGCCGGGCAATGGTCAGCCGCGGCCAACCCTGCTCGATCAGCGCCGCCTCCATTTCCCCCTTCACCCGATTGTAGAAAAACGGCGAGTGGGCGTTGGCGCCCATCGCGCTGACCACCAGCATATGTTGCGCACCCAGCCGTTTGCCGGTCAGCGCGGTATCAACCACCAGCGTGTAGTCAGCATGGACAAAGGCCTCTTTGCTCCCGGCCTCCCGGCGCGTCGTTCCCAGACAGCAGAAAACGATATCCACCGGGTCAACCACCTGCGCCAGGGCATCGGTCAACTGGGGATCGTGCGGATTAAAAACCCCTTCCGCCGGCGCCAGTGGGCGACGCGTCGGGGCGGCGATGGCGCTGATGCTCGGCTCATTCTGCAGCAGCCGAAGTAAGTGACCGCCAACTAACCCGGTCGCGCCGGTCAATAATACCTGACTCATTGATTCTCCTTTACAGAATTCTCCGCCTTGCACTTTCGGGCTCATGTTCCAGGCTTAATACCTTACAAGGTAAGTATCCACCATCATCATGGAATTACCTCATTGACCATCCAGATAGCGGAGGAAACATGAGTAAAAAGATAGCCGTGCTCATTACCGACGACTTTGAAGATTCTGAATTTACCTCTCCCGCCGAGGCGTTTAAGCTCGCCGGGCATCAGGTCGTGACCATCGAAAAGCAGGCTGGCAAGACGGTGAAGGGTAAACAGGGAGAAGCAGAGGTCGCCATCGATCGGGCCATTGATGACGTCACACCGGGTGAATTTGATGCCTTGTTGCTGCCCGGGGGCTATTCCCCTGACCAGCTGCGCGGGGATGAACGCTTTGTCACCTTTACCCGCGATTTTGTCAACGGCGGGAAGCCGGTCTTCGCCATCTGCCACGGCCCGCAGCTGCTGATCAGCGCCGATGTGATCCGCGGGCGTAAGCTCACGGCGGTGAAGCCTATCGTGGTGGATGTGAAAAACGCCGGGGGCGAGTTTTACGACCAGGAGGTGGTGGTCGATAACGAACAGCTGGTCACCAGCAGAACGCCGGACGATCTGCCGGCCTTCAATCGCGAAGCGCTACGCCTGCTCGGCGCCGGCATCGCGCCGCCAGTGTAGCTTTTTCCCGAACCCCAGCGTGTTGTCGGTAAACTTGATTTCGTCCGGACGAATCTCCCAAACCGGCGCCGACAACATGCGGGCCACCGGGAAGCGCTTGACGTAGCGCTGACGCATACGCGCCTCTTCGTCGCCGCGCAGTCGGCGGATCTCGCCCTGGAACTGCACGCCGCGGATCAGGGCCACGGTTTTTGGCTGGCCGTTGACCGTGCCGGCCACCTTTGCCCGCTCGCCGGTCATCTGGCCGTGGCGGGTGTGCTCATCGCTGAGCACGTAAAAGGCCACGCTATCCGGGTCATAGACGTAAAAGGCGTTCGCACACCACAGCTCGTCGTCGTGGGAGACGCACCAGGTGACGACGTGCTGTTTACTCAGCCAGCGGCCAATGGCGGCAAGCGTATCCATCTTTCTTCTCCATTATGCTATGGTGCCTACACCTTACCATAGTGACTTTATAACCGTGTGCTGGTTTCTGTATCTCATTCGAACCGCGGATAATCGCCTCTATACCGGCATCACCACCGATGTGCCGCGCCGCTTTCGCCAGCATCAGGCAGGGAAAGGCGCGAAGGCGTTGCGCGGCAAAGGCGACCTGCAGCTGGCCTTTAGCCATGAAGTTGGTGAACACTCACTTGCTTTGCGGCTGGAATACCGCATTAAGCAGCTAACGAAGCGCGAAAAAGAGCGCCTCGTTGCCGGAGAAGATACCGTCGAAACCCTGCTGGCAAGGCTCAAAAACGATTAAAGTGGTCGCTGTATTCGACCTGGCCGTGGACACCTTCGAGGGCGTCATCCGCCAGGCGGTGCACCTGGAACGCCTCCGCGCTGTCCGGCCAGCGGCAGCGGAGATCGAAGCGCGCGGCCGGTTCAAAACCAAAGCGACGGTATAACTCCGGGTCGCCCAGCGTCACCACCGCGGCATAGCCAAACTCATTCAGCGAATCCAGCCCTTCATAGACCAGCTGCCGGCCAATGCCCTGTCCACGGTAGCGTTCATCCACCGCCAGCGGCGCCAGGCCGACCCACTGTAGCTCTTCACCTTCCACCGCAACCGGGCTGAAGGCAACGTAGCCGATCACCTGGCCTTCATCATCCGTCGCCACTACCCCCAGCGTGATCAGTCCATCTTCACGCAGATCGTGCACCAGCTGCGCTTCGGCATCGCGGCCGAAGGTACGACGCAGCAGCGCGTCGATTCCCGGTGCATCAATCCCAATTTCCACTCGAATCAGCATGCCTCACCTACCGATGTCTGTTCAGGTTTCTGCGGGCTCTTCAGTCCAGCTTCGACAAAATCCGCCAGTTGCAGCAACATCACGCGCAGCGCTTTGGGCATCTGCTCGAGCTCAATGGCGTCCATCAAATTTTTTACATACAGCCCCAGCTCCGTATCGCCTTCAATAACCAGACGACGCTGGAAGAATAGCGTATCCGGATCCTGCTTGCGCGCGGCGATCATTAACAGATCGCTGGCGTCGGCGCTGAAGCTGACGTCGGCGTCCGCCTGCTGGCTGACCACCAGGCGACCATCGACTACCGAGGTATACCACAGCAGACCGATGTCACGCACATGAATACTTAACCAGCGCCCCTCGAGAAACTCCAGCTCTCCCTCCGCCAGCGCCTGGCGAAACTGCCAACTAAGCACCTGCTCCAGCACCTGGCGCTTGAGGGCAAAAGGCGCCAGCTTAACCGGCACGCTCATTAAAGACGGGCCAAAGTGGACCAGCCGGGAACGCAGTTTATCCAACACAAGCTTTACTCCATGAATGCAATTGTGCCGCTATTGTGCCATATCACATAAACAACATAGCGGCGTAAATCAACAAAAACGCGATGACGGCAGCCCGTTATTGGCGCCGCCAATACACTTTTAACTGCCTCAAATCAAAAATTGTCACCAGAAGGTTAACTAAAATCCCTGCTCGTTAACCATTCAGCGTCCCTGACGGGCCGCATTTTTCAGGAAAAATTATGGAGCTGCTCTGCCCAGCCGGTAACCTTCCGGCGCTTAAGGCGGCCATCGAAAACGGCGCCGATGCCGTCTATATCGGGCTGAAAGATGACACCAACGCCCGCCACTTTGCCGGCCTTAATTTCACCGAAAAGAAACTGCAGGAAGCCGTCAGCTTTGTGCATCAGCACCGTCGTAAGCTGCATATCGCCATCAACACCTTCGCCCACCCCGACGGCTACGCCCGCTGGCAGCGCGCGGTGGATATGGCAGCTCAGCTGGGCGCCGATGCGCTCATTCTGGCCGATATCGCCATGCTGGAGTACGCCGCGGAGCGCTATCCGCATATAGAACGCCATGTGTCGGTACAGGCTTCCGCCACCAATGAAGAGGCCATTCGCTTCTATCATCGCAACTTCGACGTGGCGCGCGTCGTACTGCCGCGGGTGTTATCTATTCACCAGGTGAAACAGTTGGCTCGCGCCACGCCGGTGCCGCTGGAAGTCTTTGCCTTCGGCAGCCTGTGCATCATGGCGGAAGGCCGCTGCTATCTCTCTTCCTACCTGACCGGCGAATCGCCCAACACCGTCGGCGCCTGCTCGCCTGCCCGCTTCGTGCGCTGGCAGCAAACCCCACAGGGGCTGGAATCGCGCCTCAATGAAGTGCTGATTGACCGCTATCAGGATGGGGAAAACGCCGGTTATCCGACCTTGTGTAAAGGCCGCTACCTGGTCGATGGCGAGCGCTATCACGCGCTGGAGGAGCCCACCAGCCTCAATACCCTGGAACTGTTGCCGGAGTTGATGGCCGCCAATATCGCCTCAGTGAAAATCGAAGGCCGTCAGCGCAGCCCGGCCTACGTCACCCAGGTAGCGAAAGTCTGGCGCCAGGCGATCGATCGCTGCAAAGCCGATCCACAGAATTTCGTGCCGCAATCCGCATGGATGGAAACCCTTGGCTCCATGTCCGAAGGGACACAAACCACCCTTGGCGCCTACCACCGTAAATGGCAGTGAGAAACATGAAATATTCATTAGGGCCAGTGCTTTACTACTGGCCAAAAGAGACGCTGGAAGATTTTTACCAGCAGGCAGCCAACTGCAGCGCCGACACCATTTATCTCGGCGAAGCGGTGTGCAGCAAACGCCGTGCCACCAAAGTCGGCGACTGGATTGAGATGGCGAAAGCGCTGGCGAGCAACGGCAAACAGGTGGTGCTGTCTACCCTCGCGCTGGTGCAGGCCTCCTCCGAACTGGGCGAGCTGAAGCGCTATGTCGATAACGGGGAGTTCCTGATTGAGGCCAGCGATTTGGGCGTGGTTAACCTCTGCGCCGAACGCAAGCTGCCGTTCGTCGCCGGGCATGCGCTGAACTGCTACAACGCCGTTACCCTGCGCCTGCTGTTAAAACAGGGCATGGTGCGCTGGTGCATGCCGGTGGAGCTTTCCCGCGACTGGCTGGCTAATTTACTGACCCAGTGCGAAGAGCTGGGCATTCGCAATCAGTTTGAAGTCGAAGTGCTGAGCTACGGCCATCTGCCGCTGGCTTATTCCGCCCGCTGCTTTACCGCCCGCTCGGAAGATAGGCCAAAGGATGAGTGCGAGACCTGCTGCATCAAATACCCAACCGGACGCAGCATGCTGTCCCAGGAGAACCAGCAGGTGTTCGTGCTCAACGGTATCCAGACCATGAGCGGCTGTGTCTACAACCTGGGCAATGAGCTGACGTCCATGCACGGACTGGTGGATATGGTACGCCTGTCGCCGATGGGCAACGAGACCTTCGCCATGCTCGACGCCTTCCGCGCCAATGAAAACGGCGCTGCGCCGTTGGCGCTCACCGGCAACAGCGATTGCAACGGCTACTGGAAACGGCTGCCCGGGCTGGCGCTGCAGGCCTGATAAACCGCTCACTTTGTTAACAGCAGTGCTCAGATTTTAATGCATTATTAAAGATGCAGCTTTTCTGGCTGGCGCGTCCTGGATGCGCCAGGCTGGAAGAAGACCTTCAATCTGATGACGATGCTGTAGCAAAGTGAGCCTTTATGACTGACAAATCTGTTCCGTCCTCGGTGCTCGATCTGGCGCCGATCCCGCAAGGATCTTCTGCCAAAGAAGCCTTTACCCACTCTCTGGATCTCGCCCGGCTGGCCGAATCGCGCGGTTATCACCGCTACTGGCTGGCGGAGCACCACAATATGGTCGGCATTGCCAGCGCAGCGACCTCGGTGCTGATTGGCTATCTCGCCGCCAATACCACTACCCTGCATCTGGGTTCCGGTGGCGTGATGTTGCCCAACCATTCGCCGCTGGTGATCGCCGAGCAGTTCGGCACCCTGAACACCCTCTATCCCGGGCGTATCGACCTCGGCCTTGGCCGCGCGCCGGGCAGCGATCAGCCCACCATGCGCGCCCTGCGTCGCCATATGAGCGGCGATGTCGATAACTTCCCGCGCGACGTGGCGGAACTGGTGGACTGGTTTGACGCCCGCGATCCGAACCCGCACGTGCGCCCGGTTCCCGGCTACGGGGAGCGCATTCCGGTGTGGCTGCTGGGTTCAAGCCTCTACAGCGCCCAGCTGGCGGCGCAGCTCGGTTTGCCGTTCGCGTTCGCCTCGCACTTCGCGCCGGATATGCTGTTCCAGGCCCTGCACCTGTATCGCAGCAACTTTACGCCCTCCGCGCGGCTGGAAAAACCGTATGCCATGGTGTGCATCAATATCATCGCCGCCGACAGCAACCGCGATGCGGAGTTTCTCTTCACTTCCATGCAGCAGGCGTTTGTGAAGCTGCGTCGCGGCGAAACCGGACAGCTGCCGCCGCCGGTGGAAAATATGCATCAGCTATGGTCAGCGTCCGAGCAGTATGGCGTGCAGCAGGCGCTGCGCATGTCGCTGGTGGGTGATAAAACTAAAGTCCGCCACGGCTTAGAGTCGATTATGCGGGAAACCGAGGCGGACGAAATCATGGTCAATGGCCAGATCTTCGACCACCAGGCGCGGCTGCATTCTTTCGATTTAGCGATGCAGGTGAAAGAGGAATTGTTGGGATAGTGAGCTATGCGGCATTTTTGCCGCATTTCTTTTCGCCCGCTAAACCATTTTGTGATCGTCTTCATTCATATTTTCGCATAACCCCCGTCTTATTACGTTGAGCGTAATTACATTACCTCTGGCGTAATTGTCCCCCTCATTCAACGGTGTTAATTTTCCTCTGTTTTATTTTTCAACCCTGAATCTGGTAAAAGAGAATACCCATGAGCCAACCAACTGCCCGTGCTATGTGGATCGGCGAGTGCTTATTAAAAGCGCTGTTAATGGAGGTCTCCGCCTGGCCTAAACCCGGCCTTGTTACACCCCATTCACAAGGGGCGCATAAAGATATGGATATCTGGTTATTTATTACCAGCACATCGGCTATTGCCCCCTGTTTTAGCGCCTGCGCCCATGCCGGGGAAAATCATCAGGGCTCACCAGGGGAACTCTTTACAACAATACGTGCCATTGGCATTCAATATGAAAATACGCTGTTGCGGGCAACACAGCAGGTTAATACTCAGCGCGGCATTCTTTTTTCCGGCGCGGTTCTGGCGACAGCGGCAGGATGGCTTTCCGGGCGCGGGAAAACCCTCTCTTATCACGCCTTAAGCCAGTGCGTCGCTGAACTCTGCCGCGATCTCTGCCGTCGGGATTTCTCCGTCCTGACCGAACGCCCGGCGCAAACCCACGGTGAGAAATTGTATGTCGGATTCGGCATTACCGGCGTGCGCGGCGAGGCAGAGCAAGGCTTCCCACTGGTTTGCCAGATTGGCTTACCCGCGCTGCATCAGGCGCTGGACAACGGGCTGGCCTGGCGGGAAGCGCTAATTCATACGCTGCTCACCCTAATGGCCCATTGCGATGACACAACCGTGCTGTTTCGCGGCGGCCAGCAGGCGCTGGCGGAAATGAAGCAATATGCCCGGCGTCTGATGACGCAGGGCGGAATGTTTAACCCTGCGATCGAGCAGGAACTGGCTGATTTTAATTCATGGTGCCTGGATAGGTGGGTCAGCCCTGGCGGTTCGGCCGATTTATTAGCGCTGTGTCTGGCGATGTATTTTCTTTGCCGCCAGCCGCAAGGAGATATGACATAAGGAAGAATATGAACATCTATTTTTATACTTTATTAACGTATGGCTTAACGATTGTAATTTCATTTGCGGTTGTCGGCATCATTGTTGGCGTCAACAAGATGATGAATAAATTAAATATCACCGACGATTAATTTACGAACTTTACCTTTGCCATCAGGAATATAGTTATGGATATCTTTGTTAAGCTCTTTTCGGGCATTGGCACTTTTTTTATAGAAGATCCGAAAATAGCCATTGCACGTTTTCTGCTCATTGTTCTCGGCTTTATATTGGCCTGGATGGGATTCCGCCGTAAGCTTGAACCGTTAATTATGGTGCCGATGGGCCTCGGTATGATCGCGGTTAACGCCGGGGTACTGTTTCTGGCGGGGGGACAAACCGGGACCTTAATTCTCGACCCGATGGTCAGCGAGCCTAACGAGCTGGTAAACCTGATGCAGGTAAACTTTCTGCAGCCGGTCTATAACTTCACCTTTAGCAATGGCCTCATCGCCTGTATCGTTTTCTTCGGCATTGGCGCAATGAGCGACATCAGCTTTATTCTGCTCCGTCCCTGGGCCAGCATTGTTGTCGCCCTGTTCGCCGAGGCGGGAACCTTCGCCGCGCTGCTGCTGGGTATTGAAGTATTCGGCCTGCCTGCCAACGAAGCCGCGTCGATTGCCACTATCGGCGGCGCAGATGGGCCGATGGTGCTCTTTGCCTCCCTTATCCTCGCACCGAATCTGTTCGTCCCCATCGCCATTATCGCTTATCTCTACCTGAGCCTGACCTATGCCGGTTATCCGTACCTGGTGCGCCTGCTGGTACCGAAAAAATACCGTGGCATGGAAGTTGAAATTGAATACCCCACCGTATCGAAGAAAGCGAAATTCATCTTTACCGTCTGCGCCTGCCTGCTGTTGTGCCTGCTGCTGCCGGTCGCCGCGCCGCTGATCCTCTCGTTCTTCCTCGGAATCGCGATTAAAGAAGCGGAGATCGAACCGTTCCAGAAATTACTGGAATCCACGCTGACCTATACCGTAACGCTGTTTCTCGGCCTGCTGCTGGGCACACTGTGCGAAGCGCAAACGATTCTCGACCCGAAAGTGGCCATCATCCTGATCCTTGGTATCGGCGCGCTGGCCATTTCCGCCGTCGGCGCTCTGCTGGGCGGCTGGTTTATCTGGTTTATCTCGAAGGGGCGTTATAACCCGGCTATCGGTATCGCGGGCGTCTCCTGCCTGCCGACGACGGCAAAAATCGCGCAGAAAGAGGTTAACCATGAGAACCCCTACGCCATCATTCTGCCGCTGGCAATGGGTGCGGGCGTGAGCGGTCTGATCGTCTCGGCTATCGCCACCGGGATCTTTATCTCCACGCTATTCCTGCTGAATTAATGGAGTCAACCCATGCTAAAAGAGCACAACTGGCATCAACTCAAGGACGATACGGTACAGCGCCTGAATCAGCTGGCCCCGTATTTCCGTGACGGCAAAATTATCGACGCCAAAGATACTGTCGCCGCGCTGGAAGCCGTTATTCGAAGCTTCGATCGCGTCAATATTGAGGGCAATAACCAGAAACAGGCGGATTTTCTCTCCGAATGCCTGTGCCAGCTTGATCCGCAAAAGATCTCCGGCCTGCATATGGTGCAGTCATCCGTACCGTTGTCCAGCCATCTGGATTTGTTTGAAAAGGGCATCGCTGAAAAGCTCGATTTCGCCTATGCCGGACCGCAGGATGGCCGTCTGGCGAAGCTGATCCAGGACGGTAAGATTAAGCTCGGGGCCATCCACACCTATCTGGAGCTGTTCAGCCGCTACTTTGTCGACCTCACGCCGCGCGTGTCGCTAATCACCGCCTTTGAAGCGGATAAAGACGGCAATCTCTACACCGGCTTTAACACCGAAGATACGCCTGTTATTGCCGAAGCCACCCATTTCCGCCAGGGGATTGTGATCGCGCAGGTCAACAAGATTGTCGATAAAGTGCCGCGCGTTGATATCCCCGGCGACTGGGTAAATGCGGTGATTGAAGCGCCGCGCCCGTTCTACGTCGAGCCGCTTTTTACCCGCGATCCAGGGCTTATTACCGACACCCATGTGCTGATGGCAATGATGGCGCTGAAAGGTATCTATGCCGAATACGGCGTTGAGCGCATTAACCACGGCATTGGCTTCTTCACCGCTGCCATTGAGCTGCTGCTGCCCACCTACGGCGAGGAGCTGGGGCTGAAAGGCAAGGTCTGTACCCATATGGTACTCAACCCGCATCCGACGCTGATCCCGGCGATCGAAAGCGGCTGGATCCAGTCGGTGCACTGCTTCGGCGGTGAACTGGGCATGGAGAAATATGTCGCCGAACGCCCGGACGTCTTTTATATCGGCCAGGACGGCACGCTTCGCTCCAATCGCGCCTTCGCCCAGGCTGCGGGTCACTACGCGCTCGATATGTTTATCGGCGGCACGCTGCAGATCGATAAGTACGGAAACAGCAGCACCGCCACCGCCAGCCGCGTTTCAGGCTTTGGCGGCGCGCCGAATATGGGCTGCGACGCCAAAGGCCGCCGTCATGCAACGCAATCCTGGCTGAAATGCGGCGAAGAGTTCAAGGCCACCCAACAGCAGCTGATTGGCGATATGCCGCGCGGCAAACGTCTGGTGGTGCAGATGCAGGAAACCTTCCGCGAGAAGCGCCAGCCCGCTTTCGTCGACAAGCTGGACGCCTGGGAACTGGCGGAAAAAGCCAACCTCGCCCTGCCGCCGGTCATGGTGTACGCCGATGACGTCACCCACGTACTGACCGAAGAGGGCATCGCCTATCTGCACCGCTGCGAAGGGCTGGAACAGCGCATGGCGGCCATTCGCGCCGTGGCGGGCTACACCGGCATTGGCCTTGCCGCCGATCCGGCACAGACCGCACAGCTGCGAGAGGCTGGCATTGTCAAAACGCCGGAAGATTTAGGCATTGATCGCCGCCGCGCCAACCGTCAGATGCTGGCGGCGAAAAGCATTCGCGATCTGGTTGACTGGTCTGGCGGACTCTATAACCCGCCCGCTCGATTCCGTAACTGGTAGGGGAAAAGGACATGGCTCTACATCAAATATCACATCATTTCAGCGGCACCCGCGAAAGAGCATCTCTGCCGCAAACCGTGCACTGCGGCGTGGTAGGCTCTGGCGATCTGGAGGTCCTGCTGGAGCCGAAAGCGCTGGCGGGCGGTATTGAAGTCACTATATCCACGCCGGTGACCGGTTTCGATCATATCTGGGAGATTGTGCTGAAACGGTTTCTGGAAAATGGACCGCTGGGCAACATGCAGGTCAGCATCAATGACAATAACGCCACGCCGGCGGTAGTGGCTTTACGAATTCAGCAAGCGTTACAGCAGGCTATGCCGGGAGAAACCCATCATGAATGATCTGCGTTTTCTGGAAGCCAGCGCCCGGGTTCGCGCCAGTTCGCTGGTGGATAAAGGCACCTTTACTGAACTGATCGGCCCGGCGGCCAAACGAACCAGCCCGCACCTGCCCGTGCTCAATGAGGCGGTTGAATTTGACGACGGTATCGTCACCGGTATCGGCCTGTTGGGCCAGCACCCGGCCATCGTCATCTCCCAGGAGGGGCGCTTTATCGGGGGGGCAGTGGGTGAAGTGGGCGGCGCCAAGATGGTCGGCGCGCTGATGCTGGCGGACGAACTGGCGGCGCAGACCACCGACCCTGCCCGCCGCCCGATCGTCCTCATCTCCTTTGAAACCGGCGGCGTGCGTCTGCATGAGGCTAACGCCGGACTGCTGGCCCACGCCGAGTGCATGGACATGCTGCAAACCCTGCGCGGTCGCGTACCGGTGGTGGCAATGATTGGCAGCAAGATCGGCTGCTTTGGCGGGATGGGGTTTGTCGCTGCCGCTACCGACGTCATCGTGATGAGCGAATCGGGCCGCCTGGGGCTGACCGGGCCTGAGGTCATCGAACAGGAGATGGGCCGCAGCGAGTTCGACGCTTCTGACCGCGCGCTGGTGTTCCGCACCACCGGCGGTAAGCACAAGTATATCGTCGGCGACTGCAACTATCTGATTGCCGACTCGCTGGCAGCCTTCCACCAGCAGGCCGCGCTGATTGCCGACCTGCCCTGGCCGCAGATTGAAGCCATGCGCCGCATCGGCAGCGAAGCAAAAGTACGCGCCCAGATGGCGCTCACGCAAAAAATCAGCGAGTCAGAGCCATCAGATGCGCGGGATGTCTGGGCGATGGCGGGCAATACCGCGCCCCAGTCTCTGGTGGATATGGATCTCGACACGTTCCTGAGCAACGTTAAACGCCTGCCGGTGGAGGAAGCATAATGGAAAATTTACTCGGCCAGGGCCGCGCCGCTATCGATTTGATTGTTGACGAAAACAGCTTCGAAGAGAACGCGCTGGCGGATCTCGAGCTGCCTTATGAGGATTACGGACCAGGGGCCGTCATCGGCAGCGCCCGCATTAGCGGTGAAGTCTGCACCGTTATTGCTAACGACGCCATGACCTTTAACCCGCGTTTTCCGGTGGTCTACGCCGGGGTTATCGGGCTGGAAGAGGGCTACAAAATGGCGCTGGCGGTCTATCGCACGCTGGCCATGGATAAAGACAAGCCCGTCGGCGAGAAACGTCCGCTGGTGCTGATCGTCGACACTCCCGGCAACGGGCCGGGCAAGCTGGAAGAGATCATCGGCATGAATAAAGCCACCGGTGCCTATCAGCTGGCGCTGGCTGAGGCGCGCCATGCCGGGCACCCGATTATCGCGATGGTTATCGGTCGCGCCATTAGCGGCGCGTTTCTCTGCCACGGTTTACAGGCCGATCATATCCTGAGCCTGACGTCGGAATTTGGCACCATGATCCACGTTATGCCGCTGAGCAGTATCGCGCGTATTACCCGCCAGGACGTGGAGCGTCTGAGCGAACTTTCCCGAACCAATCCGGTCTTCGCGGCCGGGCCGGAGTTCTTCTGGCAACTGGGCGGGGTGGAAGCGCTGATCCAGGCGATCCCGGAGATGAAAGGGACGATCGTTCGCCATATCGCAGAAGTGCGCCAGCAGAAACAGGCGGCTGGCGTGACGGCGACAGGTCCGCAGGGGCGTGGGATCGCAGGCGAAGCGCGCGGCGGCAGAAAAATGCGCAACGTGATTCTGGCGCAGATGCGCGAGGAGTATCGGGCGGTCGCGGCGCGGTATCAACCGGCCTGATTCTGGAGTTCGCGCTATGAACGATCCCATCGCCACACTCGAATGGCTGGTTGACGCCCAGCAGGGTATCCCCACGCTGACGGAGATGCCGCGCCGCACGCTGAGCGATAAAGGCATCGCTGGCCCCACGGCGGCTCACGTTATCGAGGAGATCCATACGCCGTTGAATCTGGCGCTGGTTACCTTTACCACCGGCAGCAGCGCATTTCAAAACATCGTCGGCGTAACGCAGAACGAACTGCCGTTGCGTATCGCGGCGGGTAGGCGTGTGCTGGCGGAATGCGGCGTAACCGCAGGGCAGCATATGGTGGTGACCTACGCGCCGCTGGTGAATGTGTTCACGCGTCAGGCGCTGGACGAGAGCGGTCTGCACTGGTCTTTTTTATCCCGCTCCTGCCGGGACGCGCTGCTGATTGCCCTGTGTCGCCAGCAGCCGGATGTGGTGGTGGGAGAGTCCTCATTTTTACGCGCCACGCTCGAACAGGCGCTAAAGATGAATCTGCAGGCGTATTTACCCAAAACGCTGACGCTGATTACCGCAGGCACGCCCCTTGATGAAGCGCTGGTTCCGCTGTGTGCTTCGCTGGGTTATGGACTGCATGATGTCTACGGTTGCCAGGAATTCGGCTGGCTGATCCTGGACGGCCTTCCGCTGCGGGAAGATATTTCGCTGGTCGCCGCGCCGCAGGGCGGTGACTGGCGGGAAGTTATCGTTGGCGGCCTGCCGACCGGCGACAGCTTTCCCGTGGCGACCAACGGCCATCTGTGTAATGCGCAGGGCAAAATCCAGACCTGGAAGCGTCAGCGCACCACGCCGGAATATGACATGGTGGTGATGGCGACTACCGCCAATCACCGGGAAATTATCGAGCGGACGGCACGGACGATTTTACGTATCAAGGGGCGTGTTTGCCGGGTCAGCGCGCAGTTACAAACCCAGGCCAGCGCCACCCATATCCGCCTTTACCCCGTTACGGTTCCAGGGGAGGAAGCGGCAAAAACCGCGCCGGTCGATATTATCGGTCCGCAGGCCACCGCGCAGTTTGACGCCCTGCTGGCGGCGCAGCGAGATCTTCAGCAACAGGCGAAAAACGATCCGGCATGGAGCAAGCAGCGATGAGTGCCTTGCAACGCCATACTCTGTGCTGGCTGGACAGCGCTGAGCTGCGGCTGATTGCGAGGCAGTTGAACGGCGCGTTTAGCGCCCTCCCCGCCTCATGGCGGGAAGAGGCGCGGGACTATCTGCTCTCCGGATATCTCCCCGGCATTGTGCGCAGAGGCATTCGTGATGAAGTGAGTATTTCCCTGGGATTTTGCTTTCCGCAGCGCTGGCAAGGGCAGCGTTTACGGCTGGCGACGGTGGCTTCATTACAGGCCGTCACGCGCGTGTCAACGCCGGAGCAAACGGCCACCCTGCCTGCCGTCAGCCGTACCAGCGCGACACGTGCCTTTAACGCCCTGCGCCAGGCCTGGCGCGGGCCGGAAACCGGGCTCGGCGTGTGGGGGTCGGTGGCGCTTGAGATGGCGACGCCCTGGCTATGGACGGACAGTCGCTCCGATTTAGATATCCGCATTACGCCCTGGCACGAAATGGCGTTAAGCGATTGTTACTCATTTCTGACTGATATTGCTCAGCAATATTCAGTGCGTATTGATGGGGAAATTAATTTACCCAACGGTTTTTCTATCAATATCCAGGAATGGTTTAGCGGGAGTCTGACCCTGCTGGCTAAAGGTGAGACCGATGTCGAATTAATGACGCGACATGATGTCGCCGGGTTAATAAAACATCTTTCAATGAAATATATTAAAGGAAATTAATATGTCTGAAGTTAAATCAAAAGTACCGGGTGTGGTCGATGAAGTTAAAGCTGCAGTGGGCGACAAAATTGAAAAAGGCCAGCCGGTTGTGATCCTGGAAGCCATGAAAATGAAAATGCCTGTCGCCTAGCCGGAGGCTGGCGTATTAAAGTCACTGGCGGTGAACGCAGGCGATCGCGTAAACCCAGGCATGGTCTTATTTGAAATTGCCGCTGAGTAGACCGTCACGTTTTTAATACTAAATAAATAGTGCGGCATTCCTTTGTGATATAACCATTATGCCTGAGTCATATCAGCGATAAACATTTCGCTGATATGACAGGCAGGGTGTGTACGTATAAATTGACTGTTGACTGTCCGCATCATAAAAACAGACTGTGCTAAAAGCCCTTGTCTTACTTTATTGTCATTTCCCGGTTCGGGTAGCCTCTTATGCTTTTAGTGTGGTTATAGAAAGAGAAACATCATGATTATTTACGGATTGATGTTAATGGGATTATGCATGTTCGCCGGGTTAATTGTCGGCGATCTTTTGGGCTTGCTGCTTGGAATTTCCGCCAATATCGGCGGCGTCGGCTTTGCCATGCTGTTTTTAGTCGTTATTTCCCAGAAGCTGACGGATAAGGGGCTGTTGTCTAAACCTGCCGAACAGGGGGTTGGATTCTGGAACGCGATGTATATCCCTATTGTTGTCGCCATGTCCGCGAACCAGAACGTTGTGGCCGCGCTCAAAGGAGGCCCGGTGGCGCTTATTGCCGGCCTTGGCGCAGTGGTGATTGGTTTTCTGCTGATTAAACCACTGAGCAAAATCGGCAACAAAAGCACGATGGCACGTTCAGCAGACTAACCGGTGGAGAGTATAAAGAATGGAACAATTCACAAAGATTCTTACCAGTAACTTCACCAGCAATGCCCTGGTCACCGCTTTTGTGGTGGTTGGTATTGTCTGCTGGGTTGCGGCCTGGCTTTCAACCCACGTCTTTCGCGGTAAAATTCACAGTTCGGCGATCGCCATTGCCGCGGGTCTGCTGCTGGCCTGGCTAGGCGGCGAACTCACCGGCGGCAAAAAAGGGCTTTCCGACATCACGCTTTTTAGCGGTATTGCGCTGATGGGCGGCGGCATGTTCCGTGATTTTGCCATTATCGCCACCGCCTTTGGCGTGAAGCTTGAGGAGCTGAAAAAAGCGGGCCTCGCGGGCGCGCTGGCGCTGGTCGTCTCTACCGTGCTCTCCTTCTACCTGGGAGCGATTGTTGCCTGGGCCTTCGGCTATACCGATGCGGTCAGCATGGCGACTATCGGCGGCGGCGCAGTGACCTTTATTGTCGGCCCGGTTACCGGCGCGGCGCTTGGCGCAAGCTCGGATGTTATCGCGCTCAGTATCGCTGCCGGAGTGATTAAATCTATCGCCATCATGATTGTTACGCCGCTGGTGGCCAAACCCGCCGGACTGAACTCTCCCGCTGCAGCCATTGTCTACGGCGGGCTAATGGGTTCCACCAGCGGCGTGGCGGCAGGGCTGGCGGCGACTGACCCGAAACTTGTCCCTTATGGCGCAATGACAGCCACCTTCTATACCGGCCTGGGCTGTCTGCTGGCACCCTCTGCGCTCTATCTCTCTTTATCCCCGTTCTTTTAACCGCATGCGCCTGTTGTTTTATGCAACAGGCGCCAGGGAGACTTATGGATTCATTTCAACGTATGAAGCCCGGGCAAATTGCGATGCAGGCCTCACTGTGCACGCAGGAGGAAGAGGAGATTTTTCGGCAAAAGTTACTGGCCGATAAACCCGAACACCGAATCGGCTTTGCGTTTATCAGCGGCACTCCTGACGAACTGCGAAACAAACTTCAGCGCTCCGTCATCGGCTGTGCGTTGAAGAATCAAATCATCCCCAGGCAGGAATCGGCCATTTTCACCTTATGCTCACTCAGCCGCCAGGCGCTGACCCACGCGTTAACGAATACTATCAGCGATGATCATATCCGCATGAAAATTGCCTTAGTCAGCACCCCCCGGTGGCTCGCCGTCGCCATGTACGGCGAAGCCCAGGTTTATCAGCGGATTACCCAGGAAATCATGGGGCTTTCTCTACATCGTTATTCTCCAGCATAAGCTGCCTGGCATACATACGGCATTCTGCGAGAAGAGATAGCAGTCCTGGATGATTTTCCTGGCTACGGGGAAAAACAAGCGATATCTCCTGCTCCATACGAAAGGCCTCCTGCAAAGGCAACAGGCGTATACCGCTACGAAAAAGCCCACGCATGCGCCCGGGAATAAGCGTGTAACCCACTCCGGCATTCACCATGCTCATTAACGAAAAAATATCATGCACCCGCAGCGCAATGTCAGGTTCAAAACCAGCGATACGAAACGCTTGCTGGAAACCTCTCCAGGTGGCGAACCCCTCACTCAGGGCGATAAACTTTTTACTCTGTAGCAGGGAGAGGTCAACGGGTACTGATAGAGTATCCGCATCCTGTACAGGAACCGCTAAATAAATGGAATCAGAAAATATCGTCCAGGTTTCAAATAAATGAGAATTATATTCATCGGGCGTTGAAATTAATGCTGCATCAATACTTCCTGCATTTAAAGCTTCTAATAAAACTTTATTATAATTCATAATAAATTCTATAGAAAGTTCCGGGCGACGATTTTTCAACCCCTGAACAATCTGCGGCGCCGTTTTCAGCACCAGTGAATAGAGCAGACCTAAGCGTAATGCCGGAGAGTGATATCCTGAAGCTTCTCGCGTCATGTAAACACAGCGTTCCATGGCATCCATCACTTCTTTGGCATGCTTTTGCATCACCCAGGCCGCGGGACATGGTTGTAAATTTCGGCCATTATGCGTAAACAGAGCACAGCGTAGATTATCTTCCAGAGAATGAATGGCGCGGTGTACACTGACCGGAGATATTTTCATATTCTCTGCTGCCTTAGAAATATTCATGGTTTCCATATATCCAAGGAAAATTTCCAGTTTACGCAAAGTGATGTCTTGCTCAGGCATATAAACATCCCCTTATTTAAAATGACCTTACCTGATAATAAGAGAATGCTGGGGAATATATATTGAGCCAGATCGGTAATTCTGGCTCAGGTAGATTAAAATTACTGGTAAACAGGCAGCAGATTAACGCTCGACAGAATGTGTACAACCGCATTGCCAAGGCCAAACAGTAGAATCAGCACAATCATCGGTGTTCCGCCCCATACGCGGAACTGTGGGCTGCCGAAGCGTTTACGCGAGGCGCGAGCCAGCAGCGCCGGTACAATCGCCGCCCAGATCGTCGCCGCCAGGCCGGCATAGCCGATGGCGTAGAGGAAGCCATCGGGTTTCACCAGCCCGCCCATCATCGGCGGAATAAAGGTCAGCAGCGCAGTTTTAAAGCGCCCCAGCGCGCTGTCGTCAAAACCAAACAGATCCGCCAGGTAGTCGAACAGCCCCAGCGTGACGCCAAGGAACGAGCTGGCGACGGCAAAGTTAGAGAACACCACCAGCAGCAGATCCAGGCTCCGGCTGTTCAGCACCCCGCTCAGGGCCTGCACCAGCACATCAATGTTGCCGCCCTTCTGCGCGATGTCGACAAACTGCGGACGCGGGATATTGCCCATCGTCACCAGCAGCCAGACCACGTACAGACCCAGCGCCAGCAGCGTACCGTAGGTTAAGCAGCGGATAATGGTGCGTGGATCTTTGCCGTAGTATTTCATCAGGCTCGGCACGTTGCCGTGGTAGCCAAACGAGGCCAGGCAGAACGGCAGCGTCATCAGCAGATATGGCGCATAGGAGGCGTTCTTTTCCGCAACGTTAAACAGCGTCGTCGGCTCGACGTGCCCCAGCAGACTGCCGAAGGTCAGGAAGAAAGTGATCACCTTGGCGCCGAGCACAACAGCCGTCATGCGGCTCACCGCCCTGGTGCTCATCCAGACGATAAATGCCACCAGCAGCGCAAAGCCAAAACCCGCCGCCCGCGCCGGCACCTTCAGCGACATCTCGCTAAACGTATGATGCAGTATCGAGCCGCTGGCTGAAATATAGGCGTAGGTCAGGATATACAGCACAAAGGCGATCGACACGCCGTTGACCAGGTTCCAGCCCTTTCCGAGCAGGTCTTTGGTAATGGTGTCGAAGCTGGAGCCGATCCGGTAGTTAAGGTTGGCCTCGAGGATCATCAGACCGGAGTGCAGCATGCAGAACCAGGTGAAAACCAGCGCCGCCAGCGACCAGAAAAACCACGCGCCGGACATCACCACCGGCAGCGAGAACATACCCGCGCCGATAATCGTGCCGCCGATGATCACCACGCCGCCAAACAGGGACGGACGGGTTGCCGTAGTGGTTAGTGTCGCCATTTACCGAAATCTCCAGTCAAAAATACTTTCCCACGATGGGTGCGAAGCACTGTACCAGTACACGAGTACAAAAGAAATAAAAAAAGCCCCAATCATGACGATCGGGGCTGTATTATTTAGTTTACGCTAGCGGGCTACGTTAATTATGCATCGCCACCGAAGCGACGGCGACCGGCAGAGTCATCGCGGCGCGGCGCGGATGCATCATCACGACGCGGCGCACGGCCTTCACGACGTTCGCCGCTGAAACGACGACCATCACCACGACCACCTTCACGACGCTCGCCACCGAAGCCACGACCGCCTTCACGACGCTCACCGCCGAAGCTACGACCACCTTCACGACGTTCACCACCGCCACGACGTTCGGTGCGCGGCTGCGCATCGCCCAGCAGCTGCATGTTCATCGGCTTGTTCAGGATGCGGGTACGAGTAAAGTGCTGCAGCACTTCGCCCGGCATCCCTTTCGGCAGTTCGATGGTGGAGTGAGAAGCGAACAGCTTGATGTTACCGATGTAGCGGCTGCTGATATCGCCTTCATTAGCGATCGCGCCAACGATATGACGCACTTCAACACCGTCATCGCGACCCACTTCAATGCGATACAGTTCCATATCGCCTACGTCACGACGCTCACGCTTCGGACGATCTTCGCGATCGCCACGCGGAGCGCGATCGTTGCGGTCGCCACGACGCTCGAAGCGATCGTCACGGTCACGGAACTCACGACGCGGACGCATCGGCGCATCCGGCGGCACGATCAGCGAGCGTTCGCCCTGGGCCATTTTCAGCAGCGCGGCAGCCAGCGTTTCCACGTCCAGCTCTTCGCCTTCCGCCGTCGGCTGGATTTTCGCCAGCAGCGCACGGTACTGGTCCAGATCGCTGCTTTCCAGCTGCTGCTGGACTTTCGCGGCGAATTTTTCCAGACGACGTTTGCTCAGCAGCTCTGCGTTCGGCAGCTCCACTTCCGGGATGGTCAGCTTCATCGTACGTTCGATGTTGCGCAGCAGACGACGTTCACGGTTCTCAACGAACAGCAACGCGCGGCCCGCGCGGCCCGCACGACCGGTACGACCGATACGGTGAACGTAGGATTCAGAATCCATCGGGATGTCGTAGTTCACCACCAGGCTGATACGTTCAACGTCCAGACCACGGGCTGCCACGTCAGTCGCAATCAGGATATCCAGACGACCGTCTTTCAGACGCTCCAGGGTCTGCTCACGCAGCGCCTGGTTCATGTCGCCGTTCAGCGCCGCGCTGTTGTAGCCGTTACGCTCCAGCGCTTCAGCCACTTCCAGGGTCGCGTTTTTGGTACGGACGAAGATAATCGCCGCATCAAAATCTTCCGCTTCCAGGAAACGCACCAGCGCTTCGTTTTTACGCATACCGTAGGCAGTCCAGTAGCTCTGGCTGATGTCCGGACGAGTGGTCACGCTGGACTGAATACGCACTTCCTGCGGCTCTTTCATAAAGCGGCGGGTAATGCGACGGATCGCTTCCGGCATGGTGGCGGAGAACAGCGCGGTCTGATGCCCTTCCGGGATCTGCGCCATAATGGTTTCTACGTCTTCGATAAAGCCCATGCGCAGCATTTCATCTGCTTCATCCAGTACCAGACCGCTCAGTTTAGAGAGGTCCAGGGTGCCGCGCTTCAGGTGGTCCAGCAGACGACCCGGGGTACCGACAACGATCTGCGGACCCTGACGCAGGGCGCGCAGCTGCACGTCATAACGCTGGCCGCCGTACAGGGCAACCACGTTTACGCCGCGCATATGTTTAGAGAATTCCGTCATTGCTTCAGCAACCTGTACCGCCAGCTCGCGGGTCGGCGCCAGCACCAGGATCTGTGGTGCTCTCAGCTCAGGATCGATGTTGTTCAGCAGCGGTAAAGAAAACGCTGCGGTTTTACCGCTACCGGTCTGGGCCATACCCAGAACGTCGCGGCCGTCCAGCAGATGCGGAATGCACTCAGCCTGGATCGGAGATGGTTTTTCGTAACCCAGATCGTTAAGCGCTTCAAGGATAGGAGCCTTCAGGCCCAGATCTGCAAAAGTGGTTTCGAATTCAGCCATGTAGTACGTGTGCCTCAAAATTAATGGCGGCCAGTCTACATAACTCATCGTGAAAATTTACGGTAATTTTCATTGAAAAGTGTGAACCGGCTCAAAGTAGGTGTATTAACGAACAACAACGCCCTCACCCGCGAAGGTGATGGCAAGCAAAAAACTATGGGCTGATGTGTTCGTCAGCTATTGCTGGTCCGATTCTGCCAGGTCATCTTGCTCCTGGCCCAAGAGCGATAATTCCAACAATGCGTATCGGTGCTCAACGTAGTTATGTACGTTGTTGGCGACCGCCAGTTTGAACAGTGCCGTAGCGCTGTCCTTGTCCCCCAGACTTAGGTAGTACTTACCTAAATAGAAGTTGGTTTCACTGAGATGCTCAGCGAGCGAGGTGTTATCCGTTGCGTCTGCCTTCAGACGAGTCATCAGCTCTTTTTCGCTAATGTCGCCAAGGTAGAACTCGACAATGTTCCATCCCCATTGCTCTTTGTCCGACTTGTCTAAGCGCTCTCTGAGTGCTTCAAGCGCCCGCTTCTCGTCGAGTTTACGCTCGGCGATATAAAGCCACAGGCTACGGAAAGGATCATTGGGATCGTCTTGATAAAACGCCAGCAGATCATCTTGCGCTAACTTAGCCCGGCCGCCGTAATACAGGGCGATACCGCGGTTCAAGTGCGCGTAGTTGTAAGTTGGATCAAGCTCAAGTACAGAATCAAACGCTTCATAGGCAGCATCAAAATTGCCTGCCTGCGTTAAGTAAATACCTAAGTAATTGAATACTTCAGGCATATCGGGTCGGATTGCCAGCGCTTGTGAAAAATCATTTCGCGCTAATGCCCTCAGACCGAGACTATCATACAACACTCCGCGCTCATATAAAAGCTGTGCGCGTTCGTCATCGGATAAAGCCCGACTGGCAAGAATTTGTTCCATACGTGCCAGAATCACTTCTTGCTGTAAAGTCGGTTGCAATGGTACTGCGAGGACGGCGTCCTTACGCCAGGCGGTGCTACTGCATCCTGCCAGCGTGAGAGCTGTCGCCACGAAACACCAGCGCAAAAAAGGCTTCATTTCCCACTCCCGAAGACAACGATTGGATGAACGTCCTGTTCCCCGGCTGCAAACGAGGCGTCCTGCCCGTAAAACGCCCTCCGCAAAAGCGGAGGGCTAACGGCAACCTTACTCGCCCTGCTCGGCAGCCGGAACTTCCGGCGCTGCGGCAGACGGAGTCTGTTCAGTTGCTTCTTTGATGCTCAGACGGACACGGCCCTGGCGGTCAACTTCCAGAACCTTAACCGGCACTTCCTGACCCATCTGCAGGTAGTCAGTCACTTTCTCAACGCGCTTGTCAGCGATCTGCGAGATGTGAACCAGACCTTCTTTACCGCCGCCGATGGCAACGAACGCGCCAAAGTCAACGATACGGGTCACTTTACCATTGTAGATACGGCCAACTTCGATCTCAGCGGTGATCTCTTCGATACGACGGATAGCATGCTGTGCTTTGTCGCCGTCAGTCGCTGCGATCTTCACAGTACCGTCATCTTCGATTTCGATGGTGGTACCGGTCTCTTCGGTCAGGGCACGGATAACAGAACCGCCTTTACCGATAACGTCTTTGATCTTGTCCGGGTTGATCTTGATGGTATGGATACGCGGTGCGAATTCAGAGATATCGCCGCGCGGCGCGTTAATCGCCTGCTCCATCACGCCCAGGATGTGCAGACGCGCACCTTTAGCCTGGTTCAATGCAACCTGCATGATTTCTTTGGTGATACCTTCAATTTTGATATCCATCTGCAGCGCAGAGATACCGTCGCGGGAACCCGCTACTTTGAAGTCCATATCGCCAAGGTGGTCTTCGTCACCGAGGATGTCAGACAGCACGACGAAGTTGTCGCCTTCTTTCACCAGGCCCATGGCGATACCCGCCACGGCGGCTTTCACCGGCACACCAGCGTCCATCAGCGCCAGAGAGGCACCGCAGACGGAAGCCATGGAAGAAGAGCCGTTAGATTCGGTGATTTCAGACACCACGCGTACGGTGTACGGGAATTCTTCGATAGTCGGCATCACGGCCAGAACGCCGCGCTTAGCCAGACGACCGTGACCGATTTCACGACGCTTCGGAGACCCCACCATGCCAGTTTCACCTACGGAGTACGGAGGGAAGTTGTAGTGGAACAGGAAGGAGTCGGTACGCTCGCCCATCAGTTCATCGATGTTCTGCGCATCGCGTGCGGTACCCAGCGTCGCGGTAACCAGCGCCTGCGTTTCGCCACGGGTGAACAGTGCGGAACCGTGAGTACGCGGCAGAACGCCGGTACGAACGTCCAGACCACGGATCATATCTTTTTCGCGACCATCGATACGCGGCTCACCGGCCAGCACGCGGCTACGAACCACGTTTTTCTCGATAGCGTGCAGGATTTCACCCAGTTCGTTAGCGTCCAGGGTTTCATCTTCTGCAACCAGCGTAGCGATGGTTTCAGATTTGATCACATCAACCTGAGCGTAACGCTCTTGTTTGTCGGTGATACGGTAAGCATCGCTCAGGCGGGATTCAGCCAGCGCAGCAACGCGCGCGTTCAGCGCTTCGTTGACGGCTTCCGGCTGCCAGTCCCAACGTGGTTTACCGGCTTCTTTCACCAGGTCGTTGATGTTCTGGATAACAATCTGCTGCTGCTCGTGGCCAAAGACCACCGCGCCCAGCATCTGGTCTTCGCTCAGCAGTTCCGCTTCGGATTCCACCATCAGTACGGCCGCTTCGGTACCGGCCACCACCAGATCCAGTTTGCTGGACTTCAGCTCTTCCTGGGTCGGGTTCAGTACGTACTGGTCGTTGATGTAACCCACGCGCGCGGCGCCGATTGGGCCATTGAACGGAATACCAGACAGGGACAGCGCTGCGGAAGCGCCGATCATCGCGACGATATCCGGGTTAACCTGCGGGTTAACGGAAACAACGGTGGCGATAACCTGTACTTCGTTAACGAAGCCTTCCGGGAACAGCGGGCGAACCGGGCGGTCAATCAGACGCGCGATCAGGGTTTCGCCTTCGCTTGGGCGGCCTTCACGACGGAAGAAACCACCCGGGATTTTACCGGCAGCGTAGGTGCGCTCCTGGTAGTTAACCGTCAGCGGGAAAAAGTCCTGGCCTGGCTTCGCTTTTTTCTGGCCCACAACGGTCACGAATACCGCAGTGTCATCCATGCTAACCATCACAGCGGCCGTTGCCTGGCGCGCCATCATGCCGGTTTCCAGGGTCACGGTATGCTGGCCGTACTGGAATTTACGAACGATCGGATTAAGCAAAATTCTATCCTTTTTATCTATAAATCACGCCATATCCACGACATAGCGTCTATTGACCCGATCCTCTGCATCCTCGCGACTAATGACAACCTTTACCCGCCCCTGCGGATGAAGCCTCTCATTAGCCGCGCGAACCTGTGCATGAAGATCATTACTAGCAACAATACATGAGTTTTGAATGAATTGCTGCCGCCCGGTCGAAAAAAGGGGCCGTCAGGCCCCTTTTTCTGAAACTCGCAGAATTAGCGACGCAGACCCAGACGCTCGATCAGCGCGGAGTAACGTGCAACATCTTTACGTTTCAGGTAGTCGAGCAGTTTACGACGCTGAGAAACCATGCGCAGCAGACCACGACGGCTGTGGTGATCTTTTTTGTGCTCTGCAAAGTGGCCCTGCAGGTGGTTGATCTGTGCAGTCAGCAGTGCAACCTGAACTTCGGTAGAACCGCTGTCGTTTTCGCCACGACCAAACTCAGAAACGATTTTTGCTTTAGCTTCAACGCTTAGAGACATTTTAGAACTCCAGAAATTAAAAGAAAGAAAGGGTGCCGATCTCTAATTCAGCGACCCCTGATGCAACGCCCGAAAATGTTAAAACACTTTAGCGGACGTTAAGCGGCGATATTCTACTCGTAGCAGGCTTTTATCGCAAGAAAAGCGCTTACGCCGGGTATTCCACCACCAGACGACGCGGCGCCACGCGGCCTTCATCGTCAATTTCGCCCATGCCGAGAAACTTGCCGGATTCGCTTTCCATCACCCGCACCAGCCCGTTAAGCGGCGCGCCTGACTGACGTACCGGGTTGCCGTTTTTAAAATAGACCGCGGAGGTCTCCGGGATGGTCACCAGCGGATAGTCCGAGGCCGGGCTGTCCATGGGCATCAGTAGCGGATCGAGCAGCTGCGCGCCAGGAATATCCTGCGCCGCCGCCTGATCGACCAGCGCCTGCAGCTGCTCGAGGGTTACCATCCGCTCAACCGGGTATTTGCTCACCGCCAGGCGACGCAGGAAAATCACGTGCGCGCCGCAGCCGAGCTTCTCACCTAAATCATCGATAATCGTCCGGATGTAGGTGCCTTTCGAGCAGTGGATCTCCAGCTCCAGCTCATCGCCTTCGTGGCGGATAAACAGCAGCTCATAGACGGTAATCGGCCGGGATTCCCGCGGGACGTCAATCCCCTGACGGGCATATTCGTATAGCTTCTTGCCCTGATATTTCAGCGCCGAGTACATCGACGGCACCTGCTGCGTCTCGCCGCGGAAGCTGTCCAGCGCCGCCGCCAGCTGTTCGTCGCTAAAGGTCAGCGGGCGCTCTTCCACCACTTGGCCGTCGGCATCGGAGGTATCGGTGCGCTGGCCAAGTTTGGCGATCACGCGGTAGCGCTTATCGGAATCCAGCAGGTATTGGGAAAACTTGGTCGCTTCGCCAAGGCAGATCGGCAGCATGCCGGTCGCCAGCGGATCCAGCGCGCCGGTGTGTCCGGCGCGGTTGGCGTTATATATACGCTTTACTTTCTGCAGCACATCGTTGCTGGAGGCGCCCTGAGGCTTATCCAGCAGCAATACGCCGTGCACGTCGCGGCCGCGACGACGAGGACGACTCATCAGTCCTCCTTGCTGTCGTCCGGGTTCACACGACGCTCATCGTCGTGTTTCACCACGCTGGTGACCAGGTTGGACATGCGCATCCCTTCTACCAGTGAGTTGTCGTAGAAGAAGGTCAGCTCCGGCACGATGCGCAGGCGCATCGCTTTCCCCAGCAGAGAGCGGATAAAGCCAGAGGCTTCCTGCAACGCTTTGATGCCCGCTTTCACCGCGGCTTCATCTTTGTCGTTGAGGAAGGTGACATACACCTTGGCATAGGCCAGGTCACGGGACATTTCCACACCGGAAACGGTGGTCATCATGCCCAGACGCGGGTCTTTGATTTCACGCTGCAGGATAATCGCAATCTCTTTTTGCATCTCCTGGGCCACGCGCTGCGGGCGACCAAATTCTTTCGCCATAATAAATTCTCCAGAATAAAGACAAAAAAGGGGCCTAAAGCCCCTTTTTAAAATGATTGCCGGGTGGCGCTTCGCTTCCCCGGCGGCTTAGCCATCCGATGATTAATCGATGCTACGCTGGATTTCGATGATTTCGAACACTTCGATCATATCGCCAACGCGAACGTCGTTGTAGTTCTTCACACCGATACCACATTCCATGCCGTTACGGACTTCGTTAACGTCATCTTTGAAGCGGCGCAGGGATTCCAGCTCGCCTTCATAGATAACCACGTTGTCACGCAGCACGCGGATTGGGTTGTGACGTTTGATGGTCCCTTCGGTAACCATACAGCCCGCGATGGCGCCGAATTTCGGCGATTTAAAGACATCGCGCACTTCAGCCAGACCGATGATCTGCTGTTTCAGTTCCGGAGACAGCATACCGCTCATCGCCGCTTTCACTTCGTCGATCAGGTTATAGATGACGGAGTAGTAGCGCAGATCCAGGCTTTCCGCTTCGATAACTTTACGCGCAGAGGCATCGGCACGAACGTTGAAGCCAACCAGAATCGCGTTGGATGCTGCAGCCAGGGTGGCGTCGGTTTCGGTGATACCACCTACGCCGGAACCGATGATCTTCACTTTCACTTCGTCGGTAGACAGTTTCAGTAAGGAATCGGAAATCGCTTCGACAGAACCCTGTACGTCCGCTTTCAGCACGATGTTCACTTCGTGAACTTCGCCTTCGGTCATGTTAGCGAACATGTTTTCCAGTTTAGATTTCTGCTGACGCGCCAGCTTAACTTCACGGAATTTGCCCTGACGATACAGCGCCACTTCACGCGCTTTTTTCTCGTCACGAACCACGGTCACTTCGTCACCGGCAGCCGGCACACCGGACAGGCCGAGGATTTCCACCGGAATGGACGGACCCGCTTCCAGCACTTCGCGACCCAGTTCGTCACGCATCGCACGCACACGGCCGTATTCGAAGCCGCACAGAACGATATCACCCTTGTGCAGAGTACCTTCGCGAACCAGAACGGTAGCAACCGGACCACGACCTTTATCAAGGAAGGATTCGATCACTGCGCCGCTCGCCATCCCGTTACGGACCGCTTTCAGCTCGAGGACTTCAGCCTGCAGCAGGATCGCGTCCAGCAGGTCGTCGATACCGGTACCGGCTTTCGCGGAGACGTGGACGAACTGGCTCTCGCCGCCCCACTCTTCCGGCAGGATGCCGTACTGGGACAGTTCATTCTTCACGCGGTCCGGATCGGCTTCAGGCTTATCGATCTTGTTCACCGCAACTACCACCGGCACCTGCGCCGCTTTGGCGTGCTGGATAGCTTCGATAGTCTGCGGCATCACGCCGTCGTCTGCCGCCACCACCAGAACCACGATATCCGTCGCCTGCGCACCACGAGCACGCATGGAGGTAAACGCGGCGTGGCCCGGGGTATCCAGGAAGGTGATCATGCCGTTGTCGGTTTCTACATGGTAAGCACCGATGTGCTGGGTAATACCACCCGCTTCGCCGGAGGCAACCTTAGTAGAACGAATATAGTCCAGCAGCGAGGTTTTACCGTGGTCAACGTGACCCATGATGGTCACAACCGGTGCGCGCGGTTCAGCCGCCGCGCCGGTGTCACGGTCGCTCATTACCGCTTCTTCCAGCTCGTTTTCACGACGCAGGATAACTTTGTGGCCCATCTCTTCGGCAACCAGCTGTGCGGTTTCCTGGTCGATGACCTGGTTGATGGTCGCCATGGCGCCCAGCTTCATCATCGCTTTGATGACCTGAGAACCTTTCACCGCCATCTTGTTAGCCAGTTCGCCAACGGTGATGGTTTCGCCGATCACCACGTCACGGTTAACGGCCTGCGCCGGCTTCTGGAAGCCCTGCTGCAGAGCAGAACCCTTACGGTGCTTACCGCCTTTACCGCCGCGAACGGCCGCACGGGCTTCTTCACGATCGGCTTTCGATTCAGCGTGTTTGTTGCCTTTCTTCGCCGGACGCGCCGCTTTGCTGCTGCGGCTGCGGCCGCGACCGCCTTCAACTTCACGATCGTTATCATCTTCAGCCTGACGAGCATGCTGTGACGTGGTGACGTGATAGTCGCTGGTGTCTTCCGGGCTGTCTGAAGTTTCAGACCAATTTTTTTCGTTTTCTTCTGCCATACGGCGTGCTTCTTCCGCTACACGGCGCGCTTCTTCTTCAAGTTTGCGGCGTGCTTCTTCTTCCGATTTGCGCTTCAGTTCCGCGGCTTCGTTCTCGCGACGGATCTTTTCAGCCTGGGCGGTTTTGGTCATTTCGTCGGTATGTTGATTGCTCACTTTGTCTTTTTCCGCAGCTTCACGTTTCGCTTTATCAGCGACTTCACGTTTAGCTTGTTCTGCGGCCTCACGTTCAGCTTTTAATTGCGCCTCGCGTTTCGCTGCTTCTTCAGCTTCACGACGGGCCTGCTCTTCCGCTTCACGCTGCGCCTGCTCTTCCGCGGCCAGGCGTTCAGCCTCTTGCGGATCGCGTTTCACAAAGGTGCGTTTCTTGCGGACTTCGATTTGTACCGATTTACTCTTTCCACCGGTACCTGGAATATTCAACGTACTGCGCGTCTTACGCTGTAACGTCAGCTTGTCTGGCGCCGAACCATGCTCACGGTTCAGGTGCGTCAACAAAGTTTGTTTCTCTTGCGAGGTCACAGAATCATCAGCCGTTTTGCGGATGCCTGCGTCAGCAAATTGCTGTATCAGGCGATCCACAGAGGTCTGAATCTCTGAGGCCAGCGCTTTAATAGTCACATCTGTCATGCTGTTCCTTCCTGCTACAGTTTATTACGCTTCGTCGCCGAACCAACAAATGTTGCGAGCGGCCATGATGAGCTCGCCAGCTTTCTCGTCGGTCATCCCTTCGATATCAGCCAGGTCATCAACGCCCTGCTCGGCGAGATCTTCCAGCGTACAAACACCACGGGCAGCCAGTTTGAATGCCAGGGCACGATCCAGACCTTCGAGATTCAACAGATCATCGGCAGGTTTGTTATCTCCCAGGCTTTCTTCCTGAGCCAGCGCCAGCGTAGTCAGTGCGTTTTTCGCACGCTCACGAAGTGCTTCAACGGTGGCTTCATCCAGACCGTCGATTTCCAGCAGTTCTTTCATCGGCACATAGGCCAGCTCTTCCAGCGAGGAGAAGCCTTCTTCAACCAGCACTGTCGCGAAATCTTCATCAATATCGAGATATTTGGTGAAGGTATCGATAGCGGCATGCGCTTCCGCCTGGTGCTTAGCCTGCAGATCGTCAACGGTCATCACGTTGAGTTCCCAGCCGCTGAGCTGCGAGGCCAGACGAACGTTCTGACCGTTACGGCCAATCGCCTGCGCCAGGTTGCCCGCTTCTACCGCGATATCCATGGTGTGTTTATCTTCATCCACCACGATGGACGCGACGTCTGCCGGCGCCATAGCGTTAATCACGAACTGCGCCGGGTTATCATCCCAGAGGACGATATCGATACGCTCGCCGCCCAGCTCAGTGGAAACCGCCTGCACGCGCGCGCCGCGCATACCGACGCAAGCGCCAACCGGGTCGATACGCTTGTCGTTGGTTTTCACCGCGATTTTGGCACGAGATCCCGGATCGCGAGCCGCCGCTTTGATTTCCAGCACTTCTTCACCGATTTCCGGCACTTCGATGCGGAACAGTTCGATCAGCATCTCAGGTTTGGAACGGGTCACGAACAGCTGGGCGCCACGCGCTTCCGGACGGACTGCGTACAGTACGCCGCGAATGCGGTCGCCCGGGCGGAAGTTCTCACGTGGCAGCATATCTTCACGCAGGATCACGGCTTCAGCGTTGTTGCCCAGATCCAGAGTGATGTTGTCGCGGTTCACTTTTTTCACCACGCCGGTGATGATCTCACCTTCGTGCTCGCGGAACTGATCGACCACCATTGCGCGCTCGGCTTCGCGAACTTTCTGCACGATAACCTGTTTAGCGGTCTGGGTGGTGATGCGGTCGAAAGTGACAGACTCAATCTGATCTTCGACGTAGTCACCGACGTTCATGCTTTCATCTTCGAAACGCGCGGCTTCCAGCGTGATCTCGCGCGTCGGCTGGGTCACTTCTTCTACAACCAGCCAGCGACGGAAAGTGTCGAAATCGCCGCTCTTACGGTCGATTTCAACGCGAACGTCGATCTCTTGTTCGTATTTTTTCTTGGTGGCCGTTGCCAGCGCGCTTTCCAGCGCTTCGAAAATTTTCTCACGCGGCAGCGCTTTTTCGTTGGAAACGGCTTCAACAACAGCCAAAATTTCTTTGTTCATCGGGGCCTTTCACCTCAATCCAGACTGTTAAAAGTGGGGAACCAGGTTCGCCTTCTGGATGTTACTCAGCGCGAACACTTCATCTTTGCCTTCGACGGTTACCGTGATCATTTCACCGTCTACCGCTTTGATAATGCCCTGCCATTTGCGACGGTTCTGAACCGCCATGCGCAGCACCAGCGCAACTTCTTCGCCAGTGAAACGTTGATAGTGTTCGGCGGTGAACATCGGACGGTCGAGACCAGGCGAAGAGACTTCCAGGTTGTAAGCGACAGTAATCGGGTCTTCGACATCCATGACGGCGCTTACCTGGTGGCTCACATCAGCACAATCATCAACGTTGATGCCATCTTCACTATCAATATAGATGCGCAGTGTGGATGTGCGACCGCGAATAAATTCGATGCCGACCAGCTCAAAGCCAAGCGCTTCAACCGGCGCAGTGAGCATCTCTGTCAATTTTTGCTCTAATGTGGACAAACCCACCCCCAAGACATAAAAAAAGGGCGTATAGCCCAGTTATTCTGAAGTCAGATAACAAAAAACCCCGATAAATCGGGGCTTTAGATAACTGAACCCTGAGATCGCCATGGCGATCTGGAACACCTTCCGCAAGAATTCTTTCAAATTCGGCTACGAAGGACACCTAGTCCTCACAGTATATTTGAAAAAGTACTTAATGGGAAAGTGGTTGCGGGGGCCGGATTTGAACCGACGACCTTCGGGTTATGAGCCCGACGAGCTACCAGGCTGCTCCACCCCGCGCCTGAAACGTGGCATATTTTACTCTTTTTGAGCAAAAGACGCAAATACTGCTGGGATTTGGTACCGAAGACGGGACATAAAATCGGGATGAATTGTAACGGCAACTAGTATATTTTGTCAACATGCATTTTAGCGCCCCCGATTGCCGTTTGTGCTGGTATTTCAGGCTTTTTTAGCAAAAAGATGATGAAGCCCTTCCTGTCGCCAGTAAAAGATGGTTAAATGAATACTCACAATTAATGCATAAAAATGCAGTTAAGGTTGTTGGGTCGAACTCACCACAGTCTATCGAGCAGGGTTTTATTTTATGACGACGATTCTCAAGCATCTCCCGGTTGGTCAACGTATTGGTATCGCTTTCTCTGGTGGACTGGATACCAGCGCCGCGCTGTTATGGATGCGCAAAAAAGGCGCCGTGCCTTATGCATATACCGCTAACCTGGGTCAACCGGACGAAGACGACTACGATGCTATTCCGCGCCGCGCGAAAGAGTACGGCGCCGAAGGTGCCCGTCTGATCGACTGCCGCAAACAGCTGGTCGCAGAAGGGATCGCCGCGATTCAGTGTGGCGCTTTCCATAACACCACTGGCGGGTTGACCTATTTCAACACCACGCCGCTGGGCCGCGCGGTCACCGGCACCATGCTGGTAGCGGCAATGAAAGAAGACGGCGTTAACATCTGGGGCGATGGCAGCACTTATAAAGGCAACGATATCGAACGTTTCTATCGCTACGGCCTGCTGACCAACGCTGAACTGCAGATCTACAAACCGTGGCTGGACAGCGATTTCATCAATGAACTCGGCGGCCGTCACGAAATGTCCGAATTTATGATCGCCTGCGGCTTTGACTACAAGATGTCGGTCGAGAAAGCCTATTCCACCGACTCCAACATGCTCGGCGCTACCCACGAAGCGAAAGATCTGGAGTTTCTGAATTCCAGCGTCAAGATCGTCAACCCGATTATGGGCGTGAAGTTTTGGGACGAAAACGTGAAGATCCCTGCGGAAGAAGTCACCGTACGCTTTGAGCAAGGCCACCCGGTGGCGCTGAATGGCAAAACCTTCGCCGATGACGTTGAAATGATGCTGGAAGCCAACCGCATCGGCGGTCGTCACGGCCTGGGCATGAGCGACCAGATCGAAAACCGCATTATCGAAGCGAAAAGCCGCGGCATTTATGAAGCCCCGGGGATGGCGCTGCTGCATATCGCCTACGAGCGTCTGCTGACCGGTATTCATAACGAAGATACTATCGAGCAGTATCACGCTCACGGTCGCCAGCTGGGCCGTCTGCTGTATCAGGGCCGCTGGTTCGATTCCCAGGCGCTGATGCTGCGTGATTCGCTGCAGCGCTGGGTCGCCAGCCAGATCACCGGCGAAGTCACCCTTGAGCTGCGTCGCGGCAATGACTACTCGATCCTCAATACGGTATCAGACAACCTGACCTATAAAGCAGAGCGCCTGACCATGGAAAAAGGCGATTCCATGTTTACCGCTGAAGACCGTATCGGCCAGTTGACCATGCGTAATCTGGATATCACCGATACTCGCGAGAAGCTGTTCGGCTACGCGCAGTCTGGACTGCTGAGCGCCTCCTCAGCGACGGGTTTACCGCAGGTTGAAAATCTGGAAAACAAAGGCAAATAATCGCCTGACGATGTTTACTCTCTCTGCCGGCGGCTCTCCGCCGGCTTTTTATTTTTTGTTACCAGTCAGCAGCAGAAAAATCGAAAAGAGGCATTTTTTCCTTATCACCCGGCCGGCAAAATTGTTGACTATAATAGCCTCAATTGATTAATTCATATCTGGTGATAAACATCATGAATATTAAACCGCCGATCAGGCCGCAAAAGGCCATTGACCGACTGATCGATGTGCTTGAGCCACACGCGACGCCCGTTAACGCGATCGCCAGAAAAAGACTAACGTGGGAATATAAAGGTAAGACCCAACTCTTTATTTTTAAAAAAGGCGAGCTGTCGATTATTCGTAATTCCGACAAGCTATTGATGGTGACCGTCTATGAGCCGCATCTGTTCGGCGTGGCGGAAATGCTGCAGCCCAGCCGCAGCCATAGTCTGCGGGCGGAGGTCTCTTCCGAACTGCTGCGTATCGATTATGACCTGGCGTCGGCGCTATTCCGTCAGCACAACCTGTGGGAAGAAGTTACCAGCCTGCTGGCTTATCATACCTCGTATATGGTATATCGTGACGATCTGGTCCTGCAGCAGCGAACCTATTCGGTGATCCGTAACCATCTGCTGGAAATGATGCTCTTAACCGAAGAGACTCGGCAGCGCGTGTCTATTCTGGAATATATTCAGGACCGGACCCATCTGTCGCGCAGCAGTATTCTCAATGTCTTGTCAGCCTTAAAGAAAGGCGGTTATATTGCCTTTGCCCGCGGCGGTTATTTGCAAAGTATCGCCTCGCTTCCGGAAAAATTCTAACCCGCGCCCGTCACCATCTTTTTGTCGTTATTCACCTTACTGTTGAAAATGTTTAAATTTAAATCAATAAACGCTAACGGTAAAAAAAGAAAAATTTTATGCTGAGTTCCTGAATTTACCGGTGGACAACATGTCCCTGAGATCAACCAGCAGACTGCCACTCACGGCGTTAACCGCCGGGCCTGCATCAGCTCAGGATATGCCACCGGAAATCGGCCAGGCGTGAGCAGCGGCAGCGGGAGTTGACCCCTCTTGTTTGCCGTCTGCAGCGACCATAACGATGAGATCCAAGAACCCGTTAATTTTGCCCGAACGCCCGTATCGGGCTTTTTTTTATCTGAAGGAATTCAACAATGAAGTCTATTGCTCCAAAAATGGTTGCCGTGATGATCGCTTTAGGGGCCAGCAGCGCTGCCTGCGCATCCGTTAACCTGCATGGTGAAGCCGGCGCCGAGTTTACCAATCTGTCCGCCAGCTTTGGTGCCGGGGAACCTGGCATGACGTTCAACACCCAGTGGGCCCACAGCGACAATGACGGGGACAGCGTAGGACTGGGAATGGGTTACAACTTTAACCTCGGACCCTTTCTGATGACGCTGGGCGGTAAAGGGGTCTATTTGAACCCTAAAGATGGTGATGAAGGTTACGCTATCGCCGCAGGTGGCGGAGCAGAACTCCCACTCGGCCAGTACTTCACGCTCTTCGGTGAGGGTTATTACTCGCCGGACTCGATGTCCAGCGGCGTCGATGATTATGTGGAGGCTAATGCCGGGCTACGCCTTAACGTGCTTCCGTCGCTAAATATCGAAGCTGGCTATCGTTATATCGATATGGCGGGGAAAGATGGCAACCGCGACAACACCCTCGCCGACGGGGCCTATGCCGGGGTTAACTTCCGCTTTTAATCCATGCACAGGGATTGCCTTCCGGCAGTCCCTGTCTCATCTCAGCTGGTCAGTGGCACGCTTTTCAGTACACGGTTGATCTCCTGCAGACCAGCAACATTATTCTCTTTACGGTAAACGTCATTCATGGATGCCATCTGCTCCAGGCGGGTCAACGCGCCATACACCTGATATGCCTCGCTGTGTCTGTCGAACACATCGCGGCGCTCCACATCCTGCAAATAATGGCTTTTCAACGAATGATTAAGGCGACCAATCAGTGCCGTATTGTCCTGGAAATAGCGCGTCACAGCCTGGGCATTGTTCGCCGCAGTCCCCGGCTCACTGTGCGATACCGGTACGGTTAGCGTATTAATCGTCTCCACCGTTTTGGATGGGGATGTTGAACTGCATCCCGCTAAACCGAGCACGCCGGCGACGATAAGCACCCCGATCTTGTTCATTGTGTCACTTCACCTCTGTTAATTTGACGAGGCGACTTTAACGACAGCAAAAGGAGGGGACCAGCGAAGAGATGTTTATTAATAAATGACCGGTGGGGATAAAAACAAAAAAAGACGCTTTTCAGCGTCTTTTTTCTGGAATATTGGTACCGAGGATGGGACTCGAACCCACAAGCCCGTTAGGGCACTACCACCTCAAGGTAGCGTGTCTACCAATTCCACCACCTCGGTACAGAATACTTAGTGCGGGATATCGCTGGTCGGCTGAGCCGGCGCAGTTGGCTGAGTTTGCTCTGTTTTCGGCGCGCTCAGGTTATCCCACTCACTTCCTTTACTGGTCTTGTTGCTGTTGATGTTACCCAGCGCCAGACTGATGATGAAGAACAGCGCAGCCAGGATGCCGGTCATACGGGTCATGAAGTTACCAGAACCGCTGGACCCAAACAGTGTGCCGGAAGCGCCTGCACCGAAGGAGGCTCCCATATCAGCGCCTTTACCTTGCTGCAGCATAACCAGACCTACGAGGCCAATCGCTACAATAAGGAAAACAACCAAAAGAGCTTCGTACATAATCAACCTGTTCCTTGCGGATTCGCCGCATACCAAGTGCTTCGACCAATAAAGCGGGGCGTTTTAACGTTTCCCACTGAAGCGGGTGTGAATACTAACCAAAGCGAATGACCTTCGCAAGGGCAATTTCGACACATTGTATCAACTGCAGAAAAAAACAGCAAAAAGCCGGTATTCGATCATAAAAAAGGCGGCAAGCGCCGCCTTTTTAACCACTTAGCCAGCAAGCTTAGACGCTTTTTACCGCTTCGGCGATGCGATGCGCAAACTCGTGCACCTGATCTTCATGCTCGCCTTCCACCATGACGCGGATCAGCGGCTCCGTACCCGATTTACGCAGCAGGACGCGGCCGCGCTTACCTAATGCCGCTTCCACTTCTGCGGTCACCGCTTTGACATGCTCATTCTCCAGAGGGTTGCCGCTGCCCTCGGTAAAGCGCACATTCACCAGCAGCTGAGGGAACATCTTCATGCCGCTGCACAGGTCATGCAGGCTCATGTGGTTGCGTACCATCGCCGCGACCACCTGCAGACTGGCGACGATGCCATCGCCGGTGGTGGTTTTATCCAGCAGGATCACATGGCCGGAGTTTTCCGCACCGATGCGCCAGCCTTTTTCCTGAAGCATCTCCAGCACATAGCGGTCGCCCACCTTCGCACGGGCAAACGGGATGCCTAGCTGCTTGAGCGCCAGCTCCAGGCCCATATTGCTCATCAGCGTACCGACGGCGCCGCCGCGCAGCTGTCCCTGACGCAGCCCTTCCCGGGCGATGATGTAGAGGATTTGGTCACCATCGACTTTATTGCCTTCATGGTCAACCATGATCACCCGATCGCCATCGCCGTCGTAGGCAATGCCCAGATCGGCTTTTTCCGCCAGCACGCGCGCCTGCAGCGCCCGCACGTCGGTAGCCCCGACCTCTTCGTTGATGTTGAGGCCGTCAGGCTCGCAGCCCATCGCGATAACCTGGGCGCCCAGCTCGCGGAATACATTAGGAGCGATGTGGTAGGTTGCGCCATGCGCACAGTCCACCACCACTTTCAGCGTGGAGAGGCTCAGTTCATTGGGAAAGGTGCCTTTACAAAACTCAATGTAGCGCCCCGCGGCATCGACGATACGGCTGGCTTTACCCAGCTCAGCCGAATCCACACAGGTGAGTTCTTTCTCCATTTCGGCTTCAATCGCCTCTTCCACATCATCAGGCAGCTTGGTGCCCTCAATGGAGAAGAACTTGATGCCGTTGTCGTAGAAAGGGTTATGTGAAGCGGAGATGACGATCCCCGCCTCGGCGCGAAAGGCGCGCGTCAGGTAGGCAATCGCCGGCGTCGGCATTGGCCCGGTGAACGATGCAGAGAGTCCCGCTGCCGCCAGCCCGGCTTCCAGCGCCGATTCCAGCATATAGCCCGAAATACGGGTATCCTTGCCGATGATAATTTTACGCGAGCCGTGGCGCGCTAACACTTTACCCGCCGCCCAGCCGAGCTTAAGCACAAATTCCGGAGTGATCGGCGCATCGCCGACGCGGCCACGAATACCATCGGTGCCAAAATACTTGCGGTTACTCATAACGTTTTTTTCCCTTAGCGGCGAGGGTGGCTTCCACCACGCGCAGCGCTTCTACCGTTTCTTTGACATCATGGACGCGGATAATCTGCGCGCCCTGCATTGCTGCTATGACGGCACACGCCAGGCTGCCGTTCAGCCGTTCCGACGGCCCAACGTTCAGCAACTGACCTACCATCGACTTACGCGACATACCGACCAGCAGCGGCAGACCAAAGTGATGAAACTCTCCCAGCCTGGCCAGCAACTGATAATTGTGGGTGAGATTTTTACCGAAACCGAATCCCGGGTCGAGCAGCAATTTTTCTTTTGCGATCCCCGCCTGTTCGCAGCGCACGATGTGTTCATTAAAAAAGCGCTCTACATCGGCGAAGACATCCTCATACTTCGGCGCCTCCTGCATGGTTTTCGGCTGTCCCTGCATATGCATCAGACACACCGGCAACCCGGTTTCCGCCGCAGCCTGCAGCGCGCCGGGTTCGGTCAGCGAACGAATATCGTTAATGATATGCGCCCCCGCTCGGGCCGATTCGCGGATAACCTCCGCTTTGGAGGTGTCCACTGAGATCCACACCTCAAAGCGCTGGGCGATAGCCTCCACCACCGGGATCACCCGCGCAAGCTCCTCTTCCACGCTAACCTCAGCAGCCCCTGGCCGCGTCGATTCACCGCCGATATCAATGATGGTCGCCCCGGCGTTGATCATCAGATTGGCATGCTTCACCGCCTCAATCAGCGAATTATGGGCGCCGCCATCAGAGAAGGAGTCAGGCGTCACATTAAGAATACCCATCACGTGGGGGTGAGAGAGATCGAGGGTTGAGCCCTGGGCTACAAGTTTCATCACAAAATCCCTGAGACAGAAGAGGTTAAAAAAGAAAAACCCCGGAGCGGGCGCCCCGGGGTTTTAAGGTTAAAACAAGACATCAACAGCGGCAGCTTATTTGTCGCCCAGCTGCTCTGACATGGTATTGCCCGGGTTCGGCGTACGCGGTTCATCAACCGGACGCGGCGCACGAGGCGTGCCATTGTTGTCAGAGTTGTTAGAAGAACCTGGTTCTTCCCAACCCGCTGGCGGACGAACATCGCGACGAGCCATCAGGTCGTCAATCTGCGGCGCATCGATGGTCTCATACTTCATGAGCGCATCTTTCATCGCGTGCAGAATATCCATGTTGTCGTTCAGCAACTGGCGAGCACGACCATAGTTACGCTCAATCAGCGATTTCACTTCCTGGTCGATGATACGCGCGGTTTCATCGGACATATGCTTCGCTTTCGCGACGCTGCGGCCGAGGAACACTTCACCCTCTTCTTCCGCATACAGCAGCGGACCGAGTTTGTCGGAGAAGCCCCACTGGGTCACCATGTTACGCGCCAGGTTCGTCGCCACTTTAATGTCGTTGGACGCGCCGGTAGAAACATGTTCCGGACCGTAGATAATCTCTTCCGCCAGACGACCGCCGTACAAGGTGGAGATCTGACTTTCCAGTTTCTGACGGCTGGCGCTGATCGCATCGCCTTCCGGCAGGAAGAAGGTCACACCCAGCGCACGACCGCGCGGGATAATCGTCACTTTGTGTACCGGATCGTGCTCCGGCACCAGGCGACCGATAATCGCGTGGCCCGCTTCGTGGTAAGCGGTAGACTCTTTCTGCGCTTCCGTCATCACCATGGAGCGGCGTTCCGCACCCATCATGATTTTGTCTTTCGCTTTTTCGAACTCAACCATCGAGACGACGCGTTTGTTGCCGCGGGCAGCAAACAGGGCCGCTTCGTTGACCAGGTTGGCCAGGTCGGCACCGGAGAAGCCAGGGGTACCGCGAGCAATGATTGCCGCATCGATATCCGGCGCCAGCGGAACGCGACGCATATGCACTTTCAGGATCTGCTCACGACCGCGAACATCCGGCAGGCCAACCACCACCTGGCGGTCAAAACGGCCCGGACGCAACAGCGCGGGGTCAAGAACGTCCGGACGGTTAGTCGCCGCGATAACGATAATGCCTTCGTTACCTTCAAAGCCGTCCATCTCAACCAGCATCTGGTTCAGGGTCTGCTCACGTTCATCGTGGCCACCGCCAAGACCGGCGCCACGCTGGCGGCCGACGGCGTCGATTTCATCGATGAAGATGATGCAAGGCGCTGCTTTCTTAGCCTGTTCGAACATGTCACGCACACGAGATGCACCAACACCGACGAACATTTCTACGAAGTCAGAACCGGAAATAGTAAAGAACGGCACTTTTGCTTCGCCAGCGATCGCTTTCGCCAGCAACGTTTTACCGGTACCCGGAGGACCGACCATCAGGACGCCTTTCGGGATCTTACCGCCCAGTTTCTGGAAGCGGCTCGGCTCACGCAGGTATTCCACCAGTTCGCCGACTTCCTCTTTCGCTTCGTCACACCCTGCAACGTCAGCAAAAGTGGTTTTGATCTGATCTTCCGTCAGCATACGGGCTTTGCTTTTGCCGAAGGACATCGCGCCCTTCCCGCCGCCGCCCTGCATTTGCCGCATAAAAAAGATCCAGACGCCGATCAACAGCAGCATAGGGAACCAGGAGATGAAGATGGAAGCCAGCAGGCTTGGCTCTTCTGGTGGTTCACCAACCACTTTGACGTTTTTAGTCAACAGGTTATCGAGCAGCTTCGGATCGTTAACCGGAATGTAAGTCGTGTAACGGTTACTATCTTTCTTGGTAACGTTGATCTCACGTCCGTTGATACGCGCTTCGCGAACCTGGTCCTGATTGACCTCTTGCAGGAAGGTAGAATAATCCACCTTGCGGCCATTCGACTCGCTGGGCCCAAAGCTCTGGAATACTGACATCAGCACAACGGCAATGACCAGCCAGAGTATTAGGTTTTTCGCCATGTCACTCAAGGGATTAACCTCTTATTACAACTGTGTTAAAAACAGCGTCAGGATACTCTATATCCAGTTTCTTTCAAACTTTCGTTTGAAATCTGCCGGTTATGGTTTACGCCCGGTCGCTACAATATACACTTCACGCGAACGAGCGCGGGAAGAGTCCGGCTTACGAACTTTGACCTTCGTAAACAGGGAGCGAATTTCTCGAAGATACTCATCGAAGCCTTCGCCCTGGAACACCTTCACTACAAAACTACCACCTGGCGCTAATACATCACGAGACATTTCAAGCGCCAGTTCTACCAGATACATAGCCCGGGGAATATCCACCGCCGGTGTTCCGCACATATTCGGCGCCATATCGGACATGACCACTTGTACTTTACTGTCGCCCACTCGCTCAAGTAACGCTTTCAGGACTAATTCATCACGAAAATCGCCCTGAAGGAAGTCCACACCAACAATTGGATCCATTGGTAAAAGATCGCAAGCGATGATGCGGCCGCTGTTGCCGATCTGCGTGACCGCATACTGCGACCAGCCACCGGGAGCAGCACCGAGGTCGACTACCGTCATCCCCGGCTTAAAAATTTTGTCACTTTGCTGTATTTCATCAAGTTTAAACCAGGCACGGGAACGTAACCCCTTTTTCTGTGCCTGTTGAACATATTTATCGCTAAAGTGTTCCTGAAGCCAGCGGCTTGAGCTGGCAGAACGCTTTTTACCTGTCATTTAACATTCCCGTTCGGGTTCATCGTACTTTACTGCGTAAAAATCGACGCGGTAGTTTGGCGATATATGGGAGATGGCGGTAGAATGACCCGTTTTCAATCCCAACGTAAGCAAAAAAATACGATGAATCTGAGTACTAAACAAAAACAGCACCTGAAAGGTCTGGCACATCCGCTCAAGCCGGTAGTTATGCTTGGCAACAATGGTTTGACCGAAGGGGTACTGGCCGAGATCGAACAAGCGTTAGGGCACCATGAACTCATCAAGGTGAAGATCGCCTCAGAAGATCGCGAAACTAAAGCCTTGATCGTGGAAGCCATCGTGCGCGAAACCGGCGCCTGTAACGTACAGGTCATCGGTAAAACGCTGGTTCTGTACCGCCCAACGCCAGAGCGTAAAATCTCGCTGCCACGCTAAGAATATCCTCAATCCCGACACAACTTTGTGTAAAACGAGGGATTTCTGTGGCCAGGCGAGCAAAATGCCATGCTCGTGACGTTGATAAAAGGCCGCTATGCGGCCTTTTTCCTTTCTTTACAATCTATAAACATCGTAGCGGGAAATACGCCTTACAGGTATTCAACCTTGGTAATTTCGTATTCCACTTCCCCACCTGGTGTGCGGATAGTCACGACGTCATCCTGCTCTTTACCGATCAGACCACGGGCAATCGGCGAGTTCACGGAGATCAGATTCTGCTTAAAATCAGCTTCGTCATCGCCCACGATACGGTAGGTCTGCTCCTCGTCAGTATCGAGGTTCAGCACACTGACGGTTGAACCAAAAATCACCCGGCCATTGTTCGGCATTTTGGTGATATCGATAACCTGCGCGTTGGACAGTTTCGCTTCGATGTCCTTGATACGCCCTTCGCAGAAGCCCTGCTGTTCACGCGCGGCGTGATACTCGGCATTCTCTTTCAGATCGCCGTGTTCACGGGCCTCAGCAATAGCGGCAATGATTTCAGGACGACGCACAGACTTCAGATAATCCAGTTCTTCGCGCAGTTTTTCAGCGCCACGTAAGGTCATCGGAATCGCTTGCATTAGTTATACCTCTTTATCATTCCTTCAGGGAACGGATAGCCCCGCTCCGCCACCTGTCCTGTACACGGGCAGGACACGAGCAAAAAGAAACCGACCCGGGAAACACTCCCCAGGTCAGCAGCAATTTTTCATTTGATAGGTATTTTAACCCGAAGTTCATTATGGGTCATCGTTTACTTTACTGGGCGTTGCACCGTAGTATGACGGCCTGGCTTCAGGTTGTTAGCGCGAGATTATGCGATTTCCCAGATTTATCATCGGATTGACTGCCGGTATAGCGCTTAGCGCTCAGGCGGCGAATATTGACGAGTACATCACCCAGCTTCCCGCCGGTGCGAACCTTGCCTTTATGGCGCAAAAGGTCGGCGCGTCGACGCCGGAAATCGACTATCACAGCCAGCAAATGGCACTTCCAGCCAGTACGCAAAAGGTCATCACCGCGCTGGCGGCGCTGCTGCAACTGGGGCCCGATTTTCGCTTCACCACCACGCTGGAAACCAAAGGCTCACTGGACGGCGGCGTGCTGAAAGGCGATCTGATCGCCCGCTTCGGCGGCGACCCAACGCTGAAGCGGCAGGATATTCGCAACATGGTGGCGACGCTAAAAAAAGCTGGCGTGCAGCGTATCGACGGCAATGTGCTTATCGATACCTCGGTCTTCGCCAGCCATGATAAAGCGCCGGGGTGGCCGTGGAACGACATGACGCAATGCTTCAGCGCTCCGCCTGCGGCGGCGATTGTCGACCGCAACTGCTTCTCGGTCTCGCTGTATAGCGCGCAGAAGCCGGGCGATCTCGCCTTCATTCGCGTCGCCTCCTATTATCCGGTCACCATGTTCAGTCAGGTTCGCACCCTGGCGCGCGGCTCATCGGAAGCCCAGTATTGCGAACTGGACGTGGTGCCGGGCGACCTCAACCGCTATACCCTCACCGGCTGCCTGCCGCAGCGTAGCGAACCGCTGCCGCTGGCCTTTGCGATACAGGATGGTGCCAGCTATGCCGGGGCGATCCTTAAAGCGGAGCTGAAGCAGGCGGGGATCGCCTATAGCGGCACGCTGCTGCGTCAGACACTGGCCAATGAGCCCGGTACGGTATTAGCCACCACCCAGTCGGCGCCGCTGCACGATCTGCTGCGGATCATGCTGAAGAAATCCGACAACATGATTGCGGATACCGTTTTTCGTACCATCGGTCATGCCCGGTTCGGCGTACCAGGGACCTGGCGGGCAGGATCCGATGCCGTACGTCAGATCCTGCGTCAACAGGCTGGTGTTGATCTTGGCAACACCATCATCGCCGACGGCTCTGGCCTGTCGCGCCACAACCTGATCGCGCCGGCGACCATGATGCAGGTGTTGCAGTATATCGCCCAGCACGACACCGAGCTCAACTTCATCTCTATGCTGCCGCTGGCGGGCCATGACGGCTCGCTGCAGTATCGCGCCGGCCTCCATCAGGCGGGCGTCGATGGCAAAGTCTCGGCGAAAACTGGGTCACTGCAGGGGGTTTATAACCTTGCGGGCTTCATCACTACCGCCAGCGGGCAAAAGGTGGCCTTCGTGCAATACCTCTCCGGCTACGCGGTGGAGCCAGCCGATCAGCGTAATCGCCGCATACCGTTGGTGCGCTTTGAAAGCCGGCTTTATAAGGATCTGTACCAGAACAACTAAAAACAAAAGGGCCGCATCAGATGCGGCCCTTTTTGATCCAAAGAAGTCAGGATTAGCGTTTGTAGATGAATTCGACGCCTTCTTCGTCGTCTTCGTCCCAGTCGTCATCCCAGTCTTCGTCATCTTCCACTTCGGCTTCGGCCTCTTCAAGCTGCTGACGGTGATAGTCGTCCCACATAAACTCGACTTTCTCCGGCTTCTGCTCTTCTTCCGCCTGCACGATGGGGTTTTCGATGATGAAGGTCATCACGTCCCAGCACAGATCTTTCACGCCCTGCTGGCTGGCGGCGGAGATCAGGTAGAATTTCTCTTCCCAACCAAGCGCTTCAGCAATCGCCTTCGCTTTAGCTTCGGCTTCCGCTTTGTCCATCAGGTCAATCTTGTTAAAGACTAACCAGCGCGGTTTGGAGGCCAGCTTCTCGCTGTATTTCTCCAGCTCGCCGATGATGATGCGCGCGTTCTCAACCGGATCGGAACCGTCGATAGGCTCGATGTCGATCAAGTGCAGCAATACGCGGCAGCGCTCAAGGTGCTTGAGGAAGCGGATACCGAGGCCTGCGCCTTCCGCTGCGCCTTCAATCAGCCCCGGGATATCGGCGACCACAAAGCTCTTCTCGTTGTCCATACGCACCACGCCCAGGCTTGGTACCAGGGTGGTAAACGGATAGTCAGCCACTTTTGGCTTGGCGGCGGAGACCGCACGGATGAAGGTGGATTTACCGGCGTTCGGCATCCCCAGCATTCCGACGTCCGCCAGCAGCATCAGCTCCAGCTGCAGGTCGCGCTTATCACCCGGCGTACCCATGGTCTTCTGACGCGGGGTACGGTTAACGGATGATTTAAAACGGGTGTTGCCCAGACCGTGCCAGCCGCCCTTCGCCACCATCAGACGCTGACCGTGTTTGGTCATATCGCCCATGGTCTCGCCGGTGCCCTGGTCGATAACCCGGGTCCCGACCGGCACTTTTACCGTCACGTCTTTACCACGCTTACCGGTACAGTCGCGGCTCTGGCCATTCTGCCCGCGTTCGGCGCGGAAAGATTTTTCAAAACGGTAGTCGATCAGGGTATTCAGGTTCTCGTCCGCTTCCAGCCAGACATCGCCGCCGTCACCGCCATCGCCGCCGTCCGGGCCGCCTTTCGGAATATATTTCTCGCGGCGGAAGCTTACGCAACCATTGCCGCCGTCACCTGCTACGACCAGGATCGTTGCTTCATCTACAAACTTCATTTTACTCTCCGTAAATCATTCGCCTGAGCGGGGCAGCGGTACTACCGCCTCTCGCTTACGCCAACGTCCCCAAAGACGATGACCGATGGCGGAATACATCGCGCCCGCAACCACGACAAACGCACCGAGATAACCAATCAGGTTTAACATCGGTCTGGCGAAAACATCGGGCCAGGCCATTGATAATAAATCAGAAAACAGTAGCGTAAACAGTGGCGTCAAGGTGATTAACGCGCTGACCTGCGCCGCCTGCCAGCGCGCCATGGCTTCCGCCAGCGCGCCGTAGCCGACCAGGGTATTTAGCCCGCAAAAAATCAGGCATGCCAGTTGCCAGTTGCTTAACCGGGATATCACCCCAGGCTCAGCGAGCGGCAGTAATGCAATCGTACATAAAGTGTACAGCAAAAATAGTATCTGCTGCGATGCCAGACGGCGCAATAACACCTTTTGCGCGACGCCGTAGCTTACCCACACCGTGGCGGCAGCAACGCCGAAAATTACCCCCCACGTGTAGTCCGTCAGGCGGGTAAAGATTTCAATCAGGCTGGTGTTGAAGAACATCACCAGCCCGCTGAGCAGCATCAACGCGCCCACCACCTGGGTGCCGCGCATGCGCTCTTTCAGAATCACGACGCTAGCCACCATCATGCCCACCGGCGATAGCTGGCCGATGACCTGAGAAGCCGTGGGGCTGAGATACTGCAGGGAAGAACTGAACAGAATGAAGTTACCGAACAGACCGCCGGTGGCAATCGCTAATAAGACCAGCCAGCGCGGCTTGCGAAAAATCCGCAGCGGCGGCAGTTTGCCTTTGATCGCGAGAATCGCGCCAAGGCCAATACTGGCCATCAGGAAGCGATAAAACACCACCGTTGGCGGCGCCATCACCTCAAGAACCTGCTTCATTGCAATCGGCAACGCTCCCCAACACATCGCGGTGGTAAGCGCCAGAATAATGCCAATCCCAGCCTGCTGCTTCATGCCTGTTTCCCTGCAAAAATTTTCCGGTAGACGAATGTAAAAAGCCCCGCAACGTGTTGCGGGGCTTTCATCCGTTACCGGGACGCGAAAAACTTATTCAGCAACGATGCTGATGAATTTACGGTTTTTCGGGCCTTTAACTTCGAACTTGACTTTACCGTCAGTCAAAGCGAACAGAGTGTGGTCACGGCCGCAACCAACGTTGGTGCCAGCGTGGAATTTGGTACCACGTTGACGAACGATGATGCTACCTGCCAGAACTGCTTCACCGCCGAAACGTTTTACGCCCAGACGTTTAGCTTCTGAATCGCGACCGTTACGAGTCGAGCCGCCAGCCTTTTTATGTGCCATTTAAATCTACTCCTCAGGTCTTAGGCGCTGATGCCAGTGATTTTCACATCAGTGAACCACTGACGATGGCCCTGCTGCTTACGATAGTGTTTACGACGACGAAACTTAACGATTTTAACTTTCTCGCCACGACCGTGAGCAACAACTTCAGCTTTGATTACGCCGCCCTCAACGAAAGGAACGCCGATCTTGATTTCTTCACCGTTTGCGATCATCAGCACTTCAGCGAACTCAACAGCTTCGCCAGTTGCGATGTCCAGCTTTTCCAGGCGAACGGTCTGACCTTCGCTTACTCGGTGTTGTTTACCACCACTTTGGAAAACCGCGTACATATAAAACTCCGCTTCCGCGCACCTCTTCGTGTGATTCAGAGTGCGCTATAAATATTCACAATAGGGCGCGAATATTACGCAAAACGCGAGCCTTTGACAAGAGCGATTAGCGATCAATGCAGAAAAAAAACACAACTTTCACGACAACGTTTATCTACGGCAATTTTTCAGTACAATCATATCTTCTTTTAATTCTGTCTTAATCCTTCTGTGATCCCACCTGGATTCATGGTAACAGGACATTTGGCCCGGCTTTTGCGATGAATTTAGAAAAAATCAATGAGTTAACCGCGCAAGATATGGCGGGTGTCAATGCGACGATTCTTGAGCAACTCAACTCCGATGTTCAGCTTATCAATCAGTTAGGCTATTACATCGTCAGCGGCGGCGGCAAACGCATTCGCCCGATGATTGCTGTGCTCGCCGCGCGCGCGGTGGGTTATCAGGGGAGCGCGCATGTCACCATTGCTGCGCTGATTGAATTTATTCATACCGCCACCCTGCTGCATGACGACGTCGTCGATGAGTCTGATATGCGTCGCGGCAAAGCCACGGCAAATGCGGCGTTTGGCAATGCCGCCAGCGTGCTGGTCGGCGATTTTATCTATACCCGCGCCTTTCAGATGATGACCCAGCTGGGCTCGCTGAAGATCCTCGAGGTCATGTCGGAAGCGGTGAACGTTATTGCCGAAGGCGAAGTGCTGCAGCTGATGAACGTCAATGACCCGGATATCACGGAAGAGAACTACATGCGCGTCATCTACAGCAAGACGGCGCGTCTGTTTGAGGCAGCCTCGCAGTGTGCGGGACTATTGGCCGACTGCACTGCCGAAGAAGAGCGCGCGTTGCAGGATTATGGCCGCTATCTCGGCACCGCTTTCCAGCTGATCGACGATTTACTCGATTACAGCTCCGACGGAGAGCGGCTCGGTAAAAACGTCGGTGACGACCTCAACGAAGGCAAACCGACGCTACCGCTGCTACACGCCATGCACCATGGTACCGCCGATCAATCGGCGATGATCCGCGGGGCTATCGAGCAGGGCAACGGCCGCCATCTGCTGGATGCCGTCCTGGAAACGATGGCTGCCTGCGGTTCGCTGGAGTGGACGCAGAAACGTGCTGAAGAAGAAGCTGACAAAGCGATCGCCGCGCTGCAGATTCTCCCGGACACCCCCTGGCGTGAAGCCTTGATCGGGCTGGCGCATATCGCGGTTCAGCGCGATCATTAATCCCCTCTCCCTTCCCGCGCAATGCGCGGGAAAGTTCCAGTAAAAACCCATTCCCTACCGTAAATTTCCGGATATCTTGATACATTCTGAATATTCCGACGCTTTAACAGAACTTGTTAGAACCTTACCTGGTGCGCGGGTATAGTGTCTCCGTCGCCCATATGGGCCGTTCAGGATCTTTATCACCAGGAGAATTTATGGATAAGTTCATCGACTGGCATCCCGCAGATATTGTTGCTGGATTACGTAAACGGGGAACATCGCTGGCGGCAGAGTCGCGACGGCACGGTCTGAGTTCTTCAACGCTGGCGAACGCCCTGACCCGCCCCTGGCCGAAAGGCGAATTAATCATCGCCACGGCGCTGGATACACAGCCATGGGTCATCTGGCCGTCACGCTACCATGATCCGGTAACGCATGAGTTTATCGACAGAACGCAGATGATGCGTCAGAAGAAGATGGACAAGTGATGGGATTATGCGACAAGGACCCGGGAGAGACACCCGGGCCCTGTCAGGACGCGATTACTCGCCTTTCACGCGCTGAATATTGGCACCCAGCGCCTGCAGTTTATCTTCGATACGCTCATAGCCACGATCGATATGATAGATGCGATCGACGATGGTGGTTCCCTCAGCGATACAACCTGCCAGCACGAGGCTCGCCGAAGCACGCAAATCGGTCGCCATCACCTGCGCGCCCGAAAGCTGCTTCACGCCATGACAGATCGCGGTATTGCTCTCGATCTCCGCGTGAGCACCCATACGGATCAGTTCCGGAATGTGCATAAAGCGGTTTTCAAAGATCGTTTCGGTGATCACGCCGGTCCCTTCCGCGACCAGGTTGAGCAGCGTGAACTGGGCCTGCATATCGGTCGGGAAGCCCGGATGCGGCGCGGTACGCACGTTAACCGCTTTCGGACGGTTGCCGTGCATATCAAGGCTGATCCAGTCTTCGCCCGTTTCGATGTCCGCTCCGGCGTCGCGCAGCTTCGCCAGTACGGCATCGAGGGTATCTGGTTGCGCGTTACGGCAGAGGATCTTGCCGCCGGAAATGGCTGCGGCCACCAGGAAGGTCCCGGTTTCAATACGGTCCGGCAGCACACGGTAAACGCCGCCGCCCAGACGCTGCACGCCTTCGATGGTGATGCGATCGGTACCCTGGCCGCTGATTTTTGCGCCCAGCGCGTTAAGGAAGTTCGCGGTATCGACGATCTCCGGCTCGCGAGCGGCGTTTTCGATAATCGTCGTACCCTCGGCGAGGGTCGCTGCGCTCATGATAGTGACGGTGGCGCCGACGCTCACTTTATCCATCACGATATGCGCGCCTTTCAGACGACCATTGACCGAAGCTTTTACATAACCTTCTTCCAGTTTGATCTCGGCGCCCAGCTGTTCCAGGCCGCTAATATGCAGATCGACTGGACGCGCGCCGATGGCGCAGCCGCCAGGCAGAGAGACTTGTCCCTGACCGAAACGCGCCACCAGCGGGCCCAGCGCCCAGATAGAGGCGCGCATGGTTTTCACCAGATCGTACGGAGCACAGAATACATCGACCGGGCCGGCGTCAATCCACACCGAACCATTGCGCTCTACCTTCGCGCCCAGCTGACTCAGCAGCTTCATGGTGGTATCGATGTCTTTGAGCTTAGGTACGTTCTGGATCTCTACCGGCTCTTCGGCAAGCAGCGCGGAAAAGAGGATTGGCAGGGCGGCGTTTTTTGCACCGGAGATGGTGACTTCGCCCTGAAGGCGAGTCGGCCCCTGAACACGGAATTTATCCATTGATTCTGTTCTCTATTAAAAATTCACATACGCTGCAGGGGATCCCCCACAGCTTAGAAGCCATTTAGTTTGCGGTCTCGCGCCCACTCCTGCGGAGTAAAGGCCTTGATCGACAGCGCATGGATGCGGTTGTCAGCAATATATTCCATCAGCGGCGCGTAGACGCTCTGCTGCTTTTTAACCCGACTCATGCCATCGAACATCTCACCCACAGCAATAACCTGAAAGTGGCTGCCATCGCCAGAGACGTGGACTTCCTGGAGGGGGAGTGCGTTCATCAGCACGGTCTGAATTTCATGATTTTCCATGGGCTCAAATTTATCTGATAGTGAAAACAGCCCAACATCTTAGAGGAAAGTGGCGCGGTCTTAAACAAGCAAAAAGCCCCGGCGAAAAGATTGCCGGGGCTTTCGGAATAGCTTCAGCGCTAAGACACTGAAAAGATTATGGGATCATATCGACAGGCAGGTTGTAAAGACCGACCAGCGTTTGCAGATTTTCGCTCTTGCCGATCAGCTGCGCTTCCCGGCCCTGGCGGCGAATCAGCGCCACAAAATGTACTAACAGCGCCAGGCCCGCCGTGTCCACGCGCGTGGTCTGACTGAGATCGATGATCGCTGTCCCGGCTGTCGCCTGGGCGCGTGCCTCCCAGAGCGGGACCAGCAGATCCTGGTCCAGCTCTCCGTGCAGCGCCAGCGTCTCGCCATCACGAGTCCAGCTCAGCTGCCCGCTCATTATTTTTTCTGTTCCAGGGTGATCGGCTGAGCGGAGATCGCTTTGAGCTGCGCGGTCAGGCCATCAACGCCCTTGGTACGCAGCAGGTCGCTCCACTCGTTTTGTTTGGTGGTGATCATGCTGACCCCTTCCGCAATCATATCGTAGGCCTGCCAGTTGCCGGTCTGGGTATTTTTACGCCACTGGAAGTCGAGACGTACCGGCGGACGGCCGTTCGGGTCGATGATAGTGACGCGGATCGGAATGATGGTCGCGCTGCCCAGCGGCTGTTCCGGGGCAATCTGGTAGGTCTGACCATGGTACATTGCCAACGCCTGGCCATAGGCCTGCTTCAGGTATTCACGGAAGGCGGCAAAATAGGCGTCACGCTGCGCCGGGGTAGCTTCTTTGTAATAGCGGCCCAGCACCAACGCGCCGGCATACTTCACCTGCACATAAGGCAGAAGCTCCTGGTCGACGATGTCGCGCAGATAGTTAGGGTTGGCCTTGATCTTCGGCTGTTCATTCTTCAGGCGATCGAAGGTTTTCTGCGCCGCTTCATTCATCAGCTTATACGGATTGGACTGGTCTGCCGCCTGGGCGGCGGTCAGCGGGGCAATCACCAGCATGGCGACCATGAGTAAGCGTTTAAACATATCGTGTTTCTCCTGAAATTAATGCGTCGTGCCGGCTGCCGGCGTCGCGTCAGTATGACCTTCTGCCTCGGCCTTATCATTGCCAGAATTCTGATTGTCGCCGCCCTTACTGTTATAAAGGAACTGACCAATCAGATCTTCCAGCACCATAGCGGACTTGGTGTCCTGGATAGTACCGCCGTCTTTAAGAATAGTCGTCCCGAGGTCCGGGTCTTCAAAACCGACGTTCAGCGCCAGATACTGCTCGCCCAGCAGGCCAGAGGTGCGGATCGCCAGCGAACTGGTATCCGGGATATGGTTGTAGCGCTCATCAATATCGAGCTCCACGCGCGGCAGATAGGTTTTCGGGTCGAGGGTGATGTCCGCCACGCGGCCAACAACCACACCGCCGATGCGCACCGGCGAGCGTGCTTTCAGGCCGCCGATATTATCGAAGGTCGCGTAAAGACGGTAAGTCGGCTCGGTACGTAGCGAGGTGACGTTCGCCGCCTTCAGGCAGACAAACAGCGCCGCCAGCAGCGCCACCAGTAAGAACACCCCTACCCAGATTTCATTTTTTTTCGTTTGCATGAACTCAATTCCCAAACATCAGCGCAGTCAGCACAAAATCCAGCCCCAGAACCGCCAGCGACGCATGCACCACGGTGCGCGTAGTCGCCCGGCTAATCCCGGCGGAAGTGGGGATAGCGTCATAACCATTGAATAACGCAATCCAGGTTACCGTAATGGCGAATACCAGGCTCTTAATCAGGCAGTTCACCAGATCCATTCGCCAGTCGACGGCATTTTGCATCGCGGTCCAGAAAAAACCACCATCAATGCCTTTCCAGCTCACGCCCACCAGCGCTCCACCCCAGATCCCCACCGCAACGAAGATAATCGTCAGCAGCGGCAGCGAAATGACGCCGGCCCAGAAACGGGGAGAAATGACGCGGCGCAGCGGATCCACCGCCATCATCTCCATACTGGAGAGCTGTTCCGTGGCCCGCATCAGGCCAATCTCGGCGGTCAGCGCCGACCCGGCGCGACCGGCAAACAGCAGCGCGGCGACCACCGGCCCCAGCTCGCGCAGCAGCGACAGCGCCACCAGCATGCCAAGACTGGTCTCTGCGCTGTAGGTGGTTAAGACCAGATACCCCTGCAGCCCGAGCACCATACCGATAAACAGGCCCGATACAACGATAATCAGCATCGACAGAACACCGACGTTGTAGAGCTGACGAACCAGCAGCGGCGCGTGCTTGCGAAACTCTGGTTTGCCGACAACGGCGTTGAACAGCATTAATCCGGCGCGTCCAAAGGTCGCGGTGGTTTTAATACCGCGATGGCCTAGCGCGGCCAGCGCATTAAACAACATCAGTCGCTCAACTCCCTATGCCTAATAAATCATGGTGATAGTCGCCAGCCGGATAACGGAACGGCACCGGGCCGTCGGCAATACCATCAATGAACTGACGAACCCGAGGGTCAGCATTCTCACGTAGCGACTGGGCGCTGCCGTGGGCGACAATCTTTTTATCCGCCACGATATACGCATAGTCCGCAATGCTCAGCACCTCAGGCACATCGTGCGAAACCACGATGCAGGTGACACCCAGCGTGCTGTTGAGTTCAGAAATCAGCTTCACCAGCACGCCCATGGTGATGGGATCCTGCCCGACGAACGGTTCGTCGAACATAATGAGATCCGGCTCCAGGGCAATGGCCCTCGCCAGGGCGGCGCGGCGCGCCATGCCGCCGGAAAGCTCAGAGGGCATTAACTTCGCCGCACCGCGCAGCCCTACCGCCTCCAGCTTCATCATCACCGTCGTATGCAGCAGCGCAGGCGGCAGATGCGTATGTTCGCGCAGCGGGTAGGCGACGTTGTCAAAGACATTGAGGTCGGTGAACAGCGCCCCGGACTGGAACAGCATGCTCATCCGCTTACGCACCGTGTACAGACGCGAACGGGTCATCTGCGGCACGTTCTCGCCATCGAACAGGATCTCTCCCCTGTCCGGCGGGATCTGTCCGCCGATCAGGCGTAACAGGGTAGTCTTGCCGATCCCCGAAGGTCCCATAATCGCAGTAATTTTACCGCGCGGCACCGACAGCGAGATGTCGTCGAAGATCACGCGATCGCCGCGAGAAAAGCGGATACCGCGCACTTCAACTAAATTCGCCTGAGTTTGGCTCATAAAATCATCCTTACTAAGCACCTGATGGGCAAGCATCGCCCTTTCTTACGCCACAATCACAACATTTTTACAGAATCTTACCTGCACAGGTTAGCGAAAGCTGGCATTTGTTTTACTTTTGGCACGCATAAAGTCAAAATTAAGAATTCGTTACGCTGCGTAGGGATAACCCAGCGAGGCGACGATTATACCTGAAGAAAGGACTTTAGATGCTCTTAGCGACGGCTCTGTTAATTATTGGTTTATTGCTGGTTGTCTACAGTGCCGATCGTCTGGTCTATGCCGCCTCCATCCTCTGTCGCATGTTGGGGATCCCGCCGCTGATCATCGGTATGACGGTGGTGAGTATTGGCACTTGCCTGCCAGAGATCATGGTTTCCACCGCGGCCTCGCTGCATGGACAGACCGATCTGGCGGTGGGCACCGCGCTCGGCTCCAACATTACTAATATTCTCCTGATCCTCGGTCTGGCTGCCTTACTCAGGCCATTTACCGTGCATTCTGATATTCTGCGCCGCGAATTACCGCTAATGTTGCTGGTCAGCGTACTGGCAGGGCTGGTGCTCTATGATGGTCAACTGTCCCGTCTCGACGGCCTGTTTTTACTGGCGCTGGCGCTGCTATGGCTGCTGTTCACCATCAAAATCGCCCGTCTGGCGGAACGCCAGGGAAGCGATAGCCTGACCCGCGAACAGCTGGCCGAACTGCCGCGTGAAGGGTCGCTGCCGGTCGCTCTGCTGTGGTTAGGGGTGGCGATGATCGTCATGCCGATGGCCACCCGCATGGTGGTAGATAACAGTACGGTGCTGGCAAACTATTTTGCCATCAGTGAACTGACCGTCGGCCTGACGGTAGTGGCGATAGGCACCAGCCTGCCGGAGCTGGCCACCGCCATCGCCGGGGCGCGCAAAGGGGAAGATGACATTGCCATCGGCAATATCATCGGCGCAAATATCCTCAATATTGCGCTGGTGCTGGGTTTGCCGGCGCTGATCGCGCCGGGAGCCTTTGCGGCGGAAGCCTTTACCCGCGACTATGGCGTGATGTTGCTGGTCAGCCTGATCTTCGCCGTGCTGTGCTGGCGCCGCCAGCAGCAGCCGGGACGACTGGTTGGCGCGCTGCTGGTCGGCGGTTTTGTGGTTTGGTTGGCGATGCTGTTCTGGACAGCGCCGCTCTTCGTTGAATGACTCGGGATAACATCATGTCGCAAATAGATTTGCCCACGGATTTTGACTTTCAACAGGCAGGCCGTCAGGTGCTGGAAATTGAACGTGAAGGTCTGGCCCAGCTCGATCAGTATATAAATGACGATTTCACCCGCGCCTGCGAAACGATTTTCCGCTGCGGCGGGAAGGTCGTGGTGATGGGGATGGGCAAATCCGGCCATATCGGCCGCAAAATGGCGGCAACCTTCGCCAGTACCGGCACGTCGGCATTTTTTGTCCACCCAGGCGAAGCCGCGCACGGCGATTTGGGCATGGTTACGCCGCAGGACGTGGTGATTGCGTTGTCGAACTCCGGCGAATCGAACGAAATCCTCGCGCTGATCCCGGTACTGAAACGTCAGCAGGTGAAGCTTATCTGCATCACCAGCCGGCCTGAAAGCAGCATGGCGCGCGCGGCGGATATCCATCTGTGCGTGAAAGTGCCGAAGGAGGCCTGTCCGTTAGGGCTGGCGCCCACCTCCAGCACCACCGCCGCGCTGGTGATGGGCGATGCCCTCGCCGTCGCCCTGCTGGAAGCCCGCGGCTTTACCGCTGAGGATTTCGCCCTCTCGCATCCGGGTGGCGCACTCGGTCGTAAGCTGTTGCTGCGCGTCAATGATATTATGCATACCGGTGATGAGATCCCGCACGTCGGCCTGCAGGCCACCCTGCGCGATGCGCTGCTGGAAATCACCCGTAAAAATTTAGGTATGACCGCTATCTGCGATGACGACATGAACATCATCGGTATCTTTACCGACGGTGACCTGCGGCGGGTCTTCGACACCGGCATTGATATGCGCGATGCCAGCATTGCCGACGTCATGACCCGGGGAGGGATCCGTATCCGTCCCGGCACCCTGGCGGTGGATGCGCTAAACCTGATGCAATCCCGTCATATCACCTGCGTGCTGGTTGCCGATGGCGACCATCTGCTGGGTGTGGTACATATGCACGATCTCCTGCGCGCGGGCGTAGTGTAAGTAAGGAAAAAATAATGAATAATGCTGATGCTCAGTTAGCGACCTGCTATGGGCCGGTAAGCCAGACGTTTCTCGATCGCGCGGCTAAGATCCGTTTACTGATCCTTGATGTCGACGGTGTATTATCCGACGGGCTTATCTATATGGGTAATCACGGCGAGGAGCTGAAAGCGTTCAACGTCCGCGATGGCTATGGTATCCGCTGCGCGCTGACCTCTGGCATTGAAGTGGCGATTATTACCGGACGAAAAGCTAAACTGGTAGAAGATCGCTGTCAGACGCTGGGCATCACGCATTTGTATCAGGGGCAGTCGGACAAGCTGCTGGCGTTCCGCGATCTCACTGACAAACTGGGCGTGCGGCCAGAGGAAGTCGCCTACATCGGCGACGATCTGATTGACTGGCCGGTGATGGCCGAAGTGGGGCTTAGCGTCGCCGTCGCGGATGCGCATCCGCTGCTGCTGCCGCGCGCCGATTACATCACCCGGATTAATGGCGGACGCGGCGCGGTACGCGAAGTCTGCGATTTGTTACTATTGGCGCAGGGCAAGCTGGATGAGGCCAAAGGGCAATCAATATGAGTAAAACCAGACGTTGGGTTATCATTTTACTGTCGCTGCTCGCGCTGATCCTCATCGGCCTGAATTTGGCGAATACGGACGACACGGCCCAGCAGGAGGTCAATCCCAACGACCCGACGTATAAAAGCGAACACACTGACACCGTGGTGTACAGTCCGGAAGGCGCCCTGAGCTATCGGCTGATTGCCGAGCATGTGGAGTATTTTTCCGATCAGGAGGTCTCCTGGTTTACCAAACCAGTGATGACCACCTTTGATACCAATAAGGTGCCGACCTGGTCAGTCAGAGCAGATAAAGCGAAGCTGACAAATGACCGGATGCTCTATCTTTACGGGCACGTTGAGGTGAATGCGCTCGCGCCTGACTCTCAACTGCGCAAAATTACGACGGATAACGCCCAGATAAATCTGGTAACGCAGGACGTTACCTCTGATGACATGGTGACGTTATACGGCACCACATTTAATTCCAGCGGCCTGAAAATGCGTGGAAACCTTCGCAGCAAAAATGCCGAGCTGATTGAAAAGGTGAGAACCTCTTATGAAATTCAGAACAAACAAACTCAGCCTTAAGATTGCGCTCGCCGGCGCGTTACTGGCCGCCAGCCTGCCGGCCCTCGCCAAGACGGGCGATACCGATCAGCCGATCCATATCGAATCCGATCAGCAGTCGCTGGATATGCAGGGCAATGTCGTCACCTTCACCGGTAACGTGGTCGTGACTCAGGGGACGATCAAAATTAACGCTGATAAAGTGGTGGTCACCCGTCCGGGCAATGAAAAAGGCAAAGAGGTGATCGAAGGTTTCGGTAACCCGGCCACCTTCTACCAGATGCAGGATAACGGCAAACCGGTAAAAGGCCGGGCGTCGAAAATGCGCTATGAGCTGCAGAACGATTACGTCGTGCTGACCGGCAACGCGTACCTTGAACAGCTCGACAGCAACATCAAGGGCGACAAGATCACCTATCTGGTGAAAGAGCAAAAAATGCAGGCCTTCAGCGACAAAGGTCGACGCGTCACCACCGTTCTGGTGCCGTCCGAGCTGCAGGACAAAAGCGGCAACCAGCAAAAGAAGAGTAACTAATCCGTTATGGCAACCTTAACTGCGAAGAATCTCGCTAAAGCGTATAAAGGCCGCCGCGTGGTGGAAGATGTCAGTCTCACCGTTAACTCGGGGGAGATTGTCGGCTTGCTTGGCCCCAACGGCGCCGGTAAAACCACCACCTTCTACATGGTGGTCGGGATTGTGCCGCGCGACGTGGGCAATATTATCATTGATGACGAAGACATCAGCCTGCTGCCGCTGCACGCGCGCGCGCGCCGGGGGATCGGCTATCTGCCGCAGGAAGCCTCGATTTTCCGTCGCCTGAGCGTTTATGACAACCTGATGGCGGTCCTGCAGATCCGTGACGATTTGAGCAGCGAGCAGCGGGAAGATCGCGCCAAAGAGCTGATGGAAGAGTTTCATATTGAGCACCTGCGCGACAGCCTCGGTCAGGCGCTCTCCGGTGGTGAACGCCGCCGCGTCGAAATCGCCCGCGCGCTGGCGGCCAACCCGAAATTTATTCTTCTGGATGAACCCTTTGCCGGCGTGGATCCGATCTCGGTTATCGACATCAAACGCATCATTGAGCATTTGCGCGACAGCGGCCTCGGCGTACTGATTACCGACCATAACGTCAGAGAGACTCTCGCGGTCTGCGAACGCGCGTATATTGTCAGTCAGGGACACCTTATCGCTCATGGTACACCGCAGCAGATCCTCGAAGATGAGCAGGTTAAGCGCGTGTATCTTGGGGAAGACTTCAGACTCTGATAGGGTAGAGGTTACAGACGTTTTAGCCGGAGATATTTACCCTGAACATGAAGCAAGGTTTGCAATTAAGGCTTAGCCAACAGCTTGCCATGACGCCGCAGCTACAGCAGGCGATTCGTTTGCTGCAGTTGTCCACGTTAGAACTCCAGCAAGAGCTCCAGCAAGCGCTGGAAAGTAACCCGTTGCTTGAGCAAACCGATCTTCACGACGAGGTAGAGGCGAAAGAGGTGGAGGACCGCGAGTCTCTCGATACCGTCGACGCACTTGAGCAAAAAGAGATGCCCGACGAGCTTCCTCTCGATGCAAGCTGGGATGAAATCTATACCGCCGGTACGCCGTCAGGCAACGGCGTGGACTACCAGGACGACGAACTCCCCGTTTATCAAGGCGAGACCACCCAGACGCTGCAGGATTACCTGATGTGGCAGGTCGAGCTGACGCCCTTCACCGATACCGACCGCGCCATCGCCACCTCCATTGTCGACGCCGTCGACGATACGGGCTACCTCACCGTTCAGATTGAAGATATCGTCGACAGCATCGGCGATGAGGAGATCGGCCTCGAAGAAGTGGAAGCCGTCCTGAAGCGCATCCAGCGTTTTGATCCGGTTGGCGTCGCGGCGAAAGATCTGCGCGACTGTCTGCTGATCCAGCTCTCGCAATTCGCCAAAGAGACGCCTTGGCTGGAAGAGGCCCGGCTGATTATCAGCGATCATCTCGATCTTCTGGCCAACCATGATTTCCGCACCCTGATGCGGGTGACCCGGCTGAAAGAAGAGGTGCTGAAAGAGGCGGTGAACCTGATCCAGTCCCTGGATCCCCGTCCAGGCCAGTCCATTCAAACCAGCGAACCGGAATATGTCATTCCCGACGTGCTGGTGCGCAAGGTCAGCGGCCGCTGGACCGTGGAGCTCAACGCCGACAGCATTCCACGGCTGAAAATTAATCAGCAGTATGCGGCAATGGGCAACAGCGCCCGCAATGACGCCGACGGCCAGTTCATTCGCAGCAATCTGCAGGAAGCCCGCTGGCTGATTAAAAGTCTGGAAAGCCGCAACGATACCCTGCTGCGCGTGAGCCGCTGCATCGTAGAACAACAGCAGGCTTTTTTCGAACAGGGTGAAGAGTATATGAAGCCGATGGTGCTGGCCGATATCGCCCAGGCCGTCGAGATGCATGAATCGACGATTTCCCGTGTCACCACGCAAAAATATCTGCACAGTCCGCGCGGTATTTTTGAACTGAAGTATTTCTTCTCCAGCCATGTCAATACCGAAGGCGGCGGCGAAGCCTCGTCGACGGCGATTCGCGCGCTGGTGAAGAAACTCATCGCCGCGGAAAATCCCGCGAAGCCGTTGAGCGACAGTAAGCTCACCTCCATGCTGTCCGAGCAGGGTATCATGGTCGCGCGCCGCACTGTCGCGAAGTACAGAGAGTCTTTATCCATCCCGCCGTCAAACCAGCGTAAACAACTGGTCTGACACAACCGATAAGGAAGACACTATGCAGCTCAACATTACAGGACACAACGTCGAGATCACTCCCGCGATGCGCGACTTCGTCACGGCGAAGTTCAGCAAGCTGGAACAATTTTTCGACCGGATCAATCAGGTCTATATTGTGTTAAAAGTAGAGAAAGTGACGCAAATTGCGGACGCGAATCTGCATGTCAACGGTGGCGAAATCCATGCCAGTGCGGAAGGGCAGGATATGTATGCAGCTGTCGATGGTCTTATCGACAAGCTGGCAAGGCAGTTAACGAAGCATAAAGATAAACTAAAACAACACTAATTGTCCGGGCCCCCCTGCGTCAGCCGCCAGGTAACACCGGCGATGGGCGCGGGGGCGCTCAGGTGAAATTATGATGAACAACGATTCGGCTCTACAACTGAGCAACGTCCTGAACCAGGAATGTACCCGTAGCCAGGTTCACTGCCAGAGCAAGAAGCGTGCTCTGGAAATCATTAGCGAACTGGCCGCCAAACAGTTAAGTTTGCCGCCGCAGGTGGTGTTCGAAGCGATCCTCACCCGCGAAAAAATGGGCAGTACCGGGATTGGCAATGGTATCGCCATTCCCCACGGAAAACTGGAAGAGGATACGCTGCGTGCTGTCGGCGTTTTTGTCCAGCTGGAAACCCCCATCGCCTTCGACGCGATCGACAATCAGCCTGTCGACCTGCTGTTCGCGCTGCTGGTGCCGGCCGATCAGACAAAAACCCACCTGCATACGCTCTCCCTGGTGGCCAAACGGCTGGCCGACAAAGCGATTTGTCGTCGCCTGCGCGCGGCGCAGAGCGATGAAGAGTTGTATGAGATCATCACCGAAGCAGGAAGCAGCGATGACGCATAACGGCAGTCGCACCTTATCCTTTATCGTACTGAGGAGAAACGGTACATGGTACTGATGATCGTCAGCGGCCGCTCGGGCTCGGGTAAATCCGTCGCTCTGCGAGCGCTGGAAGATATGGGCTTTTACTGCGTGGATAACCTGCCGGTCGTGCTGCTGCCCGATCTGGCACGGTCGCTGGCTGACCGCAATATTTCGGCGGCCGTCAGCATCGACGTGCGGAACATGCCGGAATCACCGGAGATCTTCGAGCAGGCGATGAAAAACCTGCCGGAGTGCTTTTCGCCGCAGCTGCTGTTTCTCGATGCCGATCGCAACACGCTGATCCGTCGATACAGCGACACCCGTCGCCTGCATCCGCTGTCGAGCAAGAATTTGTCGCTGGAAAGCGCCATCGATGAAGAGAGCGATCTGCTGGAGCCCCTGCGCTCGCGGGCCGATCTGATTGTCGATACCTCGGAGATGTCGGTTCACGAGCTGGCGGAAATGTTACGCACCCGGCTGCTGGGTAAACGAGAACGCGAACTGACCATGGTCTTCGAATCCTTCGGCTTTAAGCACGGTATCCCGATCGATGCCGATTACGTCTTTGACGTGCGCTTTCTGCCAAACCCGCACTGGGATCCGAAGCTGCGTCCCATGACCGGTCTGGATAAGCCGGTGGCCGCCTTCCTCGATCGGCACACCGAAGTGCACAACTTTATTTACCAGACCCGGAGCTATCTTGAGCTATGGTTACCGATGCTGGAGACCAACAATCGCAGCTATCTGACGGTGGCCATTGGCTGCACCGGCGGTAAACATCGTTCGGTTTATATTGCTGAACAACTGGCTGACTACTTCCGCTCGCGCGGCAAAAACGTGCAGTCTCGTCATCGGACGCTGGAAAAACGTAAATCATGACCGTAAAGCAGACCGTTGAAATCACCAATAAGCTGGGCATGCACGCCCGCCCGGCGATGAAGCTGTTCGAACTGATGCAGAATTTCGATGCCGAGGTGTTGCTGCGCAACGATGAAGGCACGGAGGCGGAAGCCAACAGCGTCATTGCCCTGCTGATGCTGGACTCGGCGAAAGGACGGCAGATAGAGGTGGAGGCCAGCGGTCCGCAGGAAGTGGAAGCCCTCGCCGCGGTGATTGCCCTGTTTAATGCCGGGTTTGACGAAGACTAAAGGTGACGCTTCCCGGCGACGGAGACTGGCGACGGTACCAGCCCCGGCGCCGGATTTACCCGCTAATAGAGCTTATGCTCACGCATGAACCCTTCCCCACCCAGCTGTCGCATCTGGCGTAAGATCCAGACCTGGCGGTTGCGCACATAGCCCGAAGGCGCGTCGGCGCGATAGCGGATCGGGTTTGGCAGCACCGCGGCCAGCAGAGCCGCTTCCCCCGGCGTCAACTGGCTGGCGGGCTTATGAAAATAGCGCTGGGCGGCCGCTTCCACACCAAAAATCCCCTCGCCAAACTCGGCAATATTCAGGTAGACGGTCAGGATCCGCTTTTTACTCCACACGGTTTCCATGCCGACGGTCAATCCGGCCTCCAGCCCCTTGCGCAGCCAGCTACGACCATCCCACAAAAACAGGTTTTTCGCCGTCTGCTGCGACAGCGTTGACGCGCCGCGGATGCGGGTATCGTGACGCTCATTGTGCGCCAGCGCCTTTTCGATTGCCGAGACGTCAAACCCCCAGTGTTCCGGGAACTTCTGATCTTCGGCGGCAATCACCGCCAGCCCCATCCACGGGGAGATCTTATCCATGGCGACCCAGTCGGAGTGAGCAAGATAGTGGACATCGCCGGACAGCCAGGCGCTTATCTGCCGCTCAAGCATGACTGCCGAAAAGGGCACCGGCAGCACGCTAAACAGCGCGATCCCCCCGCCCCAGAAGACGGCGGCGATCAGCAGCAGACGCAGCGCCAGTCGTTTGAGCAGCGCGAAGGGCGCAATGCGGAGCTTCATGCGCTCAGCGCCAGCACGCGGGCGACCAGTTTTTCGATCCCAGTGGCGGCTTGCACAATATTCTCCGCCAGCATATACGCCGGGGTGGTGACCACTTTATTCTCTTCATCCACCACGATGTCGTCGACCGGGCAAGGCACATGCTCCGCCCCCATCTCCTCCACCACATCGGCGGTGTCGAGATCGGTCCCGATAGTCATCCGCAGCGGAAACGCAAAGATCTTCGGCAGCAGCGCCGGAGCGATGCACATAAAGCCCAGCGGCTTGCCGGCCTGATGCATCGCCAGCGCCAGGGCCCGCAGATCGTGGTCCACCTCGCATTTACTGCCCTCGGCAGCGAAGCTGCTTAAGTTTTTCGCCGCGCCGAAGCCGCCGGGGACGATCAGCGCGTCCAGCGTCTCCTCACGCGCTTGCGCCAGCGGCAGGATGTCGCCGCGGGCGATGCGCGCCGCTTCCACCAGCACGTTGCGCTGCTCCGTCAACGGTTCACCCGTCAGATGGTTGATGACGTCGCGCTGCGGTTTATCGGGCGCAAAGCAGACCGCCTGCGCGCCGTTGCGCGCGATCGCCAGCAGGGTAATCACTGCCTCATGAATTTCACTGCCGTCGTACACGCCGCAGCCGCTCAGTACCACACCAATTTTTTTCATCGCCTTCGCTCCTCCATGCAACTCACTGAAACCAGTCAAAAATGTCGATTTACTCGCTATGCTTCACATATTTTACTGATTCATGTAACAAATTAGTTAAGCTTTGCTATCTTAATGAGCGAGCAATCCACTTCTCAGGTTGCGCCACGTAACAACATCACTCAAATCACACTGGCTCAACCACCAGTTCCCTGGTGTTGGCGCAGTATTCGCGCACCCCGGTCTGTCCGGGGTCATTTTTTCCCGGCCTTCGCCACCCATGCCTTCAGAATCGCCACGTCGTTTTGCCACTCGGATTTCATCTCTTCAACCCATTCAGCGACATTATCAGACCAGGCAGGCAGGTCCGGCGTCTGGATCTGCTGACCCAGCTGCTGGATGTGGCGCAGGCCAATAGAACCCGCAGCCCCTTTGATCTTATGCCCCTCTTCGACGATCCCTTTTTGATCGCGGGCGGTGAGATTAGACTCAAGGACGGACATATAGCCCGGCATCATCTTCTCAAACACCGCGAGACCATCGTTGATAAGCTTCGGTCCCACCAGTTCGATGTATTGCTCCAGCATATCGGTATCCAGCACCGCGTCGGCTTTATGCAGATCGGCCGCCGGCGCTTCCTGCGCCTCCTCTTCCGGCGCATCCCAGAATTTTTTGATCATGGCCGTCAGCGCCGGCACCGATAGCGGCTTGCTCAGCACATCGTCCATGCCGGCATCAAGATACTCTTTCTTATTCTTCAGCACGTTGGCGGTCAGGGCTACCAGCGGCGGCAGCTCATCCGCGGCAAAATTCTGTTTTAGCTGACGAGAGATATCCAGACCCGTCATATCCGGCAGCTGGATATCCAGCAGCACCAGGTCGTACTCGCCAGGCTCAAACATCTCCAGCGCGGCTTTACCGGTCATCGCGACATCCACGCTGTTGCCCAGCTTTTCCAGCACCGAGCGCGCCACGATGACGTTGAGCTCAATATCTTCTACCAGCAGCACGTTGAGCGCCGGTAATGGCATGTCGTCTTCCGCCAGGGTATCTTCCACTTCTTCCGCAATGGCAGGCGCATGGACGGTGAGCGTAAAGGTCGCTCCTTTACCCGGCTGGCTGGTGACGCTGATATCGCCGCCCATATTGCGCGCCAGGCGGCGCGATACGGCGAGGCCAATCCCGGTGCCGGTGGCTGGTTTGCCGCCGTGGCTGTCTTTGACCTGGTAATACATCGCGAATATTTTGTCCTGTTCCGCTTCAGGAATACCAATCCCGGAGTCTTCCACTTCGAAGTGCAGGATATCGCCTTCGTCATAGCGCACGCGGACGTTCACCCCACCGCCCTGTGGGGTAAATTTCACGGCGTTGCTGATAAGATTCCACAGGATCTGCCGCAGGCGGGTGCCGTCGGTGATCACCTTGTGCGGCAGCGGCAGGCTCGGCTCCAGCACAAAGCGCAGTCCCTTCTGCTGCGCCTGCAGACCGGAAAGGTTTTCAAGGTCGGCAAGGAAGCTGGTGAAGTCCACCGGCTGGTTATCGAGCTGTACCTTACGGCGCTCCATTTTATCCATGTCTATAATATCATTGAAGATATTCCCCAGCGTCACCGCCGAGACATGGATGGTTTTCAGGTATTTTTCCTGCTCGCTGGTCAGTTCGGTATCCAGCAAAATTCGGCTCAGCCCGACGATCCCGTTCAGCGGGGTACGCAGCTCATGGCTGATGGTGGAGATGAAGGTGGTTTTATCCCGGCTGGCGCGTTCGAGGGCGTCCTGATAGCGTTTTCGTTCGGTGATATCGCGCCCGAAGCCCATCAGGCCGCGACGCTTACCGACGCGATCGTAGTACGGGACCTTGCGGATTTCGAAGCACGCTTTACGGCCATCGGGATAGTCCAGCCATTGCTCATAGGTCAGCGATACATTGTGGCGGAACACCTTCTCATCGGTTTCCAGCACCTTTTCCGCTGCTTCTTCGCTATAGACGTCCTGTGGTTTGAGGTGGATCAGCTGTTTCTCGCTTTTGCCGGTCAGCAGCTCCATCGCCCGGTTACAGCCGGAAAACTCTTTATCCTCATTGCGGTAAAAGACCAGGTCCGGGGAGGCGTCGAGGAAAGAGCGCAGAAAGGAGGATTGCTGTTCGAGCTGGATCTGCGTCTCTTCACGCTCTTTCATATCGATCTTCAGCTGCTCAAGGGTAGTCTCACGCTCGGCTTCCGCCTTTTCACGTTCGCCAATCTCCTGATTCAACTGCGCGATATTGTCTTTCAGCTGCACATTCAGCTTCAGATCGCGCTCGCGCATCTCCTCCAGCTTCTCCACCAGCCGCGACAGACGCTGGCGGGACTCTTCGAGTTGCTCCACCACCACCGAGAGAAAGTAGACCGCCCAAGGGGTGATCAGCAGACCGAAGAAGATAGAGCGGATAACGTCGATGCTTTCAACCTGGCCATGCAGCACCATGGTGACCGCCATCTGTACCACGATGGCCAGCACCACCAGCGCAAGAGCCAACAGCATTGAAAAGCGGACCAGACCCAGCTTCATCATCAGGTCGACATAATACTGCGCCAGCATACGAATTTGCTTCATAGGGGATTCCTTCACGACAACTCCGCACAATAATACTCAATTCTGAGCAATGCGCTGTAAGTTGTGCAAAAAATGCGGGAAGGAGCCGATATGACGGCTGGCCGCCAAGGCGAACCAGCCGCTAAAAAGAGGCATGGTCAGGAGGAGGCTAGCGCTTGCTTAGCGCCTCCCAGAGACCTTTGAGGTAGGTCACCCCGAGTGCGCGATCGTATAAACCATAGCCCGGGCGTCCGGTCTCTCCCCAGATAAAGCGGCCATGATCCGGGCGTATATAGCCGTCGAAGCCGTTGTCGTGCAACGCTTGCATCACCTTGTACATATCCAGGGAGCCGTATTCTGACGGATGGGCGCACTCGTAAAAGTCTTTATCCTGCATCAGTTTAATATTGCGGACGTGGGCAAAATGGATCCGCTTGCGGCGGGTAAACTCAGCCAGAATAGCGTATACGTCGTTATCCGGATCTTCGGCAATCGAGCCGGTGCAGAGGGTAATGCCGTTGGCGGGTGAATCGACAGCCCGGCAGATCCAGTCCAGATCGTCGCGGTTTTTGACCACCCGCGGCAGGCCAAATATCGAGTACGGCGGATCGTCAGGATGGATCGCCATTTTCACGCCCACCTCTTCACAAACCGGGATCACCGCCTGGAGAAAATAGACCAGGTTCTCCCGCAGCTTGTGGTCATCCACCGCGCTATATTTGGCAAACAGGGTCTGCACTTCCGCCAGCCGTTCCGGCTCCCAGCCCGGCAACGCGAAGCCGTTTGAATTCTCCAGGACCTCCTTAACCACGTCTTCCAGCCGCTTATCGATATCTTTCTTCTCAAAAGCCATCGTCAACGAGCCATCCGGCAGGACGTAGTTCATATCCGTCTTCATCCAGTCAAACACCGGCATGAAGTTATAGCAGATGACTTTGACGCCGAAGCGGGCAAGGTGGCGAATGGTCTGCTGATAGTTGGCAATATAGCGGTCACGGGAAGGGAGGCCGATTTTGATGTCGTCATGGATGTTGACGCTCTCTATCACCTCCATTTTCAGGCCTGCGGCATGGGCCTGGCTGACCAGACGCTCAATTTTATCCTCCGGCCATACCTCGCCGACCGCGACGTCATAGAGCGCGCCGACCACTCCCTCCACGCCGGGCACCTGGCGTATATGCTCTAATGAAACCTTATCTTCCTCTGGTCCAAACCAGCGCATTGTCATCTGCATCGTCATCACCTGCTCAACATAGTTTAATTTCACCCTACTACCATACCATTAATCATAATTGATTGAGCCTTAACTGTCGTGATGACGATCACATTCCTGCTGACCGGCTCGTCGGTAAGGTCGCTTTCGCGACATTCATAATTTTTCTCAATTTATTTCAATAGATTAATCATTCCCGGGCTTTTTCTGACGACCTTCGCCAAATGTGATCCAGAGCTAGTTATGATCAATTGCATACTTGTATGGTAATAAAAATAACGCTATTTGTTCAGAAAACAGACAAGGGAAGGAACAGAAATGAGAAGCGTCGTTGTCAAAGAGCCAGGCCAACTGAACATCGAATCCCGTCCGGTTCCCGCTCCGGGCGCCCACGAAGTCCGGGTGAAAATCGCCTTTGCCGGGATCTGCGGGTCCGATGTGCATATCTATCAAGGCCATAACCCCTTCGCGAAATATCCCCGCGTTATCGGCCATGAATTCTTCGGCATCATTGATGCCGTCGGCGAGCAGGTCTCTTCGGCACGCATCGGCGAGCGCGTCGCGGTCGACCCTGTCGTCAGCTGCGGCCATTGTTATCCCTGCTCGGTGGGGCGGCCGAATGTCTGTGCGCAGCTCCAGGTCATCGGGGTTCACCGCGACGGCGGATTCAGCGACTACGCCTGCGTGCCGGCGAAAAACGCCTGGCGCATTCCGGAGGCCATCAGCGATCGTCAGGCGACGATGGTTGAGCCTTTTACCATTGCGGCAAACATTACCGCCCAGCTGCAGCCCACGGCGCAGGATATCGCCCTGATCTACGGCGCAGGTCCGATGGGTCTGACGGCGATCCAGGCGCTGAAGGGGGTGTATGGCGTTAAGCAGGTGATCGTAGTGGACCGCATTGCCGAACGTCTGCAGATGGCGCGGGACAACGGCGCCGATTTGACGCTGGATAACACTCACCAGCCGCTGGCGGAACAGCTGGCGCAGCGGCAGATAGCCCCCACGCTGATCATCGATGCCGCCTGCCATCCGGCGATCCTTCAGGAGGCCATTCTCCTCGCCTCTCCCGCCGCACGCATCGGCATACTCGGCTTCTCCGGCGAGCCGTCCACCCTGACCCAGCAAAGCATCACCAGTAAAGAGATCTCCATTTTCTCCTCCCGGCTAAACAGCGGGCGTTTTCCGCTGGTTATCGACTGGATGGAGAAAGGCCTTATCCAGCCTGAGGCGTTAATCACCCACTGCATGCCGCTGGAGCAGGTAAAAGAGGCGATGGAGATTTTCGCCAACGATCGGAAAACTTGCTGCAAGGTATTGCTGCAGCTGGGTTAAATACTAAATAACGGGCGACGTGAATATTGATATCCGTCGCGCCAGAGCTCAATAATATAATCATCATGGTGTCATCATGGGAAAAAATATCCGCTGGATTATCGTCCTGTTATTATTTTTAGTATATATGATTAATTATCTGGACCGGGTGGCGTTATCCATTACGGTACCAATGATTGAAAAGGATCTGGCGCTAAACGCTGAACAATTTGGTATTATTTTCGGCAGTTTTTTCTTCGGCTATGCGGTATTTAATTTTATTGGCGGTCTGGCCGTAGATAAGTTTGGCGCAACGCTAGTCCTGGGGCTGGCGGTGGGGATGTGGTCGCTGTTTTGCGGCTTAACTGCCTTTGCCACCGGCTTTTATTCCATGCTGATGCTGCGAGTCCTCTTCGGGATGGCTGAGGGCCCGATTTGCGCGTCGGCGAACAAGATGATCAACGGCTGGTTTCCCAAGAAGCAAGCGGCCACCGCCGTGGGGCTGCTCAGCGCCGGCTCTCCGCTGGGCGGCGCGGTTGCCGGCCCCATCGTCGGTTATCTGGCCCTGGCATTCGGCTGGCGCCCGGCGTTTATGATTATTTTCGCCATCGGCATTGTGTGGATGATAGTGTGGTTTTTTATTGCCGCTAACTCGCCGGAAAAACATAAACATGTCAGCCGGGAAGAGCTCATGCTCATTAATAATATGAAGCAAGAGGAGTCTGCGCTGGAATCAACTGAAAATCAAACCGCCCACTCGCTGGGTTATTATCTCAAACAACCTATTATACTGGTGACGGCCTTTGCCTTCTTTTGCTACAACTATATTCTGTTTTTCTTTCTCAGCTGGTTTCCGTCCTATCTGGTTCAGCAGCACCATCTCGATATTAAACAGATGAGCCTCACCACCATGATCCCATGGATAGTCGGCTTTGTCGGTCTGGCGCTGGGGGGCTATATTTCCGATAAAATTTTTAAACTCACCGGACGCCTGCTGCTGTCACGCAAAATTGTGCTGGTGGTATGTCTGCTGATGGCCGCCATCTGTGTGGGGCTTGCCGGTACCGTCAGCAGCGTCGTTCCTGCCGTTCTGCTGATGTCGGTCTCCATCTTTTTCCTCTATGTCACCGGAGCGATCTACTGGGCGATTATCCAGGACGTGGTGCATAAATCCCGCGTTGGCGGCACCAGCGGCTTTATCCACCTTATCGGCAGCGTCTCCGGCATCGTGGGACCGATTGTCACCGGCTATATCGTGCAGTCTACCGGTAAATTCGACAGCGCCTTTGTCCTCGCCGGCACTATCGCCGCGCTCGGCGCCCTGCTGGTGCTGTTCGTGATCAAAACGCCGCGTGTGACGATGAAAGCCAGTCAGGCTTAGTTGACAGGAAAGCCATGCCCGGCGCAGCCATCACGCCGGGCATCCTCTTAGACTATTTCGCCGACTGGGGCGCGACCCAGCTGCGGCCCAGCGCCGAACCCTGAGCGCCCTGCTCATTCAGATAGCGATCCAGTTCAACCATTCCGGTCCAGCGATTTTCGCACCACAGCGGCGCGAGCAGCGTCGGCCGACGGGCGCTGGCCGATATGCGATGGTAGATCACCTCCGGCGGGGTATGGCGGATCATCTCCCCGGCGGTGACGGTATACGCCTCCAGTTCGATGCCATCGAGACGACCGGCCTGCCATGCTTTTGCCATAATGCTGCCTTTCACAATATGCAGCGGATGCAGCTTTATGCCATCCACGCCGGTGGTCACGACCCGCTCCACCGTCTCGAGGCCATGCTCCTGGCTCTCCCCGGGCAGGCCGACGATCAGATGCGCGCATACCTTCAGTCCGCGCTCACGCGCCAGACGCGCGGTGCGCTGGTAACAGGCGAAATCATGCCCGCGGTTAATGCGATGCAGGGTCTTATCATGGGCGGTCTGCAGCCCCAGCTCCAGCCAAACCTCATACCCCTGCTGGTGGTATTCACTGAGCAGGTCGAGAACCGCCTCCGGCACGCAGTCCGGGCGGGTGCCAACGCAGAGGCCAACGATATTCGCCTCGCTGACGGCCTGACGATACATCGAGCGGAGCACCTGCACTTCAGCAAAGGTGCTGGTATAGGCCTGAAAGTAGGCCAGATAACGCTTTGCCCGGTTAACAAGCTGCGCCTGATGGGCGAGCTGTTCGGCGATGGATCGATGCTGCTGCGCTTCATCCGCAAACGAGGCCACGTTACAGAATGTGCAACCGCCACGGCCCAGCGTGCCGTCGCGGTTCGGGCAGCTAAAACCGCCGTGCAGCGTTAGCTTATGGACCTTTTCGCCATAGCGGCGCAGAAGATCCCCACCAAACATATTGACTAATTTCTGTAACTGCATAATCTGATAGACCGGCCTCAACAAAGGGGGCCAAGCCTGCCACTTTTCGTCACCGACGGCGATGACCTGGATCAATCGTCAGCGCGGCGAATCATCTCATTGCATAAACAATCATGATTACTGCAATTTCATTCACACGCAGGGTAATGAGTTTTCCTTATATTTCATCGTCGCGCGGCCCTAATCTGCTTTATGGTAAAAAACAGTATTAATGTCCATCACACACATTTACAGCAGTCAAATGTGCTAATAATGAAATGTATTTCAGCGTAGATCGGTAATGCAAAGCCGCGCGCACAGTGAGACAGATCACACTAGCCTTACCCGCTGCAGGCGTATCCAAAGCATAAAAAATGGCATTATTTATTTTAAAAACAACAAGTTAATACCTGCATAGCACATTTTTGTATTAATAAGATTGCCATTTGACGTAAGTGTGGATTCCCGATAAGTTGGGAATCCGCTGGAAGCTTTCTGGATGAGCACTCTGCTCATCATATTTATGCAGTAATTGAGATTCCCTCTTAACAGCAAGTCCTCAAACTTGTGTACCGATGCGAAAAGGATTTAAAGAGGGCGAATGCGAGGTGCAAACCCCGTCGCCATGCTCTTTCTGTGCCTGTGCGCAATCGGTATCGGAGGGGGTCCGTAGAGCCTGGGGAGGTTCACTGATATGTTGTACGACAAATCCCTTGAGAGGGATAACTGTGGTTTCGGCCTGATCGCCCACATAGAAGGCGAACCTAGCCACAAGGTAGTGCGAACCGCGATACACGCACTGGCCCGCATGCAGCACCGTGGCGCAATCCTTGCCGATGGTAAAACCGGCGACGGTTGCGGTCTGCTGCTGCAAAAACCCGATCGTTTCTTCCGCATCGTTGCCGAAGAGCGCGGCTGGCGTTTAGCCAAAAACTACGCCGTTGGGATGCTGTTCCTGAATAAAGATCCTGAACTGGCGAAAGCGGCGCGCCGCATCGTTGAAGAAGAACTTCAGCTTGAGACCCTGTCGATCGTCGGCTGGCGCGATGTGCCGACCAACGAAGGCGTGCTCGGTGAAATCGCCCTCTCCTCGCTGCCCCGTATTGAGCAAATCTTTGTTAACGCCCCGGCCGGCTGGCGCCCGCGCGATATGGAGCGCCGTCTGTTTATTGCGCGTCGTCGCATTGAAAAACGCCTGCAGGAAGACAAAGATTTCTACGTTTGTAGCTTGTCCAACCTGGTCAACATCTATAAAGGTCTGTGTATGCCGGCGGATTTGCCGCGCTTCTACCTGGACCTCGCGGACCTGCGCCTGGAGTCGGCTATCTGCCTGTTCCACCAGCGCTTCTCCACCAACACCGTACCACGCTGGCCGCTGGCACAGCCGTTCCGCTACCTGGCGCACAACGGTGAAATCAACACCATCACCGGCAACCGCCAGTGGGCTCGCGCCCGTACCTATAAGTTCCAGACCCCGCTGATCCCGGACCTGCACGACGCTGCGCCGTTCGTTAACGAAACCGGCTCCGACTCCAGTTCAATGGACAACATGCTGGAGCTGCTGCTGGCCGGCGGGATGGACATCGTGCGCGCCATGCGTCTGCTGGTGCCGCCAGCCTGGCAGAACAACCCGGATATGGATCCGGAGCTGCGTTCGTTCTTCGACTTTAACTCCATGCATATGGAGCCATGGGACGGCCCGGCGGGCATCGTCATGTCCGACGGTCGCTACGCGGCCTGTAACCTCGACCGTAATGGCCTGCGCCCGGCGCGCTACGTCATTACCAAAGATAAGCTCATCACCTGCGCCTCTGAAGTCGGCATCTGGGACTACCAGCCGGACGAAGTGGTTGAAAAAGGCCGCGTGGGCCCGGGCGAGCTGATGGTTATCGATACCCGTGCCGGACGCATTCTGCACTCGGCGGAAACCGATGACGATCTGAAGAGCCGCCATCCGTATAAAGAGTGGATGGAGAAAAACGTTCGTCGCCTGGTGCCGTTTGAAGATCTGCCGGACGAAGAGGTTGGCAGCCGCCAGCTGGACGACGATCTGCTGGCCAGCTACCAGAAACAGTTTAACTACAGCGCGGAAGAGCTGGACTCGGTTCTGCGCGTGCTCGGCGAAAATGGCCAGGAGGCGGTCGGCTCTATGGGCGATGACACGCCGTTTGCCGTCCTTTCCAGCCAGCCGCGCATTATCTACGATTACTTCCGTCAGCAGTTCGCCCAGGTGACGAACCCACCTATCGATCCGCTGCGTGAAGCGCACGTCATGTCGCTGGCCACCAGCATCGGTCGCGAAATGAACGTCTTCTGCGAAGCGGAAGGCCAGGCGCATCGTCTGAGCTTCAAATCGCCGATCCTGCTGTACTCCGATTTCAAACAGCTGACGACGATGGAAGAAGAGCACTATCGTGCCGACGTCCTCGACATCACCTTCAACCCGGCAGAGGCTTCCCTCAGCGAGACGGTGAAGGCCCTGTGCGACAAAGCGGAGCAGATGGTACGCGATGGTACCGTGCTGCTGGTCCTCTCCGACCGTAACATCGCCAAAGACCGCCTGCCGGTGCCGGCGCCGATGGCCGTTGGCGCGATCCAGACCCGTCTGGTCGATAAAAGTCTGCGCTGCGATGCCAACATCATCGTTGAAACCGCCAGCGCCCGCGATCCGCACCACTTCGCCGTGCTGCTGGGCTTCGGCGCGACAGCTATCTATCCGTACCTCGCCTATGAAACGCTGGCGAAGCTGGTCGACAGCAAAGCCATCGATAAACCGTACCGTGCGGTGATGCTGAACTATCGCAACGGTATCAACAAAGGTCTGTATAAGATCATGTCCAAGATGGGGATCTCGACCATCGCCTCCTACCGCTGCTCGAAGCTGTTCGAAGCGGTCGGTCTGCATCGCGATGTCTCCGATCTCTGCTTCCAGGGCGTGGTCAGCCGCATCGGCGGCGCCGGCTTCGACGATTTCCAGCAGGATCTGCTGAATCTGTCGAAACGCGCCTGGCTGGCACGCAAGCCGCTGGCTCAGGGCGGTCTGCTGAAGTACGTTCACGGCGGCGAATATCACGCCTACAACCCGGACGTGGTGCGCACCCTGCAGCAGGCTGTGCAGAGCGGTGAGTACAGCGATTATCAACAATACGCGAAGCTGGTTAACGAACGCCCGGCGGCCACGCTGCGCGATCTGCTGGCGCTCAACCCGGGCGAAGATGCCATCAGCATCGACGACGTGGAACCGGCGAAGGAGCTGTTTAAACGCTTCGATACCGCAGCGATGTCGATCGGCGCCCTGAGTCCGGAAGCGCACGAATCGCTGGCGGAAGCGATGAACAGCATCGGCGGCTTCTCCAACTCCGGTGAAGGCGGTGAAGACCCGGCGCGCTACGGCACCAACAAAGTGTCGCGCATCAAGCAGGTGGCATCCGGCCGCTTCGGCGTCACCCCAGCCTATCTGGTCAATGCCGACGTTATCCAGATCAAAGTCGCCCAGGGCGCGAAGCCGGGTGAAGGCGGTCAGCTGCCGGGTGATAAAGTCACCCCGTACATCGCCAAACTACGCTATTCGGTACCGGGCGTGACGCTGATCTCCCCGCCGCCGCACCACGATATCTACTCTATCGAGGATCTGGCGCAGCTGATTTTCGACCTCAAGCAGGTTAACCCGAAAGCGATGATCTCGGTCAAGCTGGTTTCGGAACCGGGCGTGGGCACCATCGCCACCGGCGTAGCCAAGGCTTATGCCGATCTGATCACCATCGCCGGCTACGACGGCGGCACCGGGGCAAGCCCGCTCACTTCAGTGAAATATGCCGGCTGTCCGTGGGAGCTTGGTCTGGTGGAAACCCAGCAGGCGCTGGTCGCTAACGGTCTGCGTCACAAGATCCGTCTGCAGGTGGATGGCGGCCTGAAAACCGGCCTCGATATCATCAAAGCGGCGATCCTTGGCGCGGAAAGCTTCGGCTTCGGCACCGGCCCGATGGTGGCGCTGGGCTGTAAATACCTGCGTATTTGTCACCTGAACAACTGCGCGACCGGCGTGGCGACCCAGGATGACAAACTGCGTAAGAACCACTATCACGGTCTGCCGTTCAAAGTGACCAACTACTTTGAATTTATCGCCCGTGAAACCCGCGAGCTGATGGCCCAGCTGGGCGTCAAGCGACTGGTGGATCTGATTGGCCGCACCGATCTGCTCAAAGAGCTGGATGGGTTCACCGCCAAGCAGCAGAAACTGGATCTGGGTAAACTGCTGGAGACCGCAGAGCCGCATCCTGGCAAAGCGCTGTACTGCACCGAAAATAACCCGCCGTTCGATAACGGCGTGCTCAACGCCCAGCTGCTGCAGCAGGCGAAACCGTACGTTGATGAAAAGCAGAGCAAAACGTTCTGGTTCGATATCCGCAACACCGACCGCTCCGTGGGGGCCTCGCTGTCCGGGTATATCGCCCAGACCCATGGCGACCAGGGACTGGCGGGCGACCCGATCGTCGCTCACTTTAGCGGCACCGCGGGCCAGAGCTTCGGCGTGTGGAACGCCGGCGGCGTGGAACTGCATCTGACGGGCGACGCCAACGACTATGTCGGCAAAGGCATGGCGGGCGGTCTGCTGGCCATTCGTCCTCCGGTGGGCTCCGCTTTCCGCAGTCACGAAGCCAGCATTATCGGCAACACCTGCCTGTACGGCGCGACCGGTGGTCGTCTGTACGCCGCAGGCCGCGCAGGTGAGCGTTTCGCGGTGCGTAACTCCGGCGCCATTACCGTGGTGGAAGGCATCGGCGACAACGGCTGTGAATATATGACCGGCGGCATCGTCTGCGTGCTCGGTAAAACCGGCGTCAACTTTGGCGCAGGGATGACCGGCGGCTTTGCCTATGTCCTGGATGAAGATGGCGACTTCCGCAAGCGCGTGAATCCGGAGTTGGTGGAAGTGCTGGACGTTGACTCTCTGGCCATCCATGAAGAGCACCTGCGCGGTTTAATCACCGAGCACGTACAGCTTACCGGTTCGCAACGCGGCGAAGAGATCCTCGCCAACTGGCCGGCCTTCTCCGCGAAGTTTGCGCTGGTTAAACCGAAGTCCAGCGATGTTAAAGCACTGTTGGGTCACCGTAGTCGTTCCGCAGCTGAGCTGCGGGTGCAGGCGCAGTAAGGGGTTAAGATGAGTCAGAACGTTTATCAATTTATCGACCTGCAGCGCGTTGATCCGCCAAAGAAACCGCTGAAGATCCGTAAAATTGAATTTGTGGAAATTTACGAGCCGTTTTCAGAAGGCCAGGCCAAGGCGCAGGCAGATCGCTGCCTGTCCTGCGGCAACCCGTACTGCGAATGGAAGTGCCCGGTGCATAACTACATCCCGAACTGGCTGAAGCTGGCCAACGAGGGACGTATTTTTGAGGCGGCTGAGCTGTCGCACCAGACCAACACCCTGCCGGAAGTCTGCGGGCGCGTTTGCCCGCAGGACCGCCTGTGTGAAGGCTCCTGTACGCTGAACGATGAGTTCGGCGCGGTGACCATCGGCAACATCGAACGCTATATCAACGATAAAGCATTCGAGATGGGCTGGCGTCCGGATCTCTCCGGCGTGAAACCGACCGGTAAAACCGTCGCTATCATCGGCGCTGGCCCGGCGGGCCTCGCCTGTGCCGACGTCCTGACCCGTAACGGCGTCAAGGCGGTGGTGTTTGACCGCCATCCGGAAATCGGCGGCCTGCTGACCTTCGGTATCCCGGCGTTCAAGCTGGAAAAAGAGGTGATGACCCGCCGCCGGGAGATCTTCACCGGCATGGGCATTGAGTTCAAACTCAATACCGAAGTGGGCCGTGACGTGCAGCTTGACGACCTGCTGAAAGAGTACGATGCGGTGTTCCTCGGCGTTGGCACCTATCAGTCAATGCGCGGCGGGCTGGACAACGAAGACGCCCAGGGCGTCTACGACGCGCTGCCGTTCCTGATCGCCAATACCAAGCAGATCATGGGCTTTGGCGAAACCGCCGATGAGCCCTACGTCAGCATGGAAGGCAAACGCGTGGTGGTTCTCGGCGGTGGCGACACCGCGATGGACTGCGTACGCACCTCCGTCCGTCAGAATGCGGCTCACGTGATCTGCGCCTATCGTCGTGACGAAGAGAACATGCCGGGTTCAAAACGCGAAGTGAAAAACGCGCGTGAAGAAGGCGTGGAGTTCCAGTTCAACGTCCAGCCGCTGGGTGTGGAAGTGAATGCCAACGGCAAAGTGTGCGGCGTGAAGATGGCGCGCACCGAGATGGGCCAGCCGGATGCAAAAGGCCGCCGTCGCGCGGAGATCGTTCCCGGCTCTGAGCACGTGGTGCCGGCAGACGCCGTCGTCATGGCGTTTGGCTTCCGTCCCCACAGCATGGAGTGGCTGGCGAAGCACAGCGTCGAGCTGGACTCCCAGGGCCGCATCATTGCCCCGGAAGGCAGCGAGAACGCCTTCCAGACCAGCAACCCGAAAATCTTCGCCGGTGGCGATATCGTGCGCGGTTCCGACCTGGTGGTCACCGCGATTGCCGAAGGACGTAAAGCGGCGGACGGGATCCTGAACTACCTGGAAGTGTAATGCGAATACCCGGATAGCGGTTTTATCCGGGTATGGGACTCAGGCCCGATGGTTAATCCCATCGGGCTTATTTATGCGCTTAACAAATTTGCGCTGACTTTAATCACCACTTTTTTTATCTCTGCGGGCTCGGTTATTACGCATCCTGGCTTATGCGGTTCACCCGGCATAAAGATCGCGAACATACCTGGCGTCAGAATGACCGACTGTTCGCCATCAATCGCGTTGCACAGCTGATAATCCTCCTCAACGTGCATCTCCTCGCACTGCATTGCGGAGCCGGCTACGCCGAAAAAAATCTGCTCTTCGCCCGCCAGTAATATCTGGATATCGATAAACTTCGTATGTAGTTCAGCCTTTTTATCTGCCGGTAACTCCGTCATAAACTGCATCACATTCATAAAGACATTATCCCCTTGAAGTTCAACGCTTCCGGGAGAAAGACTCGATAAATCATGATCCAGGGCGAGGGATATCGCCTTTTGTAGCCCCGACGACACGCCAGCCAACAATGGATTGTTTACATCACCGATTATCATGGCTTCTCTCCTTGCCCCATAGCGCCGCTCCCAGCAGGCCAGCATCATGGCGATAGTGTGCTGCGCATAATGGAACCTGGTAAATAGCCGGTTCTTGCGCCAGATAGTCCCTCACCAACGGTAAGTACCCATCCGCCAGGCCAATACTGCCGCCAACGACCACGCACTGGCAATCGGTCAACGCTTTAAGATCGGCAATCATCCGCGCCAAAGTTTGTGCCGAGTGCTGAATGAGTAAACGCGCCTGCGGGTGGCCTTGCGCCGCAAAAGTAAAAATAGATTTCGCATCCAGTCCGCAGAGATCGTCAGTTGCCGCCGCGGCGATTCCCCGTCCGGAAGCAATAGCCTCTACGCAGCCGACGCGACCGCAGCCGCAAAGCGGTCCGTCAGGATCGGCTAACGAGTGCCCCAGGTGTCCGGCCAGGCCTCCGGCCCCGGTAAGTAAAGTACCGTTGCTCACCACGCCGCCGCCAACCCCGGTAGAAACGGTAATAAACGCCATATCGCTGACCTTATCAGCCATCGCCTGGTATTCCGCCCAGGCTGCCGCCTGAGCATCATTTATCGCCAGCGTTGGCAGACCGGTTATTTCTCGTAACGTTTTTACCAGCGGGAAGTGCATGAGTCCGCCAAGATTCTGTGGATTAATTGCAATCAGGTTTCCTTCACGAATAATCCCGGTCGAGGCTATCGCGACGCGCTTTGCCCGCATGCACAGAGGCCTGACAAGCGCCTCCAGCGCCGTGTTCAGAGCATCCGCTGTTTTGCTGGCAGGAGTGGGTAGCTCGCGACGATCGCAGAGCAGCAGGTCATCCGTTACCAGCGCCGCAGCAAGCTTCGTACCGCCAATATCTATCGCCAGCGTCGTCATGACTTCGTCTCTTTTAACGCCGTGTTATACCACTGGCAAATATGTTCCAGGCGGGTAATCGCAGAACCAACGGTCACCGCCCACGCACCGTGGCGTATGGCTTCCGCTGCCTGAGCCGGTGTGTTGTAGCGCCCTTCCGCATTCACCCTGCAGCCGGCCTCCGCCAGCGCTTTCACCAGCTCCAGATCTGGTTCATCCGGGGTATACGCCATGGTATAGCCCGACAGCGTAGTGCCGATGATTTCCGCGCCAAGAGCCTGACAGGCCAGGCCATCCTCAAGAGAGGAGCAGTCGGCCATCGCCACTAGCTTATGCTGGTGGATACGCGCCAGTAGCGTTGCCACTGGAACAGGGCGCGCTCGCTCTGTGCCATCAACGGCGATAATATCGGCGCCAGCCTGCATCAATGCATCGATATCTTCCAGATAGGGCGTGATCCTTACCGGCGAATCATCCAGATCGCGTTTAATAATGCCGATAATCGGCACCTTTACCTGCGCGCGTACCGCGCGCAGATTCTCTACGCCTTCAATGCGCAACGCGACCGCCCCGGCCTGCTCCGCCGCCAGCGCCATCGCGGCAACGATCTCCGGCTTATCCAATGGGCTGCCGGGTACCGGTTGACAGGAAACAATAAGACCGCCGTTAGCGCTAATGCGTAAATCCAATTCTTTAAGCAAAGACATACTCGCTCCCTGATAAATATGCACACCCGGCACCGCAGCCGGGCTGTTGTTATCTGGTCTTAACTAAACCGCTTTTGTTACCACCAAAAGGCACCGCTCCGATTAGAGGTTTACCATCGATCGCATCATGAGTTCGTATCGCTTCCGGCCGAATCCAGCGCTGTACGCGGGACGGCATATCCAGCCCAATCAGCAGGATTACAACGAAGGTCAGACCAAAAGAGAGCGATCCCAACGCGGTACCCAAATCCAAACGCTGGGCAATTAAGGCACCCAGCACCGGCGCAATCGCGCCTCCCAGCGCCCCCACGTTGTAGGTAAAACCAAGTCCAGCCGCTCGCTGATCGGTATCGAAATAACCGCCAATCAGTTTTGGCAAGATCCCGGAGATCCCCTGCCCTAACATCTGCTGGAAAAACAGAAGCTGGCCAAGAACCCAGATGTGTGTGCCGCCAATTGCAAAGACCGGAATAATTAACAACTGTGAAGCCAGCAGGCTGTAAACATAGGCCTTGCGGGTGCCCAGCCAGTCCCCGAGAAATCCGCCCACACAGCAGCCAACCGCCGCGCCAAACCCGCTGAAAAACAAAATCTTTGCCACCGTCGTCGGGTCATAGGCCAGCTCGGTTTTCAGATAAGTCGGCAGCAGCGCCTGAATTGGCCATGAATAAAGGAAGGCGAAAAGTACCACCACCATCAGCATCACGCCCGTAGGCCAGCGTTTACCGCTGCCCTGCACCATAAAGCTGATAAATATCACCGCGCACATTACGCCCAGCAGCAGAACGATACCTGCATTTTGCAAGCCACCGGCAAAACAGAACCATAGGGCAGTCGCCGCCACGATGGTCATCAGGATGTTAATAACCCGATGCTTGCCGCGATAAAGCAGATCGACCATAGTCTGTACCGGTTCTTTGCCTTCATGATTCTCTTTCCAGTCTTCGGCTTCCGGAATATTTTTCCGCAGCCAGAGGGCAAATACGATGGGAACAATGCCGATGAAAAAAAGCGCGCGCCAGCCCCAGACGGGTACCACCAGGCTATAAACCTGTGCGGCGATAACTGCGCCAACGGAAAACCCGGAAATCAGAAAACCGCTGGCCTTATTGCGTAGATGCCTCGGCCAGCTTTCGATAACGTAAGTGGCGCTGGAGCCGTACTCTCCAGCCATTCCCATACCGATAACCAGACGCGCGATAAACATTGTTGTGTAACCCGGCGCAAAACCGCAGGCCAGAGTACCGAGAGAGAACAGAATAATGCTGGTCACCATCGCCAGGCGTCGACCATAGCGATCGCCCATCGCACCAAGCATCAGACCGCCAAACCAGCGAGAAATGAAAGCCGCTGAGATGAGACTTGCAGCCTGAACGGTCGTCAGGCCAAAATCCCCCTGCACTTCGGTGAGCACCAGGGCGATTAATACAAAATCAAAACCATCAAGCAGATACCCGAGCCAGGCGGCGGAAAAAGCCCGCCACTGGGGACGGCTAAGATGGCGGTACCACGGGATGTTCTGGGGCAGTGTACTCATTTTACTCTCCCGACGATGTTTGTTGTCGCGCCAGGGGGCTTCGCTTGCCCGGCCAGGAAAGAGCAACCGCAGGCCGGAAAGCACTGTCGCCACCCGGCTACCGATCAGCCGTGTTCCTGCATTAGCTGCTGCGCCAGCGCTTTCAGCTCCGGCAAGAATTTTTCGTCTACCGGTGCAAACGGCTTACGGCACAGCGGCACAGAGACCACATCCATATAGTGCAATACGGTTTTCAAACCACGGAATACGCCGGTTTTAATCAACAGGTCGATTACCTTGTTGCACTCACATTGCAGCTGCTGTGCTTTGGCAACATCACCCACTTTCAGCGCCGCGACCATTCCCTGGTAACGCCAGCCCATGATGTTGTAAGTACTCCCAATACCGCCATCAGCTCCTGCCAACAGGCCTGAGGCAAATATCTCATCGTAACCGTTGTACAACACCAGATCCGGATGAGCCCGTCGGATCTGTTCCATCTGGAATAGATCGCCTGAAGTCTGCTTTAGCGCACCGACGCCAGGCAGCGTCACCAGGGTATTGATTTGATCGAGGGTCAGCTTCACGCCGCTTAGCGCCGGGATGTTGTACACCACCATCGGCAAGCCATCAGCCGACTCAATAATGGCCTGATAATGCGCGCAGTGTTCTTCGAAACTAAACGGATAATAGAACGGCGTGACGGCGGAGACAGCATCGTAGCCATAACCTACCGCAGCCCTTGCCAGTTGCTGGCTTTCGAGGGTACTCACGCAGCCGACATGGGCGATAAGAGTCATTTTGCCTTTCGCCTCTTCCGCTACGATCTCCAGCACTTCCTGACGCTCTGTGCCGCTCTGGACAAAGGCTTCACCGGTAGATCCTCCAACATATAGTCCATCAACACCCTGGCGCAGATTAAATCGCACCAGTCGACGCAGGCTCTCTTTATCCAGTTTTTGCTGCCCATCGAACGGCGTAAGCAACGCCGCCATAACCCCACGTAAATTGACCGCCATATCTACCTCTTTGTGAATTTTTAATGATTAACTACGTACCTTTATACCTGTTATACCAGATCAAATAAGCAGCAGAGTAATAGAGAACGCTTATAATGCGATCTACTTCACTAAACGATCCTCAGGATCGTGAGGATAAACTACGAGATCAGGCTTTCTGACCTAAGGCGTGCCAGGTGGCGGATACGCTATTGAGGTGGGTCTGGAGGGCGCGATCGGCTTCGTCAGGATCGCGACGACGAATAGCATCAACAATAGCGATATGCTGTTGATAGCTGACGCTGTTATGTTCGTGCAGTTCGCGCTCGGGCACCGTTGGCCGGGCGGCGATTAGCCAGTCCAGCAGGGCCACATGGATAGCCATAAAGATTGGATTACCGGGGATTTCCGCAAGCACGCGGTGAAATTCAACGTCAGAGCGGATAAACAGCGCATTGTCATCCAGCGATTGACTGTTGATCTTTAGCGCTTGCGTCAGCTTTTCCAGCTGCTCATTGCTGGCGTGTTCTGCGGCATAGCGAACCAGACTGGACTCAAAAAACAGACGCAGCTGTTCAAAATGCGCGATACCGCCAGGGTGAGACAAAAAGTCTTTCGCCATGCCGGAAAGCTCGCCAATGATGGTGTCCGCTGAAGGCCGGGAAACGCGAGCGCGTTCGCCGTTGCTGATCTGCACCAGTCCCTTACGCTTCAGCGCCGCCAGCGCTTCACGAACCGAAGGACGTCCGACGTTAAAAAAGGTCATCAGCTCACGTTCGGACGGCAGCTGTTCACCCTCCGCAAACTCCCGGCGCCGGATCATCTGCTCCAGCTCTTCTTCCACCATTTCAGACAGTTTTTTGCGCGCCAGAGGACGGCGGCCAAGGCTGTTGCCAATGGAGGACGGGGTATCTTCGGCTTGTGGATCAAATGCGCTCATAGGGACCATTGCGTGATTTGTGACAGCATGTGACGGCTGTTCCATCTTAACACAAGAATTTTGCAGAGAGCATAAAACAGGCCCCGAAGGGCCTGGTAAGGATTATTTCACGACGCGCAGCGCCGGGCGGCCACCGCGCGGCGGCGGCGTGTCGTCAGGATCGTCGTCGTGATTGTCCGGCTTATCGCCATCAATCACCGAAATCACCGTTTCGCTTTCACTCTCAGGCGCGACGTCATCATCGTTGAGGCTGCTGACGTCTTCGTCATAGGCCGCTTCCGGTTCAAACATCGTGCCAGCGCCGTTCTCACGGGCATAGATGGCGAGTACCGCAGCCAGCGGGACAGACACGTTGCGCGGCACGCCGCCAAAGCGCGCGTTGAAGCGCACTTCGTCGTTCGCCAGCTCAAGATTACCTACCGCACGCGGAGCAATATTGAGAACGATTTGCCCGTCGCGCGCGTACTCCATCGGCACGAGCACGCCCGGCAGCGTGACATCCACCACCAGGTGCGGCGTCAGCTGGTTATCCAGCAGCCAGTCATAAAACGCCCGCAGCAGATACGGGCGACGCGGCGTCAGCTGTGATACATCCATTATTTAGCCCCGACCGAGGCGCATTTCACGCTCGGCTTCAGTTAAAGAAGCGAGGAAGGAATCACGCTCAAATACGCGAGTCATATAGCCTTTGAGCTCTTTCGCGCCTGCGCCAACCAGCTCCACACCGAGAACCGGCAAACGCCACAGCAGCGGCGCCAGGTAGCAATCCACCAGGCTGAACTCATCGCTCAGGAAGTAAGGTTTCTGGGTGAAGACCGGCGCGATGGCCAGCAGTTCTTCACGCAGCTGCTTACGCGCAGCATCAGCTTGCGCTGCGGTACCGCTCTGGATGGTGTTCATCAGCGAATACCAGTCCTTCTCGATACGTTGCATATACAGACGGCTTTCGCCACGCGCCACCGGATAAACCGGCATTAACGGCGGGTGCGGGAAACGCTCATCCAGGTATTCCATAATGATGCGGGATTCCCACAGAGTGAGCTCACGATCCACCAGCGTCGGTACGCTTTGATTCGGGTTGAGGTCAATCAGATCCTGAGGCGGGTTGTCCTTCTCCACGTGCTCTATCTCAAAACTGACACCCTTCTCGGCCAGCACAATGCGGACCTGATGGCTATAGATGTCAGTAGGACCAGAAAACAGCGTCATTACCGAACGTTTGTTGGCAGCGACAGCCATGAAAACCTCCAGGTATATTCAGAATTTTGTACTGCTGCCAGCCACTCATGGCCAGCCAGATGTAAAAACCCCATTAGCGCGATGTCACCTTCGTTCACGAATAAAACAAAAAATGAACAATCACCAGCATTTGGGCAGAAAATTGGATGATAGTTTACCAGATTTTGAAGACGTTGTGGTGAGGGGATTCTGGAAATGCTGAAAAAGTGGCGAGAACCGGCGGTAAGCTTGTGGATAACAGTCGTTTTATCCATAAAAAAACCCGCCGAAGCGGGTTTTTTCGCAAATTGTTCTGCGTGAGCAGAAAACAATTAACGTTTGGAGAACTGCGGACGACGACGTGCTTTACGCAGACCGACTTTCTTACGTTCAACCTGACGAGCGTCACGAGTGACGAAGCCAGCTTTACGCAGTTCAGAACGCAGGGACTCGTCGTACTCCATCAGAGCGCGGGTGATACCGTGACGGATCGCACCAGCCTGACCAGAGATACCACCACCTTTAACAGTGATGTACAGATCCAGTTTCTCAACCATGTCGACCAGTTCCAGCGGCTGACGAACTACCATGCGGGCAGTTTCACGACCGAAGTACTGTTCCAGAGAACGCTGGTTGATAACGATTTTGCCGTTGCCCGGTTTGATGAAAACGCGAGCTGCGGAACTTTTGCGGCGACCAGTGCCGTAGTATTGATTTTCAGCCATTGCCTATAATCCCGATTAGATGTCAAGAACTTGCGGTTGCTGTGCCGCGTGGTTGTGCTCGTTACCCGCGTAAACTTTCAGTTTACGGTACATAGCACGACCCAGCGGGCCTTTTGGCAGCATGCCTTTAACCGCGATTTCAATCACACGCTCAGGACGGCGGGCAATCATCTCTTCAAAGGTCGCTTCTTTGATACCACCGATGTGGCCGGTGTGGTGGTAGTACATTTTGTCTTCGCGCTTGTTGCCGGTAACAGCAACTTTTTCTGCGTTCAGAACGATGATGTAGTCACCGGTATCAACGTGCGGAGTGTATTCCGCTTTGTGCTTACCGCGCAGGCGACGAGCCAGTTCAGTAGCCAGACGGCCCAGAGTTTTACCGGTCGCGTCAACAACATACCAGTCGCGTTTTACGGTTTCTGGTTTAGCTGTAAAAGTTTTCATTAAAAGCTTACCCAAATAATAAGTTACACGTTGGTGAACACCCAAACGTTTAGTCAGTTGAGGTTCACACGACATTGTCCAGCAAACCTACCCCTTCGAATAGCCTATGCCGGCACATAGAAAGTTTCGGGAAAAAAACCTTCTCGTAACGTGGGGTCGCAAGATTATAGAGAAGTCGGGGTCAAAGATCGACCCCTTTATGAGATTTTTCAGGCAGCTCCCGGAGCGGCCCTGCGGCCCTTAATTCGCCAGGAAAAGTGTCCTGTCAGGGCATATGCGGGCGCTTGAGGTACTCTTCGCTCTGCATCTCCTGCAGGCGCGACAGACAGCGCTGGAACTCAAACTTCAGCCGCTCTCCCTGATAAATGTCGTACAGCGGCACCGCCGCGCTGACCACCAGCTTCACGTGGCGCTCATAGAACTCATCCACCAGGGCGATAAAGCGCCGGGCTTCGCTCTCCAGCTGCGCGGTCATCACCGGCACGTCGAACAGCATCACGGTGTGGAACAGGCGGGAGAGCGCAATATAGTCATGCTGGCTGCGGGCATCCACGCACAGCGTGGCGAACGACGCCGCCAGCGTCTGGTTTTCCACGCCGAGGGTCGGCAGCTCGCGATGGTTGATCTCCAGCGTCGGCCCGGCAGCGCGCGGCGCGCCGGCCAGCGCCAGCCACAGTTTATCCATCTGTTCGCGGGTGTCGTTATTCAGCGGCGACAACCACAGGTGCGCTTGGGTCAGGGTACGCAAGCGATAATCGATGCCGGCATCAACGTTCATAATATCGCAATGCTGCTTGATGGCGTCGATAGCGGGCAGAAAACGGGCGCGCTGTAGACCATTGCGATAGAGCTCATCCGGCGGAATATTGGAGGTCGCCACCAGCGTGATGCCGCGGGCGAACAGGGCTTTCATCAGACCGCCCAACAGCATGGCGTCAGTAATATCGGAGACAAAAAACTCGTCGAAACAGAGCACGTCGGTTTCCGCTTTAAAGCGGTCGGCGACAATCTCCAGCGGGTCGCTATGGCCCTGCAGGGTGGTCAGCTCTTCATGCACCCGCAGCATAAAGCGATGGAAATGCAGGCGCTGCTTACGCTCGCCCGGCAGGCTCTGGTAAAACAGGTCCATCAGCCAGGTTTTCCCTCGCCCCACGCCGCCCCACATATACAGGCCGCGGACAGGCGTCGCCTCGGCTGCTGGTTCGCGCTTACCCAGCAGTTTGCCGAATTTCGCGCGCAAACCGCCGCCTGACGCGACGGGCGCGGGCTGAGTCTGCAGCTCCTGGTAAATGGTATCAAGGCGGCTCACCGCTTCTTGTTGGACGTCGTCGGGTTGATGGCTGCCCTCTTTCAGGGCTGAAAGGTAACGCGATGTTGGAGACAGGCTTTGCATGATCTAATTGTTATTCCTTGAAAACCGTGATGTCGAAGCTCACGATTGACGAAAAAAAGGCCGTTCTACACTACGCGATGATACGCCAGGATTCCACTTCTGTGGAATTAGCGGTTATAGTGGCACTATCGGGCGCAGGCGGAGAGCCTAAGAGCCACCCTACGGAACCACAATACAACGGGAGATGTTCATGACCTGGGAATACGCGCTAATTGGGTTAGTCGTCGGTATCATCATTGGTGCCGTCGCCATGCGTTTCGGCAACCGCAAACTGCGCCAGCAGCAGGCGCTGCAGTTCGAACTGGAAAAGAATAAAGCCGAGCTTGAAGAGTACCGTGAAGAGCTGGTCAGCCATTTTGCGCGCAGCGCCGAGCTGCTGGATAACATGGCGCACGACTACCGTCAGCTGTATCAGCATATGGCGAAAAGCTCTAACAACCTGCTGCCGGATTCCATGGCAGACGCCAACCCGTTCCGCAACCGCCTGGCAGAGTCTGAAGCCAGCAACGATCAGGCGCCGGTCCAGATGCCGCGCGACTACTCCGAAGGCGCATCCGGTTTACTGCGCGGTGGCGCAAAACGCGATTAATCGATCGCCTCTGCTAAAATATTCTCCGGGCGCGCCCATCGCGCCCGCTCCTTCCCCCACTTCCCGGCTACAATTTAAACCAGTCCCCACATTGTTACCTGCGCAAAAATTCAATAACATCAGGTTATTCAGGACATTTTTCCATACACCTCAGGTTACGAGAGCCAGCATCTAATGAAGAAACAGACTTTGCTGTTGAGTGCGTTAGCGTTAAGCATTGGGTTATCGTTGTCGGTTCTGCCTCCGGCAGCAGCATCCTTACCGACGCAGGTGCCCGGCCAGGGCGCGTTACCAAGCCTGGCGCCGATGCTGGAAAAGGTCCTGCCGGCGGTAGTCAGCGTGCAGGTGGAAGGCACTGCCTCGCCGACGCTCAATATGCCGGAAGAGCTGAAGAAATATTTTGGCGATAACGCCCCGCAAGAACAAGCGCAGCCGTTCGAAGGGCTCGGGTCCGGCGTCATCATCGACGCAGCGAAAGGCTATGTGCTGACCAATAATCACGTCATCAATCAGGCGCAGAAGATCAGCGTCCAGCTGAACGATGGCCGTGAATTTGATGCCAAACTGGTCGGCAGCGATGAACAGAGCGACATTGCTCTGTTGCAGCTGATTAAGCCGTCAAACCTGACGCAAATCGCCATTGCTGACTCCGATAAACTGCGCGTCGGCGACTTCGCCGTCGCCGTCGGCAACCCGTTCGGCCTTGGCCAGACCGCCACCTCCGGCATTATCTCTGCCCTTGGCCGTAGCGGCCTGAACCTTGAAGGGCTGGAGAATTTCATCCAGACCGATGCCTCCATCAACCGCGGCAACTCCGGCGGCGCGCTGTTGAACCTCAACGGCGAGCTTATCGGGATCAACACCGCGATCCTGGCGCCGGGCGGCGGCAGCATCGGCATCGGCTTCGCCATCCCGAGCAACATGGCGAAAACCCTCGCCGACCAGCTCATTCAGTTTGGCGAAATCAAGCGCGGCCTGCTGGGCATTAAAGGCATGGAAATGAGCGCCGATATCGCCAAGGCGATGAACCTCAACGTTCAGCGCGGCGCCTTCGTCAGTGAAGTGCTGCCAAACTCCGGCTCCGCCAAAGCGGGGATCAAATCCGGCGACGTCATCGTTAGCCTGAACGGCAAACCGCTGAACAGTTTTGCCGAGCTGCGCTCGCGCATTGCCACTACCGAGCCGGGGACCAAAGTCAAACTGGGCCTGCTGCGCGACGGAAAACCGGTCGATGTCGAAGTGACGCTGGATAAGAGCACCTCCTCCACCGCCAGCGCTGAGCTGATTATCCCGGCTCTGCAGGGTGCCTCGTTCAGCGACGGTCAGATGAAAGATGGTACCAAAGGGGTGGTGATCGATAATGTCGATAAAGGCAGCGCCGCCGCCCAGGTCGGCCTGCATAAGGATGACATTATCATTGGCCTTAACCGGGAACGTATTCATTCGATTGCCGAACTGCGCAAAGTGCTTGAAGGCAAACCGCCGGTCATCGCCCTGAATGTGATCCGCGGCAACGAAAGCATCTATCTGCTGCTACGCTAATTGTCTTCCCGGACATCGCCGCCATGTGCGATGTCCGGACAACTCATGCTATGCTGCGCCTGACCATTCATTAACGATATCTGCATCATGCCTGGAAAGTTATTACGTTCAGTACTCATCGGTTTGCTTGTCGGGGGCCTGCTGTTGGCCTTGATGCCTTCGCTGCGCCAGTGGCAGCTGGCGCCGACCACTCAGAACGATACGGCAGACGACTCCCCTGCGAGCTATAACGCCGCCGTACGCCGCGCGGCGCCCGCCGTAGTGAACGTCTATAACCGCGCCCTGAACAGCACCAGCCATAATCAGCTGACGCTTGGCTCCGGGGTGATCATGGACCAGCGCGGCTATATCCTGACCAACAAGCATGTGATTAACGATGCCGACCAGATTATCGTCGCGCTGCAGGACGGCCGGGTCTTCGAAGCGCTGCTGGTAGGCTCCGATTCCCTGACCGACCTCGCGGTGCTGAAGATCAACGCCACCGGCGGGCTGCCGGTGATCCCGATCAACCCGAAACGCACCCCGCATATTGGCGATGTGGTGCTGGCGATTGGCAACCCCTATAACCTGGGACAGACCATCACCCAGGGGATCATCAGCGCCACAGGGCGCATTGGCCTCAACCCCACCGGGCGCCAGAATTTCCTGCAGACTGACGCGTCGATCAACCACGGTAACTCCGGCGGGGCGCTGGTGAACTCCCTCGGCGAGCTGATGGGCATTAACACCCTCTCCTTTGATAAGAGCAACGACGGCGAAACGCCAGAAGGCATTGGTTTTGCGATCCCGTTCCAGTTAGCGACCAAAATTATGGATAAGCTGATCCGCGATGGCCGGGTGATCCGCGGCTATATCGGCATTAGCGGCCGGGAGATCGCCCCGCTACACGCGCAGGGCGGCGGGATCGATCAGATCCAGGGGATCGTGGTTAACGATGTCGCGCCGGACGGACCGGCCGCACAGGCGGGGATCCGCGCCAACGACGTGATCATCTCCGTGAATGACAAACCTGCGGTCTCTGCACTGGAAACGATGGATCAGGTGGCCGAGATCCGTCCGGGATCGGAAATTCCGGTGGTCATCATGCGTGATGATAAGAAAATCACGCTCCATATCGCCGTCCAGGAATACCCGGCCACCAACTAAGCGGCTCTCCGGCTGGGGCTACGTTATTCGCTAGATACCGGATCGGCCGGGAATCTGACCAGAAACCCGGTCACCATGAATGCAAGGCAATAAAAAGCCGGAACAACGGTTCCGGCTTTTTTGCACGTGCGAGGTTACTTGTTAACGAAGTCTTCGCCGAGCGCGATATCTTTCTTCAGGGTGTCCAGCATGCCTTCCAGCGCCTGTTGCTCAAAGGCGCTGAGTTTGCCGATAGACTGACGCTCTTCCACGCCGTTTTTCCCCAGCAGCAGCGGCTGGGAGAAGAAACGCGCATACTCGCCGTCGCCTTCCACGTAGGCACACTCCACTACACCTTTTTCTCCCTGCATGGCGCGAACCAGAGAGAGACCAAAGCGCGCAGCCGCCTGACCCATCGACAAAGTCGCCGACCCGCCGCCCGCTTTCGCTTCCACGACCTCGGTACCGGCGTTTTGAATGCGTTTAGTCAGATCGGCCACTTCCTGATCGCTAAAGCTGACGCCCGGGATCTGCGACAGTAAAGGCAGAATGGTGACCCCGGAGTGACCGCCAATGACCGGGACTTCCACCTCGGTTGCCGATTTACCTTTCAGCTCCGCCACAAAGGTATTGGAGCGGATGATGTCCAGCGTAGTCACGCCGAACAGTTTGTTTTTATCGTACACGCCAGCTTTTTTCAGCACTTCGGCGGCGATAGCCACGGTGGTATTCACCGGGTTGGTGATAATGCCGATGCAGGCCTGCGGGCAGGTTTTGGCAATCTGCTGCACGAGGTTCTTAACGATACCCGCATTCACATTAAACAGGTCTGAACGATCCATGCCGGGCTTACGCGCTACGCCCGCGGAGATCAGCACCACATCAGCGCCTTCCAGCGCCGGGGTAGCATCTTCACCGGAAAATCCTTTAATTTTTACATCTGTGGGGATATGACTTAGATCTACCGCCACGCCCGGCGTAACCGGAGCGATGTCGTACAACGAGAGCTCTGAACCTGAAGGCAGTTGGGTCTTAAGTAGTAGGGCAAGCGCCTGGCCGATACCACCGGCAGCGCCAAGGACTGCAACTTTCATCCTAAACTCCTTATTATGGTTAATTTAGTCTTTCGTTATTCCGTCGCCTGGACCTTAATTCACAAGATGAACAATTACAATGATTATGGCTGAAGAATGCATGATTGTGCGTAGCAATAGAACAGCGGCGCACGTTATGCTTCCTGACTGACCATCCAGCAAAGCGAAGTACCGGATCGACTATTGGTTACAATACACCCAGCCAGTTGCGCAAAACAACACCAACTCAATAACATTTCATTTACTTTTACATGGCTTTAAGCGTTGTGATGAGAACATGTTCCTTATACGGTTTTTTTGCTAAAATATGCCCCCTTCATAACATTATTGACCTATCCCTTCGCGGATTATTTGCATAAAAATTCACGGTTATGCATAATGATGTTGATTTTACCACCATAATCTGGGTGACTTATGCGAAGTTCGGCAAAACAAGAAGAACTGGTTAAAGCGTTTAAAGCGCTGCTTAAAGAAGAGAAATTCAGCTCGCAGGGAGAGATCGTTCAGGCGCTGCAGGAAGAGGGCTTCGAGAATATCAACCAATCGAAGGTTTCCCGCATGCTCACCAAATTTGGCGCGGTTCGTACCCGTAACGCCAAAATGGAAATGGTCTATTGCCTGCCTGCCGAGCTTGGCGTGCCGACCACCTCCAGCCCGCTGAAAAATCTGGTGCTGGATATCGACTATAACGATGCCGTCGTGGTGATCCATACCAGCCCCGGGGCAGCGCAACTGATCGCCCGTCTTCTCGACTCGCTGGGCAAGGCGGAAGGTATTCTTGGCAGCATCGCCGGGGATGACACCATCTTCACCACGCCAGCGCGTGGTTTCACAGTGAAAGATCTGCACGACGCTATCCTGGTACTGTTCGAACAGGAACTCTGAGCATTCCCCTCTGGCAACCGTCAGAGGGTGGATTACTCCCTCTTCTCTCTCCCCCCCTTTCAACTCAACAAAAATTTAACATTTTGTGTGATTTAGCCTGTCTATACGTTCTTTTACGTAAGGCAAACGCCTAAAACGCACAAAAGATCAAAATCGTATACCTTTATGATTTTATTAGAAATAAAACTTATCTCCGTCTACGACTTGTCATTTTTAATTCTTATCGGTTATAAAAAGCGCAATCCATTGTAACTATTAACGCACAAAACAATTAGCATGGTATTAATATTTTTGGTGATTAGTGTATACTTGTTTTTGTGATGAGGGTCACGAAACAAAGACCCTCAACAAAAAGATTCGACGAGGTGAACATCATGAAAATCAAAACCACTGTAGCAGCTCTCAGCATCCTGTCCGTCATGTCGTTTGGCGCTTTCGCCGCTGACGTTATCAACAGCGAGCAGGCCCAGGGCCGCGAGGCCATCGGCACAGTATCCGTCGGCGCGGTAGCATCATCCCCGATGGATATGCATGAAATGCTGAACAAAAAAGCGCAGGAAGAAGGAGCTTCTTCTTACCGCATTATCGAAGCCCGCACTGGCGACCACTGGCATGCCACTGCTGAGCTGTATAAATAAGTTTTAGATCGTCAACGATTAACCGACAAAAATTCTCTACCGCGGCCCGGCCCCATTCATCGCCCGCCGCGGCGAAACAAAGACTGGAGTAAAGATTATGAAACGCGCAATGATCATCGCATCCCTTGGCCTGGCTTCCCTTCTCTCTTTCGGCGCAAGTGCGGCCGTTCAACAAGTGAACGCGGAACAAGCACAAAACCTGCAGTCCATGGGCACCATCTCGGTTTCCCAGGTAGGTAGTGCGCCAATGGACATGCGTCAGGAACTAGCCGCTAAAGCCGAGAAAGAAGGCGCCAGCAGCTACCGTATTATTGAAGCACGTACCGGCGATAGCTGGCACGCCACCGCTGAGCTGTACAAATAAACCCTCGTCGTCTTATTTCGACGACTTGCCCCCGCCTGCCGGGGGCTTTTTTATGCCTGACGGGCGTTAAAACGTAACTCCCCCTCCAGCTCTTCCTCTGCTTCATCAAATAATAAAATTAATGCCCCAAAGCGCCGACGCTGCTTGTCATTTAAATGGATGAACTCAATGTCCAGCGGCAGCGGCAGCAGCCCACCGGTCACCGCGTCCCATAGCGAATCAAGGTTGTTGACCTTATCCTGAGCCAGGTCGAAGGTCCGGGAGAACTCCCGGTAGAAATCCTGTTGCTCGGCGATTTCGTCAAAATCAAACGTATAGGTGGTCATGACAGCCCCTCCCGCTTCTCTTCCTGTCGCCGTTAAGTATAGCGATAAAAAAACCGACGCCTGGGCGTCGGTTTATGGGTTAACTGCTGGTCAGCACATGCTGGTACTTGTGCAACATCTCAACCAGTCGCCGTACCGGCTCGGTCACCTGCGGCGAAGCCTCCCAGACCCGCAGCTTCTCCTGATAAACATCAAGCTCCGCCAGCAGCCGGGTAAAGTAGCGCCGACGCTTATCATCGCTCCCGGCGGAGATGACATGATCCGCAGTACGTCGCAGCTGGCGATGGAACGCCGACAAATCCTCGTTCACCGGCACGGGCGCATCGCGCAGGCGCTGGTGGGCAATGATTAACGTCAACGCCAGACGGAAACGGGCGACATCGCCGGGAAATTTGTTGAGCAACAAAAACAGCTGCTGATAGAGCGCGGGCAGATGATTCTCTTTGCGACGCGCCGAGTTGGTGGTCAGCGAAGAGACCGCCGCGGAGACAAACTGGTTCAGCAGCACCCGACCGGTTCTGGCCCGGGAGTTATCCCTGACAATCAGAATCACCATCAAGGCGAGGAAACAGCCGACGATCTGCCCCAGCGCGCTGTCGAGGAACTGACTGAACTGGAATTGCATCGGGTTATCCAGCACCAGAATGTTGATGGTGCTCGCCAGCGCCCCCAGCGATCCGAGGCGCCTTTTCTGCACTTCGATACCGATAAAAAACGCCATCGCCGCCAGGCTGATACAGAGCAGCAGCATACTCTGCTGCGTCGCCGGCATGATCACCAGAAAGTACAGGGTACCCAGCGGTAACGCCGCCAGAGTACCGTAGAGGAAGTCTATCGCCACCATTCTCGGGTTAGGTAGACGCATCGCCAGCGCGGTAACCACGGCAATCATTACCATCGCCCCGCTGCCTGAGGTCCAGCCCGTCCACAGCCAGAACAGCGTCCCGAGGATACAGGAGACGGAGGTGCGCCAGAAGTTCACCATCGCGTGGTGACGCTCGGCGGACTCCACTTTAACCACCGTTTCGCCGCGCAATACACCGTCTTCGATGCGGCTGATTTTGGTATTGCCCACGACGCCACGCTTAAGCAGCAGGTAACGGGTGGCTGCGCCTACCCAGCTGTAGATGGTGACCGGCGTATTATGCTCGCCTTTCCAGGTCAGGAAGCGACGCATACGCTTCAGCTGCTGGTGAACATCCTGCACTGTCTCAACCGGCTCAGCAAACAGCTCGCGGTAGTCGTCCGTCACCATTTCCGGTCGCGAGTTCTGAATCAGGTAGGTTTCGCAAGCCTGGGTGATAAGCGTTAGCGAGAGGGTATTGATCGCCTTCAGGCGTTGATTCGCCTTAGCCCAGCGAGAGGATTCCATAATCAGGTTACTGCGCATGCCTTCCAGCGCGGTGGTGCGACGCACCAGCGCTCCCCAGGCCTGATCCACTTCCTCTTTTTCGCCGTGCGCAACGCATAACTGCATCAGCTTATACTGGGCAATCAGCAGGTTATCCAGCTCAAGGTCGATCTCTTTTTTAATCGAACGCGGGGAGAAAAGCAGATCGGCGACGATGGCGCTGACAATCCCGATGACAATTTCGCTGCAGCGCTCAACGGCAAACTGCGGCGCCAGCATCGGATCGGTGTGGATGGTAATAATGATAATCAGCGCGGTGTAGCCGGCCAGTCCCCAGGCATAGGAGTTTTCGACCTTGACCAGCGACGAAACCCAGGTACAAAACCCGGCCCACAGGCAGCAGACCAGCATCATCAGCAGAGGGGCGCGGATCATCAGGATGATGATAACCAGCGCCGCAATACAGCCGATAAAGGTCCCGGCAATACGCAACATGCCGCGATAGCGGATCGCTCCGGAGTACGGCTCTCCTCCGGCGGCAAAGGCCGGGCCAGCGGCGACGATTGCCGCGGTCAGCACCGCCCAGCGCGGCGTTTCGAGCTGAAAATGGAAGCCGACGAACAGCGCCAGCACCACCGCGCATGCAAGCTTAATGGCAAAGCGGAGATGCTGGGGAGCAATAGTATATGTCCCCATAGCGATTAACCGAATTCGCGCAGGCGCATAGCCAGTTTCTGGAAGAAGTTGGCCTGGCTGGTATCACGGTCTTCTTTACCGGTGATCACCACCGTCGCCGTGGTGCCCGATGGCCACAGATTCCCCTGCTGGTGGTCAAGACGAATACGTACCGGCACACGCTGCGCCAGACGCACCCATTCAAGGTTGGAATCCACCGAGGCCATCCCTTTCGAGTCGCTGCTGCTGCTGGCGTTGGTTACCCCCGCAGCGATACTGTCCACCGTGCCTTTAATGGTTTTGCTGCTGCCAAGCGGGGTAATTTCCGCCCGATAGCCAGGACGGACGCCTTCCAGTTTGGTCTCTTCCAGATAGGCCATGACGTAAAATGTATTCTCTTTCACCAGCGCCACCGCCGTGGAGCCGCGGGTGATAAATTCCCCGGTATAGACGTTAAGGTTGGTTACCCAACCATCCGCAGGGGCACGAATCTCCGTGCGCTCCAGGTCCAGTCTGGCCAGGTCGCGGCTGGCCACCGCTTTCGCCAGCTGATGCTCAACCGTCTGCAGCACATTGTTCGCCTGGTCAATCTCTTCCCGCGACATCGCCTGGACGCCAAGCTTATTACGCCGACCGGCTTCGACACGTTTTTCCTGGGCTAACGTCTGGTAGTAGGCAACATCGGCTTCCGCCTGCGCCAGCGCTTTTTGGTAACGAGGCTGGTCAATAACGAACAATACCTGGTCTTTCTTAACCAGTTGGTTATCCTTGACGTTTACCTGGGAGATCAGCCCGGAGACGTCGGGGGCAATGGCCACAATGTCGGCGCTAAAGCGCGCATCCCGCGTCCACGGCGAGGCGGTGTAGTAAACCCAGGCGCGGAAAATCGCTACGAAGGCCAAAATGACCAGTATCACGGTAATAGCAGTACGGAGGATATTTCTTGTTAGTGTTTTCACATCAACCTCAAACGAACAAGCGCGATATCAAATAAAAAAGGCAGCAATATAGCGCCGTATTAAACAGTGCAGGGTGCCAGACAAAATCGTAAATGCCGGTCGGAACCAGCAATCGGTGCACCAGCCAGAAGATGGCCAGCGACAACAGCAACTCGAAGAAGATCGGCGGAAACGATAAGCCGAAAATCACGATGACAGGAAACAGACTCATGATGACCTTGAATAAGAAGCGTACAGGTAGTGAGCAGATGCGTTTATTATGTAGCTAACAATATATTAACGTAACGATTGCAGCATTATCTACAATGTGTGATCTAAATCACTTTTAAGCCAGAGTGAATAATGGAACGATTAAAGCGCATGTCCGTTTTCGCCAAAGTGGTCGAATTAGGTTCCTTCACCGCAGCGGCCCGCCAGCTTCAGATGAGCGTTTCCTCAATCAGTCAGACCGTCGCCAAACTGGAAGATGAACTGCAGGTGAAGCTGCTCAACCGCAGCACCCGCAGCCTTGGCTTAACGGAAGCGGGTAAAATTTACTATCAGGGCTGCCGTAGGATGCTGTTTGAAGCGCAGGATGTCCATGAGCAATTATACGCATTTAACAACACCCCCATCGGGACGCTGCGTATCGGCTGCTCTTCAACTATGGCACAGAATGTTCTGGCGCGCATAACGGCGAAAATGCTGAAAGAATACCCCGGGCTCTCCGTCAATCTGGTCACCGGCATACCTGCGCCGGACCTGATCGCCGACGGTCTTGACGTGGTGATCCGCGTGGGTGCCCTGCAGGATTCCAGCCTTTTTTCCCGCCGCCTGGGATCAATGCCGATGGTATTATGCGCCGCGAAAAGCTATCTGGCGCAGGCTGGCAATCCGGAGAAACCGGCCGATCTTACCGGGCATGCCTGGCTGGAATATAGCGTGCGGCCGGACAATGAGTTTGTCATTATCGCGCCGGAAGGGATCTCAACCCGCCTGACCCCACAGGGGCGCTTTGTGACCAACGACCCCATGACGCTGGTGCGCTGGCTGACCGCCGGGGTGGGTATCGCCTATGTGCCGTTGATGTGGGCGATCGAAGAGATCAATCGTGGTGAGCTTGAGATCCTGCTGCCGAGCTACCAGTCCGATCCGCGGCCGGTTTACGCCCTGTACACCGAAAAGGATAAACTGCCGCTGAAAGTGCAGGTCTGTATCAACTATCTGACGGAATATTTTGTCGACGTGGCGAAGATCTATCAGGGGATGCACGGGAGAGGGATCGCCCGCTGAAGCGGTTCCCGGCGACGCCAGGAACCCGGTCAGGATCAGGCGGTGCCGCCGACGGTAAGATTATCGACCTTCAGGGTCGGCTGGCCAACGCCCACCGGCACGCTCTGGCCCTCTTTGCCACAGACGCCGACGCCGTTATCCAGACGCAGATCGTTACCCACCATCGAAATCTGCTGCATGGTCTCAATCCCGGAGCCGATCAGGGTAGCCCCTTTCACCGCCTTCGTGACCTTGCCTTTTTCGATCAGATAGGCCTCGGAGGTGGAGAAGACAAACTTACCGGAGGTGATATCCACCTGCCCGCCGCCGAAGTTAGGCGCGAAGATACCATAGTCCACCGACTCGATAATCTCCTGCGGCGTGGACTGGCCCGCCAGCATATAGGTGTTGGTCATACGCGGCATCGGCAGATGGGCATAGGATTCACGGCGGCCGTTGCCGGTCGGCGCGACGCCCATCAGACGCGCATTGAGTTTATCCTGCATGTAGCCTTTCAGGATGCCGTTTTCGATCAGCACATTGTATTGACCCGGCGTGCCTTCATCATCGATAGCCACTGAGCCACGACGATCGACGATGGTGCCGTCGTCCACGACGGTGCACAGTTCAGAGGCGACTAATTCCCCCATATGACCGCTAAAGACCGAGGTGCCGCGACGGTTGAAATCGCCTTCCAGGCCGTGACCGACCGCTTCGTGCAGCAGGACGCCAGGCCAGCCGGCGCCGAGCACCACTGGCAGCATTCCCGCCGGGGCGGCGACCGCTGAGAGGTTAACCAGCGCCATGCGCACCGCTTCTTTCGCCCAGGCATCGGCCCGCACTTCGCCCTCCTGAGAGGCAAGGAAATAGTCATAGCCAAAACGCCCGCCGCCGCCGCTGCTGCCGCGCTCGCGTTTGCCGTCCTCTTCCACCAGTACGCTGACCGAGAGGCGCACCAGCGGACGAACGTCCGCGGCCAGAGTGCCGTCGGTGGCGGCCACCAGAATCAGTTCATAGACGCCGCTCAGGCTGGCCGAAACCTCCTGCACACGCTGATCCGCCGCGCGAGCGACTTTGTCGACCCGGCGAAGAATATCCAGCTTCTCTTCCCGGCTCATACTCTGCAGCGGGTCGATGCTGGTATAGAGGGCGCTGTGCTCTACGGCGCCGAGGGTCTGTACTTTGCCATTGCCGGTCTCGCGCACAATGGTCCGCGCCGCCTGGGCGCTCTGCTCCAGCGCCAGCTTGCTGATCTGGTCAGCGTAGGCAAAGCCCGTTTTTTCGCCGCTGACGGCGCGCACGCCTACGCCCTGGTCGATATTGTACGACCCATCTTTAATGATGCTGTCTTCCAGAACCCAGGATTCGTGATAGCTCGACTGAAAATAAAGATCGCCGTAATCGAGGCGGCGCTCGGTCAGTTGACCAAGAATGGCAAACAGGTCCTGATGATTCAGGCCATTTGCCGACAGTAATTGTTCACTTACCAGGTTCAGACTCATCGTTATGCTACTCGTTTGTTGCCGCCTGACAGGCGGAAATACAGAAGGCTATCTATTGAGATTGCGGCAATTCCCGGCAATCGTCAAATCATTGCTTTTTGTTGCTGCGCGCCTGGCGCAGCACTTCATTGATCTGCGGCTGGTCAATCGGGCCGGTGATGCGATAGCGCAGTATCGAGACTTTGTTCCACAGCGGCCCCAGCACCTTGCTGGCGGCAAACACCGCCGCGCCGACAATCGGGTTGACAGCAAAAGCCGCCGCCACGCCGACGGTCGCGGAGATCTCCGGCGCGACCACCGCCTGCAGATCCAGCTGGCGACGCACCAGATCGACCGACCCTTTCATGGCAATGTCCGCCTCCAGACCATCCACCAGCGTATCATCGGTATGCAGTACGCCATCCTTAATCCATGCCGTACTGTTAATCGAGTCAAAGTAAAAACCTTCGCTGAAGGTATCGCTGAAGTCGAAGCGCAGTTTGCGCAGTAGGGCATCGACGCTCAGCAAACGCAGCAGCTGGCCTGCATGTCCGGTACTCAGGTCGGTAAACTGCCCCTTGCCGAGGTGGCTTTTAATGATCCCATTGAGCGAGGCGACATCGGGTGACCAGGGCGGCGCGCGCCAGTGGAGATCGTAGTCGATATCAAACGGCGAATCCTTCACCGGTGTGGAAACGCCAAAGAAATCCGCAAATTCATCCGTTTTATTGCCATGCAGTCTGCCTTTCAGCGAGGTGCGCACCCCGGAAGGGGCGTTAACCCACACGCCGTCGGTCGTCAGCCGGCCAAACCCGGTATCCACCAGGCCGTTGGAGAGCGTTAAGGTATCGCCCTTGATCGTCACATCGCCGTCGATGCGGCCATATTTTTGCCCCCACAGCCAGCATTCCGCGCAGCGCAGTTGCAGATCGGGCCAGCCGTGGAAATCCAGCCGCGTCTCCGCCTGAGAAGTCACGTTCTCCGTTCCGCCCTTGCCGCTGGCGCTGGCCGGGTTGAAATAGAGATAACGCACATTTGCCAGCCACGGGGCATTGTCGCGCATCGTCAGGGTGGCGTTGATCTCACGCCCCTGCGCCTCAACCTGCGAGCCGCCGGCGACCGGCTGCGACATCAGACTGACGTTGTTCCATTGCTGGCCGGCCAGCGCCAGCGACGGCGTACGCAGCACAATGCGCGGTGGAAAGAGGACACTGCTGCTGACTTCATTCGCCGCGCCCTTCTGGAACAGCGCCAGCCATTGCGCGCCATCCATCGGCGGAAGATTGAGTTCAACGCCGGGCTGGTCGGGCAGCGGAGAGAGGCCTTTGCTATCCGTCGTGAGGATCGCTCTGTCCAGCGTCAGCTTACGGTTCAGCAACCAGCGGCTGTTGATATGATTCTTCGCGCCAACGGATCCGGTCAGGTCGAAGCTGCTCAGACCGCCGGCGACGTTAATTTTGACCGGCAGGGGTTCGCCAGCGGACTTGTTGACCGGTGAATGTAAGTGACTGCTCACATTCTTCAGATCGCCATTGATATCAACCTTATAGCTGGCATTGCCATGGTACGGCAGTTCGATAGCGACCTTGCCATCCCACGGAACGCTACCGCTCAGCGTCTCATTAACCGCTTTCGGCAGCAGTCCGGTGCGCGACGGCTGCCAGCTGGCGTTCATCCCGACATCCACCAGAAACGCTTTTTCGCCTTCGCGGGTGGAAAAATTGAGGTTCAGCGGCTGATTAAACCAGGTCGCGCTCAACGTTTGGCTATTAAGATCGCCATTCACAAAGCTGAAATTACCGCTTAGGTTCTGCAACGTAGTATCTAATGGTTTGATAAACAAGGTATTATTCTGCAGCCGTACATCGCCTTTCGCGGTGGTCATCTCGCCATCGAGGGGGATATTCAGATGTAAGCGAGCGCTCACATCCCCATCCAGCTGCAGGGAATCCAGCGCTGCCCCGAGCGACGCTTTCAATGGCGTGGTGTTGAAATAAGGGCCCACCTCTTTGCCCGGGCCTTTGATGTCAGCATCAATCAGCAGTTTTTCCTGCGCATAATCCGGGATCACGGCATCGAGATTGCTGGCGGTCACATTGCCGAGCATCGCTTTATCCGCCCGCATCCACAGGCCGCTGTTGATAAAATTGAGGTCGATATTCAGCCCGGTCAGCGCCGGCCAGTCCGGTTGAAAAGCGAAAGTGGCATTCTTCAGCGGGACGTAAACCTGGAACTGGCCTTCATTGTGCGGATACGGGAACAGATGTGGGTTACCGCCATACACCAGCGTCGCATCGCGGGCCTGCCCGGCTTTAATCGCGCCGCTGAGATAGTCCACCAGCGCTTTGCCCATCAGGTTTTCCGGGAAGTAACGCCACGCCTGGCCGCCATCGTTGGTGCTGATCCCCGCCAGAATGCCCAGCCACGGCTCGTCCCCCTGCGCTTGCAGATAGCGGAAGCCGCCGCGGGCGCGTACCCCCGTCGCCTGCACGTCAATATCGCGGCCATCAAGCATAAAGCCTTTGTCATTTTTCACCCAGCTGAGGGTGGCTTCGCCAGCGGCGATCTCCAGCGGGGCCCGGAAAACTCCGGCATACGGCATCTGCGCCTTCGTCATGCGGGCGCGCAGTTCCCCGTGCTCCACGCTGCCATTCAGGCTGCCGGAAAAGTGTTCCGCTCCCGGCAGGAGTTTCCACTGCTTCCACGCCAGATCGCTCCACTGCGCCTGAAAGCGCGTTTTCTCCGTCGCCTGCAGGGGAATATCGAGAGCCAGCAGATTGATTTTGCCGCTGGGCTGCGTGGTGCGCCAGAGTTCGCCCAAAGAAGGCGCCAGCTTATCGGCAAACGGCTGCAATCCGCTCAGGCCACTGAGCGCTAAATTGCTGGCGCGAATACGTAATTCATCGCTACGCTGATGACCGTCGCCACCGACATCCTGCCCCGGGATCCACGCCATCGCCAGCGCGCCGCTTGGCCACGGTTTATCGTCGATCGCGATCCGCGTATCGGGAATATAGAAGCCCCAGCTCTGCTTGTCGTGAGAGAGATGCGCCGTCAGGTTATCCACTGACAGATGATGAACCTCGCTATCCCCTTGCCAGCTGGCGCCCCCTTTTTTCAGCCATACGTCGCCGCTGGCTACATCGCCTTTTTCAATAGTCATCCAGCCTTCGAGGCTGAAGCGGGCGCTTTTCAGCGCGATATTGTCCTGCATCCAGCGGCCCAGCCAGGGTTTGACGTCAATATCGTCAGCCTGCAGCCAGACCCGACCTTTATTCAGCAGGCCATCCTCATCGCGGAGATCCATCCGCACCTGCATGACGCCATGCTGGCCGGTGAGACTGGAAAGGCTGAGCTGCCCCTCGGCGCGGTGACGGTTCCTGCCGTTAAGCCAGGTCAGCTGCGGGACCGCCAGCTCCGCCCGCTGACCAGAAATGGTCAGGAAGCTCAGATGGCTGTCGCGCAGAGTAAAGTGGTCGAACTGACGTAAAAAGAGATCGCTGATGCGGTCGGTTTTCAGACTTTCGCCGCCGTCATTGGTCTGAATCGGGGTATTGGTATGGACCTGCAGCTGCCAGAAGGTGAGATCGCGAAACTGCCAGCGCATATGCAGCAGACTTTGCCAGACGTCCAGCGCCAGAGTCACGCGCTTGACCGCCATTGTCCCGCCATCCTTCAGCCCAACATGAATATCGCGGACATCTAATGTTGGGCCAAAAGTTTGCCAGCTGGCGGCGATCTGCGAGGCATCCACCGGCGTGCCGGTGAGGGCGGAGATTTTCTCCAGCAGCTGCGGACGCCAGGCGTCGAGCTGCGGCAACACGAGACGCAAGCCACTCACCAGCAGCGCGACGATAACAATCAATGTTGCCACGGTGAGCAATAAAATCCCGGGCAGTCGCCTCACGCCTCTCTCCTTGTCAGCCGCACAATGACGCGGTGTATTACATCATAACCACATCGAACTGCTCTTGATTATAGAGCGGCTCAATTTGTACCTTCACCTGCTTGCCGACAAAGATCTCCACTTCAGCCAGCGCATGCGACTCTTCCCCTTTCAGGGTTTCCGCCACCGCAGGGGAAGCATAGACCAGGAAGCGATCGGAATCATAAGCATGATGCACGCGAACGATCTCACGCATAATCTCATAGCATACCGTTTCCACGGACTTTACCGTTCCGCGTCCGTGGCAGGTCGGGCATTCGTTGCACAGCACATGCTCCACGCTTTCGCGGGTGCGTTTCCGCGTCATCTCCACCAGACCCAGCTGGGAGAAACCGTTGATGCTGGTCTTCACCCGGTCTTTGCTGAGGGCCTGCTCCAGGGAGTGCAACACCCGCCGGCGATGGTCTTCATTGTTCATGTCGATGAAATCAATGATGATAATGCCGCCGAGGTTACGCAAACGCAGCTGGCGGGCTATCGCCTGGGTGGCTTCGATATTGGTATTGAAGATAGTATCGTCAAGATTGCGGTGCCCAACAAACGCCCCGGTGTTGATATCGATGGTGGTCATCGCCTCGGTCTGGTCGATGATCAGATAGCCCCCGGACTTGAGCTCGACTTTACGCTCCAGCGCGCGCTGAATTTCGTTCTCAACGTCAAAGAGATCGAATATCGGCTGACGGCCGCTGTAGTGTTCCAGCTTGCTGGTCATTTCCGGGATATATTCGGCGGTAAATTCCAGCAGCGCCTCATAGGTCAGCCGCGAGTCGACGCGAATACGATCGAGATGCGCATCGGCAAAATCCCGCAGCACGCGCTGAGCCAGGGCCAGCTCGCCGTACAGCTGATAGCGGGTCTGGTTGCGCTTTTTGCGCTCCATCACTTTGGTCCATACGCGCTTAAGATAGGCGGCATCGGCGGCCATCTCCTGCTCGTGGACCCCTTCCGCGGCGGTGCGAATGATAAACCCGCCCTGCTCGTCGCAGTACTCTGCCACGACCTTTTTCAGCCGCTCGCGCTCGGCTTCGCTTTCAATCCGCTGAGAGACCCCCACATGGGAGGCGCCTGGCATAAAAACCAGATAGCGGGAAGGCAGGGTAATATCGGTGGTCAGACGCGCGCCTTTGGTACCGAGCGGATCTTTAACCACCTGAACCATCAGGTCCTGGCCCTGACGCACCAGCTCCGAAATATCGCGCACGGTAAACTGCTTTTGCTCCTCACCGGCAACGCATTCGGTATGCGGCATGATATCGGAGGCGTGGAGGAACGCCGCCTTATCCAGACCAATATCTACAAAAGCCGCCTGCATTCCCGGCAGCACTCGGCTAACACGACCTTTGTAGATATTGCCTACTATTCCGCGTCGCGCTTCACGCTCAATATGGATTTCCTGCAGAATACCGCCATCAATATACGCAACGCGCGTTTCGGATGGCGTTACGTTCACTAATAATTCAGCCGTCATCTTTATCCCTTTTCTTTACGCAGTGAGTTAAAGTTACTGAGCAACTCATACGTTTCCACCAGCGGTAAGCCGACTACGGCGTGATAGCTGCCATTAATCTTCCTGACGAAGCAGCCACCCAACCCTTGAATACCGTATGCACCTGCTTTATCTAAAGGCTCGCCGCTGGCCACATAATCGGCGATATCCTGCTCGCTGAGCGTTCGGAAGGTCACTTCCGTGACCACCATACAATCCAACGTCTGCTGCTTATCCGCCAGCGCCACCGCGGTCATGACCTGATGGGTTTGGCCGGAAAGCAGGCGCAGCATCGCTGCAGCGTGTTCGGCGTCGCGCGGTTTTTCCAGCACTTCGCCGTTCAAAATAACAATCGTATCCGCTCCCAACACCGGCAAATCCCGCGATGCCAGCGCCACTCCGGCCTGCGCCTTTTCACGCGCCAGACGGACGACATAGTGCTGTGCGCTCTCCTGCGGCTGGCGCTGCTCCTCGATACCAGGAACCAGACGCTCGAACGCGAGACCAAGCTGAGTCAGCAGTTCCTGCCGACGCGGGGAACCAGAAGCAAGATACAGAGTTGTCATATCAACCTTATTGCACTGCAAATTGCTGACGCACTTTACGCATCAGCAGGAAGAGCCATGGCCAGAGGATACCGTTTACTACACTACTCCAGAATACTTCCGGACGGAAAGAGACGTTGATCACTAAAAACTCTGCCCAGAAAACAATGATATCCACGGCGAGGGATAACAGCATGACCACCAGCGCCTGTTGCCACAGCGCCAGGTTACGGAACAGCTGATACTTCAGCGCCACCAGATAGGCGACGATGCTTAAGGACAGCGCGCGAACGCCCAGCGTCGAGCCGCTGATGAGATCAAGAATAGCCCCCATCACGAAGCCCGTCCCCACGTTCACCCGGTGCGGCAGCGCGAGGATCCAGTACAGCAGGATCAATAATACCCAGTTGGGCCGGAAAACGCTGATGTCCGCCGGCCAGGGCATAATTTGCAGCAATAGCGCGATAAGAAACGAGAGCCAGATAACCCAGCGTCCCTGGCTACGGTAACTTGCCACTATTGCCCCCCTGCAGGCTGCGACGGCTGAGACGGCGTCAGCCCGGTGGCGGGCGCCGGCATCTGCGGCCCCATCGCATCCGGCGCAGGCAACACCTGCGGCATCATCTGCATCAGGCGTTCGTTAGCCACGCGATGAACCTCTTCCGGAGTCATCGGGTTAGCGCCATTGCGATCGGCGCCCCACAGCAGCAGCAGATAGCGCAAACGCTGCAGACCGGCCGTCGGACGCGCCTGGATCACCGTGTAGGCGCGCTGGGTGTCCAGTTTCACTGAAGAGACAACCCCAACCGGGTACCCTTCCGGGAAACGGCCGCCAAGACCGGAGGTCACCAGCACATCGCCGACGCGAATATCGGTATTGGCCGGCAGATGCTCAAGCTGGAGGTCGTCGGTGCAGCCGTTACCGGCGGCAATGACGCGAATGTCGTTACGCAGGACCTGGATCGGCAACGCATGGGTGGCATCACAGATCAGCAGTACCCGGCTGGTCATTTTCGCTACCGCCACGACCTGCCCCACCACGCCTTTATCGCTGATAACCGGCTGGCCTTCGTAGACGCCGTTGACGCTGCCCTTATCGATAACCACCTGATCGCTGTAGGGGTCGTTGACCGTTGAGATGACCTGGGTCACCATTTTTTGCTCGTCCTGGCGCAGCGGCGAGCCAAGCAGTTCACGCAGGCGCGCGTTCTCCTGCTTGTACTGGCCCAGCATCAGCAGATCGCTGTTTTTCAACAACAGCTCCTGACGCAGCGCGCGGTTTTCCAGTTCGAGCTGGTCACGGGTAGCCAGCGTCTGCGATACGCTGTCGAGCAGTTCCCGGGGACCATTAGAGACAAAGTAGAAAGGGCTGACGGCTGTATCCATGTACGTTCTGATTTGACTGAACGTACCCAGGCGGCTGTCGGCGATAATCACGCCAAGCGCCACCAGCACCGCCAGAATAAGGCGAATCTGTAGCGAGGGGCCACGGCTAAAAATTGGCTTCATAGGCTATGCGTATTCTCGTGTCAGTAAAGACCTGGGGCAGCGGGTAAGCCACCCCGGACCTTCAGGCTGACTACTCTTCGCTAAACAGGTCGCCGCCGTGCATGTCGATCATTTCCAGCGCCTTGCCGCCGCCACGCGCTACGCAGGTCAGCGGATCTTCAGCAACCACGACTGGAATACCGGTTTCTTCCATTAACAGACGGTCCAGGTTGCGCAGCAGCGCACCACCGCCGGTGAGAACCATCCCGCGCTCGGAGATATCAGACGCCAGTTCCGGCGGGCACTGCTCAAGGGCAACCATGACCGCGCTCACGATGCCGGTCAGCGGCTCCTGCAGCGCTTCAAGAATTTCGTTTGAGTTCAGGGTGAAACCACGTGGCACGCCTTCCGCCAGGTTACGGCCGCGCACTTCAATTTCACGCACTTCATCGCCCGGGTAAGCCGAACCGATTTCATGTTTGATACGCTCAGCGGTCGCTTCACCGATCAGGGAGCCGTAGTTACGACGCACGTAATTGATGACGGCTTCGTCGAAACGGTCGCCGCCGATACGCACGGAAGAAGAGTAAACCACGCCGTTCAGGGAGATAACCGCCACCTCGGTGGTACCGCCGCCGATATCCACCACCATGGAACCGGTCGCTTCAGAAACCGGCAGGCCAGCGCCGATCGCGGCCGCCATCGGTTCTTCAATCAGGAACACTTCGCGAGCGCCTGCGCCCTGCGCGGATTCACGGATAGCACGACGCTCAACCTGGGTGGCGCCAACCGGCACGCAGACCAGTACGCGCGGGCTCGGGCGCATAAAGCTGTTGCTGTGCACTTGTTTGATAAAGTGCTGCAGCATCTTTTCCGTCACGAAGAAGTCAGCGATAACGCCGTCCTTCATCGGGCGAATCGCCGCGATATTACCCGGGGTACGGCCGAGCATCTGCTTCGCTTCATGACCCACGGCGGCGACGCTTTTCGGCGATCCGGCACGATCCTGACGAATGGCCACCACGGAAGGCTCATTCAATACGATGCCTTGTCCTTTTACGTAAATAAGGGTATTCGCGGTACCCAGGTCAATGGACAGGTCATTGGAAAACATGCCACGAAATTTTTTTAACATACTAAGGGATAATCCTGAAAGCTGGGGCGGAAAACAAAATCCGCTTACTTTACCAACCACACGCAGCAGCGACAAGGCGCAAAAATCACCTGCTGCGGTGAAAATTAGTGCAGTTCATTTCCTTTGTTACAAATTTTTCCGACTCCGTTCATTGCTGAAATCTTCAGCAGCGCTCCACGCCTGAATTTGTAACCTGTCAAAGGAGGGTCACTGGCATTTACATTGCGATGATCCGGCAGGTAGACAAGCACACCCCCTTCACGATGGCGCGCGTTATTCTACGTGAAATCACGCTAAACGGCAGATCAAACCGAGTATCTTTGCGAATATTTTTTCACATTTGTGTCAAGTGGCTGTGAGGCGGCAAAAAATTCCCCCTGCCCGCCCGTGACACCGCATTGGGACAGTACCAGCCACTCGCTGCGGCTGCGTACGCCCGTCGCAAAAACTTGCATAGGCATGCCTTTACAGGCTTCCACCAGGCTTTGCACCAGCAGCTGGTTCTCGCTGCGCTTTTCGATATTGCGCGCCAGCCCCGGATGCAGTTTGATCAGCTCCGCATCCAGCTGCTTGATCCAGCTAGTTCCCACCAGGGTTAACCCTGCCTGAACCACCGCCACCCGAACGCCAAGCGCGTTAACCAACCGCATAACCGGCTGCAGACGGCCGATATATTGACAAACATCTGCCTCAGCAAGTTCAAAAATAATCCGCTGACGCTGCGATTTTTCACACTGCATCAGAGCATCACGCAGCCAGCGCTGGAATCGCGGACGGATCAGCGACTCCACCGACAGCTGGAGCGCCAGATTCTCCTCGGGCCAGAAGCCTAAAAATGGCAGCAGGCGCGTCACCTGCAGGCGGTCATACTCCTCCGCCAGGCCAAACTGCAGCACCATCGGCATATACTCGGCGGCGATCACCTCTTCCTTACCGTCGTACATCCGCGACATCAGTTCACGGTGATGCACCCGGCCATCGCGAGTGACGGCGGGTTTCTGATACAACCGCGGCCCGCCGCGGCTCAGCATCTGTTCGATCAGCGTCCGCCAGCGAACGTTGCCGCGGCCTTTCTCCGGAAGGGTATCGTCATAGACCGACCAGCTGTTGCTGCCCTGCAGCACCGCGTTGCGCGTTGCTGCTTCAGCATGTTCCATCACTTGCGCCGCCGATTGTCCACTGCGGAAAGAACAGATGCCGATATGCATCATATCGTCACGATCGAGAATGCGCGTCGGAGGCAGCGCGTCCATGGCCTTCAGCAACAGTCCGGCGATGCTATCCGCCTCTTTTAACGTGCGGTGCGGCAGCAGCACGGCGAAGTCGCTACGGTGATAGCGGGCCAGCAGCGCGCCAGGGTAACGCATAATAAAGGTAGAGAGCAGGTTGATTAGCGTGAAGTAATGTTCTTCGGCCGCCGCTCGTCCCCAGTTGTCCCGCAGCAGATCAAACTCCGGCAGACGGATCATCATCACGATGCCGTACGCCCCCACCTTCTCCTGATCTTCCAGCAGCGTGGCCAACTGATTGTCAAAAAACAGGCGATTGTTCAGCCCGGTTTTGGAATCCTGTGCCGCATAGGAGCGAATCAGCGTATCCATCCGGCTGCGCTGATCGCTGGCGAATTGCAGCTCCGACAGCAGCATATCCAGCGCGCTACTGGTGCTGGCAGGCCATTCATAGACTGACCCGCGCACCTGCGGCCCGCGCTCGCCGCTCAGGATGCGCGTGGAACGAAGCTCAAGCAGTTCCTGACCTGCCAGCTGGCGGCGTATCCAGCGGACGGCGAAGAAAATAATCACCACCATGAAGCCGATGGAGATCGACAGCGGGGCGGTGATTGACAGCGAACGGAAATAGTTCACCATCGGGTCAACGTAGACCAGATGCAGGGTGATACCGGGATGTTTCAACGACGGGACCGTGATCTCACGGAATTGCTCATGACTGCCCAGCGGGCGGTAGCTGTCGGTTCGGGAGTGGCTGTAGAGCGGTTTACCGTTAAGCATGAAATCGATATGCACGATCTCTATCGGCGTCATCAGCTCATCCAGCTGCGGCTCAAGCTTATCAAAAGAGGTGGTGATGAGCCGGTTATCCAGCATGGTCGCCACCGCCTGAACCCGGTTTTCGACCTTGTTCTCAATGCCGTTGTAAAAACTCAGCGAAGCGCCAATCAGCGTGACAAAGATGGTCAGGCTAGTTAGCAGCGTGATAAAGGCTGAGAACTTCGTCGTTAATCGCATCCCTGTGTTAACTCCGCGAGTGAATGACTGCCCGATGAACCATCAGGCTCCCGTGCCGGCGCGCGCCTTGACGCTAGCATTAACCTTTTAAAGCGCGACGCATACTATCAAAGATGGCGAGTCTGGCAATGGAATGCGTATTATCGGCGAAAGTATGCCGATAGCGAGTATAGTCGGCAGAAAAAATTTGCCAAACGCCGCCCGCCTGCGGCCTGCGCCAGAAGCGCTTTAATTTTAGACGCTGGATGGCAAACCCGCGCCAGCGGCGCACATTATTGCTAATTTTCCATCCTGCCAGCCTCCCGCCCGCTTTTTTCCCCTGCTAAAGATGCCGGGTCAGGCGCGTTAAAGGAAACGTCTTGCGCCACTTTCCGATGATTCCTGGACGACCGCGCCCCAGCTTCGGCGGTGGCGAATGCGCCTAATGTGCAATTTTTCGTGACATATTCGCGATTCATCGCCGCCTCCGTCATGCTTAGGGAAACGCATGACGGAGGACACCATGAAAAGAAAAAAACTGACGGAAGCCGACGTCACGGCCGAATCCGTTTTTATGCTCCAGCGGCGCCAGGTGCTGAAAATGCTGGGCATCAGCGCGACCGCCCTTTCGCTTCCCGCCGCCGCACAGGCCGACCTGCTGGACTGGTTTAAAGGCCACGACCGTCCGCCAGCCCCGGCGGGCAAGGCCCTGGACTTTGCTAAACCCGCTGAATGGCAGGCTAACCTGACGCTTACTCCGGAAGATAAAGTCTCCGGCTACAATAACTTTTATGAATTCGGCCTCGATAAAGCCGATCCGGCGGCGAACGCGGGTAGCCTGCGCACCGATCCCTGGACGTTGACCATCGGCGGTGAGGTGGCGAAGCCGCTGACCCTTGACCATGACGATCTGACCAAACGCTTCCCGCTGGAAGAGCGTATTTACCGTATGCGCTGCGTGGAAGCCTGGTCGATGGTGGTCCCCTGGGTCGGCTTCCCGCTGCATAAGCTGTTGGCGCTGGTGGAGCCCACCAGCAACGCGCGCTATGTGGCCTTCAAAACCCTCTATGCCCCGGATCAAATGCCCGGGCAGAAAGATCGGTTTATCGGCGGCGGGCTCGCTTACCCTTACGTGGAGGGGTTGCGGCTGGATGAAGCGCTGCACCCGCTGACGCTGCTCACCGTCGGGGTGTATGGCAAAGCGCTGCCGCCGCAAAACGGCGCGCCGGTCCGCCTTACCGTGCCGTGGAAGTACGGTTTCAAAGGCATTAAATCCATCGTCAGCATTGAACTGACCCGCGAGCGGCCACCGACCACCTGGAACCTCGCGGCGCCGGACGAATACGGCTTCTTCGCCAACGTCAATCCGCACGTCGATCACCCCCGCTGGTCACAGGCTAGCGAGCGGTTTATCGGTGCCGGCGGCGTGCTCGATGTGAAACGTCAACCGACGCTGCTGTTTAACGGCTATGCCGACGAGGTGGCGTCGCTGTATCGCGGCATGAATCTGCGGGAGAACTTCTAGTGCGTTTCACCGTCAAACAGATCGCCTGGTTGAAGGTTTTACTTCATCTGGCGGGGTTTTTGCCGCTGGTCTGGTTATTCTGGGCCGGGCACCAGGGCTACTTTAGCGCCGATCCGGCCAAGGATATCCAGCATTTTACCGGCAGGATGGCGCTGAAGTTTCTGCTGGCGACGCTGCTGGTCTCCCCGCTGGCGCGCTACGCGAAACAGCCATTATTGATTCGCGTTCGCCGCCTGTTAGGTTTATGGTGTTTCGCCTGGGCGACCCTGCACCTGACCAGCTATACCCTGCTGGAGCTGGGCATTAACAATCTGGCGCTACTGGGCTCGGAGATTATCAACCGCCCCTATCTGACGTTAGGCATGGTCAGTTGGGCGATCCTGCTGGCGCTGGCGGCGACGTCGACGCAGGCGATGCAGCGAAAACTGGGCCGCCGTTGGCAACTTTTACACAACTTCGTCTATCTGGTGGCGATCCTCGCGCCGATTCACTACCTGTGGTCAGTGAAGATCCTCTCACCGCAGCCCATCATTTATGCCCTGCTGGCAGTCGCGCTCCTGGCATGGCGTTACAAGAAGTTTCGCCAGTGGTGGCGCTGAATCCGGTAATGTGCAGTTTCCCGCAGATCCTTTATCAACCGCGACTCTTTTTAAGATAGCGGTTGATAATCTTCCCTGATAAGACCAGTATTTAGCTGCCAATTGCTACGAAATCGTTATAATGTGCGACTTTGGCTTTCCTGACAGGGTTTTCTGACCCTGAAAAGGTGACAAGGGCGCATTGAAGGTATATGTTGTTTTTTTACCCGAAAATGGCAGGAGATGGCCACACGATGGCAGACAAGTTTCACATTTTGCTTTTGAATGGTCCAAACATTAACATGCTCGGTACCCGCGAGCCAGAGAAGTATGGATCTCTCACGCTGGCTGAGATTGTTAACCATTTAACATCTGAAGCAGCGGCGCTGAATGTGAGCCTGGATCACCTGCAGTCCAACGCGGAGCATGCGTTAATCGACCGAATTCATCAGGCTAAAGACAACGTGGACTATATCCTGATTAATCCGGCCGCGTTCACGCATACCAGCGTAGCAATCCGTGACGCGTTGCTTGCCGTGAACATCCCGTTTATCGAGATTCACCTGAGCAATGTGCATGCACGCGAACCCTTCCGCCAGCATTCGTATCTGTCAGATATCGCCGCTGGCGTTATCTGCGGACTGGGGGCGGACGGCTATTCATACGCTTTACAGACGGCGGTAAAACGCCTGTCACAATCACACTAAACAAAGAGTACGGAACCCACTCATGGATATTCGTAAGATTAAAAAACTGATCGAGCTGGTTGAAGAATCAGGTATCTCCGAACTGGAAATTTCTGAAGGCGAAGAGTCTGTTCGCATCAGCCGCTCTGCACCGGCCGCAAGCTATCCGGTTATGCAGCAGGCTTATGCTGCGCCGATGATGCAGCCTCAGGCACCTGCCGCCGCGGCTGCCGCGCCAGCTGCAGCAGCAGAAGCGCCGGCAAAAGCGGAAATCAGTGGTCACATCGTACGTTCCCCGATGGTTGGTACTTTCTATCGTACGCCAAGCCCGGACGCGAAAGCGTTTGTGGAAGTTGGCCAGAAAGTTAACGTGGGCGACACCCTGTGCATCGTCGAAGCGATGAAAATGATGAACCAGATCGAAGCCGACAAAGCCGGCGTGGTGAAAGCCATTCTGATCGAAAGCGGCCAACCGGTAGAATTCGACGAGCCGCTGGTAGTTATCGAGTAACGAGGCGAACATGCTGGATAAAATTGTCATCGCTAACCGTGGCGAGATCGCACTGCGCATCCTGCGTGCCTGTAAAGAACTGGGCATCAAGACCGTTGCTGTGCATTCCACCGCGGATCGCGATCTAAAACACGTATTGTTAGCGGATGAGACGGTCTGCATCGGTCCGGCTCCGTCCGTAAAAAGCTATCTGAACATCCCGGCTATCATCAGCGCCGCTGAGATCACCGGCGCGGTAGCAATTCACCCGGGGTATGGCTTCCTCTCTGAGAACGCCAACTTTGCTGAGCAGGTTGAGCGCTCCGGCTTTATCTTCATCGGCCCGAAAGCCGACACTATCCGCCTGATGGGCGACAAAGTGTCCGCGATCACCGCCATGAAAAAAGCCGGCGTCCCGACCGTACCCGGTTCTGACGGCCCGCTGACCGACGACATGGACGCTAACCGCGCCCATGCCAAACGCATCGGCTATCCGGTGATCATCAAGGCCTCCGGCGGCGGCGGCGGTCGCGGTATGCGCGTTGTGCGCAGCGATGCTGAACTGGCCCAGTCCATCTCCATGACCAAAGCGGAAGCCAAAGCGGCTTTCAACAACGACATGGTCTACATGGAGAAATACCTGGAAAACCCGCGTCACATCGAAATTCAGGTGCTGGCGGACGGTCAGGGTAACGCTATCTATCTGGCTGAACGTGACTGCTCCATGCAGCGCCGTCACCAGAAAGTGGTCGAAGAAGCGCCGGCGCCGGGCATCACCCCGGAACTGCGTCGCTACATCGGCGAGCGTTGCGCGAAAGCCTGTGTCGATATCGGCTACCGCGGGGCGGGTACCTTTGAGTTCCTGTTCGAAAACGGCGAGTTCTACTTCATTGAAATGAACACCCGTATCCAGGTAGAGCATCCGGTAACTGAAATGATCACCGGCGTTGACCTGATCAAAGAGCAGCTGCGTATCGCAGCCGGTCAGCCGCTGTCCATCAAGCAGGATGAAGTGGTGGTTCGCGGCCATGCGGTGGAATGCCGTATCAACGCCGAAGACCCGAACACCTTCCTGCCGAGCCCGGGTAAAATTACCCGTTTCCACGCGCCGGGCGGCTTTGGCGTGCGCTGGGAGTCCCATATTTACGCCGGTTACACCGTACCGCCGTACTATGACTCCATGATCGGCAAACTGATCTGCTACGGCGAAAGCCGTGACGTGGCGATTGCCCGCATGAAGAATGCGCTGCAGGAGCTGATCATCGATGGCATCAAGACCAACGTCGATCTGCAGATGCGCATTATGAGCGACGAGAACTTCCAGCATGGTGGCACCAACATCCACTATCTGGAGAAAAAACTCGGCTTGCAGGAAAAATAATTCTGCATTCTCAGCAAAAGGCCGGATTTTCCGGCCTTTTTTCTTTTTCTCTCTCCTCATCTATACCATGCGGTACAATCCCCGCTTTCTTCATCCTCAAGGGACAAAAAATGGACAAACGCTTTGTTCAGGCCCACAAAGAAGCGCGCTGGGCGCTGTGGCTGACCCTTCTCTATCTTGCAGCCTGGCTGGCCGCCGCCTATCTGCCGGGGGTGGCTATCGGTTTTACCGGCCTGCCCCACTGGTTTGAAATGGCCTGCCTGCTGGTTCCGCTGCTGTTTATTCTGCTGTGCTGGGCGATGGTCAAACTGGTTTTTCGCGACATTCCTCTGGAGGACGATGATGCAGTTTGAGGTCATTATTCCCCTGATCGCCTATCTGGTGGTGGTGTTCGGCTTATCCCTTTACGCCATGCGAAAACGAGCCTCAGGAAGCTTTCTGAATGAGTACTTTCTCGGCAGCCGCTCGATGGGCGGCTTCGTGCTGGCCATGACGCTAACCGCCACCTATATCAGCGCCAGCTCATTTATCGGCGGACCCGGCGCCGCCTATAAATACGGCCTGGGCTGGGTGCTGCTGGCAATGATCCAGCTTCCCGCCATCTGGCTGTCGCTGGGCGTACTGGGAAAAAAATTCGCCATTCTTGCGCGCCGTTACAACGCCGTCACCCTCAATGACATGCTGTTTGCGCGCTACCAGAGTCGTCTGCTGGTCTGGCTGGCCAGCCTGAGTCTGCTGGTAGCCTTCGTTGGCGCCATGACCGTCCAGTTTATCGGCGGTGCCCGCCTGCTGGAGACGGCTGCGGGTATTCCCTACGATACCGGTCTGCTGATCTTCGGCATCAGCATCGCGCTGTATACCGCTTATGGCGGCTTTCGCGCCAGCGTGCTCAACGACACCATGCAGGGCATGGTGATGCTGATCGGCACGATCGTGCTGCTGGTGGGGGTGATCCACGCCGCCGGCGGGATTGGCCATGCGGTAGAGACCCTGCAGTCGATCGATGTCAAGCTGGTGTCCCCTCAGGGGGCGGAAGATATCCTCTCGCCAACCTTTATGGCCTCGTTTTGGGTGCTGGTCTGCTTCGGCGTGATAGGCCTCCCGCATACCGCCGTGCGCTGTATCTCCTACAAAGACAGCAAAGCCGTGCATCGCGGCATCATTATCGGCACCATCGTGGTGGCGATCCTGATGTTTGGCATGCACCTGGCCGGCGCGTTAGGTCGGGCGGTGATCCCTGACCTCACCGTACCGGATCTGGTGATCCCGACGCTGATGGTCAAAGTGCTCCCGCCCTTTGCGGCAGGGATCTTTCTGGCCGCGCCGATGGCGGCGATTATGTCGACGATCAATGCCCAACTTCTGCAAAGTTCCGCTACGATCATCAAGGATCTGTATCTGAATTGGCGTCCGGATCAGGCGACTAACGAAAAGCGGCTAAAACGCATGTCCGCCGGCATTACGCTCCTGTTGGGTGTCCTGCTGCTGCTCGCGGCCTGGCGACCGCCAGAGATGATTATCTGGCTGAACCTGCTGGCCTTCGGCGGCCTGGAAGCCGTCTTTCTGTGGCCGCTGGTGCTGGGCCTGTATTGGGAACGTGCCAACGCGGCTGGCGCGCTGAGCGCGATGATCGTGGGTGGTGTACTGTATGCCGTACTTGCCACGCTGAAAGTGCAGTTTCTCGGCTTCCATCCGATCGTTCCCGCGCTGCTGCTGAGTTTACTGGCGTTTGTGGCAGGGAATCGTTTCGGCCGTCCCGCACCACAGCCACCTATTTTGACTACTGATAAATAAAGAGTTTTGCTATGCCATGGATCCAACTGAAACTAAATACCACCGGCGCGAACGCTGAAGATCTTAGCGATGCGCTGATGGAGGCCGGATCGGTCTCGATCACCTTCCAGGATACGCACGATACGCCGGTATTTGAGCCGTTACCCGGGGAAACCCGGCTGTGGGGCGACACCGACGTGATCGGCCTGTTCGATGCCGAAACCGATATGAAAGCGGTCGTTGCCCAACTGGAGCAGCACCCGCTGCTGGGCGCCGGATTCGCGCATAAGATCGAGCAGCTGGAAGATAAAGACTGGGAGCGGGAATGGATGGATAACTTCCATCCGATGCGCTTCGGTGAGCGGCTGTGGATCTGCCCGAGCTGGCGCGACGTTCCGGATGAAAATGCCGTCAACGTGATGCTCGATCCGGGTCTGGCCTTCGGTACCGGCACGCACCCGACGACATCCCTGTGCCTGCAGTGGCTCGATGGACTCGACCTCAACGGAAAAACGGTCATTGATTTCGGCTGCGGTTCCGGCATCCTGGCGATTGCCGCGCTGAAGCTGGGAGCCGCAAAAGCGATCGGCATTGATATCGACCCGCAGGCTATTCAGGCCAGCCGCGATAACGCACAGCGTAACGGCGTCTCTGAGCGTCTGGAGCTCTATCTTCCTCAGGACCAGCCCGAGTCGATGAAAGCCGACGTCGTGGTCGCCAATATCCTGGCTGGCCCGTTACGTGAGCTGGCGCCGTTAATCAGCGTCCTGCCTGTTTCAGGCGGTTTGCTGGGGCTTTCCGGCATCCTTGCCAGCCAGGCGGAGAGCGTCTGTGAAGCCTACGCCGATCTCTTCACCCTTGACCCGGTGGTCGAGAAAGAGGAGTGGTGCCGGATCACCGGCCAGAAAAACTAAGTGCAATGCGGCCTGTGGGCCGCATTTTTGTTTCCAGTAGCCACCAAATAATGCCAGGAAATGAGAGGCAGATCGCACTACAGAGCACTTTTTTGACTATAAAAACAGCGTTTTATATCGCCTGGTAGCGAGTTTGTCTAAGAAAAATCAAGAAGTTTTATGATTTTATAAATGGACACAAATTATCCATCAGCCATTAAATCAATGATTAATATAAGTATTTATTCATCCCTTTTACGTTAGTCCCGGATTCATTGATCTGCAACAGAGGATTGCTCAAAGTTTGGCCTTTCATCTCGTGCAAAAAATGCGTAATATACGCCGCCTTGCAGTCACAGTATGGTCATTTCTTAACTCATGCGCATCGGACACCACCAGCTCAGAAATCGCCTGATCGCAGCGCCCATGGCTGGCATTACTGACAGACCATTCCGGACGCTGTGCTACGAGATGGGAGCGGGTTTAACCGTTTCCGAGATGATGTCCTCTAACCCACAGGTGTGGGAGAGCGACAAGTCCCGTTTACGGATGGTGCATATTGATGAGCCCGGTATTCGTACCGTGCAAATCGCCGGTAGCGTGCCGGAAGAGATGGCTGCCGCCGCGCGGATTAACGTGGAAAGCGGCGCCCAGATTATTGATATCAATATGGGATGCCCGGCGAAAAAGGTGAATCGCAAGCTTGCAGGTTCAGCCCTCTTGCAGTACCCCGACCAGGTGAAGTCGATCCTGACGGCGGTCGTGAATGCGGTGGACGTTCCTGTGACTCTCAAGATTCGCACCGGTTGGGAACCGGAACACCGTAACTGCGTAGAGATTGCCCAACTGGCCGAAGAGTGTGGCATTCAGGCTCTGACTATTCACGGACGCACCCGCGCCTGCTTGTTTAACGGAGACGCTGAGTACGACAGTATTCGGGCAGTTAAGCAGAAAGTTTCCATTCCGATTATCGCGAATGGCGACATTACTGACCCGCTTAAAGCCAGAGCTGTGCTCGACTATACAGGGGCTGATGCCCTGATGATAGGCCGTGCAGCTCAGGGAAGACCCTGGATCTTTCGGGAAATCCAGCATTATCTGGACACTGGAGAGCTGCTGCCCCCGCTGCCGCTGGCAGAGGTCAAGCGCTTGCTTTGTGCGCACGTTCGGGAATTGCATGACTTTTATGGTCAGGCAAAAGGGTACCGAATCGCGCGTAAACACGTCTCCTGGTATCTTCAGGAACATGCTCCAGATGACCAGTTTCGGCGCACATTCAACGCCATTGAGGATGCCAGCGAACAGCTGGAGGCGTTGGAGGCATACTTCGAAAATTTTGCGTAATAGAAATAAAGAGCTGACAGAACTATGTTCGAACAACGCGTAAATTCTGACGTACTGACCGTTTCTACCGTTAACTCTCAGGATCAGGTAACTCAAAAGCCCCTGCGTGACTCGGTTAAACAGGCACTGAAGAACTATTTTGCTCAACTGAACGGTCAGGATGTGAATGACCTGTATGAGCTGGTACTGGCTGAAGTTGAACAGCCCCTGTTGGACATGGTGATGCAATACACCCGTGGTAACCAGACCCGCGCTGCCCTGATGATGGGCATCAACCGCGGTACGCTGCGTAAAAAACTGAAAAAATACGGCATGAACTGATACTAGTCAGTTGCTTGCTTGATATAAAAGGCGCTCTTCGGCATGGGGAAGCGCCTTTTTTATTACCTGCGACAGCGGGACACATTACTGATTTACCGCCCGCAGTACCGGCGCCTCTGATACACGGGCAGCGCGGATTACCGCCATAATATTATCCACCAGCGCAGGCGCCTGCTGATAAAGATCGAAACGTTGCGGATCGAGCAGCCAGTTTTTAATCAGCCCGGAAAAGGCGCTGTGTAAAACAATTAATATCACTTCAATATTTGTTTCGGCTGGCAATATATTGTTACGCACACAGCGCTGAAGCATGCCGCCAATGAGCGAATAATTAAAACCAATGCGCTGGCGAATTTCGTTTTCCGAAAGCATATCATTGGCAAACTCGCAGCGCTGATAAAGAATTTGCATCAGCGCGCGCTGGCGAGGATTCGCAGCAATATAGCGGAGCCCGGTAATAAACCGCTCGCGCAATGCATTTAACGGCTCCTGTTCATTCTCTGTTACGAGGCTATGCTGAATCAAATCCCTGAGCGGTGGCTGCTGCTGCCACATTTCATTAAACAGCTCAGTCTTACTGGCAAAATGCCAGTATACGGCGCCGCGGGTCACTCCCGCCGCATCAGCAATATCCGTCAGGGTTGTGTTGGTCACCCCCCGCAGGGCGAACTGCTGGATCGCGGACTCAATCAGGAGCTGCCGCGTGCGTAGCGCCTCTTCTTTCGTTTTTCTAGCCATACAAGCCCCTTCCCGTCAGACAGGTTATTCAGGATTTTCTGAAGATCGCTTAACCTAACATTTGTCATGGAATATTTTTTAGCAAAAATGCAGACAAGTTAATTCTGAAGCTGTCGCCAAATAAATTACCCAAAATAATATTAATAAATAACCCATTCACTGAATTGATGTCTATTTATTAAGTTTTACAATTGAGGTAAATAGCAAAAAAATCCTGCGCGCTTTTTTGTTTTTGCGTGCCTTGCTGATTGCTCAAAAATAAGTATCCCTTACATCCAGCGGCGTTTATTTGTAGGATGGCAAACTGCTTTTTAATTCCCTCTTTCTTTCACAGATTCGCCGCCGAATTTGGCACGCAATCTATAAGGAACCGCCATGACAACTCACGCCAGAGTGACACTTTTATCCGGTTTAATTATCTCGGCCTTATTGCTTACCGGCTGCGATAATTCGGACAACCCGCAACCCCATGCCCAGGCGCCGCAGGTGACGGTCCATGTCGTGAACAGCGCGCCGCTGTCGGTCACCACCGAACTGCCAGGCCGAACTTCAGCTTTTCGCGTGGCGGAAGTCCGCCCTCAGGTAAGCGGAATCATCCTGAAGCGTAACTTTGTTGAAGGAAGCGATGTCGAAGCAGGCCAGTCGCTCTATCAGATCGATCCGGCAACCTACCAGGCGGCGTGGAACAGCGCCAAGGGCGATGAGGCTAAAGCCGAAGCCGCAGCCGCCATCGCCCACTTAACGGTGAAACGCTACGTTCCGCTGCTGGGCACCAAGTATATCAGTCAGCAGGAATACGATCAGGCGGTGGCCACCGCCCGCCAGGCCGACGCTGACGTCATCGCCACCAAAGCCTCCGTGGAAAGCGCCCGCATCAACCTGGCCTACACCAAAGTGACCTCTCCCATTAGCGGACGCATCGGTAAATCGAGCGTCACCGAGGGAGCGTTGGTCACCAACGGTCAGTCGGATGCCCTGGCTACCGTCCAGCAGCTCGATCCGATCTACGTCGACGTGACGGAATCCAGCAATGACTTCATGCGCCTTAAGCAGGAAAGCCTGCAACGCGGCGGCGACACCAAAAGCGTTGAGCTGGTGATGGAGAACGGTCAGGCCTATCCGCTTAAGGGTTCGCTGCAGTTCTCCGACGTGACTGTCGATGAAAGTACAGGTTCAATTACCCTGCGCGCTATCTTCCCTAACCCACAGCATGTCCTGCTGCCGGGAATGTTCGTTCGCGCCCGCATCGATGAAGGCACCGATCCGCAGGCCATCCTGGTGCCGCAGCAGGGGGTGACCCGTACGCCGCGGGGCGATGCCTCCGTCATGCTGGTGAATGACAAAAACCAGGTTGAAACCCGTCAGGTGGTAGCTTCCCAGGCCGTGGGCGATAAGTGGCTTATCACCAGCGGGCTGAAGCCGGGCGATAAGGTGATTATCAGCGGCTTACAGAAAGTCCGTCCAGGCGTCACCGTGAAAGCAGAAGCGGAGCATGCGGCACCGGTCGCACAATAAGGATACCCAGCCATGTCTAAGTTTTTTATCCATCGACCAGTCTTTGCCTGGGTGCTGGCCATCATCATGATGATTGCCGGAGGTCTGGCCATTCTGCAGTTGCCGATAGCGCAGTATCCGACGATAGCGCCCCCTGCGGTGGCGATCTCCGCTACCTATCCCGGTGCGGATGCCCAGACCGTGCAGGACACGGTCACTCAGGTTATTGAGCAGAACATGAACGGTATCGACAACCTGATGTATATGTCGTCGACCAGCGATTCCGCCGGCTCAGTAACCATCACGCTTACCTTTAAGTCCGGCACCGATCCGGATATCGCCCAGGTGCAGGTGCAAAACAAACTGCAGCTGGCCACCCCGCTGCTGCCTCAGGAAGTCCAGCAGCAGGGAATTAGCGTAGAAAAGTCCAGCAGCAGCTTCCTGCTGGTGGCCGGCTTTATCTCTGATAACCCGGTCACTACCCAGGACGATATTTCCGACTATGTCGCCTCTAATGTTAAAGATCCCATCAGCCGCCTCAACGGTGTGGGCGATGTCCAGCTGTTTGGCGCACAGTACGCCATGCGCATCTGGCTGGATGGCAACCTGTTGAACAAATACAACCTGACGCCAGTGGATGTCATTAATGCGCTGCAGGTTCAGAACGATCAGATCGCCGCCGGCCAGCTGGGCGGTACGCCAGCGCTAAAAGGCCAGCAGCTCAATGCGTCGATCATTGCCCAGACGCGGCTTAAAGATCCGCAGGAGTTTGGCAAGGTCACGCTGCGGGTCAATGCCGATGGCTCTGTCGTCCATCTGAAAGATGTCGCCCGCATTGAGCTGGGCGGAGAGAACTACAACGTCGTCGCCAGAATTAACGGTAAGCCCGCCTCTGGTCTGGGTATTAAGCTTGCGACCGGCGCCAACGCGCTGGATACCGCCACGGCGATTAAAGCGAAGCTAGCCGAACTGCAGCCTTACTTCCCCCAGGGAATGAAGGTGGTCTATCCGTACGATACGACCCCTTTCGTTAAAATCTCTATTCACGAAGTGGTCAAAACGCTATTTGAAGCGATTATTCTCGTCTTCCTTGTCATGTATCTGTTCCTGCAGAACATGCGCGCAACGCTCATTCCGACCATTGCCGTGCCCGTCGTGCTGTTGGGCACCTTCGCCGTACTGTCGATGTTTGGCTACTCCATCAACACCCTGACGATGTTTGGCATGGTGCTGGCGATAGGTCTGCTGGTCGATGACGCTATCGTCGTAGTGGAAAACGTTGAGCGCGTGATGGTTGAGGAAAAACTCTCGCCAAAAGAAGCGACGGAAAAGTCGATGTCGCAGATCCAGGGGGCGCTGGTGGGTATCGCCATGGTGCTCTCTGCGGTATTCGTGCCGATGGCCTTCTTCGGCGGTTCCACCGGCGCGATTTATCGCCAGTTTTCGATCACCATCGTTTCCGCCATGGCGCTCTCCGTGCTGGTTGCCCTGGTCCTGACGCCAGCGCTCTGCGCCACGTTGTTAAAGCCGTCCTCGGTCGAACACCATGAGAAAAAAGGCTTCTTCGGCTGGTTTAACGCCCGCTTTGACCAGAGCGTTAACCACTACACCAACAGCGTCAGCGGTATTTTGCGTGGAACCGGCCGTTACCTGGTGATCTATCTGCTGATCGTCGTGGGAATGGCCGTGCTGTTTATGCGTCTCCCGACATCCTTTCTACCCGATGAAGACCAGGGGGTCTTCCTGACCATGATCCAGCTGCCCTCCGGCGCCACCCAGGAGCGGACACAGAAAGTGCTGGATACCGTGACCGACTACTATCTGCATAACGAGAAGGCTAACGTCGACAGCGTCTTTACCGTGAACGGCTTCAGCTTCAGCGGCCAGGGGCAAAACTCCGGCATGGCGTTTGTCAGCCTGAAACCCTGGGAAGCGCGCAGCGGTGATGAAAACAGCGTGGAGTCCATCATCAAGCGAGCCACCGTGGCCTTCAGCCAGATCAAGGACGCCATGGTTTTCCCGTTCAACATGCCTGCCATTATTGAGCTGGGTACCGCCACCGGCTTCGACTTTGAGCTGATCGACCAGGGCGGGCTAGGTCATACCGCCCTGACGCAGGCGCGCAATCAACTGCTGGGCATGGTGAAACAGCATCCGGATCAGCTGGTGCGGGTACGGCCTAATGGGCTGGAAGATACGCCGCAGTTCAAACTGGATGTCGACCAGGAAAAAGCGCAGGCGCTGGGCGTATCGCTCTCCGATATCAATGAAACGATATCAGCCGCGCTGGGCGGGTACTACGTCAATGACTTTATTGACCGTGGTCGCGTCAAGAAAGTGTACGTCCAGGCTGATGCCCATTTCCGTATGCTGCCGAGCGACATTAACAATATGTATGTTCGTAGCGCCAATGGCGAAATGGTCCCGTTCTCCGCCTTCGTCACTTCGCGCTGGATTTATGGCTCGCCGCGTCTGGAACGCTACAACGGTTTACCCTCCATGGAAATCCTCGGTGAAGCCTCGCCGGGTAAAAGTACCGGGGAAGCCATGGCGCTGATGGAAGCGCTGGCCAGTAAGCTGCCGAGCGGCATTGGTTACGACTGGACCGGGATGTCTTACCAGGAACGCCTTTCCGGCAACCAGGCTCCCGCGCTTTATGCCATCTCGCTGATTGTCGTCTTCCTGTGCCTGGCGGCGCTGTATGAGAGCTGGTCGATTCCATTCTCAGTCATGTTAGTGGTTCCGCTGGGGGTGATCGGCGCGCTGTTAGCCGCCACGCTGCGTGGGCTGAATAATGACGTGTACTTTCAGGTAGGCCTTCTGACCACGATCGGTTTGTCGGCGAAGAACGCGATCCTGATCGTCGAATTCGCCAAGGATCTGATGGAGAAAGAGGGGAAAGGGATCATTGAAGCAACCCTGGAGGCATCGCGGATGCGCCTGCGACCCATTCTGATGACCTCTCTGGCTTTTATTCTCGGAGTCATGCCGCTGGTGATTAGCCATGGTGCCGGCAGCGGGGCGCAGAATGCGGTAGGTACCGGCGTCATGGGCGGGATGCTAACCGCGACACTGCTGGCGATCTTCTTTGTTCCGGTCTTCTTTGTGGTCGTCAGACGACGTTTTACCCGGCACGCTGAATAACCCGGCCTGGTTTTAAAGGCGCCCCCTGCGGGCGCTTATTTTTCGCCAGGCATATTAGCAACCCGCTCAGCTTCCCGCTATCTGACAACCTCTATCGCGTGCGGCAGCGCGGGGAGACGATCTTTCTCTCCATCTTTTCTGCATATTCCCCTGCTTATCTTCACGATATTTACGTGGCTCATATATTGAGATGATTTCGGCATCCGGGCCGGACAATCCGCGGTGATAAAATAAGCCATTCCGTTCTGCACTGGCTCTCAGTACAACCCTGCGGATTATCCAGAGGTAATATCATGAAAAAGTATTTAATCGTGGCGCTGCTGGCCTCTCTGCTGGCAGGCTGTGCCCATGACTCTCCCTGCGTGCCGGTTTATGACTCGCAAGGCCGCTTAGTCCACACCAATACCTGTATGAAGGGCACAACAGAAGACAACTGGGACACGGCAGGCGCGATCGCCGGGGGAGCCGCCGCGGTAGCCGGCCTCACGTTAGGGATCGTCGCGCTGACCCGCTAATTCACCCCCGACCAGCAGATACTGGGGCTAGCGTCGAACCTGTATCTGCTCTTCTGCGCATCATCCACATGACAACCGGGCAAATAAACTCTCTGTCCCTTGCTGCATTACGAGCAAATCGACTTTGACGGGTTTCCCCCTGGTGGCAGGACTGTTTATCAACAGATAACAGATAACACAAAAGCAGAAGGCCCAGTCTTTCGACTGGGCCTTCTGCTTTATTTGATGCCTGGCGATTCCCTACTCTCACATGGGGAGACCCCACACTACCATCGGCGCTACGACGTTTCACTTCTGAGTTCGGCATGGGGTCAGGTGGGACCGCCGCGCTATTGTCGCCAGGCAAATTCTTTACAACGTGCCGAACTTTAACCTAAAAAGTGGTGCTGATACCCAGAGTCGAACTGGGGACCTCACCCTTACCAAGGGTGCGCTCTACCAACTGAGCCATATCAGCACGCTAAATTTGATGCCTGGCAGTTCCCTACTCTCACATGGGGAGACCCCACACTACCATCGGCGCTACGGCGTTTCACTTCTGAGTTCGGCATGGGGTCAGGTGGGACCACCGCGCTAGTGCCGCCAGGCAAATTCTGTTTTATCAACACGTCCTGCGGACGCATCGACTAATCTGTATCAGCTGAAAATCTTCTCAAATCCGCCAAAACATCTTCGGCGTTGTAAGGTTAAGCCTCACGGTTCATTAGTACCGGTTAGCTCAACGCATCGCTGCGCTTACACACCCGGCCTATCAACGTCATCGTCTTTAACGTTCCTTCAGGAGACTTAAAGTCTCAGGGAGAACTCATCTCGGGGCAAGTTTCGTGCTTAGATGCTTTCAGCACTTATCTCTTCCGCATTTAGCTACCGGGCAGTGCCATTGGCATGACAACCCGAACACCAGTGATGCGTCCACTCCGGTCCTCTCGTACTAGGAGCAGCCCCCCTCAATTCTCCAGCGCCCACGGCAGATAGGGACCGAACTGTCTCACGACGTTCTAAACCCAGCTCGCGTACCACTTTAAATGGCGAACAGCCATACCCTTGGGACCTACTTCAGCCCCAGGATGTGATGAGCCGACATCGAGGTGCCAAACACCGCCGTCGATATGAACTCTTGGGCGGTATCAGCCTGTTATCCCCGGAGTACCTTTTATCCGTTGAGCGATGGCCCTTCCATTCAGAACCACCGGATCACTATGACCTGCTTTCGCACCTGCTCGCGCCGTCACGCTCGCAGTCAAGCTAGCTTATGCCATTGCACTAACCTCCTGATGTCCGACCAGGATTAGCTAACCTTCGTGCTCCTCCGTTACGCTTTGGGAGGAGACCGCCCCAGTCAAACTACCCACCAGACACTGTCCGCAACCCCGAT